>JBKBID010000202.1:0-500 GCA_046299515.1 Thermoflexales bacterium | reverse complement strand
CTGATACCGGGGAACTCGCATTCGACAACTGCCCTGTGTCCGCAGAGAATCTCATCGGCGAGGAGAACAAGGGCTTCTATTATATTATGCAAGGGCTCCAGAACGAACGCTTTGCCTCATCTGTGTCGGCGACATCGTCGGCGCAACAGGCCCTCGAGGACGCGATAAAATACGCGCAGGAGCGCGAGCTCTTCGGCAAGAAACTGTCAGAATTTCAGATTACGCGCCATAAATTGGCCAAGCTCCAGACGAAGCTCGAGGCCGCACGACAGTTGCTCTATCACGCCGCGCGTCTTATGGAGGCCGGCGAAGACGCCACCATGGTCGTCTCGATGTGCAAAGCCTTCTGCGCCGACGTCGCCTGCGAAGTCGCCGACGAGTGCTTACAGATCCACGGGGGGTACGGCTACATCGAAGAGTACGACATCGCTCGATTCTATAGAGATATAAGACTCTGGAAGATCGGCGCGGGCACCACCGAGGTGATGTACGAGATCATC
>JBKBID010000201.1:0-501 GCA_046299515.1 Thermoflexales bacterium | reverse complement strand
CAGGGCGCGTCTACGGCACGGTGTACTCTGGCCTGGATACCGGTTTTGCGATTGCGCCGCTGGTGTTTGGCGTGCTCATGGACCACGGCTGGTACGCCGCGACGTTGGCGGGCGGCGCGCTGACGCTGGTGCTGGCCGTCGGCGCGGCGCTGGCGGTGGGTGGCCGCACGCGCGCGGCGTGAGCCAAGGTCAGCCGCGCTTGCGCAGCCGGCACAGAAAAAAAGCGTCCGTCCATTCGGTGGGCAGCACGCGACGGGCGAGTGCCAGGTCCGGATGCAGGGGCTGCTGGCGCCACGCCGTCAGGCCGGGCAGCGCGGGCAAATCCACCGGCCAGGGCAGGGGCTCTGGCCAGAGATCATCTCGCTCGCGCAGCAGCGTATCCAGTACGCACTCGTCCTCCTCGGGCGACAGGGAGCAGGTGCTGTAGACGAGCACGCCCCCCGGTTTGAGCGCATCGGCCGCGGAGCGCAGCAGCCGGCTTTGCAGCGTGGCGCTGGTCCG
>JBKBID010000200.1:0-504 GCA_046299515.1 Thermoflexales bacterium | reverse complement strand
AAGCCATCATCCCCGCGCTGCGTCACATCGTTCTTGTCGGCCTAGTCATGACTTTTTAAGGAGGGCCAAATGAAACGCTTTACGCCAGCAGCAGTGATCGCCTTGTCGCTTCTCAACAGCCTGTTAGCTCCACCGACCGCTTTTGCTCGTCCGGCCGCGCCGCCGGCTCAGCAAACGCCTCAGCCGCGCTACAACTTTGCGGCGATCCACCTTAGCGGGCAGCACGCTTGTGCACTGACCATGCAGGGGGGCGTATTGTGCTGGGGGAGCAATCAATATGGCCAGCTTGGTAATGGCACAACCAAACATAGCGGCCAGCCTGTCAAAGTTCGCGGCCTCGACAAGGGCGTCAGGGCTGTTGCTATGAACGATAGACTCACCTGCGCGCTGACCGAGCGGGGCGGCGTGTTGTGTTGGGGCTACAATCAGAATGGCCAGCTCGGCGACGGTACAAAAAAGGACCGCAGTGTGCCCGTCCCCGTCCGCGGCCTCGGCAAAGGCGTC
>JBKBID010000199.1:0-505 GCA_046299515.1 Thermoflexales bacterium | reverse complement strand
ACCATAGTGATTCATGCGATTTGGTCACCGCCGAGAGATTTATCGTGGAAGATAAAAAAGTACAGGCATCACGCCGCCCAACCTCTCGCTGCAGCCGGTTGCTCTCTCGCTCCGCTGCGCTTCGCGGCGCAGGTGAAGCGCAAGCCGTTGGGCGGTGCTCAGGGAAATAAGCGCCTCTATTTTCCCCTGTGAGGCTGTCTCAGCGCTAAGATGCTATACAAACGTTCGTTGATGACTTTGCAATAGGTGATCCAAAATGGCAATCTATAACTTTACCGTTATCATCGAACCTGACGAGCAAGGGTTTCATGCATATGTGCCTGCCTTGCCTGGCTGCCACACTTTCGCCGATACGATTGACGAAGCTCGCGCAAACATCCTAGAAGCCATTGAACTCCATGTTCAAAGCATGCTTGAGGATGGCGAAGCCGTCCCGATAGAGCGTGAACCGATGTTTGTCACCCGTCTCTCCGTGCCGGTGACTGCATGAGTGAGAAGCTTCCTC
>JBKBID010000198.1:0-505 GCA_046299515.1 Thermoflexales bacterium | reverse complement strand
GCAGATCCAGCACCAGCAGACCGCACGGTACGTGGGGGGCGGTGGCGTTGATCTGGTCGATGCGCTCCACCAACCCGGCGCGGTGCAAACAGCCGGTGAGCGTGTCGCGTCGCGCTTGCCGTTCGGCGCGACCGCGTCGGCGCAGCAAAGCGCGCTCGCGCGCTGCGGTATGGCGCAAAAAGTACCGCCAACCCAGCCCCAGAAGCGGCAGAGTGACGCCGGCCAGCAACGCTGCATCCAGCCACCAGGGCAATTGCACCCAAGTCAATCGCACGCCCAGGTCCACCGCCACCGCCAGCGCGATGCTGAGCAGACTCCACACCCCCCACCAATAAAACCCGTCGACCACGTGGCCTGATCGCCAACGGCGTATTCGCGGGATTGGACTTGAGCGCATCGCCACCTCCAGAACCTTTATTTGTCCAAGACATTGGAACAGGCGGAACGCGGGCGGTTGCGTCGTAAAAAACCAAGTGCAACAGTCGGATTTGTCGGATTTTTCTGA
>JBKBID010000197.1:0-506 GCA_046299515.1 Thermoflexales bacterium | reverse complement strand
CGCCCGCCCTGTGGCAGACGCTGCTGGCGGCCGCGTGGCGGCACCTGCAGCGGCCGGAGGTGGCGGCGTTGGTCATCACCCACGGCACGGACACACTGGAGGAAACCGCCTGGCTGCTGCATGCGGTGCTACAACCGCGCCGGCCGGTGGTCCTGGTGGGGGCGATGCGGCCCGCTTCGGCGGCAGCGCCCGATGGTCCGCAGAATCTGGCCGATGCCCTGACCCTGGCGGGGGATGGCGCTGCACAGACGGCAGGCGGGGTGTGGGTGACGCTCGCCGGGCGCGTATTCGATGCCCGCTCGGTGCGCAAGGTGCATCCGGCCCGGGCGGACGCGTTCGGCGCGGGCGATGGCGGCCCGGCGGCCTGGGTCGAGGCCGGGCGGGTGCGGTGGCTGGTACAGCCTGCTGCCGTTTCACCCCACCCCGATCAGGCGGCGCGTGTGCAGGCCGTGTTGACCGCGCAGCGTTGGCCGCGGGTGGAGTGGATCAGCAGCCATGGTGGGGCG
>JBKBID010000196.1:0-506 GCA_046299515.1 Thermoflexales bacterium | reverse complement strand
CCCGGCGGTCCACCGCGCGCTGCCCGGCGCTGCGCTCGCGCTGCGCCACCCAGCGCCGCAGCCCCGAGATCACGGCGGTCGCCTGCCCGCGGGTGATGAAGCGCACATCCTCCACCTCGCAGGTGCGCCGCACGAAGCCGCGCAGCGCGCCGTCATCCAGCCCGCTCCAGCCCATCCGCAGCGCCAGCCGCTCGATCTCGGCCCACTGCGTATCCGTCGGGCGTCCCCAGCCCCCGCCACCATTGGGCGGCGGGGCCGGGATGCCGATGTCCGCGCCGCGGCGCTTGAGCTCCCAGCACCAGGCGAGCAGCTGCTGATCCGTGAAGTCACGCAGGCTCGCATGCCCGGCAAAAGCGGCCTGCGCCGCGCGCCGCGTCTCCTCATCCATCCCAAGCTGCGCGGCCGCCTTGTGCGCCAGCGCCAGCAGTACTCGACGGCGCTTGTCCACCATGTCACTGCTCCGGTTCGTCCCAGTCACCCGCCAGCACCCGGCAGGCCAGCATCGC
>JBKBID010000195.1:0-509 GCA_046299515.1 Thermoflexales bacterium | reverse complement strand
ATCCGCCACGCCCCGAGCAGGCGGTGCCGCACGAGGTGGTGGAGCGTTTCGTGGCCGCGCTCCCCCCGGACAAGCGTCGCCACGCCCAGCTCATCCAGCGCCTGGCGCCACGTTTTGCCGTTGACGGCCGACTGGCGCTGGCCATCGCGCGGGCCGAATCCAACTTCGAGGCGCGCGCGGTCTCGCCGCGCAACGCCCAGGGGTTGATGCAGCTCATCCCCGATACGGCCGAGCGCTTTGGCGTGCGCAACCCGTTCGACCCCGAGCAGAACGTGCGCGGCGGCCTGTCCTACCTGCGCTGGCTGCTCGATCGCTTCGACGGCGACGTGGCCCTGGTCTGCGCCGCCTACAACGCGGGCGAGGGGGTGGTGGACCGCTACGGCGGGGTGCCGCCGTATGCCGAGACGCGGGCCTATGTGCAGCGCATCCTGCACTTTTACCGGGCCACGCGCCATCCCCGCCCGGGTGCCCTGTGATTGGCTGTGCCGCGGCCGACGGTTTCAGCGCCC
>JBKBID010000194.1:0-510 GCA_046299515.1 Thermoflexales bacterium | reverse complement strand
AGGGGCAATTGGCCCGGGCAAGGCGTTGCCAACCGCTACTGCATCGGCAAATTCATCGGATGTAACCCAGCCAGCCGCCGTGGTTTCGCGTTGCATCAGGGCAAGGGAAGCGGGTCCGCCGCCCCAAGAAAACATCGCCACTCGTGTAAAGAGAACGAAGATATCCCAAAGGGTTGCCATATTGTTCCTGACCTCGAAAAGGGTGATGGGAAAATTTTAACACAAGAGAAAAAGAAAGGAGTGCGGAAGACATCC
Organism: Thermoflexales bacterium; assembly: GCA_046299515.1. Classification (GTDB taxonomy): domain Bacteria; phylum Chloroflexota; class Anaerolineae; order J036; family Brachytrichaceae; genus JAAFGM01. The sequence goes on along the minus strand of JBKBID010000194.1, from coordinate 255 downwards.
TTCGCACTCCTTTTAAGGCTAAATAGGGGTTGATTATGCTTCTTGCAAGACGGGACGAAACTTATAGCCGTACACAATCATGCCACGCTCATCGCCATCGGTGCGGATTTTGCGCGTCACCATTTCCACCGGCATGCCGATTTTGATGTCCTTACTGTTGACATCCGTTAGTTGGGCAGTGACGATCGGTCCTTCTTCTAGTTTTACAAGAGCCACCGTATAGGGAGCATAGTCCTCAAAACCGGCCGGTGGTTC
>JBKBID010000193.1:0-510 GCA_046299515.1 Thermoflexales bacterium | reverse complement strand
GTCACGGCCCTGAAGGTGGCCGACTGGCCGGGCGTGGAGGCCTTGTGTGCCAAGCTGCTGGCCGAACGCAGCAAGGATCTGCGCCTGGCGATGTGGTGGACGGAGGCGGCAGCCATGCAACGCGGCTACGCCGGCCTGGCCGAAGGCCTGGGGCTGTGCGTCTCGCTGTGCGAGCGCCACTGGGACCACCTGCATCCTTTGCCCGAGGAGGGGGATGCCGCGCAACGCATCGGCAACCTGGCCTGGCTGCTCCATCGCATCGTCGGTCTGGCCCGGGAGCTGCCGATCACGTCGGCACGCCACACCTTGCGAGATTTGGCGGCGGCACGACAGCTCCAGCAGCAGATGGAGCGCCATCCGGACGAGGCCGCTCAGCTCGCCGATGGGCGGCTGACGATGGAGCAGTTGCAGCGTGCCGTGCGCGAGACACCGGCGCCGCAGTTGCTGGCCGTCGAGGCCGCGGCACGGGCATGCCTGGACCGGCTGGCGGCGTTGCAGGCGCTGTGCGAC
>JBKBID010000192.1:0-511 GCA_046299515.1 Thermoflexales bacterium | reverse complement strand
CAAGGTGCTCGAGCAGTCCTTCGCCGACACGCAGGAGAAGGCCCGGGTACGGACGGTGACCTTGACCGACGTGGCGCAATCGCAAGCCCGTCTCGCCCAAGCCCGCACCCAGGCGATCTCACTCGAAGAGCAACTGGCCACCAGCCGCGCCCAGTTCATGTCTGTGGTCGGCCGCTATCCCGGCTCGCTCGAACCGCCGCCGGAACTGCAGGCGCTGCCCGAATCGATCGATCAGGCCATCACCGCGGCTGAGGCGAACAACCCGCAATTGCGCAACGCGGTCTTCACCGAGCAGGCCTCGCGCGCACGCTTGGCGGCCGCCAAGGCCGCCGGCCTGCCCAGCGTCTCAGCCCGCTTCGAGATGGAGCGCGCGCCGCTGCAACCCTATCAGCCGGGCCCCTACGACGACTCACGGTCGGCCTCGGTCGTCTTCACTCAGCCGCTGTTCGCCGCTGGCCAAATCCGCTCCGGGATCCGCCAGGCCGCTCAGGAAAACACCCGTGACCGGCTG
>JBKBID010000191.1:0-513 GCA_046299515.1 Thermoflexales bacterium | reverse complement strand
GCAGGGCGTCGCGCTCGCGGCGTGCGCGCACCTGGGCCAACTGCTGGGCCAGCAGCTCCTCGGCCTTCAGGCGTTGCCAGGCGGGATGGGTGCGATCGTCCAGCGCCGTGCCCGGCACGCGGGGGGCGGGGTGATGTAAAAACGCTAGCGCAGCCTGCAGCGTCCACGGCTCACCGCTGGCCCCGGGCAGGTCGGCCAGGGCTTCGGGGGGGACGGTCTCGGACAGATCGGCCTGCTGCAGCGCGCGCGCGACCGCCGCACGCAGATAGGGCTGCGGCAGGCCGGCCGTGGTCGGATAGACCGGGGTCAGGCCGGCGGGCAACGGCGCATCCGGCGACAGCAGGCGGGGATGCACCAGCGTCCAGCCCGCCCAGCCCCCTCGCAGCTCGCCGTGCGCCCGCACGCGCGCACCGACGGCCAGTGCCCGCTGGTGGCTGGGGTAGAAGGTGAAAAACCGCAGCATGCAGCGCCCCCCGCCGACCACGGCCAGGGTGGCGACGAGCTGGCGGCGCG
>JBKBID010000190.1:0-513 GCA_046299515.1 Thermoflexales bacterium | reverse complement strand
CGCCCTTGTGCCAGAGTTCGTTCCGCGAACGGCTGAAGTAGTAGGCCTCGCCGCTCTCCAGGGTCTTCTGGAGCGCCTCCTCGTTCATCCAGGCCAGCATCAGCACCTCGCCCGTCTCGGCGTGGGTCGCCACGGCGGCGATCAGGCCGTTGGCGTCGAAGCGCGGCGAAAACGTCGTGCCCTGTTCGAGGGCGTCCTGGGAGCGGGCGGTGGGGAAGCTGGTCATGGGCCCACATATGGCCCGGCCGCACCCCAAGCGCACAGTGAATTCACCGCGGCTGCACGGCGAACCCACGATCGGCGCCTAGCTTCCCCCGCATGAGCCTGAAGGATTGGATCAAGGGCCGCGTCCTGGCCTTCGACGCTGCCGCGCGGCCGTGGGCCGGGCGCAGCCGCCTCCACGGATGGGCCTACGAGTTCCTGCTGTTCGGGCTGAAACAGGCCTGGGCGAGCCTATTCGGCGGCGCATTGCTCGTGCTGCTGGTCGCCACGCGGCTGTGGTGGCCGGAAGGC
>JBKBID010000189.1:0-513 GCA_046299515.1 Thermoflexales bacterium | reverse complement strand
ATTCGTGCCGATGACAGTCTCTACCGTGAGCTTGCCAGCCGTTTCCGCGTATCGCCTTCGGCCATTGGCCTCATCAAGCGGAGGGAGAGATGGAAGCACGTGTGATCCGCGTCCCGCCGCAGGCGATTGAACTAGCCAAGCGCTTCGAGGGCTTCCATCGCGTGCCCAAGCACGACCCCGGCCGCGCGCATCCTTACGTCTGTCCGGCGGGATACTGGACGATTGGTTACGGCCATCTCTGCGATCCGAAGCATCCGCCGATCACGGAGGCCGAGGCGGAGTGCTACCTGGCGGAAGACCTGAGGATCGCGCTGGCTGCGACGTTGCGCTACTGCCCGGTACTGGCGACCGGGCCCGAGGGGCGGCTGGCTGCCATCGTCGACTTCACCTTCAACCTCGGCGCGGGACGGCTGCAGACGTCGACGCTGCGGCGGCGGGTCAACCAGCGAGACTGGGCTGCCGCCGCAACGGAGCTACGCCGCTGGGTCTACGGCGGCGGAAAGGTACTGCCGG
>JBKBID010000188.1:0-515 GCA_046299515.1 Thermoflexales bacterium | reverse complement strand
ACAGCGGGCTGGTACTGCCCCAGGTGCCGGACGCCACCCAGGCCCCACGGGTGTTTGCGCGCGCCCTGGTGGCGCAGTTGGGCGCCGACAGCGGCGCCACCAGCGTCGGCTTCAACCTGCGGGCGCTGCGTCGCGCCGCCGACCAGGTCCGCGAACGCCTCTCGCAAGAACAGCGCAAACTGATCGATGCGCTGGCCACGGATTTCGACGGCCGCTGCCGGGCGTGGGCGCGGCGGGCCGATGGCGGCGAGGCCGAAGCCTTCGCCGTTTTGGAAGAGACCAGCGAACGCCTGTCCGCCATCACCGGCGCACAGGTCGATCGCATGGTGCGCGACGACGGCTGGCGGCTGCTGAGCATCGGGCGGCTGATCGAGCGCGTCGCCGCGCTGGCGCATGCGCTGGCTGCCGCGCTGCACAGCGGTGCCATCGACAGCGACGCCGGCTACGAGGCCCTGCTCGGGTTGTTCGACAGCACCATCACCTTCCACGCCTTGTACCAGCAGCGCCGCGATCTC
>JBKBID010000187.1:0-518 GCA_046299515.1 Thermoflexales bacterium | reverse complement strand
CGATGGCGTCACGGTCGTGCGGGTGGGCGCAGGCGTGCAGCCACGCCTGCAGGTCGTCGGCCTCGGGGCCGTCCCATACAGAGGTCTTCTCGGACCGGTAGGCGCTGGCGAGTCCATGCCGTCGCAGCGCGCGCGCGATCGCCTGCGCCTCCTGGCCGTCGTTGACGAGGATGGCCAGATCCTGCGGCTGCAGCGGGCGCAGCCGCCCGTCGCGCTCGAAGCCGCAGCGCCCCGCCGCCGAGCCCTTGAGCCACCGCGCCACGGTGGCCGCGCAGGCGGCGGCGAGGCGCTCCCGCACGCCGTCGCGCGTGAGCTTCTCGCTCTCGGGCCGCCACAGCGCGAAGGTCAGCGCTGCGCCGCTTGCAGCGTCGTCGTCGCGCCAGCGCTCGGCCTGGCCGCGCGGCTGCGCCGGCAGGAACGGCACCGGCTGCGTGCCGTCGCGCGCAAAGCCGAACGCCCCGTCCGGCAGCGTGCGCTCGGCGTGGCCGAACAGGGCGTTGACGGCCTGCACCATCGCC
>JBKBID010000186.1:0-521 GCA_046299515.1 Thermoflexales bacterium | reverse complement strand
CCACGCCCACGTGCCGTCGCACCCGGGCGCCGTCGGTCCTCACGTCGTACCCCCACACCCGGGCGGCGCCGGCGGTGGGGCTCAGCAGGGTCGCCAGCAGCCGCAGCAGCGTGGTCTTGCCGGCGCCGTTGGGCCCCAGCAGGCCCACCAGCTCGCCCCGGCGGACCTGGAAGGTGACGCCGTCTACCGCGGCCACCGTCCGCTGGAGGGGACGGCGCGGCCACCCGCGCAGCGGCCCATCCCCGGCGACCCGCGCGACGAAGACCTTGGTGAGGCCCTGCGCGTCGATGGCAACGTCGGCGGCTGCGGGCATGGAGCTCATCGCGCGCGGCGCGCCCGGCGGCCGAGGTCCACGCCCTCCCCGGCCAGCAGGCGCCGCTTGAGGGCCACGCCCCCGCGCAGCGAGTACCCGCCCAGGCCCCCGTCGCTGCGCACGACCCGGTGGCAGGGGATGATGAGGGGAAGGGGATTGCGGGCGCACGCCTGTCCCACCGCCCGCGCCGCGCCGGGGAAGCCCAGAG
>JBKBID010000185.1:0-524 GCA_046299515.1 Thermoflexales bacterium | reverse complement strand
CCATGCCGATGTGGCCGCCGCCCTGCAAGAACTGCAGGGCCTGTGCGCTTTCTACAAGATGCTGGGCGCCTATCCGGTGTCGGAGTGAGGGGGCGATGAGCACGCCCTTGCCCACCGCCGTTGACCGCGATACGCCTGCGGAGCCCCCCCACTTCGAGCAACTGGGGGTGATCGGCTGTGGGCTGATGGGTGGCTCGTTCGCCCTGGCCCTCAAGGCCGCCGGACTGGTGCAGCGGGTGGTGGGTTACGCCCGCTCGCCGCAGACACTGGCGCGCGCCCGTGCGCTGGGCGTGATCGACGTCGAAGCACCCTCGGCGCTGCTGGCGGCCTCCGGTGCCGACCTGGTGCTGTTGTCGGTACCGGTCGCCGCGACGGGCGACACGCTGCGGGCCATCCGCCCGCTGATCGGCCCGGATACGCTGGTCATGGACGTGGGCTCGACCAAAGGCGATGTGGTGGAGGCGGCGCGCCAGACGCTGGCCGATCGGCTGGGCCAGTTCGTGCCGGCACACCCGATTGCCGGT
>JBKBID010000184.1:0-532 GCA_046299515.1 Thermoflexales bacterium | reverse complement strand
CCTCACTCCTGGTACAGGGCGTCCACCAGGGCCTGGTGGCGCTCGATCACGACCTTGCGCTTGACCTTCATCGTGGGCGTCAATTCGCCGCCTTCGATGGTGAGTGCGTGCGGCAGCAGGGCGAACTTGCGGATCTGCGCCACGCGGGCCTGACGCTCGTTGACGCGGTCGATGTCGGCCTGCACGGCCTTCATCACCTCGGGGTGGGTCATGGCATCACCCTGCAGCCCATGCTGGCGGGCAAAGGCACTCACGGCGGCCCGGTCCAGCGACACCAGCGCACTGAGGTAGTTCCGTCGATCACCCACCACCACGGCGTGCTCGATCAGGTGGGTGTCCATCAAGGCGGCTTCGATGTTGGCCGGCGAGATGTTCTTGCCGCCCGAGGTGATGATCAGGTCTTTCTTGCGGCCGGTGATGTACACGAAGCCATCTTCGTCGATGTGCCCCAGGTCACCCGTGCGCAGCCAACCGTCGTCCAGGGCTTCAGCCGTGGCGGCCGGCTGCCCCAGGTAACCTTGGAAAATGTGCG
>JBKBID010000183.1:0-537 GCA_046299515.1 Thermoflexales bacterium | reverse complement strand
GCACCGGCCTGGGCTTGCCGATCAGCCGTCGGATCGTCGAGCATTTGGGCGGACGCTTGTGGCTTCGATCGACACCCGGCGCTGGCGCCTGCTTTGGCTTCGACCTGCCGCTGCGGCCTTCGGCGCCGCAGGCCCATCCCTGACACACCGAGACAAGACGAGGAGACGCCCCCATGGGCAAACGCGTACTGATCGTGGACGACGAACCCAACATTCTGATCTCGCTCGAGTTTCTGATGAAGCGCGAGGGCTACGAGGTGCAGGTGGCCCGCGACGGGGAGGAAGGCTTGGCCCTCGCCGGCAGTTGGCGGCCGGATGTGGTGCTGCTCGACGTCATGATGCCGCGCAAGAGCGGCTTCGACGTGTGCCAGGCCATCCGGGCCGATGCCGCGCTGGCGGGCATGCGCGTCGTCATGCTCACGGCCAAGGGGCGGGACACCGACGTTGCCAAGGGTCTGGCGCTCGGCGCGGATGCCTATCTGACCAAGCCCTTTTCCACGCAGGAACTGGTGCGCCGCGTGCGCGAACTGCTGGAGG
>JBKBID010000182.1:0-555 GCA_046299515.1 Thermoflexales bacterium | reverse complement strand
GAGGAGGAGACACCGTTAGCCGAGGCGCTGATGCGCGCCGTGTTGGGCATGTTCGAGAAGGTGGTCAACCTGAATCAGAGCCTGCCGGACGAAGCGTATGTGTATGCGATGAATCTCTCGCGGCCCGGTGAGCTGGCCGATTTTGTGGCGCAGATGCTCAAGCTCCCCCTGGAGCAGCATCAGGACTTGCTCGAAACTTTGAGCGCGGTGGATCGGCTGCAAAAGCTCAGCGCGCATTTGGCGCGCGAGCTGGATGTGCTGGAGCTGGAGGATCAAATCCACGCCAAGGTGCAGCAGGAAGTGGATGAAACGCAGCGCGAGTATTTCTTGCGCGAGCAGCTCCGCACCATCCAAAACGAGTTGGGCGAATCCGACCTGGCGATGCGTGACGTGCGGCAGTTGCAGGAAACCATCGAGAAAGCCGATCTACCCCCTCACGTGCGCGAGCGCGCACAGGAGGAGCTGGCGCGCCTGAGCATGATGTCGCCCATGGCGCCGGAGTTCAGCATCATTCGGTCTTACCTGGATTGGTTGCTCGAACTGCCCTGGACGAAA
>JBKBID010000181.1:0-563 GCA_046299515.1 Thermoflexales bacterium | reverse complement strand
CTCACCGAGACGCTGCGGCGCCTCGGCGTGGAGCCGTGAGGTCACACCGCGGGGCGCGACGGCGGGCGGTGGCGCTCGCGCTGGTCGCCGGGGCCCTGCTCGCCGGATGCGCCACACCGCCCTCGCCGACGCCCGCGGCGTGGAGCGGGCGGCTCGCCCTCGCCCTGGCGACGGAGCCCCCCCAGCGCTGGACCGCCAGCTTCGAACTGGACGGCACGCCTGCCCACGGCGCGCTGCGCCTGTACACCCCCCTGGGGCAAACCGTGGCCACCATCCGCTGGGACGGCGCGGGCGCCTGGCTGGATCGCGGCCATGAGCCCCCTCGCCGTTACGACAGCCTAGAGGTCCTGACCGCCGACCTGACCGGCGCGCCGCTGCCGGTCGCGGCCCTGTTTGCCTGGCTCGGCGGCACGGCCCAGGACGTCCCCGGCTGGGAGGTGGACCTGACGGAGCAGCCGCAAGGCCGCCTGCGCGCGCGCCGCGCCGCCCCACCGCCCGCCGCCGATCTGCGCCTGCTCTGGCAACCCTGACCCATGCAACGACTGCTCGACGTTCCCGCCCCC
>JBKBID010000180.1:0-565 GCA_046299515.1 Thermoflexales bacterium | reverse complement strand
CGCTTCCACCAATTTCTGGCGGGTGGAAGAACTGGGGATCCGATCCCACCCAGACTTCCACCTGGTTGAGTACGATCTGACTGACCTGGGCGCCTCGATCCGCCTGCTGGAAAAAACCCAGGCGACCGAGGTGTATAACCTTGCGGCGCAGAGCTTTGTGGCCGTGTCGTTCGATCAGCCGATGACCACGGCGCAGATCACCGGCCTTGGGGCGCTGAATCTCTTGGAGGCGATCCGCATCGTCAATCCAAAGATCCGCTTCTACCAGGCCAGCACGTCCGAGATGTTCGGCAAGGTTCAGGCGATTCCGCAGACCGAAGAAACTCCTTTCTACCCACGCAGCCCCTATGGCGTGGCCAAGCTCTATGCCCACTGGATGACGATCAACTATCGCGAAAGCTATGGAATCTTTGGGTGCAGCGGCATCTTGTTCAACCACGAATCGCCCTTGCGCGGGCTGGAGTTCGTGACGCGCAAGATTACCGACGCCGCGGCGCGCATCAAACTGGGCAAGCAGGATTGCCTGGAGCTGGGCAACCTCGATGCCAAGCGCGATTGGGGGTAC
>JBKBID010000179.1:0-577 GCA_046299515.1 Thermoflexales bacterium | reverse complement strand
CCGCTGGGCCGTGGGCGGGCTGGCCGCGCTCTCCAGCCTGGCTGCCGCGGCCGGCACCGCGCTGATCGCCATCGGTGCGCTAGGCAAGCTGCGCGGGCTGTTCGGGCGCGGCAAAGGCGGCGCCGAAGCGCCAGGCGCAGGCCTGCTGGATGCCGCGTCATCTGCCATCGGCGGCGTGCAGAAGGTGTGGGTCGTCAACATGCCTGGAGGCGGCTTGCCCGGCATGGGGATGCCCGACACCGGCGGCAAGGCCGGCGGCGCGGCGCGCAGCCTCGGCGCGCGCATCCGCTCGCTGATCGCCGGCGTCATGATGCAGGCCAGCCTGGCCTGGCAGACCATCGTCGCCTGGGGCGGCAGGGTGGCCGCCGTTGCCGCCAGCGCCTGGGGCGCCATCGTATCGGGCGCGGGGGCGGCTGCGCGCGCCATCGCGCTGGTCGGGCGCGTGATGCTCACCACGCCAATCGGTCTGACGCTGACGGCCATCGCGGCCGCAGCCTACCTCGTCTGGCGCCACTGGGACGTGATCGGCCCGAAACTCGCCGCCGTCTGGCATGCGGTGAAAGACGCATTCTCCGAA
>JBKBID010000178.1:0-581 GCA_046299515.1 Thermoflexales bacterium | reverse complement strand
AGGCGCATCGGTCAGCGCGGCGCGGCGGCCAGGTCGACGAGGCCCTGGATGATCTGGTCAGGCCGGCGACCATCGATCTCCGCGGCCGGCGAGAGGATCACCCGAGGTCGCAGCATCGGCAGGGCCAGGATCTTCACGTCGTCGGGGATGGCGTAGTCCCGGCCGTCCAGGGCCGCGCGGGACCGCGCCGCCAACGCGAGCTGCGCCGCCGCACGCGGCGAGGCGCCGCTGGAGAGGTCGGGCGTCTCGCGCGTGGAGCGGACCAGGTCCAGGACATAGCCGACGATTTCGTCGGTCAGCCGCACCTCGGCGACGGCCTTGTGCGCCTCGGTGAGCTGCTTGGCTGTCACCACTCGCGAGACGCCGCGGGCGGCCGGGTCGGCGTGGCCGCTCTGGGTCCCGTACTCGGCGACGATCCGGCGCTCCTCGTCCCGGCTGGGGTAGCCCAGGGTCTGCTTGAAGAGGAACCGGTCGAGCTGGGCCTCCGGCAGCGGATAGGTGCCCTGCTGCTCCAGCGGGTTCTGGGTCGCCACGACCATGAACCGGTCCGAGAGCGGTCGCGCCTTGCCGTCGATCGTGAC
>JBKBID010000177.1:0-609 GCA_046299515.1 Thermoflexales bacterium | reverse complement strand
GGCCGTCCGGCCCCTGCGCGGTCAGACCACGGCCCGGGGTCTCGCGCACCTCCCATGCCGGGACGACGGACTGTTCGCCGGCGGCGGCCACCAGCGCGCGCGACACCGGGTGCAGCGAGGCGCGCGCCAGCGGCAACGCCGCCGCCAGCGCCTGCGCGCGCGTGGCCTCGGCCTGCCGCAGCACCTCGGGCAGGCTTCGCGTCGGCAGGCCCGGATCCTGCGCCGCCCACGGCTCGGCGTGGTCGAGCAGATCCTTGATCGCCTTGTCCAGCTCGTCCGGCGAGCCCCAGACGTCCAGCACCTGCGCGGCGTCGGCTGCGTCCAGCGGCAGCACGTGCAGCCGCCACCAGTCGCGCACCACCTCGCGGCGCAGCGCGGCGGTGTCCTGCAGGATGCGCGGCTGGAAGGGCTCGCCGCTGAGCAGCGCCTGTTCGCGCAGGATGCGCTGGCACCAGCCGTGCAGGGTGCTGATCGGCGCCTCGTCCAGCGCGTCGGCGGCTTCGCTCAGGCGGCGCGCCAGCGCGGGCCATTGGGTTGGCGGGTAACGATCACGCAGCGCCAGCAGCCGCTCCACCGCCGCATCGGTGGGGTCGAGCGTCTCGCCGCCGA
>JBKBID010000176.1:0-615 GCA_046299515.1 Thermoflexales bacterium | reverse complement strand
GCTCATCGCCCGTTCCCTTGGAGTCCGCGCCCATGGCGTCCCTCACCGCTTCCTTGCGCCATCCTCCCGCCGGCCAGCGCGGCGGCACGTTGCTAGGCTTCGTGCTGGGGTTGGTGATTGGTATTGGCATCGCCCTGGCGGTCGCCGTGTACGTCACCAAGGTGCCCATCCCCCTGGTGGACCGCGAGATCCAGCGCAAGCCCACCCACCCGGAGACCGAGGTCGAGCGGCTCAAGAGCTGGAACCCGAACGCCGGCCTGTCGTCGGCCAAGCCCTCGGGCCGCGGCGAAGCGGCCGGCACCGCCACCGACGCGCCCCCCGCGGCCGAGGCCCCGAAGGACGAAGCCCCCCGCGGCGACGCCAAGGCCGAATCCGGCAAGGGCGAGGCTGCCAAGGGCGAGTCTGGGCGCGACCCCATCGCGGACCTGATCCGGCAGCGGGCCGGCACGCCCCAGCCGGTGGCCGGCGAGTCCGACGCCACGGCGGCAGCGGCCGATCCCTTCAACTACTTCGTGCAGGCCGGCGCCTTCCGCAGCGCGGAGGAGGCCGAGGCCCAGCGTGCGCGCTTGGCGCTGCTCGGTTTCGATGCCAAGGTCAGCGAGCGCGAGCAGGCCG
>JBKBID010000175.1:0-636 GCA_046299515.1 Thermoflexales bacterium | reverse complement strand
CGCCCGAGGCCGCAGCGGTGCTGAACACGCCGGCGCCCGACCCGGCGGCCGACGAGGAGGCCTTCGTGGCCCATGGCATGCGCAATGCGCGCGTCATCGGCAGCCCGGCCTACCCCTGGGCCGACGCGCCCCTGCGCGAGCGCGTGCTCTCGGACATGCGCCGGGCCTTCAATCCCAAGGGCGTGCAGCGCCAGCGCGGCGCCATCGGCGCCAGCGGCGACCGCACCGAAAAGCTGAAAACGCTGAAGGTCTCCACCGTCGTCGTCCATGGCGAGGCCGACCCCCTGGTGCCCCTGGCCGGCGGGCAAGCGACCGCCGCGGCGATCCCCGGCGCGGAACTTCGCATCATCCCGGGCATGGGCCACGACCTGCCGGAGGCCCTCTACGACACCTTCATCGACGCCATCGCCGACGCCGCCGCACGCGCCGGCTGACGCCATTCCAGAACCCGCATTCCGAAGGAGAGATTCATGGGACGTCTCGAAGGCCGCTCGGCCGTGGTCACCGGCGCAGCCAGCGGCATCGGCCGCGCCAGCGCCGCCCTGTTCGCCAAGGAAGGCGCCCGCGTCGTCTGCGTCGACCGCGCCGACGCCGTCGAGGAGACCGTCGCCTCCATCAAGGCCCACGGCGGCCAGG
>JBKBID010000174.1:343-657 GCA_046299515.1 Thermoflexales bacterium | reverse complement strand
GTACCCCTGTCCCTGATGCGCGGGCGCCGTCGCCACCAGCTCGACATAAGCCGTGCGCAGGAGCGGCCCCTTCCCCACCCGTAACCAGCGCGTGACCCATAGAGCATGGCTCACCAAGGTGGCTTCCAGTTAGCCCAGCACATGCGTTGCGTCGGGAAACAAGTCCCAAATCGGGCCGATGTCTTCCTCGTAGGCGGCGCAGCACAAGTCCAGGACGGCGGCGCGCTGCGCTTCCGTCAAAGCTGCGGCGGGGACAATTCGGGTGTAAAAGTCGGGACCCTTTCCTGTCATCTCACAGCTCATCATTGGCCCGC
>JBKBID010000174.1:0-333 GCA_046299515.1 Thermoflexales bacterium | reverse complement strand
AAAATCGCGCGCGCCATGGGATCGTTGCCGGTACGACGCGCGTTGTGATGATCCAGGTGCCAACGCCGTGGATTTTCCTGAATATACCGGCGGATGGCGTGCAAGGCGCGTTCGTCACGGATGATGTGTTCGTAGTAATTGCGTTGCCAGACAGGTGCGCCGGGAGTTTGACGCATATCGTTGATGCCTTTGGTCACGGCGGATTTGAAAGATCGCACAACGGTGGGAATGGAACCGGCAACGGGTTTCCCGAATTGTTCCATGCGCGTGGAGGCGGCGGCGGGCGTGACGTCACGTGGGGGCGCGGCGGCGGGCGTGACGTCACGTGGGGGC
>JBKBID010000173.1:0-661 GCA_046299515.1 Thermoflexales bacterium | reverse complement strand
TTCAGAAGATCTGGGACGCCGAAGGGTATATCGAGGCGTTGGGCAAGAAGCGCACAGCGGAAGTCAAGCGCGATGCCCGCATCGGCGAGGCCGAGGCCGAGCGCGAAGCTATTATTAAGTCCAGCACGGCCCTGCGCGAGGCCAAAGAGCGCGAGAACGAGAATTTAGCCCTCATCGCTCAAGCCGAGAAGGAGCGCGATGTCAAGAAGGCCCAGTTCGAAGCAGAGGTCCAAGCGCAACAAGCGAAAGCTCGGCAAGCCGGCCCCCTGGCCGAAGCTGTAGCACGGCAGCAGGTCGTCGAGCAGGAGGTCCAAGTCGAGCTGGTCCGCACGAAGAAGCAGACTGAAGTGGCCGAAGCGGAAGCGGTGCGGCGCGAGCGCCAGCTCCTCGCCGAAGTCGTTAAGCCCGCAGAAGCCCAACGACAACAGATTATTCTGCAGGCCGAAGCGACCAAACAGAAAGAGATCTTAGAGGCCGAAGGGCGCAAGACCGCAATTATAGTCATCGCCGACGCCGAGAAACAAAGATTAGCGCTGGAGGGCATCGGCGAAGCCGACGCGATGCGCGCCAAGCTCTTAGCTGAAGCCGAGGGCACCAAAGCCAAACTCTTAGCCGAAGCCGAAGGGACGAAAGCGAAGCTCTTAGCTGAGGCCGAGGGCAC
>JBKBID010000172.1:0-661 GCA_046299515.1 Thermoflexales bacterium | reverse complement strand
GGCGTGCCGCGCGACGAACGCGAGGCCCGCGTGGCCGAGATGCTGCGCCTGATCGGCCTGCCGGACAAGGGCGGGTCCTACCCGTTCCAGCTTTCGGGCGGCCAGCAGCAGCGCGTCGCCCTGGCCCGCGCCCTTGCCCCCCGCCCCCGGGTCCTTCTGCTGGACGAACCGCTGTCGGCGCTGGACGCCAAGGTGCGGGTTTCCCTGCGCAACGAGATCCGGGCGATCCAGCGCGAGCTGGGGATCACCACGATCTTCGTCACGCATGATCAGGAAGAGGCGATGTCGATTTCCGACCGCATCGTGGTGATGAACGGCGGCATCGCCGAACAGGCCGGCGCGCCGTTCGAGATCTACAACAACCCGCGCACCCGGTTCGTCGCGGGCTTCGTCGGCACGCTTAGCACGTTCCCGGCCACCGTGGAGGATCCCGAGCAGGGTCTTCTGGCCATTGCGGGACAAAGGCTTGCCGTCGCCAGGGGCGCGATTGCGGCGCAGAAGGGGGCCACGGTCACGGTGGCGCTGCGCCCCGAGGCGATCCACCTTGGCCACGCCGAGGGCCGCGAAGTGGTGCTGCCCGCCACGATCGAAGAGGTCCATTTCCTGGGCTCGGTGATCCGCGTCCGCGCGCGCGTGGCAGACACGGTCGTCGCGCTGGACA
>JBKBID010000171.1:0-690 GCA_046299515.1 Thermoflexales bacterium | reverse complement strand
CAGCAGCGATTGCGCCCCGTCGCTGAGCGCGCGTTCTGGATTGTGATGGACTTCTACGATCAGGCCGTCGGCCCCCGCGGCGATTCCTGCCAACGCCAAGGGGATGACTTTGTCGCGTGCTCCCGCGGCATGGCTGGGGTCGACAATAACCGGCAAGTGTGAGGCTTCTTTGAGAACCGGGATGATCCCAACGTCCAGCGTGAAGCGCAAGTGATCGGCAAACGTGCGAATGCCGCGCTCACAGAGAATAACCGAAGGATTGCCGGCAGCGAGAATATATTCAGCAGCCATCAAAAGCTCTTCGAGGGTAGCAGCGAGCCCGCGCTTGAGCAGGATGGGTTTCTTGCAGAGCCCGACTTCCTTCAGCAGCGCGAAGTTCTGCATGTTGCGCGCCCCGATCTGAAGGATATCAGCGTAGGTTGCAACAAGCTCGACATGACGGGGGTCTAGGACTTCGGTGACCACGAGCAAGCCGTGCGCATCGGCAGCAACACGCAGCCAGCGCAGGCCCTTCTCCCCCAGTCCTTGAAAGCTGTAGGGACTAGTGCGTGGCTTAAACGCCCCGCCGCGCAAGATTTTGGCTCCGCTTTGGGCAACGATGTTTGCCAGGATGTGTATCTGGTCTTCATCTTCGACAGAGCATGGGCCAGCCATGACGACTAGCTCTGGGCCGCCAATCTGGACGTGCCC
>JBKBID010000170.1:0-697 GCA_046299515.1 Thermoflexales bacterium | reverse complement strand
GGTCGGGGGCGCCGGGGCAGCGTCGGGCGGACGGGGCAGCTCGGCCCCCGGCGCGCGCCCGGTGAGCACCGCCAGCGCATGCATCGACTGGCGGACCGAAACCTCCAGCACCGGCAGGCTGGCGCGGGTCTGCTCGGCCGCCGCGCGCGCCGTCTCCAGATCCAGCGCCGAGGCCAGCCCCGCCTGCACGCGCCACTGGGTCAGCTCCAGGCTGTCGAGCTGTGCGGCCAGGCTTTGCTTGGCCACCCGCAGCCGCTCGCGCGCGCCCCAGCCCTCGAAATAGGTGGCGGCCACCTCTGCCGCCAGGGCCAGGCGCATCAGCGCCAGATTCGCCTCGCTGGCGGCCACTTCGGCATCGCCCGCCCGCAGGGCCGCCGCGCGCCGGCCAAACCAGTCCACGTCCCAACCAGCGTCCAGCCCGGCCCGCACCGTGGTCCCTGCAGGGGCGGAGCCTGCCCGACCGCGTTGAACGGCCGCACTGGCATCCACCGCCAGCCCGGTCGCCGCACGCGCCACGTCCCGCAGCGCGCGCGCCTGCGCCACGGCCGCCGCCGCACTGGCCAGGTCGGGGTTGGCCGCCAGCGCGGCTTCCACCAGGCCGGTCAGCCCGGGGTCGCCAAACGCGATCCACCACCGCTGCAGGGGCACAGCCCCGTCCACCTCGGGCGTGCGGTCAGCCGCGCTCCAGCGCTGCGGG
>JBKBID010000169.1:0-761 GCA_046299515.1 Thermoflexales bacterium | reverse complement strand
GTCCACCCCCAGAAACCGCACCGGCACGCGGCGGCCGTCGGGCGTCACCGCCACGCCCTGGGCTTCGATCACCGGCATGGCGGCGCGCACCTGGGGGTGAGCCAGAGCACGGTCCAGCCAACGTGCATCCAGCCGGTCCAAGGGGCCGCGCAAGCGGGCATCCGGCTCCCCGTTCACCCCCCGCACCGCGGCCGAAAACTCCGCCAGCGCCGATGCGTTGATCAGGTGCACCGCCAGCGCCAACCCCACCCCCAGCATGATGGCCAGCACCGCCACCGCATGGCGCCATGGGTGCAGGCGCCACTGCGGCCACGAGAACGCGCGCCACAAATCCCACCCGCGCGGGCGGGGCGAGATCACAGCGGCCGCATGCCCTCGCACGTCAGCTCCAGACGGCGGTCGGCCTGTTCCGCCGCGGCGTGGGAATGCGTCACCAGCACCAGCGCGGCGCCATGCGCGCGGGTCTGCGCCTGCAGCAACGCCAGCACCTGCGCCGCGGTGCGCGGGTCCAGGTTGCCGGTCGGCTCATCGGCCAGAATCAAGCGCGGCCGGTGCGCCAGCGCGCGCGCAATCGCCACCCGTTGCAATTGCCCGCCGGACAGGGTTTGCGGCAGGCGCTCGCCCAGGCCCCCGAGGCCGACCGCGTCCAGCACCTGCGCCACCCGCTCGGCATCGGGCCGGCCCAGCAGCACCAGCGGCAAGCCCACGTTCTGCGCCACCGTCAGGTGCGGCAGGATGTGGAAGGCCTGGAAAACGAAGCC
>JBKBID010000168.1:0-816 GCA_046299515.1 Thermoflexales bacterium | reverse complement strand
GCTTCAGCTCGATGTTCAGGGGCGCGCCGCCGAAGGTGGTGGCCTCCACCCGGATGTGCGCCCACTTGCGGTCGTCCAGCCAGGGAACGAAGTCGCTCGGGCCGATGTGGACCTGGTCGGTGTCCAGCAACTGGTCCATCTGGCTGGTCACGGCGCGGGTCTTGGAAATCTTCTTCGACTCCAGCCGCTCGCGCTCGAGCATGTTCTTGAAGTCGGTGTTGCCCCCGAAGTTGAGTTGATAGGTGCGGTCGACCCGCACGCCGCGCTCGCGCATCAGGTTGGCGATGGTCCGATGCAGGATCGTGGCCCCGACCTGGCTCTTGATGTCGTCGCCGACGATGGGCAGGCCGCGCTCGGCGAACCGGCGCGCCCACTTCGGGTCCGAGGCGATGAAGACGGGGATGCAGTTGACGAAGGCGCAGCCGGCGGCCAGCGCCTGCTCGGCGTAGTACTCCGTGGCCCGCTGCGACCCGACGGGAAGGTAGGAGACGAGGACGTCCGTTCCGGTGCGGCGGAGCACCTCGGCGACGTCCTCCGCCGGCGCGTCCGACTCCTCGATGTCTCCGGCCAGGTACTTGCCAAGGCCATCCAGCGTCGGCCCGCGCGCCACGCGCACGCCGGTCGCCTCCGGCTCGGCGAAACGCATGGTGTTGTTGGGCCGGGTGAAGATCGCTTCGGAGACGTCCCGCCCCACCTTTCCGGCGTGGATGTCGAAGGCGGAGGCGATCTCCACGTCGCCGACGTGATAGCCGCCGAGCTCGACGGACATCAGGCCGGGCGGCGGCTCATTGGTCGAGGCGCCGGCATAGTGGCTGA
>JBKBID010000167.1:0-858 GCA_046299515.1 Thermoflexales bacterium | reverse complement strand
CATCAGCGCGGTGTTGCCCAGTGCCACGGCATGTCCATCGACGCGCCCGCGCACGCCGATGCCTGAGTGCGAGTCGAACTCCTCGGCGCGTGAGAGCACCAGGCCCTGCTCGCGCGCGGCCGTGACGATGGCTTCCGCCAGCGGGTGCTCGCTGCCCTGGTCGAGGCTGGCAGCCAGTCGCAAGGCTTCGCCGGCGGTGAAGCCTTCGGCTGCGATCGTCGTCTGATAGCGCGGCCGGCCCTCGGTCAATGTGCCGGTCTTGTCGACGATCAGGGTATCGACCTGGCGCATTTTCTCGATCGCGGCGGCATCGCGAAACAGCACCCCCTGCGTAGCCCCTCGCCCGGTCGCCACCATGATCGACATGGGCGTGGCCAAGCCCAGCGCGCAGGGGCAGGCGATGATCAGCACAGCCACGGCGTTGATGAGGCCAAAAACCCAACGCGGTTCCGGCCCGAACAGGCCCCAGGCAAAAAAGGTCAGCACGGCGATGGACACCGTCGCGACCACGAAATAGCCCGCCACGACATCGGCCATGCGCTGCATCGGCGCCTTGGACCGCTGCGCCTGCGCCACCATCTGCACAATCTGGGACAGCATGGTCGCCGAGCCGATACGTTCGGCAACCATGACGAGCGCGCCACTGGTATTGAGCGTCGCACCGATGACCTTGTCGCCCACCCGCTTGGTCACGGGCAGGGACTCCCCCGTCAGCATCGATTCGTCCACAGCGCTGCTGCCCTCGATTACCGTACCATCTACCGGAACCTTTTCGCCGGGTCGAATGCGCAGCCGATCGCCGACATGGATGTGCGTCAGGGGCACGTCCTCTTCCGTGCCATCGTCGCGAAGGCGCCG
>JBKBID010000166.1:0-890 GCA_046299515.1 Thermoflexales bacterium | reverse complement strand
CTCGTTGAGAATCCGGGCCACGCCCTTGAGTGTGCCGCCACTGCCGAAGGTGGTCACCCAGTAGTCCAGCCGTTCCCCGGCGAAGTCCTCCAGGATCTCGATGGCCGTCGTCTCCGAGTGGATGTCAGCGTTCACTTCGCTTTCGAACTGGCGGGCGAGGAACCAGCCGTGGGTCTCGGCGAGCTCGACAGCCTTGGCGAGCATGCCGCTGCCCTTCAGAGCCGCGGGCGTCAGCACGACCTTGGCGCCGAGGAAGCGCATCAGTCGGCGCCGCTCGATGCTGAAGTTCTCCGCCATGACGATGACGAGCGGATAGCCCTTTTGGGCGCAGACCATGGCGAGCGCCACGCCGGTGTTGCCGCTGGTGGCCTCGACGACGGTCTGGCCCGGCTTCAGGGCGCCGGTGCGCTCGGCGTGCTCGATGACGGCGCGGGCGAAGCGGTCCTTCACCGAGCCCATGGGGTTGAAGCTCTCGATCTTGGCGTAGAGGTTCACATGCGCCGGGGCGAGCTTCGACAGACGGACGACGGGCGTCTCGCCGACGGTCTCCAGGATCGAGTCGTACTTCATGGCGGTTCCTTTCAGGCCAGGGCTTCGGCCAAGTGACGAGGGGCGGTCGCGGCGGAGACGGCGTCGAAGGCCGCAAGAATCGCGGCGGCGAGCCGGTGGACGTCGCGTTGGGTCAGGGCCGCGTCCGTGAGCGACAGACGCATGACCCAGCGGCCGCGCCAGGCCGCGCCTTCGGCGAAGCAGACGCCGTCAGCTTGCAACTGACGGATGACAGAGCGGCTCTTCTCATCGTTGCCGAAGGAGACAATGATCTGGTTGAGCACGATGTCGTTCTCGACGCGAACGCCGGGTCTGGCGGCGAGCCGCTCAGCCAGCTCCCG
>JBKBID010000165.1:0-902 GCA_046299515.1 Thermoflexales bacterium | reverse complement strand
GGCATAGACCCTCACAGATTAGCGGTGCTCGATGGCGTCGAAGGGGTTGTCGAGATTACGAAGCCGTACAAATTAGCCAGTCGAGAATTCAATCCCGACGGCACGGTGATCTCTGTCGGGGATGTGCAGATTGGAGGCCCAGAGCTGGCGATCATCGCTGGGCCGTGCTCCGTTGAGAGCGAAGAGCAGATCTATCAATGCGCGCGGCTTGTGGCGCAGCAAGGGGTTCGTCTTATGCGCGGCGGGGCGTTCAAGCCCCGCACCAGCCCGTACTCGTTTCAGGGGTTAGGCGAGATGGGGCTGAAGCTGCTACGTGCCGCTGCCGATCAGTATGGGCTGTATATCGTTACGGAAGTACTAGACACAGCTTATGTAGATATGGTCGCTCAGTACGCAGATATTGTACAGATCGGGGCGCGCAACATGCAGAACTTCGCGCTGCTCAAAGCAGTCGGGCACTGCGACAAACCCGTCTTACTCAAGCGTGGCATCGCCGCGACGGTCGAAGAGTGGCTCATGGCCGCCGAATATATTCTCAACGAAGGCAATAAGAACGTCATTCTCTGCGAGCGCGGGATTCGCACGTTTTCAGACCATCTGCGATTCACACTCGACGTTGGAGCTGTGTCGGTCGTGAAGGAGCTGTCGCACCTGCCCGTGCTTGTAGACCCAAGTCACGCGGCGGGCGTGCGCACCAAGGTCATCCCCTTGGCGTTGGCGGGGATCGCTGCTGGGGCCGATGGTTTAATTGTCGAAGTCCACCATGATCCCGACAAAGCCCTCTGTGACGGCCCGCAGGCGCTCCTTCCAGAACAGCTTAAGCTCTTGATGGATGAGCTGAGCGTGATCGCCCAGGCTGTCCGACGGCGCTTAGTCCGACACAGCACGAATATTCAAAGCTA
>JBKBID010000164.1:0-907 GCA_046299515.1 Thermoflexales bacterium | reverse complement strand
CTACACGGCCGAGGCCGTCATCACCCCCTACGGCTGGGCCGACCGCGCGAGCGTGCGCGCCGCCGCGCTTGCCGCCGTGACCGAATTCTGTGCGACGAAAGCGCAGCTCCTGGGGCAGGACGTGACCCGCTCAGCGCTGATCGCCGCGTTGCACGTGCCGGGTGTCAAGCGCGTGGCGCTCGCGCACCCCGCCGCCGACATCGCCGCCGACGTGCACCACTGGACGCACGCCGTGAGTATCACCGTCAGTGCAGCGGAGCCGGAAGATGATTGACCGCAGCTGGTATCCGGACGTCATCGCCACCGACGAGCGTCTGGCGGCGCTGGCCGACCTGTCGGCGCGCCTGGAGTCGCTGCCGGCGGACAAGGTGCTCACCCATCTGGTGGACCGGCTGGATGAGCGCCTGCTGCCGACGCTCGCCTGGGGGTGGCACGTCACCGACCTCGAAGGCTGGCGGCTCGCCGACACGCCCGCGAGGCGCCGCCAGCTGCTCGCCCGCGCCATCGCGCTGCACCGCAAAAAGGGCACGCCGTGGGCCATCAAAGAAGCGCTCAAGCAGGTTGGATTCAAGGTCGAGATCATCGACCAGACAGCGCAGCGCGCCATCTACGCGCCGTTCATGCCACTGAAAATCGATGGTTCGTGGCGGCTAGATGGCGTTCATGCGATCCGGCCCATCGAGCGGCTGGCCGCCGTGCCGCAAATCCAGCACTGGGCGCAGTTCATCGCGCGCGTCAATCTGGCCGATGCGCGCGACGCTGACGGTCTTGCCCTGGCGCGCCGCCTAATCGATGAGTGGAAACCGGTCTCGCGGCATCAGATCTTTTTGCTGTGGCTGCTGCTCGTGGCCGATTTCGGCACCGTCATGGGAGCGCAGCACCAGCTGCGCGCGCGCCTGCCCTCCAC
>JBKBID010000163.1:0-1090 GCA_046299515.1 Thermoflexales bacterium | reverse complement strand
CCATCATCATCTTGCAGGGCCTGGCGCGCATTCCAGAGCAAACCATCCCATTGCAGTGGACGGAGCAGATCATCAATACGCTGAGCAGCGCCGCCTTTGCCTATGCCGCATGGAAGCTGAGCCGCGAAACACAGGCGCGCCTGATTGCCGGCCGGCTGCAGTTTGCGTAGCGTCGCGCTGCTGATGCCTAACCTTGCTTGCCATGTCTGACACCGTTCAACACCTCGCCGATGTGCTCGACGCGCACAGGCCAGTGGATAACACCGCGAAGTTCGAATATCTGCTGGGCGTGCGCGAGCGCGCCTGGGCGATCATCTGCGCCGGCCTGCGCTTGCGTGAAGATCACGCCTGCGCCGACGTGCGCGCGATCCGCGACTTGCAGGGGAACGTTGCCGGCCAGATGACCACGTTCACCGGCGACGGCAGCCCCGTGGACTGGGTCGTGCGTTCGTGGATCGGCAAGCCGGAGACCGGCTTCACCAACATCCATCTCACCTGCTGGCTCGACCCGTCGGTAGACGTGCCTCACCTCGGCTTTGCCCTGGGCACGGCGCCCGATGTGTTTTGCTATTGCGACTTTCTGCCGCGTGTGGAAGCCTGCACCGACTACGGCTATTGCGAGCGCTACCTGGAGCCGATGAACGAGGCGTGGATTGCGCTGCGGCGCAACCCGCGCTACAAGACGTTCAATCCTGTGCATCTCTACACGCGCAGCACGCTCTCGCCGATAGCCATTTGTGGCTTGTTGCCGTTCGATGACTTTTGCGACGTCGTCGAACCGGTGATGATGGACTATGTGCGCGCCTGGGTAAAGCTGGTTCAGGAGGCGCAGCCGACTGCCGAAGCGCGTCGGCCGGCCATCGCTCAACGCGATCATGTGTTGCGCAAGACGATCGTCGAGAAAGACCCGGCCAATGTGTTGGCCGACCGGATGCTGGGCGCGCCGATGCGCGAGCGGCTGGTGCGCATCCTCTGGGGAGCGGAGCGGGAGCGGTGAATCGCCCGGTTGTCAGCGCCGAGCGCAGCAGACGTGAGATGTCGTCCGCGCCGGCGCAGCAATGCGCTACGACAACGCGCAGGAGCACATGCG
>JBKBID010000162.1:0-1159 GCA_046299515.1 Thermoflexales bacterium | reverse complement strand
GCTGCGCGCCGCACTCACGGCTCGATGATTACCTTGACGCCCTCCCGCCGGTTGGCCGCTGCAAACGCAGCGGGGGCATCCTCAAGTTTATACCGGTGGGTGATCAATGCCTGCACATTCACCAAACGGCGCGAGACTAACTCGATCGCGCGCGGATAGACGTGTTTCATGCGGCGCACCAGCTTAATCGTTAGCCCTTTGCGGCGCGCGAGCGAGGCGACGAACGACGTGCGATCATCGGATGGGATGCCGCACAAGATCACCTTGCCGCCGATGCGCACGGCGTCGAAGGCGGCATCCACAGCGGCCTGGTCACCGGCGCATTCAAAGGCCACGTCGAGTCCACGGCCGCCGGTCGCTGCGAGGATGGCTTGGCTTTCCGTATGCTCGTCAGCGTCGGCCTGCAACACATCGGTCGCGCCGAGTTCGCGGGCGGCAGCAAGCCGATGCGGCAACACGTCGGTCGCAAACAATCGCGCCGCGCCGGCTAAGCGCGCGACCTGCAACGTCAGCAGGCCGATCGCGCCGCAGCCGAATACCCCAATGTGCATGCCCGGCCGCATGTGCGCCAGATCTACTGTGTGTAACGCTACGCCGAGCGGTTCGAGCATCGCGCCGCTCGCGTCGTCTATCGCGTCAGGCAGCGGAAAGAGTGCGCGCGCCGGCCAAGCCATAAACTCGCGCAGCGCGCCATCATCCTTGCCATGGCCGCTGAAGCGCGTGCACGGGCACAGGTTCGGGTGGCCTTCGCGGCACCATTCGCATTGGCCGCAGGGCAAAGCCGGATCAACGGCGACGCGCCGTCCTTTGCCCGCGCCGTCGGCGATCACAGCCGCGAACTCATGGCCGAGCACCAGCGGGTGATGCAGCCGCGCGTCGCCGATGCCGGCCTCGTTGTACCAGTGCAAATCGGAGCCGCACACGCCAACCGTAGCGACGCGGAGCAATACCTCGTCAGCGATGGGAACGGGGACGGGTTCGTCGCACACGCGCAGATCATGCGCAGCGTAAAGGCGGACGGTTTTCATCATGTGACCCATGGGCTGTGAAATGCGGAAACTATTAAGAACCAGGGATAGGGAGTCGGCGTAAGGGTGGCCGTTCACTGCTATCGCACCGACGGGCTGCGCTCGAAGATCGCGTGCAATCCTTCGCCGAA
>JBKBID010000161.1:0-1358 GCA_046299515.1 Thermoflexales bacterium | reverse complement strand
CTTCTGCACGTCGCTCTTGTGCTTGAACTGCGCGCTCTTGCCTGCGCCGGTCGCGGCGAAAAACTCATTGAGATCGAATTCGTCAAACTCGCCACCGCTGGCAATCGCCAGCAACTCATCCGGCATCTGATACGTCAGCAGACGCATCTGCGGCAGTGCGCCATAGGGGTTCCATTGGCGGGATGCCTCGCCGCGAATTCCTCCTTGGCGCGCTGCTCGGCGCGCATGGGAAAATTCTGATCGCGCGCGCCCGCGATGGGCTTCCCGGTGCGGAGCGCGATGAGTACGGCCTTCACGTCCTTGACGGTACAGCGCACCCACTCGCCGGTGACGATCTCGAACTTCCTCTTCTCCAGCGCCGCGCGCACGTCAAAGTCGCTGAAGATCGTGCCGTCGTCGCGCTCGGCGGGTTTGTCCAGTTCGATGCGGCAGTTTTCGATCGCCGCCGTCTTGATCTGCTCCGCCACCTGCTGCTTCACGTCGCGCGTCGTCTGGCCGATCTTGAGCAGCCCCGCGTGCGCCGCATCGGCCATCGAATAGGCGTAGATGCGCGGCCGGGCCTGCGGCCTGGGGGCGAGGATGGTGTCGATGGGTTTCGGCATGAATGCGGCGCTTTGGGTTGGGGTTGCAGCGGGTTTACGTGCCGTGGCTCCAGGGGTTGACCGTTTCAAGGCCGTCGATCAGCTCGAAGTCTGCGGTATTGCGCGTGGCGAGACGCATGCCGTGGGTCAGCGCAATCGCCGCGATCTGGGCGTCCTCCACGCTGATGGGCCGGCCTGCCCGGGTGCGGGCTGAGACGATGCGCGCATAGTGGTGGGCCGCTCCTTCATCAAAGGGCAGACAACGCCCGGCGAAGTCCTCGTCGAACATCGCCCGCGCCGCCTCCGTGAGCGCTTCCTGCCGTCTGCTTTTGGGCATCAATGCAAGACCCAACTCGATCTCGGCGCGGCTGACGGCGCTGGTGTAGACTTCCGTGGCCGGCTGCTTGTCCAGCCAGGCCACAATTCTGGCCGAAGGCCGCGGGCGCATGAATTCGGACAACACATTGGTGTCGAGCAGGATCATGCCTGCTCATCCCACCGTGGCGGAGTGCGCGGCGCCCGGCGGCCGGGCAAGGCAAACTCTTCGCTGGCCGACGCTGCGAAGCGACCAAGTAAACGCTGGCCGAACTTCTCGGGTGCAGCGGGCACGCCCAATGCCTCCTTCAGGAGACGCCGCGCTTCTTCCTCCATCGACACGCCGTGCCTTGCCGCCCGAATGCGCAGCCTCTGCTTGGTGAGGTCATCGAGATTGCGAATGGTTAGACTGGCCATGCGCACGCTCCTTGGAGTGATAGCAGTGACATTATTGTATGCAGC
>JBKBID010000160.1:0-1508 GCA_046299515.1 Thermoflexales bacterium | reverse complement strand
GGCACATGGTGTATGCCGCGCGGGCGTAGCCGCCGCCCCGGTGCAACCGCCATCGTCTGCTGCCAGGATCATCGCTGCCAGCGCAGCCATGACACATGGTGTATGCCGCGCGGACGTAGCCGCCGCCCCGGTGCAACCGCCAGCCAGCCGCGCCGCGCTCGCCGCTGCATCGGCATTCCGCATCCGCGCAGTCATGCGCATCGCCGTGGAGACAACGTCATGAGCACGCCTCTTGTACCAACTATCACCGAGGCAGGTCTGATCGCGCTGTGGAACGCGCAGTCAACTGGACTTGCCGCCGAGATCACCCATGTCGCACTGGGCGACGCGGCTTATCAGCCTGAACAGAGCGCCACCGCACTGCGTGCTGAAAAAGCGCGCTACACCGTCGCCGACGGCGAGCTGCTATCGCCATCGCGCATCCACCTGACCGCGCTGGCCGACGGGCCTGCTGAATTCTGGGTGCGCGAAGTCGGGTTCTTCCTCGATAACGGCGTGCTCTTCGCCGTCTGGTCCCATGCCTCCACGCCGCTCGCCTACAAGGCCGCCGGCGTAGATCTGCTGCTCGCCTTCGACCTCGAGCTGTCTGCCGTGCCGCCTGGCTCAGTGACGGTGCACTCCACCGGCGCCGGTCTGTCGTTAGCGATGGCCGACCAGGTGGCGAGCCTCTCCGCTGCCGCCATCGACGCTATGCGCCGCGATCTGACAGCAGGATTACGCCTGGATGCGCTCGCCGACGCCATCGCCCGGCTGGACGGACGCGCCGAGGCCAACGAGGCCGCCATCGACGACGCGCGCCGCATGGCGCTCGCCTGGCCTGAAGTCGCAATCGCCAACGCTGCGGCCATCGTCAACTTGCAACGACTGATCCTCCACCCCAACCTGATTTGACCTGAAAGGAGATACACAATGAGCCTTGAGTCCCAGATCGCTGCGCTGGTTACCGCCAGCAATGCATTGACCAGCGAGGTCAGCGGCAAGATTACCCAGATCAACGCCGCGCTGAACAACGCTATCAATACCATCGGCATCATAGACACACCGACCACGCTTGAAGTTGGCCCCGGCAAGCCGTTCGCCACCATCCAACAAGCCATTGATCACCTCAACGGCAAAATATTGCGCGCCAACGTGACCATCAAGCTCTCCGATGGTGACCACTACGCGAACAGCATCGTCATTGAAACCCAGCCGTATGGCGGCCGCATCTCCATCGTCGGCAACACGGTCAACCCTGCTGCCTGCCGCATCGTCTGGACGCCAGACAGCAACGGCTACAGCCACGGGCTGATAGTAAGCGGTTCGCGCGTGCGCGTGGCAGGGATCAAATTTATCGGCTCGGCGACGGACTCACACGTGACATGGCGCTCGCTGTTGGCGCATAAAGGCGGTCGCATCGACGCGTCTGGCGGCGACGTGATCATCGATGGTGGCGTGTACGGGGCGGAGGCATATTTCAACAGCATGGCTTATGTTGATGGCATCAGCATAACCGGCTGCGTGAGCTC
>JBKBID010000159.1:0-1539 GCA_046299515.1 Thermoflexales bacterium | reverse complement strand
TCAACACGCCACTGACCAAGGCGGAATGGCAGGCCGGCTTCGCGGCGGCGCAGCGCGGCGAGCTGCCGCGATGGCTCTGGACCGAGCAGTACTTCCAGACCGTCCACGACACCAGCGTGATCGCGCCCAACTCGCCTTATCGCGGCTGCCACACCATGAGCGTATTTGCCCAATACGCCCCATCCGCTTTCGCCGATGGTCGCTCCTGGGACGAGCGACGTGACGAGGTGAAACAGCTCGGCATGGCGTCCATCGCGCGCTTCGTGTCCAACTTTCCGGATGCCGTGATTGATGTCGAAGTGCTCGGCCCGCCCGACATCGAGCAGCGCACCGGCTTAACCGGCGGACACATCTTTCAAGGCGAGTGCCTGCCCGATTTCATGTGGGATAGGCGGCTCAGCTATCAAACGCCAATGCCAGGCGTCTATCTGTGCGGCGCGTGCACACATCCCGGCGGCAGCGTCATCGCCGTCAACGGTCGCAACGCGGCCATGGCCATCCTCAGCAGCGCATAGCGTGACGCTCCTGCCGCAATAACCCTGCGCCACAAACGCGCGCGTCTCCCGCTACACGCCGCGCGCTGCCTGCCGCAGCGCCTGCGCGACCTGCGCCTGCTGCTCCTCGCCCAGCTCAGGGTAAATCGGCAGCGAGAGGATGTGCTGCGCTGCCGCTTCGGTGTGCGGCAGGTCGCCGGCGCAGTAGCCGAGGAAGGCAAAGCTCTTTTGCAGGTGCAGGGGAATGGGATAGTGAATGCCGGTTTCGATGCCCTGCGCCGACAAACGCGCTTGTATCTCAGCGCGCTGCTGGACGCGCACGACGAACAGGTGCCACACCGACCGCCGATCATCCGGCGTGAACGGCAGCTCCACCGGCGCATCGGCCAGCAACTCCAGGTAGCGTTGAGCCATAGCCTGCCGGCGCGCCGTCCATTCCGGCAAGCGCCGCAGTTTGACGCGGAGGATGGCGGCCTGGATCGTGTCCATGCGCTCGCCGTAGCCGACAATCGCGTGAGCGTACTTGGGGCGTTTGCCGTCGGGGCCGGGCGTGCGTCCATGATCGCGCAGCGCGCGCACCTGCCGGGCAATGTCGGCGTCGTTCGTGACGACGGCGCCGGCGTCGCCATAGGCCCCCAAGTTCTTGCCGGGGTAAAAGCTAAAGCAGGCAACATGTCCCAGCGCACCAACTGGGCGACCCTTGTACAGCGCGCCGTGCGCCTGCGCCGCGTCCTCGATCACGAACAGGCCGTGCTGTCGGGCAATCGCGCTGATGGCATCCATATCCGCCGGCATGCCGTATAGATGCACCGGGATCACCGCTCTGGTGCGTGGCGTGAGGGCGCGCTCCATAGCGGCAGGGTCTATGGTGTAGGTGCGCGGATCGATGTCCGCAAACACCGGCCGCGCGCCGACGTGAACCACCGCCTCCGCGGTGGCGCAAACGTATGGTCCGGCACGATGACTTCATCGCCTGCGCCCACGCCACAAGCCTGACGGGCAAACTGGAGCGCCACCGTGCCGGAGGCGACGCCGACGGCATGCT
>JBKBID010000158.1:0-1565 GCA_046299515.1 Thermoflexales bacterium | reverse complement strand
ACCGCCAGGGGCGCGGAAACCGCCAGGGGCGCGGAAACCGCCAGGGGCGCGGAAACCGCCAGGGGCGCGGAAACCGCGCCCCTACAACAACGGGCGACGTTGGGACAAATCGTTGCGTATTTCAAATACCAAACCACCACATACATCAATGCACGACGCGGCACGCCCGGCGCGCCGGTTTGGCAACGCAATTACTACGAACACATCATCCGCAACGAGGACGCCCTGAACCGCATCCGCCAATACATTGCCGATAACCCGCTGCGGTGGACGTTCGACCAGGCTCACCCACTGAGCACCCAACCAGAACCGGAGAGATGATGACCCACCTGGCTGAATCCACCGTCGAAGCCGCCGCCCTGGACTGGCTAAAGAGCCTGGGCTGGCAGGTCGAACAGGGATCGGCGATCGCCCCCGGCGGCCCTGCGCCGGAACGCGCCGACTTTACCCAGGTAGTGCTGACGGATCGCCTGCGCGCCGCGCTCGCGCGCCTCAATCCCGACCTGCCCGACGCGGCGTTGGCGGACGCCTATCGCAAACTCATCAATCCTCCCGGCGCCGACCTGCTCCAGCGCAACCGCAGCTTTCACCGTTTGTTGGCAGACGGCGCGACGGTGGAATATCGCGCCGCCGACGGCGGCATTCGCGGCGCGCAGGCCCGCGCGGTGGACTTCGACGACCCCGCCAACAACGACTTCCTGGCCGTCAACCAGTTCACAGTGACGGAGAACCGCCACATCCGCCGGCCGGACATCGCGCTCTTCGTCAACGGCCTACCGCTCGCCATCATCGAGCTGAAGAACCCGGCCGACGAGCGCGCCACCCTCTGGGCCGCCTGGCAGCAACTCCAGACCTACTCCGCCGAGCTGCCCAGCCTGTTCACGTTCAACGAACTGCTGGTCATCTCCGACGGCCTGGAGGCGCGCCTGGGCGTGCTGGCCGCCGGGCGCGAGTGGTTCAAGCCCTGGCGCACCATCAGCGGCGAGGATTTCTATCCGCCCCTCGGCCAGCCGGGCGCGCCGTCCGCTGCGCCGCAGCCGTCCGAGTTGGAAGTGCTGCTGCGCGGCGCCTTTGCGCCGGCGCGCTTGTTGGCCCTGCTGCGCGATTTCATCGTCTTTGAAAGCGACCGTTCGCGGCTGACCAAGAAAGTGGCCGGCTACCACCAGTTCCACGCCGTGCAGGTCGCCGTCCAGGAGACCCTGCGCGCCTCGGCGCTGCAACAGGCGCTGCGCGAGCAATCCGCCGGCTACCTGGCGCGGCGCCAGCCGGGCGGGCAGCCCGGCGACCGCCGCGTGGGCGTCATCTGGCACACGCAGGGCAGCGGCAAGAGCCTGACCATGGTTTTCTACGCCGGTCGGATCATCCGCGAGCCGGCCATGCAAAACCCCACGCTGGTTGTGCTGACCGACCGCAACGACCTGGACGATCAGTTGTTCGCCACCTTCGCGCGCTGCCAGGAGCTGCTGCGCCAGCCGCCGGTGCAGGCCGAGAGCCGCGCCCACCTGCGCCGATTGCTCGCCGTCCAGTCCGGCGGCGTGATCTTCACCACCATCCAGAAGTTTTTG
>JBKBID010000157.1:0-1644 GCA_046299515.1 Thermoflexales bacterium | reverse complement strand
GGCCAGGTCGAATTCGCGGCGCTCGCCGTCGTAATTGGTGATGATTTTGCCGGTGCAAGTGATGAACGCCGTGCTTCCCTCGGTTGCATCGGTTCGGCAGGCAAGCGCGTCTAGCGATGGGCTGCGCCCCTGGATCGAGGTCGCTTCTAGGCGAGCGTTTGGCTCCCAGGCTGCGCATGAGAGGGTGATCATGCGTTCCACCTCACCCTTCACGCGCGCTTGCAGATACGCTTCGATGCGCTGAGCCGGATCACCGGCGGGCGCGCCGCCGCAGGCGACCAGCGCAACGCTCAGCCCAAGGGCCGCTGCGACCGTCTTGCTCGTCTTGCGCATGTCGCGCATCGTATCACCGGACGAAGGGGTTCGATACAATGCGCGCGATGCAGCCTCGTCCGCGTGCGCCGTCACCGGCCGTCGCCCTGCTGTTTGCCCTGCTGGCGTTGACCGGCGCGGCGCTCATCGCGGCTGCCCTTAGCCGTGCCGCGCCTGCGCCGGCCGGCGCCGTTGCGGTGACCATCTACCCGACGCGGCCGCTCCCGACGCCTACGTTGCCGCCGCAGATCGCCGCGCCCACAGAGACGCCGACCGTCGAGCCGACGCCCACGCCGCGTGTGACGCAGTACGTGGTACAGCCGAACGACACACTATGGGACATCGCCATCCGCTTCGGCTTTGTTACGCTCGATCCGATCATCGCTGCGAACCCCGGCATCAACCCCGACTTCCTCTCGCTCGGACAGATCATCAATATCCCTGGCGTGGATTTCGTCCCGCCGCCTCGGCCGCAGCCGCAGCCGCCGCCGACCGCAGCGCCGCCCCGGCCGCAGCCGCCGGCGCCCGATTACTTTGTGATGGGGCAGGTGCTGCCCGACGCCGGCGGGTTGCGCCTGCGCGCCGGCCCGAGCTACGAGAGCCGCGTCATCACGCGGCTGGGTCCGAACACCGCGCTGAAGATCCTCGGCCAAGTGGCCGGGCAAAGTTGGTTGAAGGTGATCACGCCCAGCGGCACGGAGGGCTATGTGGATGCGCGCTACGTGAGCATCGGCGGCGCGACGGCGCTGCCGACCTCGCCGGCTTTGGACGCGCCGCCGCCTGAGGCCGCAGCCGGCCCGCTCGAATACCCTTACCTCTCCGACATCTCGCCGCGCGTATATCAGATCTTCCAGGTCGGCCAGGCGCGCGGCAACCGTCCCAACGCCTTCTCGGTGGTCGGCGATAGCAATTCGCAGCATCCCGCCTTCCTCAAGCCGTTCGATTGGGGCAACTACGACCTGGGCGGCTATGCTTACTTGCAGCCGACGGTGGACTTCTTTCGCGGCTCGTTCGCCCACGACAGCCCGGCGGCGGCCGGCGGCTTCAACACAGCCAAGGTGCTCGATCCTGCGCATGCGCCGGCCTACTGCAACGGCCAGTCGCCGCTGGAATGTGAATACAATCGAACCCGCCCCAGCGTCGCGCTCATCCTGCTCGGCACCGGCGACCAGCACACCTGGCAGAGCTTCGAGAGCAACTACCGCCGCATCATTGAGATTTCGATCAACATGGGCGTGATCCCGGTGCTGATCACCAAAGCCGACGACCTGGAATCGCGCGACAACAACGCGCCCTACGGCTACATCAACGGCAAGATCGCCCAGTTGGCGA
>JBKBID010000156.1:0-1684 GCA_046299515.1 Thermoflexales bacterium | reverse complement strand
CCATTTACAACACCTTACGCTTGCTCAAGCTGCCCGGCCAGGCACAGGCCGCGTTGATGCAAGGCGACATCACCGAAGGCCACGCGCGCGCCTTGCTGGGGCTAAGCTCGGCGGTGGATCAACTGGTCGCGCTCGACGAGATCAAGAAGCACGGCCTGAACGTCCGACAAACCGAGGAGCTGATCCGCCGGATGAACAGCCCGAAGACCACGTCGAAGAAAGCCGCGCGCGACCGGGAATGGCAAGGGGCGAAGGAATATGAATCGCGCCTGCGCGACGTATTGGGCACGAAGGTATCGTTGGTGCGCGGGCGCAAGGGGGGGCGAATCGTCATCGAGTTCTACTCTGACGAGGAGCTGGGGGCGATTTTCGAGAAGATCGTGGGCAGCGGCGATTAGGGTTGGGGGATGTGCGTTCCCGCCTTCGAGACTCCATCGGGAACGATCTACTGCGGTGATAACGTCGCCGTCCTCCGGCGGCATATCCCCGATCGTTCGGTCGACCTGATCTACGCCGACCCGCCGTTCAACTCCGGCCATGCCTACTACGCCACCGGCAAGCGGCGCGAAGGGCCGCGCTTCCGCGATAGTTGGCGCTGGGATGATGAGGCCTATCGGCGCGCGCTGGCCGAATCGCCGGCGTCGCTGGGCGGCGCGTTAGAGGCGTTGCGCCTCGTCCTGGGTGAAAGCAGCGCCCTGGCCTATTGCGCCGCGCTCGCGCCGTGCCTGGGCGAGCTGCAGCGCGTCTTGAAGGACACCGGCAGCCTGTATCTGCACTGCGACGTGCGCATGAGTCACTACTTGCGCCTGATGCTCGATGCGCTGTTAGGTCGCGAGCGTTGCCGCAACGAGATCGTGTGGGCCTATCGCACCGGCGGCGCCGGCAAGCGCCACTTCGCCCGCAAACACGACGTCATCTTGTTCTACACCGCGTCGGACGATTACACCTTTCACCCGCAGCGCGAGCGCGTGCGCTACCGCAAGCGCTTCTTCAGCGTGCAGCGCGACGCGCGCGGCTACTACGCCGATGTGTTGCTGCGCGATGTGTGGGAGCTTCCGGCGGTGATCAACGTGTCGGCGGAGCGCACCGGCTACCCGACGCAGAAGCCCCTGGCGTTGTTGGAGCGCATCGTGGCCGCGTCGTCGAACGTCGGCGATGTGGTGCTTGACCCGTATTGCGGCAGCGGCACGACGCTGGTCGCCGCGCAAAAGCTCGGCCGGCGCTGGATCGGCATTGACGCAAACGAGGAAGCGGTGAAGGTGGCGCGGGCCAGGCTGAGCCAGGCGCGCGCCGAGCAGGCATGAGCCAACTGCGGCCAACGCAGATTATCCTTTTGCCTCGTCGGTCAGCCGCTCGAATCGCTCGACGTTCAGCACGAACACGGTCGCGCCGCCCACCTCGACTTCGAGGGGTTGGGGGTTATACGCGCCCATCGCCTCGCCGGGGACGTTGACATAGGCCATGCGCCGCTGGGCCGTTTTGTGCAGGATGCGCAGCGCGTCGTTGACGCGCGCATCTTCTACGCCGACCAGCAAAGTCGCGTTCTCGCGGCGCAGCCATCCGCCCTGCGTCGCCATGCGCGTGACGCGATAGCCCGCTTCGTTCAACGCCTGCGTCACCTTGTGCGCGTCGTCCGCCTGGACGATGGCCATGATCATCTTCATCGCCGGCCTCCGATCCGCGC
>JBKBID010000155.1:0-1694 GCA_046299515.1 Thermoflexales bacterium | reverse complement strand
GGGTGCAGGCAGCGCGCCGGGCACTCGGCCCGAAGATCAAGCTCATGGCCGACGCGCACGGCACTTATAGCGTGCCGGAAGCGAAGCGCTTTTGCAACGGCGTGGCCGAATGTGATCTGTTCTGGTTCGAAGAGCCGGTAAACGCCGACGACCGCGACGGCGCCGCCGAAGTGCGTGCGCACGCCCAAATGCCGATCGCCGCTGGCGAAAGCGAATTCACCCGCTTCGACTTCCGCGATCTCATCCAGCGCCGCGCCGTGGACGTGCTGCAGCCGGACCTGGCCATCTGCGGCGGCGTCACCGAAGGCCGGCGCATCGCCGCGCTGGCCGAAGTGCATCAACTTGCGCTCGCGCCGCACCTATGGGGGTCGGCGCTATCGTTCGCCGCCGGCTTACACCTGGCATTTGCTAGCCCCAGCGCCATCATCCTGGAATATTCGCTCGGCGCAAACCCGTTACTGCGAGAGCTTCCGGAGGAGCAAATCGAAGTACACGACGGCATGATCACCGCGCCGGTTCGGCCCGGCCTCGGTGTGACGCCGCGCCAAACATTCGTGGAGCAACATGCGGCCGTCTCGCGCGCCGGCGCCGGCTTGGATACGGTGGATCTCGATGCAGCCAGGGAACTGGGTATCGCCGTGATCTTCGCACCTGGCCTGAACGCGCAGACCACCGCCGAGCACGCCATCATGCTCATGCTGATGGCAGCGCGCAGGGCCGCCTATCTGGATGCGCAGGTCAAGGCCGGCAATTGGCACGTGCGCAACGACTACGCAGGCATCGAGTTGAACGGTAAAACGCTGGGCGTGATTGGGTCGGGCAACATCGGCGCGCGCGTCGCATGGATCGGGCAAGCATTAGGGATGCAAGTGATCTATTGGAGTCGCCAGAAGCGTGACGCGCGCTTCGCCTATCGCGCGCTGGACAATCTGCTGCGCGAAGCCGACGTGATCAGCCTTCACATCGCGCTGAGCGAGGAGACGCGAGGCTTGATCGGCGCGCGTGAGCTGGCGCTGATGAAGCCCGGCGCGATTCTAGTCAACACTGCCCGCGGCGCGTTGATTGACCAGCATGCACTGGTCGAGGCGCTATGCGAAGGCCGGCTCGGCGCATTCGCCGCTGACGTGCTGGTGCAACAGCCACCTGCATCTGACGATCCGCTGTTACGCTGCGAGCGAGTCACACTTACGCCGCACGTGGCCGGCCTGACCGACCGCACCTATCGCGAAGTGTGCCTGTTCTGTGCGCGGAACGTGCTGGCCGTGTTGCAGGGCCATCCGCCCGACGCGCGCAGTTTGTATACCGTTCT
The DNA here is from genome assembly GCA_046299515.1 of Thermoflexales bacterium. GTDB lineage: Bacteria > Chloroflexota > Anaerolineae > J036 > Brachytrichaceae > JAAFGM01. Next base: position 385 of record JBKBID010000155.1, on the reverse strand, counting down.
GGCGTCACATAGCAAACAGAACATGATGAGAGGCGCATGACAACCAGACGCGATAACGCCGTACGCGATACGGAAACACAATAACCTATCAAACCGGAGGATACACTACCATGCTCGTTTCAATGCACAACTGGATGCGGGCGGAGCCCGTGGAGATCACCATTCGCCGGCTGGCCAAATATGGCTACGACGCCATCGAGATTAGCTACGATAGCGTCGAACTTGCGCCCGGCGCACCTGGCACGGCTGCTGTGCGAAAGATGCTAAAGGAGAACAAGATCAAGTGCTATGGCTCGATAGCTTGATGTTCACTGGGCGTGACCTGATTCACGCCGATCCGGCCGTGCGCGCAAGCTCAGTGGACTATCTAAAAAAGTGCGTCACC
>JBKBID010000154.1:0-1789 GCA_046299515.1 Thermoflexales bacterium | reverse complement strand
CGATCTGGAAGATGGGATGGTCATGCAACAACTGGATGAAGCGCGCCCCGACGGCGCCGGTCGCGCCGAGAACAGCCACGGGAACTTTGTTGGCGGACATACATGAGGATGATACCGCAGCCGCTTCGGCGATAATGCGCAGGCCAAGGACGAACGCTCTTGCTCTGGGTAGTGTAAAGTCATGAAGATTTTGTTGATCGGCGCAAACGGTCAGCTCGGGCGAGATTTGATGGCGGCGCTCGCCCATCATGACGTGCTGGGCACGGCGCGCGGGACGATCACGGCCAACGATTCCGAGACCCACCGGCTTTCTCCTATCGCGCTTGATGTGTGCGACGCGGTCGAGGTGCGCGCCACCATCGCCGGCTTCTCGCCCGATATCGTGATCAACTGCGCGGCCTATCACCGCGTGGACGACATCGAGTCGGACGCATCGCAGGCACTGGCCGTGAACGCGCTGGCGGCGCAGCGGCTGGCCCTGACCTGCCGCGAGCTGGACGCCGCGCTGCTGCACGTCAGCACCGACTATGTGTTCGACGGCGCCAAGCGCGCGCCGTATGTCGAGACCGACCCGCCCAACCCGCTCAGCGCCTACGGAACCAGCAAGCTGGCCGGCGAGCTGCTCATCCGCGCCGCGTGGCGCAAGCATTACATCGTGCGCACCTGCGGCTTATACGGGCTGGCCGGCGCCAGCGGCAAAGGCGGCAACTTCGTCAACACCATGCTGCGACTCGCCCAAGAGGGCAAGCCAATCCGAGTGGTCAACGACCAGACCTGCACCCCGACGTTTACTAAAGACTTGGCCCAGCAGATCGCGCGGCTGATCGAAACCGAGGCTTACGGCGTCTATCACATCACTAACGCCGGGGCGTGCACCTGGTACGAATTTGCCTGTGAGGCCTTTCGCCTGGCCGGCTTGCGCCCCGATGCGCGTCCCATCACCAGCGCCGAGTTCAACGCGCCGGCGCGCCGCCCCCCCTACTCCGTGCTCGAGAACGCCGCGCTAAGGGCGCTGGGCATAGATCAAATGCGCCATTGGCGCGAGGCGCTGGCAGAGTACGTCTCGCTGAAGATGGCCCAGGGGTGAGGTCATCGAGTCGCCCGGCCGCGCCGGCCCTGGACGCGCAAACCGTCCAGCATCCGCAGGCCGGCCGTCGCCTTCGCGTCGGGCGCGCGGCCTGCCGATCTGTTAGACTTGCGCCCCGATCGCTGATCGAGTAGATGATGTCCAACGCCATCGAGTTCCACAACGTCTCGAAGTTCTTCCGCATCGATCGAGACCGGCCGCGCACCTTCCAGGAGCTATTCATTCAACTCTTGCGGCGCAGCCGACGAGAGGCCAATATCTTCTGGGCGCTGCGCGACGTGAGCTTCACGGTCGAGCGCGGCAGCAGCGTCGGCCTGATCGGCACAAACGGCGCCGGCAAAAGCACGACGCTCAAGCTGATCAGCCGCATCATCCAGCCCTCGTCCGGGACGATAGCGGTGCGCGGCCGTGTGACGGCGCTGCTCGAGCTGGGCGCCGGCTTCCATCCAGAGCTGAGCGGCCGCGACAACATCTATCTGAACGGCGCCGTGATGGGACTCACGCGCAAAGAGATAGATGACAAATTTGACCGCATCGTCGAGTTCGCCGAGCTGGAGGATTTCGTAGATGTGCCGCTCAAAGACTACTCCAGCGGCATGCAGGCGCGCCTGGGATTCTCTACGGCCATACATCTCGACCCCGAGATCGTGTTGCTGGACGAGGTGCTCTCGGTGGGCGACCAGGCCTTCCAGCAGAAATGCG
>JBKBID010000153.1:0-1884 GCA_046299515.1 Thermoflexales bacterium | reverse complement strand
CGGGGCTGGCAGCCGGCCTTCCTCTGCCCGGTGCGCCCGCACGAGCAGCCGCTGTTGGAGACGCTGGGCGACTTCCCGGTTTTTGCCGCGCCGGTGCGGCCCGATCCGCTGCGCCGCGCGCGACGGCTGTGGCTCTCGCTGCGCCACCCGCAGGCTTATGCTTTTATCCGCAGCATTAATCTGCGCGCAGAGGCTGCGCGCGCGCTGAGTACGTTCCGCCCAGACGTCGTCCATGCTACTCAGCCGCATGTTCTGGAAGCCGTCGTTGAGGCTCTCCCGTGCGCAGAAAAGCGCCCCGCCCTTGTCGCTTATGCCATAGACGTAGTGGCCAAGTTACACATCCGCGCGCTGTTGCGCACGGAACTTGATAGAAGGCGCTGGCGGAGAGTAGCACGAGAGGCCGCGCTGGCAATCCCGCGCGAACTGCGTCTGTATGCTCAGAGCGATGCCGTGATTTGCCACAGCGACTCTGACCGCGCTTTCCTGCGCGCTTTCCTCCCCATACATGTGCCGATTAGCCTGCTGCCAGCATGGTTTGACGCATGCAGAGCAATCCTTCCGGCTGTGCCAGAGCGGAGGCCAGTCGAACAAGATATGCTTTATGTCGGTAATTCTCGTGATCCGCGCAGTCGTGAAGCGTTGGACTGGCTTTTGGGTGAGATCTTCCCACAAGTGCGCCAGCGTCGCCCCAATACCACATTACTTATCGCCGGCGTTTCGACAGAGGCCGACCAAGTGCGCTGGTGTAGAGTGCCTCAAGTGAAATGTCTTGAGTTTGAGCATAATGTCGTTTCGCTTTATGACATGAGTCAAATTACCATTGCGCCTCTGAAGACAGGGGGCGGCATCCATGTCAAGGTGCTGAATGCTTTTGCGCGCGCTTGTCCCGTGGTGATGACATCCATTGCAAACGACGGGATCGGCGCTCAAGATGGCGTCGAGGCGCGCATTGCAGACGACACAGCGGGAATGGTTGAGGCAATTCTTCATCTGCTGGAGAATCTGACGATCCGACAAACTCAAGCCGAGCTAGCCCTTAGATGGATTTCGCACTACGCTAAAGACAGCGCCGAGCTATTGGCAGAGCACATCTACCCGGCGGCGCGCCTGCGCGCCGCGCAAATACGCCAAAAGGTGTATTGATCGCGATGGCTGCTGCTCTCATACTCCGGCCAAGCGCTGAGGCCGACCTTGTCTCAAGCGCAGAAGAGGACAGCTCTATAAATTATGAAAGGAGAAAGATGAAATGAGACCAGCTACTCTTTTCCGCGCGGCGCTGGCCGCGTGCGCGGCGACCCTGGGCCTGCAGGGCGTCGCCAGGGCCGACCTGACCATGCCCTACGGCGTCGGCACGACGACCTATAGCGTGATGAACGTCGGCGCGGGCAGCGCCACCGTTGTCGGCACCTACTACAACCCGGACGGCACAACTCCGCCCGGCTCCGGCTTCAGCCAGCCTCTGGCGCAAAACGCCCGCCTGGACATCACCGCCGGCCAAACGCCCGACGGCCCGCTGCCTACCAACTGGTCGGGCAGCGTGGTGCTCTCGTCCAATGAAGACATCATCGCTGTGGCGCAGACCAAGTACACTGGCCGCTTCAACGCCGAGACCGCCGCGCTGCAAACTCCCGGCACCGAAGCCAGCGCCTACGAGGCCTTCAACGCCGGCGCGACCGATATTTTCTTCCCCGCCCTGGTTCGCGTGAAGCGCGCCAACGACTCGGCGGTGGCGCAGTTGAGCACGCGCTACACCATCCAGAACACCAGCGGCAGCCCGGCCACGGTGTACCTGAACTACCGCAACTTCGACGGCACGACGTACACGCCGACCGTGATCACCCTGAGCGGCTACGGCTCGCGCACCTTCGACACGACGATTGACGC
>JBKBID010000152.1:0-1895 GCA_046299515.1 Thermoflexales bacterium | reverse complement strand
GTTGTCAGCTTCGATGAGGAAGCGAATGCCGGAACGGGTGTGGACGGTGTAGATGAAGGTTCTCGCAGACATGACTCTCTCCTTGTGTTGGGCGCGACTTCCCCATGAAGTGCGCGGCCATCGGGTCTGCGAGTCAGGTGAGGTCTGCGTGCGGCTATGATGCGAATTGAATTGCCGAATATGATGCCATAGACGCGCTCGTACTGCTACAGCGCGGCCTTGGTCTGTAGAGAGCAAATAAACTGTCCGGACTTGTAGCACGAGGATTGTCCGGTTTGACTGGTGCCGAGGAGGTGCCAGATGAGACGGACGCAGTTGCTACAGGAGCTACGTAAGATGCGATTTGAAGAAGCCTATGGAGGCTGGCAGGAAGGGCGGTTGACGCAGGAAGAGGCGGCACGGCTGCTGGGGGTATGTGAGCGCAGTTTTCGGCGCTATGTGCGGCGCTATGAGGAAGAAGGGCTGGAGGGTCTGATCGACAAGCGACTTGAGCAGGCCTCCCACCGCAAGGCGCCGGTGGATGAAGTCATGGCGGTGGTGGAGGACTACCGGCGCCGCTACGAGGGCTGGAGCGTGAAGCATTTTTATGCGGGGTGGCGGCGCGATGGCGGCGGTCGTTCTTACACCTGGGTGAAGAACACGCTGCAGGCGGCCGGGGCGGTGGCCAAGGCGCCGGGGCGGGGCAAACATCGTAAAAGGCGCGCGCGCAGCCCTTGGCCGGGGATGCTGCTACACCAGGACGGCAGCACGCATGAGTGGGTGCCGGGCAAGAAGTGGGACCTGATCATCACGTTGGATGACGCCACCAACGAGCACTACTCGATGTTCTCGTCGAGGAGGAAGGCACGGCGTCGAGTCTTCGGGGCGTGAAGGAGGTGATCGAGCGGCGCGGGCTGTTCTCGGCGCTCTACACGGATCGGGGCAGCCACTACTGGCACACCCGTGAGGCGGGCGGCAAGGTGGACAAGGTGAATCTGACCCAATTTGGGCGGGCGATGGCGCGGCTGGGCATCGAGATGATCCCGGCCTATTCACCGGAGGCACGCGGGCGTTGTGAGCGGATGTTTCGCACCCACCAGGCGCGGCTGCCCAGGGAGTTGGCGGCGGCGGGCATCACCGATATGCACACAGCCAACCAGTACCTGCAGCAGGTCTACATGCCGGCGTTCAATCGGGAGTTCATGCAGCCGGCGATGGAATCGGGTTCGGCCTTTGTGCCCTTCATCGGCGGTGAACTCCATGAGTACCTGTGCGAGCAGTATGAGCGGGTGGTGGGCAAGGACAACTGTGTGAGCTTCGAGGGGCTGCGCTTGCAAATCCCGCAAGACCGGCATCGGTTGCACTACGTCAAGGTGAAGGTGCGGGTGCATCGTTATACCGACGGGCGCCTGGCCATCTTCCATGGCCCGCGTTGTCTGGCGCGCTACGATGCAGGTGGGCAGTTGCTGGACAGTGGCATGAAGACCGCCGCTGAGGACGCCGCGGCGCCAGCTGGAGGGGGAAGCCGCTCCGGGCTACGCCCTACGCGCCTTCCCCCTCCAGCAAGGAAAGCGGACAATTCATGTGCTACAGCTCCGGACAAATCTATTTGTTGCTAACATGTGGAGTGGCCCAGGCCTCCGTGCGCATACTCCCTGAGGATGATCCCGTGTTGGCCGAGCGCGCGGGGCGATTGGCGGCGGTCGTTGGGAGAGATGGGCATGAGGTCAATTGCAAATCGTAGAGTCCAACGGGTTAAGGATGCTGTCAGGTCCCGTATGATTGTAAACACGTTTATTGAACAGATCGGGTCGTTTAGCGTACCAGTTTTTGAGGGCCTGTATCGGTGTGATATGCCCGAGCGCCTTTTGCGGGATGGACTGATTGTATAGGGCAGCGTAGCGTTGTAAGGTCTG
>JBKBID010000151.1:0-2003 GCA_046299515.1 Thermoflexales bacterium | reverse complement strand
CACCCGGAACTGCCTGGCACCGAATGACTCTCGGTCAAGAGCGCCTGCAAGCGCAACTGCCGCCGCAGGCGCAGTCGCTGCCCCTCTGCGCATCGTTCGATGCGCGCGTAGCGGTGAAGCGCGAAATCAGCCGCCGCGCCCGCCGTTCGCCGCATTCTGGGCAGGCGACTCTTCGCTCATCGTCCGCGTTGCGGATGATGCGCTCGAAGGTTGCGCCGCACCTGGGGCATTGATATTCGCGCAGCGCCATCAGTCTCTCCAGTTGCCGGTCTCCCACTTCTTCAGGAACACGTCGGCTTCTTCTGGCGTGCGCACTAGGTCGAAGCCGGTGTCCACGAAGGGCGGGTACTGCTTCTTGTTTGCTACGATGTCGTAGAGGATGCCGACTGCGTCATAGCCCCATCCGTAGAACTTTTGGCCGATCAGGGCGTGCACCAAGCCCTCTTTGAGCAACTTCAGCTCGTTCTCCAGGATGTCCCAGGCGACTACCTTCATGCCGGCCTTTGCTGCGGCCTGGAACTTAGGCATGGCATTGATGTCGCCGAACAGCGGCCATGCGCCGGCCATGAAGTAGCCGGCCAGGTCAGGGTTGGCGGTCAGGCGGTTCTCCACCACCTCGATGCCCTTCTGGATGTCGTCGTTGCAGGGGTCGGTGGCCACCCACTGTAGGCCGGCCGGATCGGCCACCTCGCGGAAGGCGCGGATGCGCGCCTCCAGATTTTGCGCGCCGGGCACGCCGGTGAGGATAGCGTAGGTCTTGTTCGGGCTGTCTTTCAGTAGCTCCACCATAATTTCGGCGCCCTTGCGAGCGGCGGCCTCGTTGTCCAGGCTGTAGAAGGTGATGCGCTTGGAGTTAGGCGAGTCCGAGTCCCAGGTGATGACCGGGATGCCGGCATCCATGGCGCGGTCAATCACCGGCTTGAGCGCGTCGGGGTCGTTGCACGAAATGCCCATGCCGTCCACCTTGCGCGCGATGGCCGCGTCGAGCAGCTCAGCCTGCTTTTGCGCATCGGCCGACTCCGGGCCGATCCACTCCACGGTGATGCCTAGCTCTTTGGCCTTGTCCTGTGCGCCGCGGCGGGCTACGTCGAATACCGGGTTGTTCACCGCCTTGGGCGACCAGACGAAGGTCAGCGGCTTCTTCTCTGTAGACGGCGCGGTGATCGGCTGTGCAGCTTGGGGTGGGGCAGCGGGTGGGGGTGCCGCACAGCTTGCCAGCGCTGCCGCGCCGGCGCCGATGCCCGCAGCGCGCAGAAAGGTGCGTCGCGAAATATGCTTCGTGTTCATACGAGTCAAACCTCCTTTGAACTTCACGCGTGCGACGGGCGACGTCTGCCCGTCGCCAACTTTCAAGATATATCAAGTTCGCCGTTGACGCAAGCGGTCAATCAGCGCCGAGAGCAGGATGATGCCGCCGGTGAAGGCTTGTTGCCAGTAGCTCTCCACGCGCAACAGCACCAGCGCGTTGTTTAGCACGCCGATCAAAATAGCGCCAAGCACTGCGCCTAGCACCGTGCCGCGCCCGCCGGAGAGGCTCACGCCGCCGATCACCGCTGAGGCGATCACGAACAGCTCGTAGCCCAGCGCCTGCGTGGGCGCGGAGACGCCCAACCGCGCCACTACCAGCACACCGCCCACGCCGGCCAGCGCGCCCGAGAGCACGTATGTGAGCAGCTTCACGCGATCCACCGGCAGGCCGGTCAGCAACGCGCTGGTCTCATTGCCGCCGATGGCATAGACGTATGTGCCCCACACGTGATACGAGAGGAAGACGGCGACGATGGTGGCCAGGATGAGCAGGAAGACCACCGGCGTTGGCACCGGCCCAATGTAGCCCTGGCCCAGCGCTACGAACTCAATCGGGAAGTTGCGCACCGTCTGGCCGCTGGTCAGGCCGACTACCAGGCCGCGCACCACGCCCAACATGCCCAGCGTGGCGATGAACGGCACGACCTTCAGGCGCACTACCAACAGCCCGTTGATCAGCCCGACCGTCGCGCCGG
>JBKBID010000150.1:0-2035 GCA_046299515.1 Thermoflexales bacterium | reverse complement strand
GCTCAAAGGGGTAATTGTGTTCCGCGATGAACTGCATCGCGCGACGCAACCCTTCGGGCGTAGCTGAGTAGCTGGTGAGGATGTTGATCTCACGCAAGAACGCCGGCCAAAAGTCCAGCGTGAGCTGTGTCCCCGGCTTACCGCCGAAGAGCATGAGCGCGCCGCCGTCGCGCACAGCGCGCAGGGCCATTTCAAACGTCGCCTGATTGAGCGCCGTTAGGATGACCAGATCGGCGCCGCGGCCCTCGGTATATGCGCGACAGAGCGCCGGCACGTCGTCGGAGGCCAATGCACTGGCCAACGCGCCCCACCGCTGTGCCAGTTCGAGTCGCTCCGGCCGCACATCACAAGCGAGCACCTTCATGCCCGCCTCGCGCAACAGGGGCAAGAAAAGGATGCCGATTGCGCCAACACCGACGATCAGGCACGTGTCCCCGACCATGAGCGAGGCGCGGTCGAGCGCGCGCAGGCAACATGCCAACGGCTCCATGAACACCGCGCGTAAATCCGGCACATGATCGGGGATGGGCACAACCGTGTGTTGCACATGCAATGCCGAGAGACGAATGAACTCGCTGAAGCCGCCCGGCTCGATGTTGGTGCGCCTGAACTGCGGATCCATCGTTTCGCTGCCGTGGCGCGCGTAGTACGAATCGGGATCGGGCGCGTGATGCGCGAACGCAATGCGCTGGCCCACGCGGAGGGCGGTGACGCCGTCGCCCAATTCGGCAACGGTTCCCACGCATTCATGGCCCAGTTTTTGGGGTTTCGGATAGCCGGGGTTATAGATCTTCAGCGCGTCGGTGCCGCACACGCCGCAAGCAGTCAAACGCGCAACTATCTCACCGACGGCTGCTCGCGGTGGATCACTCTCAAAACAGGTGACCGTGGCATCCGCCGTACACAAAAGATACTTCATGACTGCGGGGGCGCCTCCTCTTTCTTGGGCGGGATGACGCAGATAAAGCCCAACGGCTGGTCGGGCGGCGCTTTGAACTGGTGCACCTCATGCGGGGCGATGAACACGGCATCGCCGACGCCAATAGGATGCCATGTGTCGCCGAGTAACACCTGGCCGCCGCCCTGCACGACGATCACACCGTGGGGATGCGCATGGCTCTCATAGGACGAATGTCCGCCAGGCGGAATGGTGAAGTAGCGGATGATGAAGTCATGCGCGCCTTCGTCACGCCCGATGAGGATGCGGCGCACAGCGCCAGGCGCGGCGCCGCCTTCATAGATGCGCGCTTTGATGGTTGCATAGTCCCACGTGCCCGTCGCGTTGAGTTGATGATGAATCACACCCATGATGTGTCACTCGTTGTGGGTAAGCTCGGTCAAGCGATCGACATAGGGCTGAAGTGCCGGGAAGAGATGCACATACACATCGCCGTATAGCTTGTCGTATTCGGCTGCCACATCGGGGCGCGGATCGAAGCGCCGGCCGGTGCGGGTCATCGCCGACGCCGCAGTGTGTATGTCGGGGTACCAGCCGGCGGCCGTCGCAGCCAGGATGCCGGCGCCAAGGCACGTCGCCTCAGCCGTCTCGGCCCGGACAATCGGCACACACGTCACGTCGGCCATGATCTGGCACCACAGGGCGCTCTTGCTGCCGCCACCCATCGTGACGTATTCGCGCAATGGCACGCCGGTGGCCTTCATGACAGCGTCGCCGGCCAGCCGCTGCTCGAAGGCGATGCCCTCCAGTATTGCGCGGTAGAAGTGTTCGCGGCCATGCGCGCCGGTCCAGCCGACGACGATGCCGGTCGCCGCCGGATCCCAGTAAGGGTTCATCACGTTGTTCCAATACGGCACCAGCATCAAGCCGGCGCTGCCGGGAGGCAGCTTAGCCGCGGCTGCTTCCAGAATCTCCTCCGGAACAAGCGGCAGATTCGCCTGGCGCAGATCGTGGGCGAATTTCTCCACGAACCAGGCGATCGTGAACACCCCACCCTTCAGCGCATGCTCGAGGAAGTATGCGCCGGGCAACGGCGCATTCATGGTGCGAAAGGCGAGGTCGTATACATACGCCGGG
>JBKBID010000149.1:0-2074 GCA_046299515.1 Thermoflexales bacterium | reverse complement strand
TGGCCTTTTTGCCGCTGAGCCGGGCGCTCGATACAGCGCATAGGCTGGCGCAGGCCTTCACGCAAGTCGCCCAAAACCACGCGCCGGCGCCCGGCACGGCGTCGGCGGGCGTTGCGCTGGTGCATCACCTGCACCCACTGGATGCTGCGCTGCGCGCCGCCCGCGAAGCTGAGCGCCAGGCCAAGCGCATAGAGGGCAAAGCCGCGCTGTGCATCACGGCAGTCAAGCGCAGCGGCGAGCAGGAGACGGCTGTGGTCAAGTGGGACGGCGTGGAGGTTCTCAAAGCGCTGATAGCACATCTGCAGCGGGGTAACCTTGCCGGCCGCTTCGTCGCCGATGCGGGGAGCACCCTGCGCGCCATCCCCGACGATCGGGCGATGCTCGCAGCCGAGCTGCGCCGCCAAGCGCGCCGGCACAGCAGCGAGACATGGCGCCAAAGCGGCGAGGCCGACGCCTTCGCGCAACAACTGGCCGACTGGACGGCGCAGCTTCCAGACCACGTGGAAGGGCTGCGCCGCTGGCTGGGCGTCGCGCGGTTCATCGTGCGCGAATCGCAGGAGGCAGCGCAATGACAACGATGCACCTCTTTCTCTCCCCTGTGGACGTGTGGCTGTTCCGCGACGGCCGACCGTTCGACGCCGGCGACGACCACTACGCCCGCAGCCTGTTCCCGCCTTACCCCAGCGTGATGCAGGGCGCCATCCGCTCGCACCACTTGGTGGCGAAGGGCATAGACCTGCGCGATAAGCGGGCCATCGCCCAGACTGTTGGCACCGCCGAGGATTTCGGCGCCCTGCGTATGCGCGGGCCGTTCATCGCGCGTCGCAACGGCAACGGCTCGATCACGCGCTACTTCCCCGTGCCGGCCGACGCCATACCGGGCGCAGATGGAGATGTGCGGGCGGCCGCGCCGCGGTCGGCGGCAGACTTCGGGTGCGCCACTAGCGCCGACGGCTGTTTGCCGCAGTTGCTGTTTCTTAGCCCTAGCGCTAAGCCTGCCAAGCGTGAGGTGGGTGAATGGCTCGCTGAGCAGGCGCTGCGAGATTACCTGAGCGGCAACGCTGTTCGCGCTACCTCTTCGCATGAGTTATTCGCGATTGAGCATCGCTACGGCATCGGCATAGACAGCGACCGCCGCACGACTAAGGAAGGGCTGCTCTACGCCGCCGAGTTCGTTCGACCGCAAGACGGGGTAGGGCTATACGTCGAAGTGGGTGGCTACGACGGCTGGCCGGCGCGCGGCGTGATGCGCATCGGCGGCGAAGGGCGCGGCGCGCGCTTCGAGCAAGTGGAGGGGCCGGCTTGGCCCGCACCGCCTAACCCGCTGCCGGCGCGCTTCAAGTTGTACTTCGCCACGCCGACTTACTTCGCAGACGGCTGGCAGCCGGCAAGCTGGGCGCGGTTCTTCGACGGCAGCGTGACGCTCCAGGCCGTGGCCCTGCGCGGCTACGAAATGCGCGGCGGCTACGACTGGGCGAGCGGCAGCCAAAAGCCGGCCCGGCGCTACGTGCCGGCCGGCAGCGTGTACTACTTCGCCGCCAACGAAAACGCTTGCCTGAAACCCAACCTAATCCAGAACGCCGTCACCGACTACGGCGCCGAGATCGGCTTCGGCCAAGTCATTGTTAGCGAATGGAAGGAGTGATCCCATGTTCGAGGCAACCAGCATGATGTTCATTTACGTGGAGACGCCGCTGCACGCCGGCAGCGGCCGCGGCTTGGGCGCGGTGGACCTGCCCATCCAACGCGAGCGGACTACCAACTACCCGCTCATTCAAGCCAGCGGCGTGAAAGGTAAGTTGCGCGCCGAAGTGCGCCGACGCAACAACTGGGGCGACGATGGGCCAGAGATCACCGCATTGTTCGGCAAGGCCGGGGAAGAAGGCGCCAGCGCTGCCGGCGCGATCGCGCCGGGCGATGCGCGCGTGCTGTTGTTCCCCGTGCGCTCGTTGGCCGGCGTGTTCGCTTGGACGACCAGCCTGCCGGTGCTCGCCCGCTTCCAGCGCGATTGCGCATTGGCTGGCTTGGACTTCGCCCTGCCCAACTTGGAAGAGCCGACCAAAGAGCCGGCTAC
>JBKBID010000148.1:0-2087 GCA_046299515.1 Thermoflexales bacterium | reverse complement strand
CATGACGCGCGATGACCCATCACCCACTACTGTCCTGAGCGATGCGCTCGCGCAAGCCTTCCTCGCCGCGTTGCACGACGCCAGCGACAACACGCGCGCGGCATACAAGGCCGGCTTGTCGCTGGCGGTCGAGGCGAAGCTCGAGCTGAACGACGAGATATTGCAACGCTTCAGCCTGTTCCTGAGCAAGCGCAAGTTCGCCCGCGCTACGCGCCGACTGTATCTCTCCGCGCTGCGCCGACTGTTGCAATGGATGGACGCGAACGACAAACTGCCGACCGGCTTCAACCGCGCCAAGGCCGAGGCCAAGCTGCGCGTCTCGCGCGGCGACGCGCGGGCTGGCTATCGCCACCGCGCCGTCGATCCCGACCTGCCGCGCATCATCGCCTATTACGATGAGCAGCCGCTGCCCGAGCCTGGCGACGAGTCGAACAAAAGTTCTAGGACGAAACGCCTCGAGCTGTTGCGCGACCGGGCGATCATGCACACGCTCTACGCTTCCGCCGGCCGCGTGAGCGAAGTGGCCTCGTTGACCCGCGCACAACTGGCCGACGGCCGGTCGAGCGAAGCGCTGATCACCGGCAAAGGCAACAAGCAGCGCATGCTCTTCCTCACGCCGGAGGCGCAGGCAGCCATTCGGGCTTACTGCAACGAACGCGACGACCCCTACCCCGCCCTATTCATCAGCCATCGCCGCAACAAGGGCCGGCCGCTGACCCGCATGAGCATCTGGCGCGTTGTGAAGCGCGCCGCAAAGGCGCTCGGCCTGAGCAAAGCGGCATCGCCGCACGCCTTTCGACACTATCGGGCCACGCAACTGCTCAACGAAGGCATGCCCTTGGAGAGCGTGCAAGCGTATCTCGGCCACGCTTCGCCGGAGACCACGCGCATCGTCTACGCCCACACGCGCACGGCGGTGCTGCGCGACCAGCTCAACACCTACGGCCTCAGCGCAAGGGAGGCCGCCGAGAGAAAGCAGGGCTGACAGCGCGCTGCGCCTCAACACTTCCCCCACAATCCCCGGCGGTTCTGGCGGGCATCCCGCTCGGCTTCGCGCAGGCGATCCTGATGCTTCACATCCGGCGGGAACGAGCGCGCCAGCGCATAGCCCTCGCGCGCCAATATCTCATTCACCATGCGCCCATCGGCCAAATAGACGTAGCGCAGTAACCGGCCGTATCGGTCTGTCTCACTGACGTCGCGCTCAAGCCGCAGGCGCTGGCCGGCCACCAACGCGCGGTTGAATTCGGTCGCCTCGCGTCCGAAGCACTCGACGACGCGCGTGCTCTCGGGCGCGTCAACGCCGATGTAACGCACGCGATAGGTCTGGCCGTGCATCTCGACGTGAATGGTGTCGCCGTCCACCACATACACCACGCGCGCCGCTTCACCCTCGGCAGGCGGCTGAGAGAGGAAGTAGGCGAGCGCCCCCGCCAGGCCTAGCAAGGCCAACAGCCAGGGGACAATGCGTTTGATCAAAGCAGCAGACATGGCTGAATCAAGTCGGCCCGTTCGGCCGTTCGGCCCACAAAATTGACGATTGGACCGGCGATAAATATACTAAGAAAGGTTGTCCCGCTTCAGCGCGACCTTTGAGATGCTCACTGCGCCCAGTGTCGCCGACTATCACCGCCCAGCCAAAGCCGGCGTGGCCTGATGTTGCATCCCCCATCGTGGCCCAGCAGACCTCGCCGGATACCAGAAAATCGCTTGAACCTGTTACGTCGGCGTCGGCGCCGACCGTTTCCCCGCAGCCGGATACGATCACCATTAGCCGCGTCAACGCCGGCTGGCCGACGGCCTTCTCGTGGACCAGCCAGACGATTGCGCGCGGCGGAGTGCGGCAACTCAATGTGGCGGTGACGGCGCCGCCAGGTGCCAACCCTGGCGACGTGGACGTGGCAACCATCCGCGCTGCCGGCAGCGGCGGCTATGCCGAAGTCACGCTGACCACGCACGTGCCATATCGCGCCTATCTGCCCAGTGTGACGCGCGGCGGGTCGTGAGGCCGGGCCTGGAGAGGCGTTTCTTCCGCGTCATAGCGAGTGATTCACGCGCGGCGGGGGTCAGCGGACTGCCGCCGCGCG
>JBKBID010000147.1:0-2102 GCA_046299515.1 Thermoflexales bacterium | reverse complement strand
CTCAAGAGGCGATGCTGATAGCGGGGATGCGTCGAGACAAGCACCGACACCGTGAGCATCCCACCTTTTTTGGCTCTTTCTAGCGAGCGGCTGCCATAGCCGCACCAAACATGGAGCAAATCAGCTTTGTTGATATGATGCGATGCCCAGAGATCAAACCATATCGCTTGAAAGTACCATAGCCAATTGCTGGTGTCGAGGCTTGCCAGCTTCCGGAATCCTCGGTCAGCCAGTCCAATGCTGCGGATCATGCGCGCAGGAATGGCGCCGGGGCGATACGAGCCGCATAGAACTTTGCTCAGCATGTTGCGCCGGTGCAGCCCGACCGCGTTATGCAGCGCAGTCGTGCCCATGCCCGGACCGGCGAAGTCGTTGCCGAAAGACACAATGACATCAGGCTTCTTAGGCGCGTCCACGTAACAATCTCCAGGTGTAGCCGATGCGTGTGGTGAATTGTCGGGGTTGAACGAGCAGCGAGAAAAGCGCAAATCCAGCCAGCCCCCAGCTCGCCTTCCACGCGACAGAGAACCAGAGCGGATGTGCGCTGCCGACCAGCCGCACGAGAAGCAGATAACCGGCTAGTGTCAGGGCAGATGCGATCAGCGGGCCGGAGAGCGCCTCGCCGATCTGCAGCGGCAGGCTGCGTCGCAGCACGCGGTAGGCTGCCATCACCCCAGCGCCAAACATAATCGCAACACTTATTGCCATTCCGGTAGCGGATAGCATCGCCGAGAGCGCTGTGCCGGTAATGCCAAGGATCACCAGTTGAAAGAGAGAAAGCTCGATGATTCGTCGCGGATGGCCGGTGCCGATGAAGATCGCCCAGCTATTCTCCCACAACGCTCTGATGAGGGCGGCGAGGAGCAGAATGCGCAGCGGCGCTACGGCCGGCAACCACTGCGCGCCGAAGAGGAGTTGCACCAGGTCGGGCGCGCTGATGAACAGCATCAGCGCGATCGGCGTGGCAACCTGGACTGAGATCCACAGCATCATCTCGATCGAACGCTTCAATCGCTGCGCGTCGTCGCGCACCTGGGCGTAGGTGAATGTTGCTGCCCGTCCAAGCAGCGTATTCAACAACAGCGCCGGCCATTGCGCGACGCGATAGGCGCGGTCATAATAGCCCAGCGTGGTCGCGCCGGTCAGCGTGCCCAAAATGAAATTATCGGCCTGCGTCAACAAGATCGAGGTGAATTGACTCAGGCCGGCGGCCAGCCCGAATTTCACATACTGAGATGCCTGCGCCGGCTCAAAGCGCCAGCGCAGGCGCAGCACGTCGCGCCGCCTGTAGACGAAATACAGCAACGTGGCTGCGATCATCGTCAGTTGGTAAGCAACGCTTTGGCTGATCAAGCTATACTGCCCTAGGCCTTGATACGCAAGCCAGAAGGCCGGCGCATAAGAAAGGGGCACGGCGACAGATGTCGCGATGCTCAGCGGCTTATAGTGCAGGTCGGCCTCCAACAGGATGCCCAGAGCGGCCGTCCAACTCCCCACGAAGGCAAGTGCGCATAGGATAATGGTGAGCAGCGCAACTTCGGCGGGGTAGCCGGCCAGGCGCAGCGCCGGCGCAGCCAGCAGCCCCAGGATCAGCGTGCCCGCGCCCAACAGCACGCTGATCACGAACAACGTCCCCAGTGTTTCGCCGTTCACTTCGCGCTGCTGCGCAAAGGCGAAATTCAACCCCACTTTGCTTTGCAGATCGAAGAGGGTGTAGAAAAACATCGCCAGCGCGAACTCTCCATAGATGGCCGGCGTGAGTAGGCGAATCAGCGCGATGTTGGCGATGAAGCCAAAGCCAATCACCCAGTATGACCCAAGCGCCACCCATACGCCGTTGCGCACGGCGCGATAGGCCAGCGGTACGGCCGATTGTGGCGAGTTTTCGCGCCTGTCTTGAGTTGCTGCTTGGGATTGCTCCATCACGGATTACGGTTTGCAGCGCGCTGCGGGGCGGGAGGAGATTCAGCCGGCGTGTTCAAAGCCGAGCGATTTTAGATGCACCTGCAGCCGGGTTGATATTGCTGTTCAGAATCATACCTCACCGATATGGATCGCCATCGTTCCCATCCCCAACAGACGGTAATGCACGTCGCGATAGC
>JBKBID010000146.1:0-2172 GCA_046299515.1 Thermoflexales bacterium | reverse complement strand
CGCCAAGGCTTCATCGCACGCCGACCAGTGCGACGCCGGCTTGTAGCAGCCCGCGCCGCAAGAAAGCCGCGCGCTCGGCTGCGCCCGGCGTGTCGCTGTGAATGCAGATTGCGTCGGCTCGCAGCGCGATGCGCGCGCCGTCATGCGCCGTCGCCAGCCCATGCAGGACGATGCTCTCGGCTTGCGCCAGGCAGCGCCGGTTGTCCTCGAGCAGCGCACCGGGTAAGTTGCGGGCGCGCAGGGAACCGTCGCGCTCATAGGCGCGGTCGGCGAACGCCTCGCGCAGTACGCGCAGCCCGGCAGCTGCGCCGGCCTCGATGAGCGCCGAGCCTGCCAAGCCGACCAGTGCCAAACCTGGGTCATGCGCGACGATGGCGCGCGCGATCGCATCGGCGATCTCGCGACGCGCCGCAGCCTGGTTGTAGAGCGCGCCATGGGGTTTCACATGCGTGAGCGGCACGCCCTCCTCGGACGCGATAACGGATAGTGCCTGAATCTGTTCGAGGACGGCAGCGACGAGCTCGGCGGGTGTCATCGGCAGCACGCGCCGCCCGAATCCAGCGCGATCCGGATAGGAGGGATGCGCGCCCGCGCTCACACCGAACTGCTTGCACAGTCGCAGCGCAGTGCGCATCGAGTCGGCGTCGCCGGCGTGTCCACCGCAAGCGATGTTGGCTGCAGTGACGCACGAGAGGATCGCGGCGTCATCGGCTATCCCTTCGCCGCAATCACAGTTCAAGATCACCTGCGGGGAGAATGGTTGCATGGCGGCCACGTGCGCGGCTTCAATCAAGGCGACGGACGAAGAACGCCGCAGGCTTCAGCAGGGCGCATTCTTGCGCCTCTCGTTGAAATGTATCACATTCGACATGTTGGCGCGGCGACCGCGCGGCTATCATGCGTTTAGTCGCCAGTCATACTTCGCATAGCGCAGCCGCGTCCTTGCGTCATATCGTTCGATGAGGGCGCGCCGGTCGTCATGGGGCAAATGCGCCAACGGGAAGCGGAGCACGCCGGCGCGCCCGCCGAAATCTCCGGCGTACCAGCGGAATAACGCCGATACCTCTAGCGCCTCGCCGACGCGGCGCGCGCTGTGACTTACAAAGCTGCATGCTGCCTGTCCCAGTTGCTCATCCAGCCGCTCGGCGTCGTAGATGCCGATGGGCGGGCAGGCGCGGCTGGCGCAGTTCAACGCAAAGTGGATGCGCGGGTCGAGCGGTTCGATCACCCAGGCGCGGCGCAGGTCATCGGAGGCGAACTGGCGGCCGGGGGTGAACGGATGGCCGCGATTGGCGCGCAGGATGCCGTGCTCGATGTCATCACAGCTCAGGCGTTGGCCGTTCACAACGCAGCCGGCGCGTCGGAAGAACCACAGGCCGCCCAGATTGCCCTCGGTGACGCTGCGCGTCACGCCGCACGTCCGCGTAGTTCACCCGCCTCCCG
The DNA here is from genome assembly GCA_046299515.1 of Thermoflexales bacterium. GTDB lineage: Bacteria > Chloroflexota > Anaerolineae > J036 > Brachytrichaceae > JAAFGM01. The sequence goes on along the minus strand of JBKBID010000146.1, from coordinate 729 downwards.
TCCGGGCTGATCGCCTGCGCTTTCAGCCGGTTCATCGTCGCACGCAGTTCGGCGGCGATATCCGATGTGACCGCGCCGGTATGCGTTATGCAAATTGCGCCATCTGGTCTGCCGAGCGCCCAATCCAGCGCAGCGTCTCGAACGCGGATCGCTGCATCGCTCAGCCGATTCACAGGCACGGTAGCTAGAATCGCCCGCATTGAACCAATCATAGGGGTGAGTTGTGAACAGAGGCTTACAGATAGTCGTGAGTGTGGTGGCGGTGGTGGGCTTGACAGCGCTGGGTTGGGCCGCTTTTGGTGCGCCTACGGAGGGCGGCGAGCAGGCGCGAGCGACCGTTGCTGGCCTGCAGCGCGATGCGATGTCGGACCGCTTCGCGCATGCGCGGGAACCGCGTACGTTCGACTTCCCGCGCGATCACGGCCCGCATGACGCCTATCAAACGGAATGGTGGTATTACACCGGCAACCTGTTCGACGCTGCAGGGCGCCACTTCGGCTACCAACTCACGTTCTTCCGTCGCGCGCTCGTCCCACCTGATGAGCAGGCGCTGCTTGCCGATCGCAAGTCGGCCTTCGCTTTCGACCAGGTGTACTTTGCGCACTTTGCCATCACCGACAGCGCAGCAAACGAGCACGTCTCGTTCGAGAAGTACAGCCGAGGCGCTGTCGGTCTGGCCGGCGCGCAGGCCAGCCCGTTTCGCGTGTTCGTTGAAGATTGGGCGGCGAC
>JBKBID010000145.1:0-2183 GCA_046299515.1 Thermoflexales bacterium | reverse complement strand
CGTTCTACGGCGCCGATCACGTCAACACCGCGTTCAACTTCCTCAACGCGCTCATCCGCGAGGGCGTGTGTGAAGTGGTGACCGAACAGGAAGACGACGTGATCGGCGCGGCGCGCCTGACGAAGGACGCCGACGAGGCCGCGCGCATCCGCCAGACCTGTCGGCTGACCGAAGCCGTGATCGGCGCAACGCGCGACTTCCTGCGCGGCCACCGCGTCGCCGACGAGACGCTCATCAAAAGCGACGGCAGCCCGCTGACCGTCGCGGACGTCAAACGCTTCATCCGGCGCGAGGCCGTCAGCTTGGGCCTCGACCTGCAAGACTGCATCTTCGCCATCGGGCGCGACGCCGGCATCCCCCACAGCAGCGGCGCGCCGGACGCCCCGATCGCGCTCGGCCGCGCGATCGTGTTCGACATCTTCCCGCGCGGCCCCGGCGGCTACTACAGCGACATCACCCGCACTTGGTGCTTGGGCTACGCGCCCGACCACATCCGGCAAGCCTACGAGCTGGTGATGCAGGCCCACGACATGGCCGAAGCCGCCTTCAACACCACCGACCTGACCTACACCTTCAACGAAGCGGTGTGCGACCTATTCGAGGCGCACGGGCACCCCACCATCCGCCAAAACTTCGCGACGACCTGCGGCTACATGCACGGCCTCGGCCACGGCTTCGGCCTCGCAGTTCACGAGCCGCCATACATGAGCCTCAAAGGGCTGCGGCCGGATGAGACCTTCCAACCGGGCGCGATCGTGTGCAACGAGCCGGGGTTGTATTACCCCGACGACCCGCGCGGCGGCTGGGGCGTGCGCGTCGAAGACGATTACTGGTGCAACCTGGAAGGCCGCTTCGAGCGCCTGACCGAGTTCGACCGCGCCCTCGTCGTGCCGATGTGAGGGCGCGCGCCCCGCATCCTACGGCAAATTCGCCAGCCACACGTTGCGGTCGCGCGCAGAGAGGAAGACGATCTTCGCGCCGTCGCGCGCCACGTCCCAGTCGCCGTTGGCGATCTTGAACGGCGAGCCGGCGTCGGCGGCGATCAAGCGCTCCGATCGTCCTGTAGCCACGTCGAGCTGCCAGAGTTCGTCGCCCGGCGCGCCGGGCCGCAGCGGGATGTAGAGCAGGCGGCCGGCGTCGCGCCAGCGATACGCGCCAAAGAAATTCAAGCGCTGCGGGACCGGCGAAGGGTGCGTCAGGTCGAGCAGATACATGCCATTCTGCGACGCATCGCGCGCCTGGGCGACGAAGTAAGCCAACATGCGCCCATCCGGCGAGATGGACGCGCCCCGCAGCCGCTCCACGGCGACCAGGGGGCGCATCGCGCCCGTGTCCACATCCAGCACGCTCAATGTCGGGCTAGGGTCAGTGCGACCGGCTCGCCCGCCGACCAGCAAGCGGCGCGAGTCCGGCAGCCAGCCCAGCGGCCCGCCGCCGAAGCGCGTCGCGACCAACCGCGCGTTGCGGCCGTCCACGTCGGCGACGTAGATCTGCGCACGGCGCGCGTCGAATCCGCCGACTTCCTGCACCACCGTCCACGCGATGCGCCTGGAGTCGGGCGAGAAGATGACCGGGCGACCGCCGTTGTTGATCGTCCAGCGCTTGCCGTCGCGCAGCCGCTCGATGACCGTCTGGCCGTCCTGCAAGTCGAGCGCCAGCGACAGGTCGCGGCTGAACGGGCCGAGGCGTTCGGTGAACAGCCTCGGCGGCGAGAGCGGCGCATCCACCGCGACCGACCAGATGCCGACCGGCGCCGTCGCAGCCGGCTTGTCGAGAAAGAGCACATGGCGGCCGTCCGCCGAGAAGAACGGCTGCGCGCAGCAACCGCCGTCGGTCATTTGCACGAAGGTCGGCGATGGCCGAGGCGCAGAGGCGGGCGCTCCCATCGCCGGCCGCGCCTGCGCGACTTCGTTCGACATAGCCATCGCCGCGCCTGCGCAACCCATCAGCGCGCAGGCAACCAGAAACGCAGAAGGTTTACTCACGGCTCAGTTCCAATCCCTCGGCCAGGTATTCCTGAAATCATTGATGAGCGGCCGGCCAAAGCGAATATCCGGCTGGTCGAACACGGTCTGCCACTTGCGCGGGTCGTCCAGGTCACGTTGAAACCCGCGCCCGAACGCGCCGACCAGCATCAGCGCGTCCCAGTCGGCGTCAATCAGCCGATGCGCGTTGAAGGCGCG
>JBKBID010000144.1:0-2228 GCA_046299515.1 Thermoflexales bacterium | reverse complement strand
GGTGAGCGTGTGCAACGCCTACCACGAATACTCGCTGATCAAAGCGGCTGAAGCGCAAGCGCAGGACGTGACAGACGACGCCGACGCCACTCAGAACGGCCGCTTGGACGAGAATCCGATAGACGGGCTGAACCAGGAAGGCCGGCTCGGCAGCGGCGAGGCGCGCATCACCAAGGTGGAATTTCTGGATGCCGCCGGCCGCCCCGGTCGCCTGACGCGCACCCACGCCAAGCTCACCGTGCGGCTGCACTACCGCGCCCGCCGCCGATTGGAGCACATGCTGTTCGGCATCGCGTTCTTCCACGTGCAGACCGGCGCGCGCTTGGCCGGGCCGAACAATGTGTTCGGCAACTACGTGATTGACGAGATAGATGGCGAGGGATACGTGGATTACACCATCCACGACCTGCCCTTTCTGCCGGGGGATTACGAAGTGGACGTAGCTATCTACGATGAGGCCGACACGCATCGCTACGATTACTGGAGCCGATGCGCCCGCTTCACCGTCTTGCCCGGCGGCAGCAACGAACGCTATGGCCTTATCGCATTAGAGGGAGAATGGAAACACACGCCGCACGCTCGCCTATCCAGCGCCCTTGAGAAAGGCATGCTCTTGAGCGAGCTGATCACGGAATAACCGGAGGCGCAAAGTGAACACAGTTGAGATCGAAGCGACGAACGAGTGCAACACGCGCTGCCTGCACTGCCCACACGAGACCATCACGCGCCCAAAGGGCAAGATGACATGGGAGACCTTTCAAATTGTGGCGGACAAGGTGCTGGCGTATGGCAAGACGCGCGCTATTGACTTTGCCGGCATGGGCGAGCCCACGCTAAACCCTCTCCTGCCGCGCTTTATCGAATACTTCAAAGGCAAAATCCCCACTTACATCACCACGAATGCTTCTGCCCTGACGCCCAAGAATGTCGAGCGACTGATCGAGGCCGGGCTGGGGACGATGATCATCAGCTACAACGGCGCCGACGCAGAAACCTACGAGCTGATGATGGGCGGCCTGAACTTTGAACGGGCCGAGAAGTACATCGCCGACGCAGTTGAACGCGCGCAGGGACGAATGCGCGTCGTGGCAAACGTCAGCGTCACCCGCCAAACCCGCCCCAAGCTGGCCGAAATCCGCCGCCGGCTCAATGACCTCGGCATCGAGAAGATTTCCTTTTCGCTGTGCCACAATCGCGGCGGACACCTAAAGGGCGACGGCATCTGCGACACGCCCATCCCACCGCGCCACATTAAGCAGTGCGACATCTTCGACTACACCCTATTCGTGGCCTGGACGGGCGAGGTGTTGGCCTGCTGCCATGACCTAGACGGGGTAGGCAAGATCGGCGACCTGGTCACACAGCCCCTGGAAGACATCGTGCGCTTTAAGGAGGGGCTGCGCGGGCAGGGCGCTATCTTCCCCATGTGCGCTTCCTGCAACGACCTATACCGCTTCAGCGGCCAGGCCGGTATAGCCGGCAAATCGGTCAGCGACTGGGTTTATGCGCTGCACGCCGATCAGTCGGAGCTGGCCAGTCTATACATCGAGGCGTTGCGCCAGCGCGACGCGCTCCTCGAGGCGCAGCGCGCGCAAAGCGAGCGCGACCGCCAGACTGCCGAACACTACAAACAAAAGCTGGCCGAGGCTGAAGCACGGCTGGAAGCGCTGGAACAGCGCGCCCAGCGGGCCGAGGCGCTGGTAGCAGCGTACGAACAAGGGCGTTTCATTCGATTGATGCGCGCCCTGAAGCAGGCTACGCACCAGACACCCGCGCACATTCCCCCGCGATGAGCGCGGCTTTCATCCTGACCTCGGAGTCCAACTACTAGGTCGCTCGGCGGGATTAAAGGCGTCGCTTGCTTGATCGACCCGCTCCTGCCGGGCAACTATCCGGGCGTCGCCATCCACGGCTACGACGCTCCCCGTCGCTATAATTCCGATAACTGGCTGAGCTGTGACTTATGCCCAGGCTCCTTATCGTTAGTCACGACCTCATCGGCGAGCGCATGGCCGGCGTGGGCATCCGGTATTACGAGATAGCGCGTGCGCTCGCCCAGGATCCAGATTTGCAGGTCACCCTTGCTGCTCCAGCCGGGTCCGCGACTCCGCGATCCGCGGACGATTTTCGCGTCCAGCTTGTCGTATACCCCAGCCCCTCTGCGCTGGATAACGCAATCCGAGAATGTGATGTCCTGTTGGCTTATCCAGACGTCATTTGGCAGCTCC
>JBKBID010000143.1:0-2248 GCA_046299515.1 Thermoflexales bacterium | reverse complement strand
TCACCACGCTCGACCTGCCGCGCCTGCTGGAGCGACACAACGCCCTGGCGCGCATGTTGGTCAACGGAGAGGCGTGAGCGGTCGGCACAGGCGATAGACTTCACACGTGCGTTTGGCAATCTCCGACCAGGCGTAGTCACGAACGAATCGCTCGGCAGCTTCCAGCATGCGCCGGCGTTGGGCTGGATCGCTGATGATGCGTCGGATCTCGTGAGCTAGATGGCCAGCATCACCGCTCCGAAATAGCAGCAGCCCATCGCAATAGCCGGCAATCTCGCGGTGCGCGTCCACGTCCGATGCCAGCGCCGGCGTCGTCCGGTATGCCAGCCCGGTCACGACAGAGTAAGAAAAGTCGGCGTGCGTGTTCGGGTAGATCAGGAGGTCGCTCGCCGCGATATGACGCGCGACGTCCCCCTCGCTTAGATAGCCGGTGATCCGCACGCGCGTGCTCAGCCCCAACTGTTCGATCCGGCGGCGCAGCGCGTCTAGGTACCAGCGCTGCGATTCCAGCCGCACTCCGCCGGCGATCAGCAGCACATAGTCATCCGGCAGGTTCACCAGCGCCTCTAGCGCCAACATGTGACCCTTGGGCGGCGCGATATAGCCGAACAGGCAAACGACGTGCGCATCCTCCCAACCCCATGATGCGCGCAACGCCCGCGCCGCCTCGAACGAGGCGGGTTGCACATTGGGCGCGCCGGCAGGGATGATGTGAACCTTATCTGCTGCTACGCCCCGTGCAACCAGATGCGCCTTCAGACGGGCGCTCAACACGATCACCTGCTGCGCACGGTCGAAGACATCTTTGTTGAGATAGCGAGCATATGGCCCTAGCCAGCGGTTGTAGAGCGACCACTTGGCCTGCGCTGCCACATGGCGCAGGCCGCGTCCAGGCACAGCAAGTGGGCCGTCGAACGAGACGTGCCGAGTGATGACCAGCGGCTTGTGGATGCGGCTGGCGAAGGCGTCGAAATGATTACGCCAGGGCAACAAGTAGCCGAAGAAGCTATATTCGTGCTGCACATGCGCTACATCACCGGCGTTCATCTGTTCGCCCCAGCGCGCGTAATCGCCGCGTGGATGGGGTCGCCGGTCAAACGGCACAACCGACACGCGCATACCATCTAATTGGTTGAGTGCGCTAGTCAGATGCGCAGCATAGTCGGCAATGCCACAGCGCACCTGCCACGAGGTGAACATGGTGACGTTCACAGTCAAAACGATCGGCTCATCAATGCACGAACCAGCATCCGCCAATGCAGTGCAACGCATTCGCCTTGACCGCGCATTGCCGAAGCCAACACTAGGCTCAATTCCCGAGCAGCCAGCATAAGCTGTATAACGCCCTCGGCAAAGCGACCGTGGTGCTTGCGAAAATAGTAGCGTAGGCTGTCTACCCCGGCGCGATAGCTCACCTCCGGCAGCCTGTGGCTGGTGCGCCGCCACAAGTGCATCACCTTCGCATCCGGCACATAGTAGACGGTAAAGCCGGCCTCGCCGAGGCGTTTACATAGGTCTACGTCCTCGTAGTAAGCGAAGAACGCCGGGTCAAAGCCGCCAGTCGCCTCGTAGGCCTCACGACGAAGCATCAGAGCCGCGCCGGAGATCTCGCCAACGCGCGCAAGCCGACCGTAGTCGCGCCCCCGCTCTTCAAACACGTCTCGGCGTGCCAGCCGGTAGAGCTTCGTCATATCCAGGAAGACGCTCCGCAGAGTCGGCAACGGACGCCCGGAAGGTTGTAGCGACCCATCTTCGTTCAGCAGCATCGGCCCGCAGGCGCCGGCGTCTGGATGTGCATCCATGAACTTCGCCAGCGCCCACAGCGCACCGGGCTGCACGAACGCGTCAGAGTTGAGCAAGAAGCGATAACGCCCGCGCGCAGCGGCCAGGCCGAGGTTGTTGCCGCGAGCGAAGCCGAGGTTCTCACCGGCCTCGATCACCCGCACGCCTGCAAACGTGTCGCGGATGGCCTGCGCTGTGCCATCGGTTGAAGCGTTGTCCACCACGATCACCTCCGCGCTCAGCCCGCTCGTCACAACGTCGTTCAGCGCAGCGCGGACGCACGAGCAAGTCAGCTCGCACGTATTGTGGGTGAGAATAATGACAGACACATCCATTGCGTCGAGATTACCGGCTGCCGATCAGCAGCAAGCGCAGGATGCGGCGATATGCCACGCGTTCATGCGCATCGCGCGCACGCAGCCAGCGCAGGAGCACACCGACCGAAGCCACCGCGCGTACGCTAAAC
>JBKBID010000142.1:0-2318 GCA_046299515.1 Thermoflexales bacterium | reverse complement strand
TCTCCGGGACGACGCGCATCAACACGACGCGCGCACCGCAAGCCTGCGCGAGCGGACGGACGCGAGGCAACACCGCGCTCGACAGCGTTGAACCATCAAGAGGCACGAGGACTTTTCGGTACATGGCACACCTCACTCACCGCGCGACGCCTGACTGCGCGCAGCCAATTTTTGACTGCCCGCGCTTTGGACGGTACATCGCGTGCGACACACGAGCAACAGAAAGTCGGTCAGCCTCACACTCGCCAACCGGACAGGACGACGCCGCTGCCGACGTGTGCGGCCCATCCTAAAGCCGCGTGTCGCATGAGCGCTTTTCGCAACCCCGAGGAAACAAAAACCAGGCTTCTTCGCAAAGCCTGGTTTCTCATCCTTCATGACCCCTACGGGACTCGAACCCGTGTTTAAGCCTTGAGAGGGCTTCGTCCTGGACCACTAGACGAAGGGGCCACTGGCTGAATCTTATCACATCCCTTCCGTCTCGATCAACTGCTGCAACAGGCGCTGCTCATCGGCGTAGGATTTCACCTCATCATCCAGCCATGCCCTGCGCAGCCGGCCCAAAATGCGGCCATACGCCGGGCCGGGGGGCAGGCCGAGCGCGCGCAAGTCATCGCCCGTAGTCACCGGTTTCACCCAGCGCCAATCCTTCCACTCGCACAACAAGGCGTCGCACTTGAGTTTGTTCGTCTCGAACAGATAGGCCAGGAAGAGCGACAAGCCGCTAAAGTCGCGCAACAGTTCCGATAGTCGGCTGCGCCGGGCGCGGAAGGACGCCGATGACAAACTGCTCAACGGGCCGAGGTCAACTAGCGCGTCGCGCACATGATGCTCGAACGGGATCCACTCCACCCAGCGGGCGATGCCGAGCTGGCCCACGTTATAGGTCAACGCGCCCCACCCAATCGCATGGAGCAGGTCACGCGCGCCGATGTGCAGCGTCTCAATCGGCCATTCGCCCGACCACAGCACCTCGCGCGCCCGCCGGAAGCGGTGCGCTAACTGGTCGGCCGGCGGCGCGGGGATACCGGCAGCCTCGAAAAGGCCCCACTCCCGCAGCAGGATCAACACGCCTTCAGGCTCGCAAGCCTCAAAGTTCAGCTCCAGGTCGTATTTCACGCGCTCGCCGCTGAGCGCGCGCACATAGGGCAAGCCGGCTTCCAGGGCGATGTGCGTCTCGGCGTCCAGCTCAAACTTGAACCGCGCGGCGTAGCGCGCCCCGCGCAACATGCGCGTCGGATCGTCTATGAAGCTGCGGGCATGGATGACGCGCATGACGCCGCGCTGCAGGTCATCCCCGCCGCCCAACGGGTCAATCAGCGTGAAATCGTCCAGGCGCATCGCAATGGCGTTGATGGTGAAATCGCGCCGGCGCAGATCGGTCGGCAGGTCGCTCGGCTCGACCACCGGCAACGCCGCCGGCCGAGGATAGGACTCGCGCCTGGCCATGGCCAGGTCTACCGCCACATCGTTCACGCGCCAGGTGGCCGTGCCGAACTTGGGATACGCCTGCACTTCGCCGCCGTAGCGCTGCCGGAGGGATTCGGCCAGGGCGATTGCATCACCCTCGACGACGAAGTCCAGGTCATCAATCTCGGGCAACTGCAACAGCCAGTCGCGAACCGCGCCGCCGACCAGATAGGCCGGCGTGCCGGATTCCTGCGCCGCATCGCGAATCGCGTCCAACACGAAGCGCTGCGGAGGCTTGAGCAGCGATGTAATATCGGTCATCTTCCGCAATTCTCAGGTGAAGGAACTGAAAATGCAACACATCGCCGTTCTGGGTCTGGGCATCATGGGGAGCGGCATCGCCCGCAACCTATTCAAAGCCGGCTATGTCATCCACGTGTATAACCGCACCGCCGAAAAGGCGCGTCCGCTGCTCGAAGCCGGCGCCCAGTGGGCCGATAGCCCGCGCGAAGCCGCCGCTCGCGCCGACGTTGTGATCAGCATAGTCGGCGACGACACGGCCTCGCGCGCCATGTGGCTGGGCGACCAGGGCGCGCTTAATGGGATGCGCGCGAACGCCGTCGGCGTCGAGGCGAGCACGCTCTCCGTGGAATGGGTGCGCGCATTGCATCAGCTCGCGCAGGGGCGCGGGTTGGCGTTTGTGGATGCACCGGTCACCGGCAGCCGGGTCGCCGCTGCCAACGGCACGCTGACCTTCCTGGTCGGCGCGCATCCCGACGCGCTCGAGCGCGTGCGGCCTACCCTGGAGCGATGCGGCTCGACCATCTTGCATCTCGGCCCACCGACCAGCGGCGCCATCTTCAAACTGATCAACAACATGATGGCGGCCGTCCACATTGCAGCGCTGG
>JBKBID010000141.1:0-2322 GCA_046299515.1 Thermoflexales bacterium | reverse complement strand
CCGCTTCTAGTTCCAATGCGTCGCGGATGGCCTGAACCATCAGCCTGGGCAGGTCTGAAGTGAGCGGCGCGCCGGCCAGCATCTCGTGGAAGCGATACACGCCGGCATAGGCGATCCGTTGACGCTCGAGCAGGTGACGCCCCAGCCGAATCAGTACTGCGCCGGTGGCCATGCTCGTGAACACCAGACCAAAAAGCGCCAGCGTCGGCGGGATGAACAGCGAACTATCGGTAAACATCTCGAGGTGGCGCATCCCCCACGCGCCGATGTCGGCCAGGATGCCGCTGGCTGTGGCCAGGGCTACAAGCAGCAACCAGTTACTCTCCGCTACAAAGAGTTGATAGCGCATGATGGCGACGCCGAAAGCCAGCGGCACGATCAAGTAGAAGTAGCGCAGGTCCAATCCCCCCTGGAACAAGTCCATCTGGTTGGTCATCGAACCGTGGGCGTGCAAAGCTAACACCGGCGCGAGCGCCAAGATGCCGGCCAGCACAATGCCCGCCTGGACGCGCAGCCGTCGCCTTTGGTTGCGCCGGATCGCCAGCCAGCCCAAGCGCATCACCATCCCCGGCACCAGCAGCGCCAGCAGGACCGTTGTCCCTCGGAACAAGATAAGCTCCCAAGTCGCTAACCAGTGCGTCCATCCCAACCACCAACCGAGCGCCTTGCGCGCCGCGTAGGCCAGCCCTACCGCCACGCTGAGTCGCCACACCCAGCGCCGCGCGTTAGAGAAGTGAGGCCAGTTGTCGGCATCCCCGGTGAAATACATCCCCAGGTCGAAGATGGCCGCCGGTGTAACGCTGGACAGGATCACCCACGCCACGTCGAGCAACCGGGCGTGGAGCGCTGTGCTGGCGGCGTCCAGCTCTGGGAAGAAAACGCCGAACACGCCGGCGATCACCGCGGCGCAACGCGAAGCAGCTCGGTTGAGCGCATGACCAGGCCTGCTGCGGTAGACCGCCCACGCCAGCACGAGCAACGTCCAAGCGAGCAGATCGCTCGGCAGACGAAACTCTATAGCCTGGGCTAAGGTAAGCGGTCGCAAAGGGACGCGGGTGTAAATCCACTCCGACCCGTTCCGCAGCGCTGTGACCGAGAGCGACGTGCGACCTTCGGCCGCCAGCGTTCTGAATCGGTCGAAGAGATTGGCATTGGCCGGCGCATCCTCGATGGCGATCAGCTCATCCGCTGCGCGCAGGCCGGCGTCAGCGATGCCGCTCCACCAATACGGCGTGCCCGCCCAAATGATGCTCAGCTCTCTATCGCCTGCTGTGCCTCGCAGGTGGATGAATTGAGGAAAGGGATGACCGACCCAGCGCAGAAATGAAACTAGCGACAGCGCGCTGAGCGCAGCGATGAATCCAACCAGCCAGCGCGGATGCTCAAGGCGCACCGCGCTGATAAGTTGCGCTCGGCGCATCGAGAGGGCCACAGGGCAGCTCATGGGCGCAGCTTCAGGATGTCATTGAGTTGTAGCACTTTCACCAGCAGTGCGGCCGGTCGGAACTCGACCGGCAGATTGGCGAAGCCCAGCTTATCGTAAATCTGCGAGATTCTGTTGGCGATGGTTTGCTCGCTCACGCCAAGCGCGGCCGCGATGGCCTTGTGGTGGCGTCCGTGGCGGATATGGCCGGCGATCGTCCACTCGGCAGGGGAGAGCTTATGCAGCAGATGGAGCGCTGCCTCGACGGCGGCCCGCTCGTCAGGCTCCATCTGGGCCAAGAGCAGTTGGGCGAAGCGGTTAGGCTGGCTGACTTCAGGGTCAACCATCACGCGGCCCTCTAACGTGGCCCGCAATGCGCTAAGCAACATGTCGGGGGCGCAACCTTTCAAGATATAAGCGATGCCGCCGTGACCTTGACGCATCAACTGCATGGCTTCAGCGGCGCGGTCCTCGTAGGCCGAGAAGATCACCACTGCGGTCTGAGGGCGATGCTGCTTGATTTGCTGCGCCAGGGTCAAGCCCTGCGCCTCGCTGGGGCGAGCGCGCGCGCCGGCCTGCTCAGGAATGGACAAGTCTATGATGGCTGCATCGGTGGGCTGCGCTTGAAACAACGCCCAAGCGGTGCTGCAATCGCCGGCTTCGAGCACTGCAAAATCATTCAGCGCAAGGTACTGGTGAAGCCCCTTGCGGTTGAAAGCATCATCGTCCACGACAAGGACAGTAGCTTGGGGCGATTTCATGCCTGAAGCGCAATGAGCGCTTACTCACAGATTCTATCCTGCACGCTCGAAAACGCTGCCTTCGCGTCCTGTGCTAATCTCAAGCCGAACTCTTTATCAGAGGAGCATCGCATGTTAGAAGTCGAAGCTGTGCTTGCC
>JBKBID010000140.1:0-2342 GCA_046299515.1 Thermoflexales bacterium | reverse complement strand
GATTGCTCGGAGATTGGGCTACGTCGAGAACGAACAAGCCGCTAGGCTCTCGAAAGAAGCTCACGAAATCGTAGGCATGCTCATTGGCCTCATCCGTAGACTGCGGAGTGAATCCCAATAACATCTTCCAATCTGGACTCTGGACTCTGTACTCTGGCTTCTGGCTTCTGGACTCTGGACTCTGGCCTCCGGACTCTGCACTCTGCACTCTGGACTCTCCGACCATGACTTACAAAATCCAAACCGCCGTCGTCCTCGGCGCCGGCACGATGGGTGGGGGAATCGCCGCCTTGCTCGCCGGCGTCGGCGTTCCCGTCACGCTGCTCGATCTGCCGGCGAAAGAAGGCGACCGCAATAGCCTCGTCAAGGCGCTGTGGGAACGGCAAGTGAAGGCCAGTCCTGCGGCGCTGTTCTATCCCGACGCCGCCCGGCGCGTGACGTTGGGCAACCTGGAGGACGACTTCGACGCCGTCGGCCGCGCCGATTGGATCATCGAGGCGATCGTCGAGCAGTTAGAGCCAAAGCAGGCGCTGATGGCGCGCGTGGATGCGGCGCGCAAGTCCGGCAGCATTGTGTCATCGAACACGAGCGGCATCCCGATCCGCGCCATCGCCGAGGGCCGCAGCGAGGATTTCCGCAGGCACTTCTTAGGCGCGCACTTCTTCAACCCGCCGCGCTATCTCAAACTGCTCGAAATCATCCCCACAGCGGACACGCGGCCCGAGGCCGTGGCCTTTATGCGCGACTTCGGCGCGCGACGGTTGGGCAAGGGCGTGGTGATCGCCAAAGACCGCCCTAACTTCATCGCCAATCGCATCGGCGCGTTCATCGGCCAGTACCGCATGCAGGCCGCGATTGACAACGGCTATACCGTCGAGGAAGTGGACGCGCTGACCGGCCCGATCATCGGCAACCCAAAGACCGGCACCTTCCGCCTGGCCGACCTGGTGGGGCTAGACGTGATGGCGCATGTGGTCAACAACTTGTATGAGTATGCGCCGGAGGACGAGAGCCGCGCGGCGTTCGTCATCCCGGAGGTGATGCAGCGCCTGATCGCGCAGAAGGCGCTCGGCAACAAGACCGGCGCCGGCTTCTACAAGAAAGTCACAACGCCCGACGGCGCGACCGAGTATCACGTCCTCAATCTGCAGACCATGGAGTACGAGCCGCCGACCAAACCGCGCTTCGACGTGATCGGCGAGACCAAAGACCTGGAGCTGCCCGAACGCATCCGGGCGATCTTCGATCGCTTCGCCGAGGATCGCGGCGGCATGTTCATCGTCGAGACTACGCTGCCCATCTTGGCCTATGCCGCGCGGCGCATCCCGGAGATCGCCGATAGCATCGCTGACGTTGACAACGCCATGCGCTGGGGCTTCAACGCCGAGGCCGGGCCGTTTGAGCTGTGGGACATGATCGGCGTGCGGCGCGGGCGCGAAATGATGCGCGAACGCGATATCGCCGTGCCGCAGTGGGTGGACGATATGCTGGCCGCCGGCGCCGAGTCGTTTTACCAGCGCGTGGATGGGCGCGTGGTCGGCGTGTATCAGCCGCAGGCGCACTACGCGCCGCTGCATCGCTCCAAATTTCACATCGTCCTGGCTGAGAACCGCGGCACGCCGCGCGAGCTGCGACGCAACGCCAGCGCCAGCATCCACGATCTGGGCGATGGCATCCTCAACCTGGAGTTTCACTCCAAGGGCAACACGCTGGATCACTACATCAACGACCTGGCGCTGGAAGCGCTGGAGATGCTTGAGCGCGATGAGTGGCGCGGCCTGGTCGTCGCCAATCAGGGCAAAGACTTCTGCCTGGGCGCGAACATCGGGCTGTTCATCTTGCTGGCCGGCGCCGGCGACCCCAACGCCATCGAGAACGCGGTGAAACGGTTGCAAGATTACCTGATGGCCTTTCGCTTTGCACCCAAGCCGGTAGTGACCGCGCCGCGCCAGCGCGCGCTGGGCGGCGGCGCCGAGGTGGCGATGGCCGGCGCGCGCGCCGTCGCCGCCGTTGAGACCTACATGGGCCTGGTCGAGTTCGGCGTGGGCGTGATCCCGGCCGGCGGCGGCTGCAAAGAATTGTTGCGCCGCGTGGTGTCGCCGCACATGACCAACGACAAAGTGGATGCGCTGGGCTACCTGCAGCAAGTGTTCGAGACCATCGCTTACGCCAAAGTGAGCGAGAGCGCGTTCATCGCCCGCGAGCGCGGCTTTCTCTCGCCTTGCGACTTAATCGTGATGAATGATGACGACCTGATCGGCGTGGCCAAGGCGACGGCGATCCACCTGGCCGAGGCCGGCTACGCGCCGCCCGACCGCAACGCGGCTTCGATCTACGCCATC
>JBKBID010000139.1:0-2481 GCA_046299515.1 Thermoflexales bacterium | reverse complement strand
GCCAGCTCGGAGATGGGACTAAAGAGGACCGCAGCGCGCCTGTCCCCATCCGCAGCCTTGACAAAGGCGTCAAGGCCATCGCCGCGGGCGACTCTCACATCTGCGCGCTGATCGAGCGGGGAGGCGTTAGCTGCCTAGGCACACACTGGGAAACTGTTGATGAAGGTCTCGTTATTAATATCCGCCGGGTGCTTCTGAAGGCTGTAGGCTCTTCTAAATTCAAGGCTATTGCCAGCGGAAGTGACCACACTTGCGCACTGACCGAGCGAGGCAGCGTCGTGTGCGCAGGGGATAACTTTCACAGCCAGCTCGGCGACGGCAGCTTCACGTTCAAGACGGACCTCACAAAAGTTACTGCCTACGCTCGTCCCGTTGCTGCGATAGCCGGGGGTGACGATCACACCTGCGTCTTGACCACGGAGGGCGGCGTGCGCTGCTGGGGCCGCAACCAATACGGTCAACTGGGCAATGGCGAATTCGGCATCTCGCCGACGCCCGCGGCGGTGGTGAACTGAGCCGCCTTGCCCATTAACCTCCACTCGGCCTGAGGGGGCATCCCTCTTGGGCAGAGCGCGTTTGCCGGTGCGCGGCTGGCTGCCGCGGCGCAGTGGCGAGGTGCATTTCTAGCAAGGGGCAGGCGCAAAATGCGTAGGCGCAGGCGTTGCCTGCGCCTACGCTTATGTATTGACCCTGTGGAGAAATGCGCCTTAGTGGTGCGTCGCTGTGTCAACGACTTCGTGCGCGCTGCGCCGCCGCGCAGCGAAGTTGCCAAACTGTGCCTTTGGTGTAATAACTTGCGCCCTGTATGGTCAACGCAATTTCGGCGGCTTGGCGCTTCAGCGCGGTTGATGAGGTCTTGTTCGGTTGCGGCGTCGCCGAGCGCGTCGGCGTCGAGGCGCGCTATCGCAACCTGAGTCGCGCGCTCATCGTCGCCGACCCGAACATGATCAAAGCCGGCCTGGTGGATATAGTGCAGCGCAGCCTGCGCGCCTCACAAATTGCAAGCCATGTGTTTGAAGGCGGGACGCCGGAGCCCGGCACGGCCGCGGTGAACGCCGCGGCGGAGATGGCGCGCGCTAAGCGGCCCGACCTCATAGTCGGCCTGGGCGGCGGCAGCAACATGGATGTGGCCAAGGTCGCCGCAGCGGTTTACGCGCATGGCGGCAGCGCGGCGGATTACTTTGGCGAGAATCGCGTCCCCGGCCCGACCGTCCCCGTGTTTGCCGTGCCTACCACCGCCGGCACAGGTTCCGAGGTCACCGCCGTAGCGGTCATCGAGGATGAGGCGCGCCATCTCAAGCTGGCCGTCGCCAGCCCACATCTGCGCCCGCGCCTGGCGATCGTGGACCCGCTGCTCACGCGCTCCTGCCCGGCCAAGGTGACGGCCGAGAGCGGCATGGATGCGCTCGTTCACGCGGTTGAAGCCTACACCGTTGTGAGCTATGATGCGCTCGATGCGCCGCCGGAGGCGCGTCCGCAGTTTACCGGCCGCCAGCCGATCACCGATGCGCTGGCCGAGCGGGCGATACGACTGGTGGGACGACATCTGCGCGCCGCCGTCTATCAACCGAACGCTATTGCTGCGCGCGAGGGGATGCACCTTGCTGCATTGTTGGCCGGCATGGCTTTCAGCAGCGCCGGGCTGGGCGCTACTCACGCGCTGCAGTATCCCGTCGGCGCGGCGACGCACACATCGCACGGGTTGGGCACCGGTCTGCTTCTGCCGTATGTCGTCGAATACTTGCTGCCGGCTGCGCCGAAGCGGTTTGCGCGGATCGCAGCCTGGCTGGGCGAAGACGTGAAGGGCATGAGCGCAGCCGAGGCTGGCCGGCGGTGCGTCGAGGCGATTCAGCGCTTGAAGCAAGATGTGGGCTTGCCAATGCGCTTGCGGGACATCGGCGCGCGCGAGGAGCGCCTGCGGCCTATGGCCGAACAGGCAGCGACGTATCAGCGCCTGTTGCGCATGTGCCCTAGGCTGCTCGATGTGAATGTGCTGGAGGGCATCCTGCGCACTGCGTGGTGAGGGTCATGGCTTCAAAGTTGAAGATGCAAAAGTCAAAAGAGACATCGGACAATCCGGGAGAACAGCTTAGGAGAAAAGTCATGTTGATAGCGATGATGGGATTACTGGCCTCTATTGCGATGATCCTGTTCGGCGCCGCGGTTATCGGTCGGCGCGGAGAGTTGGCAACCCAGCATTTGTCAGAGCGAGTGCGCGAGGTGGAGGCGAATGTGGGGGCAGAGGCAGATGAGCAGAGCGCCGGCGTCGGCGTTGAGGTCTCTTTCTTCCAAGGCGTGCGTCGCGGATTCGCGTTCTACGGCGAGAAGAGCACAGCCGACATTCTCGCCATGGCGCGCGCCGGCCGATGGGCGGAGGCCTGGCCGTGGGTCATGGTGGCGCTGGGGTTGCAGTTGATCTTTCTCTGGGCGCCGCTGCTCGTCGGCCTGTTGGCCGGCTGGCGCGGCCTGGGGCTATGGGCA
>JBKBID010000138.1:0-2555 GCA_046299515.1 Thermoflexales bacterium | reverse complement strand
AGGCCGAAAGCGCCCAGCGCCCAACGCCCAACACCCGCCAGGTCGGCCACGGGCATATCTGGCGGGCGATTGGCGGCCAGCAGCGCCCGATCGGTATGCGTGGCGGTGTAAGGGAAGGCGTCGGCGCATATCGCCGCGTCGGGCGAGGCCGCATGGCCGGACAACGGGATATGGTTCTGCAGCGCATGGGCGCGGGGGTGAAAGGTCTCCAGGATGATGTCGGGCGCGGCCTCGAGGTGCGGGGAGCCCGGGTAAAGCGACTCGCGCGGCTCGGCGCGGGCGAAGATGGGCAGGCCGCTGAGCGGGTCGCGCAGGCTGAGCGCGGCATCTATCAAGGTCGCGCGCAGGGCTTCGTATTCCTGGCCGGGACGCACAACGCCCTGCGGCTCGCGCCCGGCCAGGTTAATGCGGATGCCGCCCGCCTCCGAAAACCAGGCCCGCGTGCGCTGCCACTCCACGCCCTGCTCAAAGGCGGTCGTTTGCAGATCGTGACCGACCAGCGGGCGTTGGCCGAGCAGGCGGCGCTTGAGGGCGCGCGCCGGCGCCCACCGCCGCAGCCGGCGCAGCTCACTCAGCGCGCCCACGCCCAGCGCCGCGCCCGACAGCTTGGGGATGAACAAGCCGAGCCGGCGCAGCCACACGTTCATGTGAACTTTGCGGCTGCACGGCCCAAAACCGTGATCCGAGACTATGATGGCCAGGTCGGGATGCGCGACATCCAGCAACGCGCCGAGCGCCGCATCCAGGGCGCGGTAGTGGCGGGCGATGCCATCGGTTGTGCGTCCGGTGGGCTGGCGGCGCGCATGGGCGGGATGCTGCGCGTCCATGTCGGCCCAGAAGAAGTGCTGCAACCGATCCAGCTCGGTGTAGGCGACCAGCGCAAAGTCCCAGCGCTGCTCTCGCAACAGGTCAAGCGCGATCTCGGTGCGGCGCGCCACCTGCGCTTCCATGCGCGCCAGGTACGCCTCGCGGTCTTCGTCCGGCTCGGGCGGTTCGGCGTCGAGCGGATAGCCCATCGCGCGCAGCCGCGCGCTGAGGTCGGCCGGGTAGGTGAAGATATGTTCTGCGCTGGGGGTCATCTGGCCGCACACCAGCGCGCCCCGCAGCGGGCGCGGGGGATACGTCATGGGCGGGTTGATCGCCACCGAGGTCAGGCCGGCGGCGCTCAGCCGCTCCCACAGGAAGGGTTGATGCTGGCCGGCCGTGGTGTACAAGCGGGTGCGATAGCTGCCGGGCGCATGATAGGCGAAGCCGAACACGCCGTGCGCCGCCGGCGGCGAGGCGGTGAGCAAAGTCGCCCAGGCCACGGCGCTCTCCGGACGGATGGTGGAAGCGATCTCGGTCAGCAGCCCACCGCGCGTCAGCCGCGCCAGGTTCGGCATCTGCCCGCCCGCGATCAATTCGCCGACCAGTGACGGCTCGGCGCCGTCCCAGCCCACAAGCATCACTTTCATGTCGTTCAGCGCCTCGCGCGGGCGAACTATTGCGGGCAGCGTTCGCCGGCGCAAATTCGGCGCGGGACGGAGTTTCCGGTACGGGCTATCATTCTTAGGGCGCGGGCGCAGGCGCCGGATTGCGATGGCTGGCGCCGGTATTAAAGGTGAGTTGACGCAGGCCGCTGCCGTCCGCCTTGATCGTGTAGAGCTGCCAGAGGCTGAATTCGTTAGGCCGCCCGCTGTAGATGATGGTCTCGTTATCCAGCCAGCGGGCGTGCGAAGCCTGGGCCGGCGGCTGCGTGATGAAGCGCGGCTGGCCGCCGCTCGCGTCAATGATGGCCAACACGGCGTCGGAGCCGGGCAGGGGGTGATGGGCAAAGACGATGCGCTTGCCGTCTGGGCTGAAACTGGGCCGGAAGTCCATCTCGCCGGGCGCGTCGAAGAGCAAGCGCACATTGCTGCCATCGACGTCCATCACGTAGATGCCGTAACTGCCGCCGCGGTCGCTGGCAAACGCGATCTGCTTGCCATCGGGCGACCAGCTCGGCGCCGCTTCGTTCGAGGCGCTGTTGGTGAGGTTGACCGGATTCCGGCCGTCGGCGTCGGCCACGTAGATTTCAAAGTTGCCGTCGCGGTTGGTGGCGAAGGCGATCTTGCTCCCGTCGGGGCTGAAGCGCGGCGAGGTGTTCATCATGTTGGCCGTGCTTGGGACAAGCAGGCGCGGCGCGCTGCCGTCGGCGTTCATAGCGAAGATCTCAAAGTCTTGTCCGCGTTGGCGGCCGCTGATGAAGGCAATCGTGCGACCGTCGGGCGACCAATCCGGCTCGGAGTCGCCCGGGGCGCCTGGCGCGGTGAGCGGCGTGATCTCCAGCGTCTTGAGGTCGAGCACAGCAATGTTGAATCGTCCGGCAAAGTTGTAGGTGAAAGCCGCCTTGCGGCCCTCTGTCGGCGCTTGCGGCGTAGCAAGCGGCGACGTCAGCGGCGAAGCCGGGGGAGCTTGACAGGCGGTTAGGCTAACAATCAGGGCCAGGAAATAACTCTTAGGAGATTTGAGCATACGTTGTTCTGCTATCCGTCAGACAAGAAATTATATCTGACACAGTGCATATGACATCAACA
>JBKBID010000137.1:0-2622 GCA_046299515.1 Thermoflexales bacterium | reverse complement strand
AGCTCATGCCTGGCGACGAGGTGCGCTTCGCCTGGACGACACGCGCGGCAGCGATCGCGGCCTGGCGCGCGCTGAACACCCTGCTCGATTCGCCGATTGACGCGGACGATGGCATCGCGCTGGCCGCCGCTGCGCAAGGCTGATACCATCGCGCGCATGGAGAACAGGCAACTGCTTCGAGGACATGCGGCGCTGGTCACCGGCGCCGGTCGGGGGATCGGACGCGCCATCGCGCTGATGCTGGCGCGCGAAGGCTGCGACGTTGGGCTGATCGCGCGGGATGCCCAAGCGCTGCGCCAGACGCAGGCCGAGTGCGAAGCATACGGGGTGCGCGCGTTACCATTGGCGATGGACCTGAGCGAGATGGCATCGCTCCCTTTGGCCGTCCAGGCGTGCGATGAGGCGTTCGGTAGGCTGAACGTGCTGGTCAACAACGCCGGCATCCATCAATTCGCCTCCGCCATGGACGCTGATCTAGCAATATGGGATCGCATGTTGGACGTCAACCTGCGCGCTGCGATGCACGCGACGCGGCTGGCGCTGCCACGCATCATCGCCGGCGCGCAGGCCGGCCGGCGCGGCGCAGTGATCTTCATCTCGTCGCTGGGCGGCAAATTCACCGCGCCGACCAACGCCGGCTACGCCGCAGCCAAACACGCGCTGACCGGGTTCGGCGGCAGCGTGTTTGAAGACGTGCGCGACTTCGGCGTAAAAGTGTGCGTGATCTATCCCGGCTGGACGAACACCGACCTGCTCGCCGACTGGCTGCGGCCCGACGAGGTGATCCAGCCGGAGGATGTCGCCGAGGCCGTGCGCTTCGTCATCACTTCTGGGCCTACCGTCTGCCCTACCGAGATCGTGCTACAAACGCAGTCGTCGCGGGCCGCGCGCCTTCTCCCGACCACTTGAAACGCTCTGCCGCTTGCTTTAGGCTTGCTACAATCGCGCCGATGACCGACGCCATCGCCGTCCTCGACTTCGGCTCGCAGTATTCGCAACTCATCGCCCGCCGCGTTCGCGAAGCGCGCGTATATTGCGAATTGTTCCCCTGGGATGCGCCGCGCGAGAAAGTAATGGCATTGCAGCCGCGCGGCTTCATCCTCTCCGGCGGGCCAAACAGCGTATACGACCCTGGCGCGCCGTCTTTGCCCACCTACGTGTTGGAGAGCGGCCTGCCGGCGCTGGGCATCTGCTACGGCATGCAACTGTTGGCGCATGCGCTTGGCGGACGGGTGGCGCCGGCGCCGCGGCGCGAGTATGGCGAAGCAAAATTAGAGATAGAGGACTGCGAGCTGTGGCCGGACGCGATCGCTCAGCTTCGGTCGCCGATCACCGTGTGGATGAGCCACGGCGATCGCATCGAGGCGCTGCCCCCCAGTTTCAAAGTCATCGCGCGCACGGCGCACTCGCCGATTGCCGGCATGGCCGACCCAGCGCGCCGGCTCTATGCGATCCAGTTCCATCCCGAAGTGAATCACACCCAGCACGGGCGCGAGATCATCGCGCACTTCGCGCATGCCATCTGCCGATGCCGCGCATCGTGGACGCCGGCCAACATCATTGAAGAGAGTGTGCAGAAGATTCGCGCTCAAGTCGGACGGCGACCGGTGATCTGTGGGTTGTCCGGCGGCGTGGATTCGTCGGTCGCAGCGACGCTGGCGCACAAGGCAGTAGGCGATCAGCTCACATGCGTATTCGTGAACACCGGCCTGCTGCGCAAGGGCGAACCGGAACAGGTCGTCGAGACGTTCGAGCGCGAGCAAGGCATGCGGCTGATCGCCGTGGACGCCAGCGAGGAGTTCCTGGAAGCCTTGAGCGGCGTAACCGACCCCGAAGAGAAGCGCCGTCGCATCGGCGAGAAATTCATCCGCGTGTTCGAGGCGGTAGTGAAGGAACACAGGATAGGCTCCAGGAACGGGGAGACAGGGGATGATGCTCGCCCGTTGCTATGTCAGGGCACGTTGTATCCCGACGTGATCGAGAGCCGTGGGCCGGAGCGCCGGGCGGCGGCAAAGATCAAGACGCACCACAACGTGGGCGGGTTGCCCGAGGACATGCAGTTCGAGCTGCTGGAGCCGCTGCGCTACTTGTTCAAGGACGAGGTGCGCGCCATCGGTGCGGCGCTAGGTTTGCCGGACACAATCGTGTGGCGGCAGCCCTTCCCCGGCCCGGGCCTGGCCGTGCGCGTGCTGGGCGAAGTGACGTGGGCGCGGCTTGAGCGTCTGCGCGCCGCCGACGCGATTGTACAGGAGGAGCTGCGCTGCGCCGATTTGATGCGCGCCACGTCGCAGGCGTTCGCCGTGTTGCTGCCGGTGCGCACGGTAGGCGTGATGGGCGACGGGCGCACTTACAGCGAGGTCATCGCCATCCGCGCTGTGACCACCGATGATTTCATGACCGCCGACTGGGCGCGCGTCCCCTTCGACGTGTTGGCGCGCATCAGCAACCGCATCGTGAACGAAGTGCCCGGCATCAACCGGGTCGTTTTTGACATCACCACCAAGCCACCGGCGACCATCGAGTGGGAATAAACCGCCGTGCACAACGGCGCACACCAAGGAGCGTAAACATGGATTTTGGGGCAACGCTTTCACGTGCGTTTAACATCGCCTTGAAGCATCG
>JBKBID010000136.1:0-2692 GCA_046299515.1 Thermoflexales bacterium | reverse complement strand
ATTGTGCTGGCCCACGTGCCAAAGAAATATCGCACAGCAAGTTGCTAGACCCTGAGAGTAGAGGCGGATGGCGCAGCCAAGCGATTCGCCCGATCAGAAAGATATAATCGCATATACCGCGATGGCCAATCCAATCGCCGCACAATCGCCGAAGACCCTCGACATCGTTATCCCCGTCTATAACGAAGAGCGTGATCTTGAGCCTAGCGTCACTAAGCTGCGCGATTTTCTAAAGGCGAATTGCCCGTACAAGTGGCGCATTGTGGTCGCCAATAACGCCTCGACGGATCGCACGCTGGAGATCGCCGAGGAGCTGGCGCGCAAGTACCCCGGCGAGGTGACCTACATCCACCTCGACCAAAAAGGGCGCGGCCGCGCGCTCAAAAAGTCGTGGCTGGCGTCGGATGCGGACGTGGTGTGCTATATGGACGTGGACTTATCCACCAATTTGAACCACTTGATGCCGATGGTGGATCCGCTCTTTGCCGGCGAATATCATGTCGCGACCGGCTCGCGGCTTATGCCCGGCGCTCGCGTCACCCGCCAACTCAAGCGCGAGGTGATTTCACGCGCTTATAACCTGATCGTCAAGCTCATGTTTCCCCGCCGGCGCTTCTCCGACGCGCAATGCGGCTTCAAAGCCCTTTCGCGCCAGGCAGTGAAAGACCTCGTCCCACACATCCAAGACAACCACTGGTTCTTCGATTCTGAGCTGCTCATCCGCGCCGAGCAACAAGGCTATAAAATTTGGGAGGTGCCGGTGGAGTGGATCGAAGACCTCGATTCTCGGGTGAAGATCATTCCCACGGCTATCGAAGACCTAAAGGGTCTGTGGCGCGTTCGAACGTCCAAGTTTCGAGAGTAGGCTGCGGTCGGCCAGCGGAGAAACACATGCAGAATCATCGAAGAGTTGTCGTGACCGGCATCGGCGCCATTACGCCGCTCGGATTAGACATGGAATGCACCTGGGAGGCGTTGATCAACGGCCGGTCCGGTGTTGGGCCGATCACTCGCTTTGACCCCAACCTGCTGCCTGTGCATGTCGCGTGCGAAGTCAAAAATTTTGACCCGGCCAATTTCATTGACCCGCGCGAAGTGCGCCGCACCGACCTGTTCGAGCAGTATGCCCTCGCTGCCGCGCGACAAGCCGTCCGTCAGGCGAACTTCACCATCACGCCCGACATCGCCGATGATGTCGGCGTGGTTGTCGGGTCGTCGGTGGGCGGCTTTAATACCATGCTGGCCCAGCACGATGTGTTGCGCGAGCAGGGGCCGCGTCGGATCAATCCTTTTGCCATCCCGATGATCATGAGCAACGGCGCATCGGGCATGATCGCTATTGAGCTGGGCGCGCGCGGCCCATCGTATTCGCCCGCCTCGGCCTGCGCCACCAGCAACGATAGCCTGGGCCAGGCGTTCGAGATCATCCGGCGCGGGGCGGCGATCGCCATGATCGCCGGCGGAGCCGATGCTACAGTCAGCGCGCTGGGCATGGCCGGCTTCGACCGGCTGGGCGCGCTCAGCCACAATAATGAGCTGCCATCCACCTCGCCCAAGCCCTTCGACAAGCATCGTGACGGCGTGGTGATGGGCGAGGGCGCATGTGTCATGGTGCTAGAGGAGTTGGAATTCGCCCTCCGGCGCGGCGCGAACATCCTGGCAGAGATCGTCGGCTTCGGCCAGACCACCGACGCCTTCCATGTCATCGCACCCGCCGAGGGCGGCGCCGGCGCGGCCAAAGCCATCCGCCGCGCCATGGAGCGCGCTAACGTTCGCCCAGAGGACATTGACTACATCAACGCCCACGGCACAGCGACGCCGCTGAACGACATCGCAGAAACGCAGGCCGTAAAGACCGCACTCGGCGACTATGCTTACAAAGTGCCTATGAGCAGCACGAAGAGCATGACCGGCCACATGATGGGCGCCACCGGCGCGCTGGAGGCCGCGGTGTGCATCTACGCCATCCAACGCGGCGTCATCCCGCCCACGCGCAACCTCGTCGAACCCGACCCGCAGTGCGATCTGGACTACGTGCCGGGCGAGGCGCGCAAGCACCGCGTGAACGTGGCGATGAACAACTCGTTCGGCTTCGGCGGGCACAACAGCGTGCTGATCTTCAAGCGGTATGACGGTTGAACTGCCGGCCTTCAACGACCCGACGCTCCTTGAACGCGCGCTCACCCACACGTCCTACGTCAACGAGCATCCCGAAGAACAAGCCGCCGACAACGAGCGCCTGGAGTTCCTCGGCGATGCAGTGTTGGATTTCATCGCCGGGGCCTGGCTGTTCGAGCAGTTCCCGGAGTATGACGAAGGTCGGCTAACCAGCATTCGCGCCGCGCTGGTGCGCGTGAGCACGCTGGCGAAGTTTGCCCGTCAGGTGGGGTTGCCGGAACGGCTGCGGCTGGGCAAAGGTGAGATTGACACCGGCGGCCGCGAACGCGCTAACATCCTCGGCGACGCCTTTGAAGCGCTGCTCGGCGCGCTCTACCTTGATCAAGGCATCGAAGCGGTGCGCGACTTCATCGTGCCCTTGCTTGCCCAGGCTACGCCGGAAATTGTGCAGGCCAAGCTCGACCGCGACGCCAAGAGTCATCTGCAGGAGTGGAGCCAGGGTGTGTTGGGCGTCACGCCGCGCTACAAGCTCGTGGCCGCCGAGGGGCCGGATCATGCCAAGGTGTTCACCGTC
>JBKBID010000135.1:0-2708 GCA_046299515.1 Thermoflexales bacterium | reverse complement strand
GGAGCGCGCCAAGAAGCCGGCCATTCAGGTCTTTGAGGAGGCCATCAAAAACCTGTCACCTGCCGTTGAGGTAAAGCCGCGGCGTGTGGGCGGCGCGACCTTGCAAGTGCCGGTCGAAGTCAACCCTTACAGGCAGGAGAGCCTGGCCATGCGCTGGTTAATCCACGCCGCGCGCGAGCGGCCGGGCAAGTCCATGGCCGAGAAGCTGGCGGCCGAGCTGCTGGACGCGGCTAACAACACCGGCAATGCGATCAAGCGACGTGAGGAAACGCACAAAGCGGCGGAAGCCAACCGCGCTTTTGCGCACTTCCGCTGGTGAATCCCAAGATGTATGGTTTGCATGCGGAGTTTTGGGCTTTAGCGGTGTGAGGGTTTGAAAGAGCAACACAGCTCATGGGTTCGCGTTTGAAGGCTTAAAACAAGAACCGGGGTTGCGATGGCTAAGGAATATCCACTCGAGAAAGTTCGGAATATCGGGATCATTGCGCATATTGACGCGGGCAAAACGACCACGTCTGAGCGCATCCTGTATTACACCGGCAAGACCTACAAGATCGGCGAGGTGCACGAGGGTGCTGCGACCATGGACTACATGGTGCAAGAGCAAGAGCGCGGCATCACCATCACGGCGGCTGCCACGGTGTGTTATTGGCGGGATTATCAGATCAACCTAATTGACACGCCGGGGCACATTGACTTCACCGCCGAAGTGCAGCGCAGCCTGCGCGTGCTCGATGGCGGCGTGGTCGTGTTTGACGGCGTCGCCGGCGTCGAGCCGCAGTCGGAGACGGTTTGGCGTCAAGCCGACAAGTACGGCGTCCCCCGCATTTGCTTCGTCAACAAGCTCGACCGCACCGGCGCCAGCCTGGAGCGCTGTGTGCGAATGATCGCGGATCGTCTCGCCGCCAAGCCGCTGGTCATGCAGATGCCCGTCGGCATCGAAGCCGACTTCAGCGGCATTATTGACCTGATCGAGATGAAGTACTACACCTTCGAGGGCGAGAAAGGCGTCAATGTCGTTGCGCATGAGGTGCCGGCGGCATACCTCGAGGCGGCGCGCGAAGCGCGCGAAAAGCTGATCGAGACGGTTGCGGAGACCGATGATGCGTTGCTGGAGAAGTATCTCGCCGGCGAAACGCCGACAATTGACGAGCTGAAGCCCGCTATTCGCCGCGGCACTATCGCGCGCAAGTTCTTCCCGGTCTTCTGCGGCTCAGCCTTGAAGAACAAAGGCGTTCAGCTTGTCCTGGATGCGGTGTGCGATTACCTGCCGTCGCCGCTGGATATCCCACCGCAAGAGGCCATCAATCCCAAGACTGGCGAAACCGTCGTTCGCCGCGCCGACCCGAAGGAGCCCTTCGCCGCCCTGGTTTTCAAGGTCATTACCGACCCGACGGGCATGGGTAAACTTTCGTTCTTCCGCGTCTACAGCGGCAGGATCAACCAGGGCGATACGGTGCTTAACTCGACGAAGGGCAAGACCGAGCGCATGGCGCGCCTGTATCAGATGCACGCTAATAAGCGCGAGCCGATCACCGAAGTGACTGCCGGCAATATCGGTGTGTCCCAGGGGTTGAAAGAGGCGATCACCGGCGATACCTTGTGCGATCCGAACAATCCGGTGTTGCTTGAGGCGATCTCTTTCCCAGAGCCGGTGGTGAAATTGGCGATTGAGCCGAAGACCGTCACCGACCAGGATCGGATGAGCAAAGCGCTCAAGGCGCTGAGCGACGAAGATCCCACGTTGCATGTAGCGACCGACGAGGAAACCGGCCAAACTACGCTGGCGGGCATGGGCGAGCTACACCTCGACGTGATCGTAGATCGCATGAAGCGCGAATACAACGTAGATGTGCGCGTGGGTCGCCCGATGGTGGCCTATCGCGAGACGATTACGCGCCCGGCCAAGCACCGCACCGTGTTCAAGCGCCAGTCGGGTGGCAAAGGCCAGTATGGCGATGTCGCCATCGAGATCGAGCCGAGCGAAAAGGGAAAGGGCTTTATCTTCCTGAATGAGATCGTCGGCGGCGCGATTCCCAAGGAGTACATCCCGGCTGTGGAGCGCGGCATCCGCGAGGCGCTAGAGTCAGGCGTCATCGCCGGTTACCCGATGGTGGACGTGACGGTGCATCTCGTGGACGGTTCGTTCCACGAAGTGGACTCGTCGGAGATGGCCTTCAAGATCGCCGGCTCGATGGCGATCAAGGAAGCCGTGCAGAAAGCCGGCGGCGTCATCCTTGAGCCGATGATGCGCGTTGAGGTGATCGTGCCGGATGAGTTCACCGGCACGGTCGTAGGCGATCTGAACTCGCGGCGCGGCCTGATCAACTCGATCGAACAACGCGGTAACGCGCAGGCGATTCGCGCGCACGTGCCGCTGGCCGAGATGTTCGGCTATGCGACCGACCTGCGCGGCATGACACAGGGGCGCGGACAGTTCGTGATGGAGTTCGACCACTATGCCGAGCTGCCCAAGAACCTGGCTGACGAGCTGATTCACGGGAAAGCCGCTAGCAAAGACGGCAAGAAACAATGAACGTCGCGCATGGCGCATGACGTAGATAGCCGAAGATGCGCTAACGCGATGCGCAACGCAAGACACATGATGTAACACGAACACAACTAGGAAGGAGCCAACCATGTCGAAGGAGAAATTCATACGGACGAAGCCGCACGTGAACATTGGGACGATGGGGCACATTGACCAC
>JBKBID010000134.1:0-2721 GCA_046299515.1 Thermoflexales bacterium | reverse complement strand
TCAGGGCCTGACAGCTTCGCCTCGGTAAAGATGACGCCTTCTAGGATTGCGCCGCTCATCATTACGCTGTCGAGCTCCACGTGCCTAAGGACAGCATCGGTTAAATCTGCGCCGTCCATCAATGCTCCGGACAATGTGGCGTAGGTCATCTTCGCGTAACGCATATTAGCGTTGCGCAAGCATGCGTCGCTCAAATCAGCTCCGTCAAGGACTACGCGCTTCAGCAACGCATCACTCAGGTCTACGCCATACATTTTTGCATCTTCCAGATATGCGCCGTATAGGTCAGCGCCGCGCAGATTGGCGTTTACAAGATTCGCGCTATACCATGCCAAGCCGCGCATGTTCGCGCGCTGTCCGGTTGTCTGATATAGCCATCCGGCCAAAGACGCCAAGCCGGCTTGCAAAATTTGCCGCCATCCACTCGGATTCAGCTCCACAGCGCGGTTGCCGAATGCGCTTTCCCACTTCTCAATCAAATCGCCTGGAGCATTGTGGCTGCGCAAAGCAGCCAGGTCGAGAGAGGACAAAGGTGTTTTGTTTGTGTTCATGTGCTCATCATGCTGGATTCATCATCGCCTGTCAATAGCCTCGCGTCTCCTTCGGCTTCAGAGGCAGGGCGGACGTACAGAGCATATCTGCATTGCCCGACCCACTGACCCCACACCCCATAGTGCGCAGCCATCCGTTGTCTCTGCGCAGTGCCGACGAGCAACAGCTTCATGCCATCCTCGCCGACCCTCTTCACGACGATGAAATGGCACTTTTTGGAATGAGTCAGCGCCCATCCATCAGGAATAGGCTCTCCCCTATTCACATAGCGCACCTCATCCTCGCGCGGCTTACGCACCTCGGCATACAGCCCTTCGGGGCAAGTAGTCGCCCCTCCGCAAATCGAGCATCGCATTTCTCACTCCTTCAAGACAACGCCGCATCGGTCACGCGCTGCTTGCGCGCGACGGCGTGGGCGATGTTCGCCTCAAGGGTGTCGTCGTATATCAGATAGTCAGCCAGGACGGCCGAATCCTGGCCGATGCGGTGCAGGCGGTCTTCGGCCTGTTGCAAGTCCGCCGGCGTCCAGGACAGCTCGGCGAACACGCACCAGTCCGCGCGCGTCAGCGTGAAGCCGACGCCCATCGTCGCGATGGTCGCGACGATAACGAGCGGCCGATCCTGCAGTTGGAAGCGGTCAACGATGCGCTGGCGCTCCTCCGCGTCCACGTCGCCGGTGATGCACGGCACGGGCGACTCCAGCGCGGCCTCCAGCGCCTCGGCGATAGTCCGCGCCGCGTCCTTGTGCCAGCAGAACACGACGCACTTCTGACCGTCGCCCAGCCCGTCCACCACGTGCTCGACGACGGCCGGCGCTTTCTCCATCGCCAACTCGCGCCGGATGCGCGCGAGTTCCGACACGTGCGCGATGTGCTGAGAGGAACGGCCAAGCATCTCTAGCGCGCGCTCATAGCCGCCCATCTGCTCGACGATGGCGCGCTCTTCGGCGATGAGCCGCCGAGCGGCGGCAGTGTCGGGAGAGAGCGCGAGCACGCGGCGACGCTTGGCCGGCAACTGCTTCAGCACGTCGCGCTTGAGCCGCCGCACCATCAGCCGCGCGCGCAGGAGCAGCGACAGCTCCTTGAGGTTCGACGCGCCGTCCACGCGCCAAACCTCCTTGCCGCGCGCGACCTGCTCCTTGTGGCCGTCGCAATACCGCACCACATAGGCGTACCAGTCGCGCCCCAGCAGCTCAGGGTCGTACGCCTTGAGATGCGTCCATAGCTCGACCGGCCGGTTGAGAATCGGCGTGCCGGTCAGCGAAAGGTAACGCTCGGCTTGGATGCCGGCCTGCTTGCCGTGCCCGAATGCGATCTTGGTGCGGATTGCGTCCGGTGACTTGAGATAGTGAGATTCGTCAAACACGACAAGCCCCCAGCGCTCGGCCAAAATCTGCTTTGAGAACTTGCGCAGCTTGTCGTAGTTGACGATCACAACGTCCGCGCGCAAGGGCCAATCGTCGTCGGCGATGACGGCAAAGCGGCCGTGCGCGTCCCACGCGCCGAACTCGCGCAGCCAGTTCAGCCTGAGCGACGCGGGACAGACGACCAGGACGCGCGAGAGGTTGGGATGAAGGTTCATGAATCCAATGGCCTGGATGGTCTTGCCCAGGCCCATCTCGTCGGCGATGAGCGTGGCGCGGCGCGACGTGGCGTATGCGACGCCCGCGCGCTGATACGGCAGATATTGCTTATCCGCAGGCGCGGGAATCTCAATATCGCTATCCACCGCGCGCGACGCCTCGGCGGCCTCCTGCAGCGCCGGATCGTCCAGCGCAGGCACGTAGCGCTCGACGACCCACGTCCCGTCTGACAGCTTGCGCGGCCGGTAGCCCCGCGCGCGCATCGCGTCAGGATTCGCACGCCACATTGACCAGAAGTATTGATTAGGGGTCTCTTTTGATACTCGATATACGCCCTGAGCGGTTAGCGTCATCGTGTTCATGCCGCCCGTTATATCACGACTTTTTTTTGTGTCAATTACATCATGCCAAGATTATCGCATCTGCGTTCGGATTCTGAACACTGACGCAACGATATTGGTCTAATCCGGCTCGGCTTTATGTAAGGCTTATCTTAGGACATGGTGTCCTCTTCTAAGTGTTATCTTAGGACACGAAGTCCCACAAAATAAAGGTATAGATATATATAAGCGCGCCATACACAGGCG
>JBKBID010000133.1:0-3180 GCA_046299515.1 Thermoflexales bacterium | reverse complement strand
CCCGATGTGCGCGTCATCCGCAACGAAAGCAACCTGGGCTTTGCCGCGGCGTGCAATCAGGGCATCCGCGCCGTCGGCGCACCCTTCGTGGCGCTCCTCAACGACGACGCGCAACCCGAACCGCAATGGCTCGAAGCGCTCATGCGCGCCATGCGGGAGCCTCAGGCGCTCGTCGCCGGCGTCCAGCCAGCGCGGGTCGGCGCCTGCGCCAGCCTGATGCTCTTCGCCGACCGGCCGGGGGTCGTGCAAAGCGCCGGCGTCGCCGTGGACCGCGCAGCTATCGCCTGGGAGCGCCTGCGCGGCTATCCGGCCGACTGCGCCGAGGCGCAGCAGCCGCGCGAGGTGTTTGGGGCGTCGGGCGGCGCGTGTTTGTATCGCCGCGCCATGCTCGACGAGGTCGGCCTGTTCGACGAGGACTTCTTTGCTTATCTGGAGGATTTGGACTTAGCGTGGCGCGCACAGTGGGCTGGATGGGAGGCAGTGTATGCGCCACAAGCGCGCGTGTTGCATCGCCATTAAGCTACGTTAGGAGATGGCTCTGCGTTCAAGCGCTATCTTCTAGGGCGTGACAAAGTCTGGTTGATTCTGAAGAACTATCCCTTTCCTCACCTGTGGATCTATTGGCTCCTCTATGGTGCTATGACGTAGCTGCTGCACTGCAATCGCTTGCATCGCGAGACACAAAAGCAGGCCTTGCTGGGCGCTGGAATGGTTGGCGTAAGGCGCATCAAATTTGGCAAAAGCGCCGCCGCTTGATACGTCGCCGATCAGCTAGCCAAATGATGCGCCTGTTAGCGCCAGTGCCGTCACCGCGAACATTAATGAGTTGCTATCAGCATTTGGCAAACGCCCCAGTAAGGGGGAATCACCCGAGCCATGCTATGGGTGATAGTCAGAACAAAAGGCTGCATTTGTAGAGCTAGACTTGTCTGGTTCTTATGGCTCGGCTAAATCTATCTACGGATTAAAGGTAGGAATAGAAAGATGTTTGTGGGCGTTGCTGTGACAGATACGGAGCGAGCGATAAGGTTGTTTGAGGAGTCGTAAGCTTCGACTTGCAGCGTATATTGTTTGAAGTTGGCGAGACCGGTTAGAGATGCAACCGAGTTTGAACTGACGTTCAAGGCATTTCCGCAGTTTATCTCGTTCGGGTCAGTTGCGCCTGGACCGCAAACGACTAATAGCTTGTAGTAAGCTACGCCTCCAGTTAGTGTATTTGTGCCTTGAGACCAGTTCAGTAGCAGAGTAGTATTGCCGGGAATAACACTTAGCGGAAAGGGATGATATTCGTCCGCGCCAAGGTCAGGCGCGCTTCCGTGAGGGCGAGGTTGAAGGTCTATGTCGTTCCCGATTGGGCTCCCGAACGCCTGGTTAATGGCAGGCGAATTTAATCGAAGGTGATAGTTGTAGAATGGCGAGCTGGGTGCAATAAAGCCTGCTGAGGATGCAGACTGCATGGTGCTAAGACCGCTTATCGTGCCGGCTGCAACAGGTGAGTTATCTGCATTAGTGTTTTTGATGTTGCCAGCAAAAAGACCTGTATTGATATTGAGAGCACTGTGTTGTTGCACTACAATTGCTGCAGCACCTGTTCCACCGCCGGTGTGATTAGCTATGATACTGTTACGGAGTTGAACTGTAGGTTGTAAACTGGGATTGGATGGTGAAGGCCATGGTTGAATGAGAAGACCCTGGCCCAATATCAGGGGAGTGATAATACTATTGTCGGCGACGGTTGTATGATCGATATAAGCGTTCACGCCATGGATGACAATGCCTCCTCCACCACCGTATCCCGGATGTGGTGTTCCGTTCCCTTGACGCGCAACATTTCCAGCGATGACAACGTTGTTAAGCGTCAACAAGTGTGAGCCACCCCAACCGGGGAATGCATATAGACCCCCGCCGGCACCGATGCCGCCAAAGCCCCCTGTTGATGTGCCGCCTATCGCGGTATTGGAGACAATGCGCGTTCTTTCAATAACGGCATTGCTGCTGTCTATGTCGATACCGCCGCCAGCAGATTGTCCTCCTGATGCTCCTGTGCCACCTGTGACTGAATTGTTGGCGATGTAGGAGTCGCTTATTTTTACAAGGAGATTAGGCTGACTAAAATTCTCAACGAATATGCCGCCGCCATAGGAGCCTCCGCCGTATAAATTAGCGTTGCCCCCCTTGGCATGGTTTCCTGTTATAACTACACGGCGGAGCTCAACTGTTGAGAGTTGGATGCCAATCCCTCCGCCGAGTGCATCTGCAGTGGGCGGACTACCGTAGTTACCACTCCCTGTTGAATTTCCGGCCTGGGACAAGTTATTGATAAAAACAGAATCTTCAACGAGTAGGTTTGCTTTGTAGACAAACAGCGCGCCAAAAGCTACTCCTCCTCGTTGTACGCCTGTTCCGCCGAGAGATTTGTTGTTGTTAAAGGTTACTCGTTGAAGCAGCGAAGTTGTTCCTGCCGGTGGCTCTTCGATACGCAATGCTGCCCCGTCTGCTTGGCCGCCAATGGAACTGGTATTTTGACCAACAGCTTGGTTATTTTGGAAGATAATATCCCTCAACGCTACGGAAGCGTGCTGCACCAACATTCCGCCGCCGACGCCGCTAGGGTCGTAAGGTGTTAAGTAGGTGGGGCCTTGAGCTTTGCAGTTCTGAATCGTGAAGCCCTCCATCTGTAAGTGAGCATTCACTGTGTTATACCCGATTGCGGCGACACCGCGATAGCTATTCTGTCCGTCAATGATAGTTGGATTGACAACCGGATCAGCTACTGCCCAATTGCTAGTTGAGTATCCACCTAAGATTTTCAATTGCTTATCAACAAAGCAAACGACTGCGTGCGTTAGTAGGAAGGGACATGGATCAACTGCGCTGTTGTATAGGTATGTGCCTTTTGCAACTAGAATGGTGTCGCCTGATATGGCCTGGTTAACAGCGTATTGAATGGTTTGACAAGGAGTTGCAGGCGAACTGCAAGTCCCAGTATCGTTGCCTGTGGTAGCGTCAACAAACCGCACGCTTGACGTGGTCAACGAGAGTATCGGATGAGTAGGGTAAGCAAGGTTGAAAGTAATTGCAAGCGTTGCCAGTTGGGTGATGATTGATTTAGGCGTCATATGTGTTGTCATCTTTTACGCGCTGAGAAGACGAAAAACGGGAATCCCAGATGACCTTGCC
>JBKBID010000132.1:0-3504 GCA_046299515.1 Thermoflexales bacterium | reverse complement strand
AGGCCCAGCACGTTGCCCTGCGCATTGCAAATGCCGGCGATGTCCGCGACTGAGCCATTCGGATTGTCGGGATAACGAACTGGAGGCCGGGAGCTGGGTGACGGGAGCGTGTCTCCTGATTCGTCCTCACTGCCAGACTCGCCCCTTTGCCTTCCGTAGGTCAGCGCGATCTGGCCGCGCGCCCGCAGCGCCGTCAGCACGGCCTCATCGCGCGGGATGAAGTTGCCTTCACCATGCGCCACCGGGCAGTAGATCGGCTCATGCAGTCCACGGGTGAACAGGCACGGACTCTCCGGATTGGGGATGAGCGTGACCCACCGGCACTCGAAGCGGCCGCGCGCGTTGCGGGCCAGCGTGACGCACTGCGCCGTATCGCCGGTTTCGCAGCCGGGCAGGATGCCGGCCTTCACCAGCGCTTGGAAGCCGTTGCAAATGCCGAGCACCGGTTTGCCGGACTCCACAAACGCGCGCACTTCATCGGCAAAATACACATTGAGGTCGAGCGCCGCCAGCCGGCCGGCGCCGAGCGCGTCGCCGTAGCTAAAGCCGCCGGGCAGCACCAGCATCTGGTAATCCGACCAGCGACGCTCGCCGGCGCGCAGTTGGTTGACGTGGACGATTTCAGGCGCGCCGCCGGCCAGCGCGCAGGCAGCGGCGGCGTCGTAGTCGCGGTTGGTGCCGGAGGCATGTAGGATCAAAATGCGCGGACGAGCATTCACGGCGGGAAATGTAGCACGCTTCTCCCAGATTGGTGAAAGCCGCGCGCTCCTGCGGGCGAGCGCCGGAGCAAGAAGCCACGAAGCAGTAAAGTTGAAAAGAGTCAAGTTGACGGCTAATATTGTGCCGACAACTTGCGCGCTCACGAGGCGCTTAAAGTAAAGATCGTTGCGTCGTCTGGGCCGCATCCCGGTATGCAATATGGCGCCGACTGACACTGCTGAGCATCAACAGGAAGTCGAATGGCAGTTCGACACTGACGACCTCGACGCAGTGGAAAGCTGGCTGCGCGAGCGCGCTCAGGCCGGCGACCTGCAATTGCACTTCGATCCGCCGAAGGAGCACGTTGATCGCTACTACGACACGCCCGACTGGCGGCTCTTTCGCGCGGGCTACGTGTTGCGCGTGCGGCGGGGCGAAGGCGAGCCGGCCGAGGCCACGCTCAAGTCATTCGGCACTCGGAGGGACGGGCTGCGTCGGCGGCGCGAGATCAACGAGCCCCTGCGCCTCAAGCGCGCCGGCGGCGACCCCATTCAGAGCGTCATTCGCGCGCCGGGGCCGGTCGGTCGGCGCTTGAAAGCCGTGATGGGCAAGCGCGCGGCGCATACGCTGCGCCACCTGTTCGACGCGCGCACCCGACGCCGGCGCATCGGCGTGTATCAGGACGGCGCGCGATTGGCAGAGATCGCCCTCGACGACGTGTTCATCGCCACCGATCTGCGACGCGAGCCAACGCACTTTCAGCGCGTCGAAGTGGAACTCTCGCCCGATGGCGCATCCGACAGCGCGCTCGATGCTATGACGGCCTTCGTCGCCGAGATGCGCGCGGCGCGCCGGCTGCGGCCGGCGGCCGATTCCAAGTTCGAGCTTGGCCTGCGCGCACAGCGCCTGAAGCCGGAGTTCACGCCAGACCTCGGCCAGCCCAGGGACATCGGCCATCTGGGCGACGACCCAAGCATCGGCGAGCTGGCGTATGCCGCACTGCGCGAGCATTTCGCGCGGCTCCTGGCTCAGGAGCCGGCGGTGCGGCTGGGCGAGGACAGCGAAGCCGTGCACCAAGCGCGCGTGGCCACGCGCCGGCTGCGCGCGGCCTTGAGCCTCTTTCGCGATTATTTGCCGTCCGCCGCGCAGCGCCTGCGCGACGAGCTGCGCTGGGTGGCTCGACTCCTCGGCGAGGCGCGCGATTTGGACGTGCAACTGGCGCGCCTAGCCAAATGGCGCGCCGACGATGCCCTGCGCGCCCTGGATGACGTGATCGCGCTTTTGACCCGTCGGCGCGAGCAAGCGCAGGCGAAGCTACTCCGTGGACTGAACTCGGCGCGCTACGAGCGACTGGTCGCCGAATTTACCGGCTTTTTGCGCGACGACGCATGTTTGGACGCGAGCGAGCAATGCATGAAGCCGGCCCGCGCGGAGATGCCCGGCCTGATCCGCCGCCGCTACGATAAGCTGCGCAAGCTGGGCGACGCAATCACGCAAGATTCGTCGCCGAGCGAATATCACGCGCTGCGCATCCAATGCAAGCGGCTGCGCTACGCGCTGGAATTCGCCGCGCCGCTCTACCGAAAGGCGGTGCGCGCCTATCTGCCGCGCCTGACGGCGCTGCAAGACCTACTCGGCTTGCTCCAAGATGCGCATGTCGCCATCGAGGAGATGCGCCGCCTGAGCCTGGCATCACAGCATGAGTTGCCGGCGCAGGCCATCTTCGCGCTCGGCGAGATCTCGCAACGCTACGCTCAACAAGCCGAGGCGCTGCGCGCCGAGTTCCCCAAGGTCTATCGCCGCATCAAGGGCAAGGCTTGGGAGAAGCTGCGGCGCGCCCTGGAATGCCCCCCCCCATCTGCTGAGCCAATCCATCACACCAGAGGACGACGCATGAAGACGTTGATCTTGGTTCGCCACGCCAAATCGAGTTGGGATGACCCATCGTTGCCCGATCATGACCGCCCGCTGAACCCTCGCGGCCTGCGCGACGCGCCCAAGATGGGCGAACGCCTGGCAAAGCGCGGCATCCGTCCAGACAGCATCCTGTCCAGCTCCGCCGCGCGCGCAATCAACACGGCGCAGATCATTGCCGAAAAGATCGGCTATGACCGCGAGGCCATTGTGGTAGACCGGCGCATCTACGGCGCGCAAGTCAGCACTCTGCTCTACCTGATCCAGGAACTCGATGACGCGCACAAGCAGGTGATGCTCGTCGGCCACAACCCGGAGTTGACCGAGTTGGCGCATCGGTTCAGCAACGACATCGAAGACCTGCCCACCTGCGCCGTGGTCGAACTCACCTTCGACGTGCAGCGCTGGGTGGACGTGGTGAACAGCAAGCCGGTCGAGGTGCGCTTCGACACGCCCAAGAAGCATGCCTGAGGCGCGTGATGCTCAAGCCGGCTCGGCCTGCGCCGTTGGCGCGCGGAAGTCGGTTGCGACGCCCGGCCGAGTCGCCATGTAAGCGCATAAGCCAAGTGGGCCGGTGAGCAGAATAGCGATCAGCCAAGTAGTTTGCGCTTGCGCTGCGACGCTGCGACGCCGCATGTCGGCCTGGGCCAGCGGCAGCGCGACGATT
Source organism: Thermoflexales bacterium (assembly GCA_046299515.1). Classification (GTDB taxonomy): domain Bacteria; phylum Chloroflexota; class Anaerolineae; order J036; family Brachytrichaceae; genus JAAFGM01. The sequence continues at coordinate 224 of JBKBID010000132.1, read as the reverse complement.
TGGTTGAGCGCGATGTCCAGCCACATGAACGCCAGGCCGAGGTTGCGGCTCATCGTGTCCACGAGTTCCGGCAGCGAGCCGCGCGGCAGGAAGAACGCGCCGATCAAGATCACGGCAGCGCACAAGACCCACCACAGCCAGCGCAGTTCGAGCAGGCGCGGCGTCTCGCGCTTGGTCAGGTCGCCGGCCGGCCGGCGCGCCATGTACACGCTTAGCGCCAGGAT
>JBKBID010000131.1:0-3506 GCA_046299515.1 Thermoflexales bacterium | reverse complement strand
CTGTTTGAGCATGGAAGCGCGACCACTTGCCGCTCGCCGGTCGTCGCTCGTCCCGCTTCAATGCGGCCATGCGCCGTTGGCGCAGCGACGGCCGAGGCCGACCGCGCCGGCCGGCGCATCTACGCTAACTCGGCTGCATGATCCACGCCCGTCGTCTGCTGCTGGCTCTGGCGCTGACCTCGGCGGCGCTCCTTCCCCTCTTCTCCACCGAACTCCCGCGCAGCGCCGATGGCCGCCTGCACACCTATCGCATCGTCCTGTTTGCGCAGCACCTTCGTCAGGGCGAGTGGCTGCCGCGCTACTCGCCCGAGCTCGTTTACGGCTACGGCTATCCGCTCTTCAACTACTATGCGCCGCTCAGTTACTATCTCGGCGCGGCGCTGCACCTGCTGGGCCTGAGCGCCGTTCTCGCATTTCATGCGTTGTTAGGGCTGGCGCTGGTCGTCGGCGCGTGGGGCGCGTGGACGTTCGCGGCGGAATGGTTCGCCGACGAACGCGCGGGCGCGCTGGCCGCAGCGGCCTATAGCTATGCGCCATACACGCTGTTCAACATCTTCGCGCGCGGCGCCGCGCCCGAGCAACTGGCCGTGGCCCTCCTGCCCTGGCTGCTGTGGAGCTTGAGTCGCGCCCTCCGCGCGCCTGCCGCCCCGGACCTCGCGCGCCTGGCGCTGCTCTACGCCGCGCTGCTGCTGACCCACAACCTCAACGCGTTTGTCGGGACGGCGATGCTCGTCGTTTGGGCCGTGGCCGAGGCGGTCGGGAGTTTGAAGGTTGAGGGCGGGCGCGCGACCGGCCTACAACCCGCTCACTTGAGCCTTTCAGCGTTAGCCCTGACCGTCGGCCTGTTGCTGTCCGCCTTCTTCTGGCTACCCGTCTTTGCCGAGGCCGACGCCGTTCAACTCACGCAGCTCACCGCGCCTGCCACGCTCGACTTCCGCAACTACTTCCTCGCGCTCGAGCAATTGCTGACCTCGACCTTCGTCTTCGACCCGCGCCTTGAGCCGCCGACCGTTCCGGTGGCTTTCGGTCTGCCGCTGTTGATCCTGGCGGCGCTCGGCGGCTTGATGCTGTGGCGGCAGCCGGATCGTTTGACGCGCGCGCGCGAGGGAGAACTGCGCAACGGCGCTCAGCCGTCCGGCTTGGTCGGCTGCCGCGCCAGGGGCGCGGCGCTGCTTGCGCTGCTTGCGGCCTTTCTGACGTTGACCCTTGCGGCGAGCCGGCCGATCTGGGAGAGCGTCGCGCCGCTCAAACTCTTTCAATTTCCATGGCGCTTCCTCGGCCCGGCCACCGTCTGCGCGGCGCTGCTGGTCGGCGCGCTCTCCCTACCCCTCACCAGGCGAGGGGGTTGGCTCTCTATCCTCGCAGTCCTCGCCCTCACCCTGCCCGGCTTCTCGTGGACGTTCGTCACCCGCTTCCCGCCCGCGCAGCTCCCGGCGCAGCCTGCTGTCACGGACATCTTCGCTCACGAAGTCGAGTCCGGCGGACTCGGCTTGACTTCAACCGGCGAGTTTTTGCCCATCGGCGTAGGGCGACTGCCAACGCCGGACGCGGCCTGGGCGGAGGCTGCGGCGCGGAACATCGCCGAGCGGCTAGATCGGACGTCGCTGCCGTCGGGGGTGACGCTACGCGGCTCAGAAACGATGCGCCTCGCCGCCGAGGCGCGCTTTGAGTCCGCGCAGCCGTTCGAGGCGACCTTTCGCTGGTTCTACTTCCTCGGCTGGCAGGCGGAGATAGACGGGCAGCCCGCGCCCATCCGCGCCGCCGAGCCGTTTGGCTTCATCACGGTTGCAGTTCCGGCGGGCGCGCACACCGTCCGCGTCTTCTTCGGCGATACGCCGCTGCGCCGGCTCGCTGTTGCGCTCTCGCTTCTCGGCTGCATCGGCCTGCTCGCGTTGATGGTCTTCGCGCGTTCGGCCGGCCCCTCATTGCTGCGCCCTGCGCCCCGCGCCCTGCCATCCGCTTTCTACTTTCTGTTTTTGGCTCTCTTCCTCCTGCGCGTCTCCCTGGAGCATTTCGATTCGCCCTGGCGGCGTTCGCGCTTTGATGGGCAGGCGGTCTCCGGCGCGGCGCAGAGGCTCGACCTCAACTTCGGCGACCGGCTGCGCCTGGTCGGCTTTGACCCGCCTGCGCCCGCGCCCGCCGACCACCCCCTCGCCTTCACGTTGTATTGGACGTTGCTCGGGCCGGCGGACGCTGATTACAGCGTCGCTGCTCAGTTGTGGGACGCAGAGGGCCACATCGTCGGCCAGCAGGATTCGCAGCACCCGAACGGCGCGCCCACCAGGCGCTGGCTCGAAGGCAGCTATGCCGCCGACGCGCACACGCTCACGCCGTACCCCGGCACGCCGGCGGGCGAATATCGGCTGATGGTCGGCGTCTATACGGCGGACAGGCCTAGCCTGGAAGTGCGCGATGCATCCGGCCTGTTGCTGGGCCGCTTCTACGAGGCCGCGCGCGTCACCGTCCTCCCGCCCACGCGCCCGCCCACCGAAGCGGAGCTGTCGCCGGCGCAGTACCTCCGCGCGCCGCTCGGCCCGCTCGAGTTAATCGGCGTGGATGGCCTGCGCCCACAGGCGACGGCGGGCGACGAGCTGCCGTTGGTGTTGTACTGGCGCAACGCGGGAGGGGCGGGGGATTGGAGATTGGAGATCGTCCTGGCGGGCGAACAGACGATGCCTTTGAACGGACTGCCTGTCTCGGCGGGGAGCGTTGTGCGCCGCCCGCACACGCTGCGCATCCCGCCGGAGGCGAACGGCCCTGCCGACTTGCAGGTGAGCCTGTTGGATTCAGGCGGCCGCCGTCTGGCCGGGCCGGTGACGCTGGGGCGGGTGGCAGTCAACGCGCCGCTGCGCTCGCTCGATCTGCCCGACATCCCTGCGCCGCTGAACGCGCGCTTTGGCTCCGGCATGGAACTGCTCGGTTACGGTTTGAGCGCCGAGACGCTGACGCCGAGCCGGGCGCTCGAAGTGACCTTGTTCTGGCGCGCGCGGGAGCGCATGACGACGCGCTACGCCGTCTCGGTGCAGTTGCTGGATGCGCAGGGGCAGATCGTGGCGCAGGCGGATGGAGAGCCGGGGCGGGGCGCGCGGCCCACCACCGGCTGGCTGCCGCCGGAGGGCATCGCCGACCCGCATGTCCTGGCGCTCCCTGCCGATATGACGCCTGGCGCGTATGTCCTCCAGGTCGTGGTCTATGACCCGCGCACCGGCGCGCGGCTGCCGACGGCCGGCCCATCCGATGCACTGGCCCTGCGCACATTTGAGCTTCTGCCGTAGCGGCGGCGCATGAACGCATCACGTTGGCAGGTTGGCAGGTTGGTAGATTGCCTTCAATAGGGGAGGGGGCTCACAGGTGTAGGTTTTTGGTGACTGTCACATCGCCGGCGTAGCTTCCCGTTTTTCGGCAAGACGCTCGCAGTGTAAGCTGGTCGTAGCCGCGCGCTCAAGGAGGAATGGCCATGCCGATCGTGCTTCAACTGCCCGCTGTTGATGCCGAGCCTCACGGAC
>JBKBID010000130.1:0-3515 GCA_046299515.1 Thermoflexales bacterium | reverse complement strand
GTTGGGAGTCGGTGTGGGGCGGCCCCCTCCGCGGGCTCGGCCCTTTTCGGGGGTGGGCTCTGGCACTGCGTTCCCCAACCCAAGCTGACTTCAACTGTCCAGATGCTCCATGGGCTTGAGCCGATTGCGCTTCACCACGCCTGCACAATCAGCGCGTTCATGGCTGCGCGCTCGACGAGGGAGGATAGGATGATGTGCTCATCGGCCGCGTGTAGGCCATCGCCTACCGCGCCTAGGCCGTCCATTGTCGGCGCGATTGGGGCGGTGAAGGCTGCGTCGCTGCCGGCGCCGCTCGGGCCGTGTTCCAGCGTGAGGATCGGCGCGACGATCTGCTTCATGCGCTCGAAGATGGCCAGACGCTCGGCGTTGCATTCCATCGGCGGGCGCTCGAACTTGCCGCTCATCTCCAACTGCGCGCCGGGCAAGACCGGCCGCAAGCTGTAGATTTGCTGGGTGAGCCAGTCGGCGTCGGCCTGCGCGTTGGCGCGAGCGTCCACATGAATTTCGCAGCGGTCGGGCACCACGTTGTGGGCGATGCCGCCCTTGATCTCGCTCACCGTGGTCGCAATGCCGCGCCGGTAGTCCGTCAGCGCTTGAATAGCCAGGATGTGATGGGCCATCTCCTGGATGGCGTTGATGCCGCGCTCGTGGCCGCCGCCGGCGTGCGACGCGCGCCCGCGGGCGACGATGGTGAAATTGCCCACGCCGCGCCGTGACGATTTCAGCCGTCCGTCGGCCAACGCCGGCTCCATGACCATCACCAGTTGTGCGCCGCGCGCCTGTTCCACGATGAGCGCTTCCGACGTGAAGCTGCCGATCTCTTCATCGCTGGTGAATAACATGCGAATCTCGCGCCGGGGCATTTGGCCCAGCGCCTGCAACGCCTGCACGGCGTAGAGCGCGATGACGTGGCTGGCCTTCATGTCGAATACGCCGGGGCCGTACATCTTGCCGTCTTCGATCTTGTAGCGCGCCGCGAACGAGCCGGGCGGATGGACGGTGTCCATGTGCAGGATCATGGCGATTGGCGATCCTGCGCCGCGATTGAAGGCGCCCAGCACGTGGTCGCCGGTGGCGGTCTGCGGGAAGACCGTCACCTCGGCGCCGCGCGCGCGCAGCTCTTGGGCGATCAGCCGGGCGACTGCGTCCACGCCGGCCTTGTCGGCGCTGAACGATTCGAGGCTCACAATCCGCGTCAGCAGCTCGATCATCGCCGGAAGCTGCCCATTCAGGTAAGCGACGAGTGGGTGCATGGCAGACTCAATGCTCGCACCCTTCGCCCTTCAAGCGGGCCATCAGGGTGCGGTAGAAATACGACGGAGGTTGCACGCGCGCGAACACGGCCACGTGCTCGCTGGCGCGCACCCGCACGCGGTCGCCGTCCTTGAGCGTCGTCTCATGCTGGCCGTCGGCAGTCAGAATGGCCTGGTGGTCGGTGTGGACGACGATCTCGACCGTGGAACCTTGTGACAGCACAACCGGCTTGTCTAGGCTGAGGTGCGGCGCGATTGGGACGAGCACGAAGTTCTGTAGGGTGGGGGGCAGGATCGGCCCGCCGGCGGCCAGTGCGTATGCCGTGCTGCCGGTCGGCGTGGCCACGATCAAGCCGTCGCAGGCGAAGGTCGTCAGACGGCTGCCGTCCACATGCACTTCTAGGCGCACAATGCGCGCGAGCGTGCCGCGACTAACCACCACATCGTTCAGCGCTTCGTGCGCGCTCAGCATCGTCTCCTCGCGGTATGCCTCGGCGTGGATCATGATGCGTTCTTCGCGCCAGTAATCGCCCGCGATCATGCGCTGTAGCGCTTCCCGCCAGTTAGCCGGGGTCATCTCCGACAAAAAGCCCAGCCTTCCCATGTTGACCGAGGCGACCGGCACGTCATGTGGAGCAGCCACGCGGGCGGCGCGCAGTGTGCTGCCGTCGCCGCCCAACACTACGATCAGGTCTACTTGGGGCATGATCGCTTCGAGCGTCGGTGTGTCCCATGTTTTGGCGCGATAGGCCAGCACGCCCCATTCGCGCAGCGCTGCGCTGATCTCGTCGGCCACTTCGCCGGTTGACGGCAGCTTGGGGTGATCAAGGACGCCAACCGCTTGGATCATGCCTGCACCATCTCGGCCAACGCTGCCGCGGCTTCGTTGCGCTTCAGCGTGATTTCATTGGCTGTGGCCAGGTTCTTCACCTTCACGTGGTCGGCGGCAAATTCGGCCTCGCCGGCGATCACCGCGAAGCGGAAGCCTTTGCGACTGGCGTACTTCAACTGATCGCCGAGTCGGGCCTTCTCCAGGTACACTTCGGTGGCGACGCCGCGCGCGCGTAGCTCGGCGCCGATTCGCAGGTAGTCCTGCATGTGCGCTGGGTCCATCGTCGTGACCAGCACCGGCGCCGGCGTCGCGGGGCCGGCTTTGAGCACGCCGTCGTCTAGCAGGCGCAGCACCAGCCGGCTCAAGCCGATTGAGATGCCAACGCCAGGCAGCTTTTCGTCGGTGAAGTAGCTGGCCAGGTCATCGTAGCGCCCACCTGAACAGATGCTGCCCAGGTTGGGATGCGCCGCCAGGCGAGTCTCGTATACTGTGCCGGTGTAGTAGTCCAGCCCGCGCGCAATGCTCAGGTCAACCTCGAAGTAGTCGTCCGGCACACCCAGACTGCGCATGCCTTCAACGACGGTTTGCAGCTCCTCTACGCCGCGGGCGAAATCCTCGTTGTGGATCTGCCCGCTTTCGATTTGCGCGCGTAGTGCGCGCAGCACGCCGTCGGTGCGCGCGCCTCGGCTGCTATCCAAAAAGTCTAAGATGCGGCCGGCCGTCGCCTCGCTCAAGCCGATCTTGTTGACCAGCGCGTGCGCTACGGCGTCGCGCCCGGTCTTCTCCAGGGCGTCCACCGTGCGCAACACATCGATCTTGCGTTCCGACGGCACGCCGGCGGCGTCGAAGAATCCCTGCAACAGCCGGCGATTGTTGATGCGCACGATGAACCGGCCGATGTCCATCTCGCGGAAGACGTGGTAGATCACGCTGGGGATCTCGGCGTCGGTCATCAAGCTGACCGAACCGCGACCGATCACGTCAATGTCGCACTGATACAGCTCGCGGTAGCGGCCGGATTGGGGGCGTTCGCCGCGCCAAACTTTTTGAATCTGATAACGCCGGAAGGGGAAGGTCAGCCGGTCTTTGTGCTGGGCCACGTAACGCGCCAGCGGCACGGTCAGGTCGAAGTGTAGGGCGAACTCCGTCTCGGCGCTCTCGCCCGGCCCGGCGGACAGGCGCGATAGGGCGTAGATTTCCTTCTCGTTGCCGCCCTTGGAAGTCAGCACGTCCTTGCGTTCCACGGCCGGCGTCTCGATCGGCGCAAAGCCGTAGCGCTCGAAGGCGCGACGGACGATGTCCAGACAGCGGTTGAACACGAGCTGTTGCTCCGGCAGCAGCTCGGGAAAGCCGCTCATCGGTTTGGGGGTGACGATTGGCATAGCGTTCGTTCACTGGATGCGCTCGAACAGCCCGCGCAGTTCAGGGGT
>JBKBID010000129.1:0-3607 GCA_046299515.1 Thermoflexales bacterium | reverse complement strand
ACTGGATCGGCGCGGTGCGCATCACCTCGGATCAGCCGCTGGTCGGCTACGGCGCGATCCAGCAGCCGCTCAGCATCCAGAACTACGCGAGCTGGTACAACCTGTATGGCGCCAGCGGCGCCAGCAGCACGGCGCTGCTGCCGCGCGTGGACCGCGTGTGCACGGGCACGTGCAATGCGGCCCAGGTTAACCTGTTCCCCGCCTTCACCGGCCTGAACGTGCAGAACGTCGGCAACATCACCACGACCCTTACGCTCACCTTCTACAACGCCGACGGAACGGTGGCGCAGGTCTACACTGTTGACGGCAGCGGTAACCCGCTCAACGTCGGCCCGGGCGCGCAGATCGCCTTCAACACGCGCACAGGGTCAAACTTCAGCATCACCCAGACGCAATCGCTCGGCAGCACCTTCAAGGGCAGCGTGCGCGTCACGGCGAGCGGCGGCGTGCCGATCCGCGCCTTTGCCAACCTGATCAGCAGCCTGGACGACGCGGACGCCTATCTGGGCTTCAACCGCTAAGCCGAGCGAGATCGCTATCGCTGAGTCGCACAACGCGCAGGGAGGCCGAATCCTCTCTGCGCGTCTTTTTGCGATGCCGGGCGAGATAAAAGATGCGCTGGCGCGCGCGCTGCGCCCGCTTTTCAATTTCACCTACACCGCGCGCGGCGGGCTGGTGTGCGGCATGCGGCGGCGCGGGGGGCTGGGCTTCTTGCCCGGCCGCCGGCTGACGCCGGAGGAGCGCTGGCTGGCGCAGCGGCCATGGGCGGGGCGCGTGGTGTACGACGTGGGGGCCTGGGAGGGCGTGTTCACGCTGTTCTTCGCCCGCGCCGTGGGCGCGACGGGGCAGGTGATCGCCTTCGAGCCGAATCCGTTCAACGCGATGCGGCTGCGCGAGAATCTGGCCCTGAACGGGCTGACCAACGCGCGCCTGGTGGAGCTGGCGCTGGGCGAGCGCGCCGGCTCGGCTTGGCTAGCGGCGCCGGCCGGCGCGAGCGGGCGCGGCGCGCTTGTCCTCACCCCGACCGACCTACCTGTCGCGGTGCAGACGCTCGACGGCCTGGTCGAGGCGTCGGCGTTGCCGGCGCCGGACTTTGTCAAAATTGATGTGGAAGGCGCCGAGCTGGCCGTGTTGCGCGGCGGCGCAGACACCCTGGCCCGCCGTCGCCCCGCTTTGCTCATCGAGGTTCACCCGCAGGCGGACTACGCCGCGCTGTGGGCGTTCCTGGATGCGCTGGGCTATGCGATGCGCTGCGTGGAGACCGGACAGGCGCTGAGCGCGCCCGACGCCCCGCTCACCGAGAAGTCGGCCTGGCACTTGGCGGCGCAGGCGCGCGCGGCCTGATCATGGCGGTCCAACCGTCCACCATCCTCTACATCACCGGCCCCGGACGGTGCGGCGGCACGCTGTTGGGCCGGCTGCTCGACCAGTTTGAGGGCGTGTTCTACGTCGGCGAGCTGCGCCAGATATGGCGGCCGGGGCTGGCGCAGCGCATCTGCGCCTGCGGCGCGGCCGTCGGCGATTGTCCGTTCTGGCAGGCCGTCTTCGCGCGCGCCTGGGGCGAATCCGGCGCGCCGGACCTGGCGTGGGCCGACGCGCTGCGCCTGCGCTTCACGCGCACCCGCCACGCGCTGCGCGCGCTGCCGCCGCCCGGCCGAGCGCCCGACCTGGATCGCTTTGTGGCGCTGTTAGGGCGTCTGTACGGCGCGATTGTCGAGGTCAGCGGCTGTCGGGTGCTCGTGGATAGCTCGCGCATGACGGCCTACGCGCGCCTGTTGGCGCGCGCGCTGCCCGAGGCGCGCATTCTCCCGCTGCACCTGGTGCGCGATCCGCGCGCGGTGGTCTTCTCGTGGCAACGGCGCGCCTCCCGCGCCGGCGCGCCGATGGCCGTCGCGCTGCGCCCGAAACACGCCTTGCGCGCGGCGCTGGAGTGGAACGTCCAGAACGCGCTGGCCGAAGCGTGGCGCAGGCGGGCCGGCGGGGCGCTGGTGCGCTACGAAGACTTGATCGCGGAACCCGCGCGCGCGCTGCGGAGCGCGCTGGCGCCGGCCGGCCTGAGCGCCGAAGCCGACTTCATTGAAGGCGCTGTGGCGCGCCTGCGGCCGGGCCACAGCCTGGAGGGCAACGTGTATCGCCTGGCGCGCGGGGATGTGCCGTTGCGCCTGGATGACGCCTGGCAGACTGGGCTGCCGCCCGGCCTGCGCCGGCAGGTGGCGCTGCTGTGTTGGCCGCTGATGCAGCGCTATGGGTATGCATGAGGCGTCAAAAATCACAGCAAACTCTATCCTTAAAATATGACAACTGCCAACCCTCTTCTTGCTGCTCTGCCGCGCCCCATTGCCGATGGACTGGTAGCCGGCCGTGCTTTGGTCTATCGGCTGCTAACACCATTCGATGCGCTGTGGCGAAAGATGAACGGGCTTGGGGATCGCCCGCCGATCTGGTTGCGACGTTATGTTGGGCCGCTGGCGAGCTTTGAGAGCGCGGCTGCTGAGTTTGCCTGTTTGCTCAAATTGCTCACTCATCTGAAGCCGCAACATCGCTTGCTTGACCTGGGCTGCGGATGTGGCGCCTTGGCGCTGCACTTGCGCGACTACATTCAACCTGAGCTGGGTGGCAGCTATGTGGGACTGGATGTGCATGAGCCAAGCATCCGCTGGTGTCAGCGCCATCTGGCGCGACCAGGTTTTCAGTTTGTGCTACTCGATGCCTACAACGCTACCTTTCGCCCTGCTGGACAGCCCAACTTTGACTATCGAGCCGTGCTGGAGCGCTATGCGCCGGCTGATGTCATTGTGGCAAAGTCACTATTCACCCATCTTAGGCCTGAGGACACGCAGGCGTATCTGCAAGCGATTGGCGATGTATTAAAGCCAGGGGGGAGTGCGCTTATAACAGCCTTTCTTTTTGCGCCGGAGGATGATCTAGGGAGAACGGCTATTCGCTTTGCTTACGGGGATGCGCACTTCCGCCATGCTTATGCGCACCGAGTGGAGTCGGCGGTGGCCTATGCTGAGTCGTGGATACAAGCTGCGATCATAGCAGCCGGATTGACTTGCGAGCATGTGTATCGAGGCGCCTGGCGCAGCGGTGGTGTTGGACTATCCTTTCAAGACGTGATTCTGACCAACAAGCCAGAGGCATAAGGCAAAGCGCTAAACTCTAAGTTCATCGTGCAGTCACAATCAACAAGCGATTCAAAGGTGTGCGTGCTGATTGATGCTCACATGCTGGGGCATCAAGAAACTGGCAACGAGACCTACGTCCTCAACTTGCTCCGACAGTGGGTGACGTTTGCGGATGTTGGGATTGAACTACGCGGGGCTATCCCTAAGCGCTACACAACTGAGCCATCGTGGGCGTTTCGAGCTGTGCACCTTGCTCACGAGAGCGACCTTCATCGGTTGGTGCGCGGCTTGCCGAAGCTGGCACGCCGGAGCAGCGCCGACCTGCTACATGTTACCTACCATGCCCCGTTTTGGTCACGGCACCCGTATGTGGTGACCATCCATGACGCGAGTTACCGGACTCACTGGCGGCATCATCGTCCGCGCAATGTGCTGATTCAGAACGTGTTGGGAGCATTCAGCGCGTGGCGTGCACGCGC
>JBKBID010000128.1:0-3629 GCA_046299515.1 Thermoflexales bacterium | reverse complement strand
CATCTGCCGCGCCCCGGCTTCCACCGCAGCGAGTTTCTCGCGCTCGGCGGCAAGCAGCGATTGGACCGATTCTCGGATCGCAGCAGACTCGGAGTGCGCGGCATTCTGCGCCGCCGCGACCTCGCGCTGGTAGTTCGACTCGATCTCGGCGACACGCGCATCCCAGATCGCCTTGATGTCGTCGGCGACCTGTTTGTAGCTGGCCGAGAGTTGTTTGACCGTCTCGGCGGCCTTCTTGGTTTCGGCATCGAGCGCCTGCCGGATGGCATCTCCTGCTTGGGTGGCAATGGTCTTGATCGATTCGAGCGCGTTGCCGACCTCTCCCAGCCTGGCCGATGCATCGGCACCCCTGGATGTCAGCGCTTGCCATGCGCGTTGCACCGGGTCGACGAGCAATGTGAATGCCGTGACAAGCCCCATCACCACGCGCCCCACCGGGGACAGCCCCGCGATGATGCCAAGCGATGCGGCCAGCACGCGCATGGCCGCGACGATCGATCCGATGCGCGCGACGATGACACCGACCCCGGCGAGCATGAGCAGATCGACCAGCTTGCCGAAATGCTCGGCCGCGAAGTCGATCACTGCGATGAGCGCGCGCGTAGCCACGCCGACGCGCTCGGAATCCGCCACCCACAGCTTTGCGCTGTTCGTCAGGCGCTGGAATGCATCGCCAACCGTGGCCGGGATGTTCTCGGCATCTTTGCGAATCCGATCGAGCTGCGTGGTGAGCTTGAGCAGTTCTGCGGTGGTGAGCGCGCCATCCGCCGCCATCTGCCGCAGTTGGCCGCGAGTCTTGCCGAGCGCGAATGCGAGATAATCCAGCACCTTGCCGCCATTTTCGGCGACCGACGTGAATTCGTCTCCATTGAGCACGCCTTTCTGCAGAGCCTGCGCAAGCTGCATCATGGTTGCAGATGTCTGGGTCGCATCAGCGCCAGACACCTTGAGCGCCAGCGCCAGCGCCTCGGTCATATCCAGCGCCTGTTGCGTCGAGCCGCCTGCGTTACGGATGCTGGTGGCCATCTTGGCGTAACCGCTGGCCGTCGCTTCGACGTCAGCACCGGATCGGCTGGCGATGGCGGCCAGATCGGCCAGGCGCGCACGCGCGCCAGCGGCGGAGCCCTCCACTACGGCGAGCCGCCCGATCAGGCGCTGCATGTCATCGGCCACGCGCACGATCTGGTTGCCCGCCAGCGCGCCGGCCATCAGATTCATGACCGTGCCGATGCGCGAGATTGACTCCAGCATGCGCTCGCCTTGCGTGCGCGCGCCGATCATCTGTTCTCCAAGGCCACGGATGGCGGCACGGGTGCGCTCCGCGGCCTGCGCCAGTTCAGGGTAAGTGAGCATGCCGGACTGCTTGAGCGCGGCGAAACTCTGGCGCACGCGCTCGATTTCTGCTCGGATCTGCGCGTGCGTCCTGGTGATGCCCACCTCGTCGAGCAGCTTCGCGCCGCGATTGGCCTGGTTGATTTGCTCTACCAGCTTGCGGTAGTGTGGCGGCAATTCTGAAAGCTTCTTTTTGCTCGCCTCGACTTCGGCGGCGAGCTGCTTGATGAGGCCGACTTCACGGCCGCCCGCACCCATCTTCTTGAGCGCGGCATCCAGCGCGGCATCGAAGCGCTTGAGCGCAGATTCGCCTTGGGCGGTCTGCATTTCTAGGCGCAACTGCAATTTGAGATCAGACGCCATGCTGAAATCGCTCTATCGTTACTGGATCGTCGAGCCGCTGGAAGAAATACGCCGCTGGCCGGGCGGCGTATGGACGTTCGCCGGGTTGTGCCTCGTCCTGCTCGCAATCCACATCGCCACCGATGGCGGATTGATCTTTCTCGTCGTCGTCGGCGCGCTCGCCGCGGGCTGGTTGCTGCGGGCATGCGTGCTCGTCTGGCACGTCATAAAATGGATGCTGTTCACACGCTGACCTCCTTCACCCACTGCTTCCAGCCCTTCACGTCCGCCTGCGCGGCGCGTGCGGCCACCGCGGATTCCAGCATCCTGTCGCGCGCAATCCTGGCACAGGCCTCGGCGAAGTCGCGCGCATCCGTCCACGGCATCGCCATCACATCCTGGTAGCCGAAGCCGCATCCGACGAGCCTGGCGACCCACTCGTGCCACCAGAGCCGCTCCCGGCCTGCATCGCGGCGAGGCGCTCCGCCGCCGCCGTCACGCGCGGCAGCACCTGCCGGACGAAAAAATCCGCATTCACCTCAAGCACTTTAGCCGCCATATCGACAAGCACGTCTGGCGTCTGCTCTTCTAGCCAGGCGCGCTCCACGCCCGTGCCGATGGCGGTGGCCTCGATCACGCGATCCGCATGCTTCGCCAGCGCGGCGAGGATGTCGCCATCGGCCAGCTCGCGCGCGATGGGCTCGATGGCGGCGAGGAAGGCGGGTAGGTCGCGGACTTTTACAGGCGCGATTGACTTGTCGCTCATATTCAAATCCTCACAGCAATCTTCACCGTAACCGTACCAGATGCAAGCCGTTTAACTCGTGTCTGTGTTGGCGTGCATGAAATTTCATACGCCGTATCCGCGGCACGCTTATACAACGTATCTCCAGGCGCTAAAAGTTCGAAGTCAGAGATACATACTGGAACCGAATAACCTGGATTCCAACACGCCGTCACCGACAACATGAATGTGGAATATGAAACCGCGCTAGGCAATAAAAACTCCGCACGCACACCGCCATTGATCGGCACTGCTGTACGAGTGTCCAGGGTATCCCACGTCGCCCCGCCATCATTCGACCCTTTGAGTATCCACGACTTCGGGCCGATGTCGTTGTAGTCAGCACGCGGTCTGATCGAATATCCCGCAACAGTCTGCGGCGCAGTGAACGCGATCTGCAGCCACGGCGTGCAAGACGAGCTCGCCCAATAGTCTATCGTGCTGCTATTCGCAACTCGCCACGGGTCATACCCAGTTGCCCACGTAGATGCGGTGATCGTGCACCCTCCTGTCGTCTGCGCGGTCATGACTGGTATGACATCCGCACTTTCTATGCCTATATACTCATACACAATCACACTGCGCGCGAACTCAGGGTCCGCCACGTGCGACAAAGAGACCGTCTGTCCGGACGCGATGCTCGTTGACAATGCAGCAATGGTGATGCTTCCATTAGATGCCTCCCCAGTCTTGAGCAACGCTTGATAGGCTGACGCAGACAGCCCGACGGCAAGCCGATCCTCATCCGTGATCAGATACATCTCACCGGCGGCGAGCTGGCCAGCCGTCGCGGGCGCCAGCAGCTGCGCGCGCGTGCCGCGCTTGATCAGTACCTTCGGCATGGATCAGAACGTGCCGCAGTCGACCACGCCGACGTCGAGCGTGACGTAGCCGTTGCCGGCATCCTTCGTCCAGCTCATCGTCGAACCCATGCGCACAACACCGTCGGTGCCATCCGTGCCCCAGATATAACCTGCCGTGCCGCCCGACACGACAGCAACTTTCTCATCGCTCGCCCCCGCCGGAATGTTCAGCGCCGCCTTGAAAGCGTCGAAGGTGATCCTCTTTTCCTTGACGCCAGTCTCGCTGGCGTCGTGAATCAGCAACAGGTCGGCGGCGCCGTCAACAGCTGGCATGGTCGCCAGATCGTCGATCGGCGGCACCACCGGCG
>JBKBID010000127.1:0-3685 GCA_046299515.1 Thermoflexales bacterium | reverse complement strand
GCCAGCCCGCACACGCGCCTGCCGACCATCACCCTGTATGAGCTGGTTCCCGGCGGCGTCGGGCTGGCCGATGAGCTGATGGCGCATCACGCAGCATTGATGAAAATGGCGGCGCAGCGCGCGCGCGAGTGCCCGTGCGAGCACGGCTGCCCATCCTGCGTCGGCCCGGTGGATCCGGCGGCGGAGGCGCGCGGGCGCAATCTCAAGAAGGATGTGGCGCGCCTGATCGAATTGATAAGCTGATCGGCGCGGCGTTCATGACGACTGCAAAGGAGACGACTTTTCGATGAAAGCGATTCGAGTGCACGCACACGGCGACGCGGATGTGTTGGCGTATGAGGACGTACCGACGCCGGAGCCGGGGCCGGGCGAAGCGCGCGTGAAGGTCGGCGCGGCCGGCTTGAATTTCATAGACATCTACCAGCGGCGCGGCTGGTACAAAGTGCCGCTGCCGTTTACCCCCGGCCAGGAAGCGGCGGGCGTGATAGACGCGGTGGGCGAAGGGGTGACCGAGTTCAAGCCCGGCGATCGCGTCGCCTATGCAATGACGCTCGGCGCTTATGCCGAGTATGCCATCGCGCCGGTGAGCCGGCTGGTGCCGATTCCGCCCGACGTATCTATCGAGCAAGCCGCCGCCGTGATGCTACAAGGCATGACTGCGCACTACCTGGCGCTCACCACCTATCCGTTGAAGCCGGGCGACGTGGCGTTGGTGCATGCCGGCTCGGGCGGGGTGGGCCAGTTGCTCATCCAGATTGCCAAGCGGCTTGGGGCGCGGGTCATCGCCACAGTCGGCGCAGCCGATAAGGCCGCGCTGGCCCAGGCCGCCGGCGCGGATCATGTGATCCTCTACCGCGAGCAGGACTTTGAAACCGAGGTGAAGCGCCTGACCGACGGCGCCGGCGTGCACGTGGTGTACGACTCGGTGGGCAAGGATACCTTCCTCAAGGGCCTGAACGTGCTGCGCCCGCGCGGCTACATGGTGCTGTATGGCCAGTCCAGCGGGATGGTGGATCCGATTGACCCGCAAGTGCTCAGCCAAAAGGGGTCGCTCTTCCTCACCCGGCCGACGTTGGGCCATTACATGCTCACGCGCGCCGAGTTGCTTGGGCGCGCCGGCGATCTCTTTCGCTGGATGGCCGCCGGCCAGCTCCGTGTGCAGGTGGATCGCGCGTTTGCGCTGAGCGAGGCCGCCGACGCTCACCGTTACATGGAAGCGCGCCAAACCCGCGGCAAAGTGCTGCTCATACCGTGAGCAGGATGACGAGCGTTTGCTTGGTGGATAATCCCCCGTAGTAGCTTTCACGCTAAGTTGACACAGTGCTATGAGCGACAATGAGTTCTACCCTGTGAACGTGGCCGGCGTGGAGCGTCGGTTGCGGCTGATGGAAGTGGCGCCCGGCGTGAAGATCGCCGTGCTCAACATCTTGGGCGACACCGAACTGGTGCAGGCAGCGGCGCGCTCGTTGGCCGCTCAGTTGCCTGTGGGAGCGGACTATCTGGTCACTGCAGAAGCGAAAAGCATCCCCCTCGCCCATGCACTCTCGGTCGAATCTGGCCTGCCCTACATCGTGTTGCGCAAGTCGCATAAACCCTACATGGGCGATGCGCTCTCCGCCGAGACGCTCTCCATCACCACGAATAAGCCGCAGACCCTGTTCCTCGACGAAAAGGATCGCGAGGCCATCCGAGGCAGGAAAGTGGTGCTGGTGGACGACGTGATCAGCACAGGCAGCACGCTTCAGGGGATGCGGCTGATCATGCAGAAGGCCGGCGCAGAGGTGATCGCCGAAGCGGCCATCTTCACCGAGGGCGATCGCGCTCGCTGGAACAATGTCATTGCGTTAGGCCATTTGCCGATCTTCATGAGCAGCGCCGGCGATTAACGCGCAGCTCGCCCCTCATCTTGCGCGATTGAGTCGCCATCCTGGGCAACAGAGCCGAAGGCGATGCGAGATGCGAACTGTTGGGGCTTCGCGCCGCGCGGAGGGCGCGATGCCGCTTGAGCGCGTGGAGTAGGCGGCAGGTCCTGCCGCTCACCTACCCCACGCGCTCGTCAGTTTTGCGTTACGGGTCTTTGCGCACGATCGGCGCGAAGACGCGGTGCTGCACCGTCACCACTACGTCGTTAGAGGCCACAACTGCCGGGTAAGTGTCTGAGGTCACGGTGGCCGTGTTGGTCAGCGCCAAGCCGGCAGTGACCGGCGCGGTAACCACAATCTGGATGGGCGGCGCTGCGCCGACGCCGAGCGTTGGCCTTGTGCAGGTCACAGTCAGCGCCGATTCGTTGCACGTCCAGCCGAATCCCAGCGCGCTCACAAAGCCTACCCCGGCCGGCAGTGCGTCGGTGACAGTAATGTTGTTGGCGGCGTTCGGGCCGAGGTTGCTCACTGCCAAGGTGTAGGTGAACAAGCCGCTCGGAGCCACTGTGCCGGCGATTGGGCTAGCCGTGTTCACTGCCTTGTTGATCACCAAGTGAGACACCAGCGTGAACACCGTGGCGCTGTTGTCGGCTGGGTCAACTTCAGCTTGGTCGGCGCTGGCCGTGGCTGTGTTGGTGATCACGCCAACTTGCGAGGAGGCGACTCTGTAGATCATCACTGCGGTGCCGAGCGGGTTGAGCGAGGACAAGGTGAAAGTCACGCCGTTCGCGCTGCTGCTCTGCAGCGATACCCCGCTGGATAGTCCAGACAAGCCCGCAAACACCACACCGCTGCCCTGGAAGACATCCGTGATCACTACGTTGGTGGCAACGCTGGCGCCTAGGTTCTTGAGCGTGACCACGTAGAACACGTCCTGGCCCGGCAGCGCCGGCGAGGGCGTGGCGAATTTTGTCACTCGCAGGTTGACGGCACCTGTCACCGGCGTGGTGATGGTGAACACGTTGTCGGCGGGATTGGCGTCAACGTCCGCAGAGGCCACCTGCACCGTGTTCGTGAATATCCCGCTGGTCGGCGCGGTGGCCGTGAACACCAGCGTGGTGGACGCGCCGGCCGGCAAGCTGCTCAAGCTAAACACGGCCTGGGTGAAGGTGCTGCTGCTCAGCGCGAAGCCGCCGCCGTTGACCACGCCGCCGAAGATCGCGTTGCCGTCTAAGGTGTCGGTCAGGATAATCCCGCTGGCCGGCGCGATGGCGCTCAGGTTGGTCACGACCACGGTGTAGGTGACGGGTTGGCCGGCCAGGGCCGGAACCGGCTGCGCCGATTTGCTCACGGCCAGATCGGGCAGCTCGCGCTCAAACGCGCCAATATCGCAGGCCAGCCCCTGCGGGCGAGGGACGCCGCGCTGGTCGTCGCTTGCGCTGCACGCGCTGGCTGCGTTGATCGCCGGGCTGGAGGGGGCCAGCGCGTGGTTGAGCGTCGGGCCGCCGTTGAGCGCCAGCGGCTGCAAGAGCGGGTCGGTGTTTGAGATAGCGACGTTGCACGTGCTGTCGCTCGACAGTGAATTCCCCACGCTCACGAGCGCTGCGTTGCAGTTGCCGCCGCCGTTGTAAGCCAGCAGCGCCGCCGCTGCTTGCACTGATCCACTTGACAAGACCACACCCGCGCCGCTGGTGTTGCTGGCGATCGTGGTGTGGGTGAGATACGCCGTCCCTCCTACGCTGCGCAGCCCGCCGCCATTTGGCGCGCTGTTGCCGCTGAACGTGCTGTTGACGCTCTCCAGATTGGCGACGTTGTAAGTTCCG
>JBKBID010000126.1:0-3906 GCA_046299515.1 Thermoflexales bacterium | reverse complement strand
GCTATCCGTCTGAATGCCGTGCCGGGCGCGGTACACCACATAGGCTGTGTAGGGCGAGCCGGCGCGCACCACCGGCAGCGCCGCCGGGTCGTTGTCGCCGAACGTGTATAGCACCGGCGCGACGCCGCGCGTGAGGCCGGTGGTTGCGTCCAACACGAAGAAGGTTTGTTTGTGCGGGTTTGCAGCCAGATAGTCTGTGATGTAGGGGCGAATGGCGTTCCAGTCGGCGTCCCAGTCGGGGTTGACCGCCCCGGCCTGGTTCATCACCCAGTCGCCATCGCTCAATAACTCCCATTGCCAGTAGAGCGGCTGAGAGCGGTAAATCACGGTGTCACTCAGCACCACCGGATAGCGGTCGGTCAGGCTCTGGCCGTAGAGGCGCGTCCGCCAAACGAGCGCGCCGGTGTCGGCGTTGACGGCGAAGGCGTAGATGGCCTCGTCCCCGGCAAAGACCAGCGACCCATCCCGGCTGAGCGCCGGTGTAGTCAGGATCGGCGCGTCGGATTGATGCTGCCACATCACCGCGCCGTCGCTCATGCGCAGGGCGGTGAGCGCGCCGTCCGTGGAGGCGACAAAGGCCCAGCCGCGCGCGGCGTCCATCAGCGGCGCGGTGGCGCTGGGGCCGGTGAAGCGCTGCCAGCGCAGGCTGCCGTTGGACGCATCGAGTGCGAAGGTGTTGCCCAGATGCGTGCTGAACAGCACCGTGTCGCCCAACACGCCGGCGGAATGGCGGATCGGGCTGCCGTCGCCGGCGAACGTCCACAGCGAGGCGCCGGTGGCGGCGTCCCGCGCGTAGAGCACGCCGTTCATGCTGCCCATGAACAGCCGGCCGCCGGCAACCACCGGCTGCGCGCGCGAGGCGAAAGGCGCCTCGTGCCACTTCCAGACGTAGCAATACGGCGGATTAACTTGTAGCGGGGTGTAGTTGCTGCGCTGCGCGTCGCGGCCAATCTGCGGCCAGTCCTGAACAGGGATGCTGGCCGGGCCGTGAGCGACGCCGACTGTGCGCAACGCCGGCCAGGCGTCACGCTCCGCGACGCTCAGGGTCAGCCCGGCGAAGGCGGCCAAAGATGCGAACACGATAGCGCATGCGAATGCGCGGACTTTCATAACCATACATGCTCCTCTCCGGCAATGCCGAACAGCGCCGCCGGACTGACGCGCACACGTCAAGGGTGAGCGGTGTAGGACGATTTGTCAAGAGGTTTTTGATCGCGTTTTGATCATTGGCAAGTCGAACGCCCGAGGAAGGCGCGGGCGGCGGGGTGATTTAAGGGTTCGATAGGTTCATCCGCTGCCGGTCGAGCTTGATCTCCTCGAGCGCTTCGAGCTGGTCTTTGAGCATGCGCGATTGTTCGTCCACTTCGGCGGACAGCTGGCTGTAGTCGGCTGCTCGGTCGGTGGACTGCATTGCGAGCGCCTGCGAGTAAATAGTGCCGAGCGCGGCAATGGTGTTCTCCAATTGCACCTCGGCTTGGCGGGTGAGGCTCTGCACCTTCTGCAGCGATTGCATCTGCTCGTTGCGCGCGGTCAGCGCGCGCTCGATGCTGGCGCGCACGCGCGGATCGGTCTCAGTCGCCAGTTGCGCGGTCAGTTTCTCAATAGCCTGCGGCACATTCACCAAGTCGCTCTGGATGACCTCGTTGCGCTTAAATTCCTCAACGCGGCGCGACATCGCTTCGACCTCTTTCACCCAGATGCCGACCTTATCGGCCAGCTCGCGCAGCCTTTCCCTGCGCAGCGGGTCGCCGGTCGCGTTCATCAGCTCGTCTATCCGTCGCTTGTAGACCTGAGCGCTATGCACCACCCCCTGGCTCTGCGCTGCGCGTCCGGCGAGCTTATCCTCCTTTTCGTCGGCGAGAAAGATCCGGGATGCAGTGACCAGCACCGAGATCAGTATCCCGCCAATGGGGAAAATAGCCCATGGGAAATCCGGACTGGTGACGACGTTGATCATCGCTAAGAAGAGCATAGCTGCGAGCTGCGTCGTCGTCTCCTGAAGAAATCGCCTGAGTTTGGGGGATATGTTCATGTCGCTCAGACTATTGTAGTATTGCCGTTGTGGTAGCAGGGGCAGGCGCAGGCATTGCCTGCGCCTGGCCCGGGTGGGATGGGGCGCCGCGCCTGCGTCTCGGCCTAAATGCGCGACTGCTCTCTCCGTGTGATGATGCGCTCATTCACCTACTCGCCGAGCTGTGGCCAACACCTGCTCGGCTGTGTATCGGCAATAGCGCCAAGACCGCTGCACGTTGTTCGGCGGCGTCAGCAGCACCCCCTCGCTGTTGAGGTAATCGAGATTATTCGGGCGCGTGTAGCGATAGACTGCAAACTGGATGCGCCAGCGGGAGTCGTAGTACGTCGTGCGGATCATGCGAGTTGCGCCGCGCGCGATGATCACTCTGCGTTGCCTCCAGCCCTCTGGGATGCCGCTGCCGGCGTGAAGTGATAGGGCGCAGCCAGGCGCGACCTTGCTTTGCAACCGGTTCGCGGCGGAATCGGCGCGCCAAAGGTCGCCGTTGTAGCTGAGGCGTATCCCCGGCGCGATCTCCCAGTCCAGACGCGGTGTTGCCGAGGGTGACAATGCTGCGCTGTCGGCCATCGGCAGCAGCAGCGCGATGGCGGCGATCAGCAGGATACGAGTAAATGTTCTCCTCATACCTTCATCTCCTCCTATTGCAAGCGGTGCGCGCGCTCGCTCATGAGATCGCGAATCACCGCGCGCTCCACTACTATAATGCCTAAATAGGTGGGTGCATGGCGTAGCGCGGCGCGCGCGGCGGCGCGCGCCGCGATCTGTGTGATCTTTGCCGCGGCTGTGTCGGGGTTTGCCGCGCCGGCCGTCCTCTTTGCCGCGCCTCGTCAGCCGGCGCCGGCGCGCCAGGAGCGGCGCGTCGTCCTCAGCGGCGTGCCCGACGACATCGTCCCGCGCGCCGGCAACGTCTGGCCGTGCGCGTGCGATAACGACGGCTGCTGGCCGGGCTGCTTCACCATCGCCTCGGCGACCCTCCTGAAGTACTGGTCGGAGCGCGGCTATCCGGCGCTGTGGGACGGCAACGAGAACGCCACTTTGCAACGCCTGCGCGAGCTGTTCCCCAACCTGTTTTGCTACAACAACGTAGATGACGACGGGAAGATCAGCGACAGCGGCTACGACGCGGCCGATGTCGCTAAGGGATTCGATTGGTTCGCGCGCGAGCGCGGCTATCAGTTCAGCGTCCGGGCGATCTACGCGCCGACGTTCGAGCAAATCGTCGAGGAGATTGACGCCGGCCGGCCGGTCATCGGCGCATTCGGCGCTTCGTCTTGGGGCAGCCACGCCGGCACCATCATCGGCTACGACGCGACCAACGGCCGGCGGGCGATGATCGTGCGCCCCAATTTGCCCAACAAGCCCGATGCCGAATTGGAGTGGGGCGTCGGCTATGGCGAATTCGCCATCATCGTCGTCGTCCCGCAAGGCGTGCGGGAGGGGTTGGAGATCGGCGGCGGCCCATCGCTCAGCGTCGAGGTCATCGTCAACGATGCCGATCCCGGCTTCTCGGCTCAAGGCGAGTGGATTCCATATCCGGTCGGATTTGCGAGCGAATCGCGCTTTGCGGTCACGACCGATCCATCCAACCTCGGCCCCGGCGACGACACCGCCGTCGCCCGTTGGACGCCGAACCTGCCCTTCGATGGCATCTGGGAGGTGTTCGCCTGGGTGCCGCGCGAGGATACCGACGACAGCGCGGTGCCGGTGGCTACTTATCGCGTCGTGCACGCCGAAGGCATGAGCCTCGTGCGGCGCTCGCAGAACAAGGCGCGGCCAGGCTGGATGGCGCTGGGCGCGTATCCCTTCGCGCGCGGCGACGCCGGCTATGTCCTGTTGGGCAATCACACCGGCGACAATCCGCTGCGCAAGGTGTG
>JBKBID010000125.1:0-3999 GCA_046299515.1 Thermoflexales bacterium | reverse complement strand
GCGCGGATGACGGCCGGGCTGCGCGGCTGCGTAGTCTCAATCGCGGTCTGCGGCGTGTCCACCGCAGAGAAAGCCTCTATCAGATATTTGACGTTGAAACCGATCTCGATCTCGTTGCCGACGACGGTCGCCTCTAGCTCGCTCTGGTTATCGCCGGTCTCGTCGGCGCGGGCGACCACAGTCACCTTGCCCGGTTCGAGTTCTTCGCCCGGCTTGACCAACACGCGCACGGTATCCAGCGAATCGCGGGCGAAGATGCTGGCTTGTCGGCACGCCTTCAGCGCCTCGGCGGTGTTCACAATCGTGCGCGTGTCGTGGCGCTTCGGGATGATCGGCTCGTAGTCGGGGAACTTCTGATCTATCAACTGCGCGACTACATCCACATCCTTCATGTGAAAGAGCACCTGGCCGTGCGAGGGCGTGATGCTGATCGCCACCGGCTCTTCCTGGTCGCCCATGACGCGCCCGACTTCGACCAGCGCTTTGGCCGGGATCAGGATCGTGCGCGGCTCGCTCACCGGTTCCGTCAAGCGATCGGATCGCACGCTCAGGCGAAAGCCATCTGTGGCTGCCATCGTGATGGCGTCACCTTCCAGCTTGGTGAGCACGCCGGTTAGCGTCGGGCGGCTTTCATCGGTGGCGGCCGCGAACACCACCTGGGCGATCATCTTTTTCAGCACAGCCGGTTCGATGCGCGCCGCAGCGACATCTTGGAAGGTGGGGATGATCGGGAATTCCTGCGCGTCAATGCCCTTGATGTTGGCGTCGGTGCGGCCGCTGCGTATGCGCAGCGTCTGTGTGCGGATGTTCAGCTCCAGGTCTACTCGATCGGCCGGCAGCAGGGCAACCAGGTCGGTGAACGTGCGCGCCGGCACGGTGATCGCCCCCTCGTCCTCCACCTTCGCGCCGACCCAGCAGCTAATCCCCAGCTCGAGGTTGGTGGCGGCGATCTTCAAGCGCCCGCGATCGGTGGCGAGCAAGATGTGCGTAAGCACAGGTAGCGTAGCCGTTCGTGGGGCGACGGCGCGGCTGACGATGCTCAACCCGCGCGCGAGGTTCTCCTGCAGGCACGAGATTCTCATTGACGCGTCCTTTTGTTAGGGATGCACACTCGCATGAAAGTGCAAGCACTAGATTATAGAACAGCGCGAGAGGCGCAAAGCATCAAGGCGCCTCAGCGCTTCAGGCTTAAGAGCCGGGCGATCATCTCACGGCCTGTTGTATGATGCTCGACGTGCGCTGCCCCTCGTTGAGCGGCGCTTTCTTCAAAGAAAGCCTCACAGCGTTTAAGGTTCAATCTGAAAACGCGCAGCTTGAGGGCGTTTGGGCGGGCAAAAGCATAGCCTAACCCACCGCGCACCTCAAAATCTGAACCAATAGCCATGATCAACAGCAAAAACGGCATCCAAGCGATCGGCCTGACCGGCATCCGGCAGACGTGGAACCCCTCGCCGGCGCGCACGATCGAGATCGCGATTTGCCGCGGGGAAGGTCATCTGACGGCCGGCGGCGCCTTCCTTGCGGTCACCAGCCCGTTCACCGGCCGCTCGCCCAACGACAAGTTCATCGTCCAGGAACCATCCAGCGAGGACAAGGTTTGGTGGGGCAAGGTGAATCGTCCGCTTGATCCGGCCAAATTTGAAGTGCTCGCGCAAGATGTGAAGGCTTACCTGAACACAAAGGAGCTGTTCATCCGCGATGTGTATGCCGGCGCCGATCCCGCCTACCGCCTGAACGTGCGCCTGATCTCGGAGAGCGCCTGGCATACCTTGTTCGCTTACAACCAGTTCATCCGACCGTATCCGGCTGACCTGGCCGACTTCGAGCCGAATTTCACCATCCTGCACGCGCCGGAGTTTCATCCCGATCCGCAGCGGCACGGCACGCGCAAACCGGCCAGCGGCCCGACGGCGGTCATCGCCCTGAACTTTGCGCAGCGCCTGGTGATCATCGCCGGCACGCGCTACGCCGGCGAGATCAAGAAGAGCATCTTCACGGCGATGAACTACCTGCTGCCGCTGCAAGGGGTGTTTCCCATGCACTGCGCGGCCAACGTCGGCCCGGCGGGCGACACGGCGCTGTTCTTCGGGCTGAGCGGCACCGGCAAGACCACGCTTTCTGCCGACCACAATCGCGCCCTCATCGGCGACGATGAGCACGGCTGGAGCACCGCCGGCGTGTTCAACTTCGAGGGCGGCTGTTATGCGAAAGTGATCCGCTTGTCTAAGGAGGCCGAGCCGGAGATCTACGCCACGCTCAGCCAGTTTGGCACGGTGCTGGAGAACGTGGTGATGGATCCGGACACGCACCAGCTTGACCTGGACAGCGAGGCGATCACCGAGAACACCCGCGCGGCATATCCGATCCATTTCATCCCGAATTTCGTGGCGACTGGCACCGCCGGCCACCCGCGCAACATCCTGTTCCTCACCGCAGATGCGTTCGGCGTGCTGCCGCCCATCAGCAAGTTGACGCCGGAGCAGGCGGTGTATTTCTTCCTCTCCGGCTACACGGCGAAGCTGGCCGGCACCGAGCGCGGGGTGACCGAGCCTCAGGCTACGTTCAGCACCTGTTTCGGCGCGCCGTTTATGGTTCACTTCCCGACGCGCTACGCCGAGATGCTGGCCGAGCGGATCAACCAGCACAAGTGCACGGTGTGGCTGGTCAACACCGGCTGGAGCGGCGGGCCATACGGCGTGGGGCATCGCATGAAGATCGCGCACACCCGCGCCATGGTGACGGCTGCGCTGGATGGCACGCTGGCCGCCGTGCCGACGCGCCCCGATCCGGTGTTCGGCATCCATGTCCCGGAGCATTGCCCCGGCGTGCCCGGCGACGTGTTACAACCGCGCAACACATGGGCGGATAAGGACGCCTACGATGCTAAGGCGCGTGAGCTGGCTGCGAAGTTCGTCGAGAATTTCGCGCAATTCGAGGCTCAGGTGAGTTCGGCCGTCGCCGAAGCCAGTCCGCGAGTCGAATGAGCCATGTGACACCGGAGCGTAGGCGCCGCTGCGCCCCTGCCTCCCTGCGCCCTGCGCCCTGCGCCATCGTTGACACCCCTTGCGAGTCACATATAATTGCGGGGCTCTAGCGTCGGTCGAACGACCGTCGAATCACTCTCACTCGCGCGCGCAGTTCTCTCGTGTGAACGCGCTGCCAACGAGTTAGCAAGAAGGGGATCATGTACGCAGTGGTCGAAGTGAGCGGGCGACAATACCGCGTGTCGCCCGGCGACGAAATCTACGTCGAAAAGCTCGAAGCGGAAGCCGGCAGTGAGTTGAAGCTGCCGGTCCTGTTAATATCAGATGACAATGGCGTGCAGGTTGGCAAACCGCGCGTCAGCGACCGAGAGATCTCGGCGCAAGTCCTGGGCCAAGAAAAGGGCGAGAAGCTGGTCGTCTTCAAGTACAAGCCTAAGAAGCGTTATCGCAAGAAGACCGGCCATCGCCAGACCTATACTAAGTTGAAGATCCTGGGTTGACATGTCGAAACGACCGATGAATGTCACGCTGAGCCATCCGTAGCGGCTCAGCACCGCGATCATCGGTCATCGCTAATTAGGAGTAAAGATGGCACACAAGAAAGGCGGCAGCTCCTCGACAAACGGCCGCGACAGCGAGTCGAAGCGGCTCGGCGTAAAGCGCTTTGGCGGTCAATTTGTGTTGGCCGGCAACATTCTGGTGCGCCAGCGCGGCACAAGGTTCAAACCGGGCGCGCACGTCGGCGTGGGCAAAGACCACACATTGTTCGCCACAGCGAACGGCATCGTCGTGTTCGACACGCTGCCCAACGGGAGCAAGCGCGTCAGCGTTCAGCCGGTGGCTGTGGCTGAGGAGGGCGGGCGATGAAAAAGGACATTCACCCGAAATACTACGACGAGGCAAAGGTCTACGTCGGCGGCGAATTCATCGGCACGATTGGTTCAACGCGCCCCGAGCTTCACCTCGACGTGTGGAGCGGCACGCATCCCTTCTACACCGGCCAGCAGCGCATCCT
>JBKBID010000124.1:0-4056 GCA_046299515.1 Thermoflexales bacterium | reverse complement strand
AGGTGTCGCCGCGCTGCGCGCTGGTGGTCACGTTGCCCTCCAGCGCGCCATACGGCGAGGAGGGCGAGCGGGCGCTGTATGAGCTGCAGCAGATCTTCGCGCGCGTGGAGAGCATCCAAACGCCGGTGGAGGGGGAAGAGGTGTACGAGGTGATCCGCCGGCGGTTGTTCGAGCCGCCCGGCGACGCGACGGCGTTCCAGCAGCAGGTCAGCCAGACGGCGCTTGAGTTCTTCGAGATGTACCAACGCCTGGGCGAGGACGTACCGCGCGAGGCGCGCGAGCCGGCTTACCGCGAGCGGATGCGGAAGGCGTATCCGTTCCATCCCGAAGTGATTGACGTGCTGTTCGAGCGCTGGAGCACCTTTGCGAACTTTCAGCGCACGCGCGGCGTGTTGCGCCTGTTGGCCCAGGTGGTGCGCGACCTGTACAACCAGCGCCACGACGCGCCGCTGATCCTGCCGGCGCACATCAACCTCGCCTTGTCGGGCGTGCGCGGCGAGTTCTTGCGCCACGTCGGCAGCGAGTTCGAGGGGGTGATCGCGGCGGACATCACCGCCGGCGGACAGGCCAAAGCCGAGCGGCTCGACCACGAGATGGGGTCGGAGTATCAGCGCTTCGCCGTGGCCAGGGGGCTGGCCCAGGCGATCTTCTTCGCCTCTTTCAGCAGCGGCGAGCGGCGCGGGGTGGGCACGCAGTGGCTGCGGTTGGCCTGCTTGCAGCCCGGCCTACAGCCGGCCATCATCGGCGACGCGCTCAATCGCCTGGAGGACGAGCTGTGGTACTTGCACGCCGAGAACGGCGCGTATCGCTTCTCCACGCGCCCCAACCTCAACCGCGTCATCGTCGAGAAGGAGCAGGCGGTCGCGCCGGAGCAGATTGACCAAGCGCTGCGCAGTCAACTGGAGCGCGTAGCCGGCGACGAGCTGAGGGTCATACCGTGGCCGCGCAGCTCCCAGGATGTGCCGGACACGAAGGAGCTGAAGCTGGCGATCCTCGGGCCGGATCGTCCGCGCCAGAGCAGCGAGACGGAACAGTTCGCGCGCGCGTTGCTGGAGCAATGCGGCCAGACCTACCGCGTGTATCGCAACACGCTGCTGGTGTTGGCGCCCGACAGCGACGAGTTGGCCGGCGCGCGCCAGCAGATCAAGCGCTACTTGGCCTATCGCGCCATCACCGACGACCGCGCGCTGATGAGCCAGCTCGCCGAGGAGAGCCGCCGCAGCTTGGATGTCCGGCTGCGCGACGCCGAATCCAGCCTGGCGCAGCAAGTGATGAGCGCCTACCGCCATCTGGCCAGGGCCGGCGCGCAAGGGGTGGAGTGGCTGAACTTGGGCTTGCCGACGGTGGGCCGCCATGAGTCGTTGGCCCGGCGCGTCTGCGAGCGGTTGGAGGGCGAGGACATCTTGCTGCAACGCATCGCCCCGCGCCAGGTGCTGAAGGCGCTGCAAAACGACGAGGCGGAGAAAGCGCTGGAGGCGATTTACGAGGCCTTCTTGAGGTATCCGTCCTTCCCGATGCTCAAGGACAAGTCGGTTTTGCTGAATGCGGTGGCGCAAGGCGTGCGCGAGGGGGCGTTCGGCGCGCGGATCGGCGCGCGCGTCTGGTTCGGCGAGGCGCTCGACCCCGCGCAGTTGCAGGGCGACGCGGTGTTGGTGCGCAACCCGCCGCCCCCTGCCGAGGCATCCCCCGCGGAGCGCCGCGAAGCGCCGCCGGCGCAGAGCGTGCGCGAAGGCGCCGCAGCGACGATGGAGGCTTCAGCGGCTTCGCCCGCCGACGACGAAGCCGGCCGCGCGCAGCGGATCGCAGCCTACGCGCTGCGGGCGGCGATACCCTGGAACAGGCTGTCCGACTTCATGCGCGGCGTGATCTGGCCGTTGCAGGACGACGGGGCGGAGTTGGAGATCACGGTGAGCCTAAAGGCGCGGACGGACGGCGCGATCAAGCTCGCCACCATTGAGCAGAAAGTGCGCGAGACGCTGCGGCAGATCGGCGCCAGGGTCGAGGATGAGCGGATGGAGTGAGCCGGCGCACGTTGCCGCTTGCCCCCTGCCGCGCATGGCCTACAATCTCCGCCGGTGGCCATACTCTTGGAGATGCGCGGCATCAGCAAGCGCTTCGGCGGCACGCAGGCGCTGGACAACGTGCATTTCGCCGTGGACCGCGGCGAGGTGGTGGGGCTGCTGGGCGAGAACGGCGCCGGCAAATCCACGCTCATCAAAATCCTGGCCGGCGTGCACGCCCGCGACCAGGGCGACATCCTCATGGACGGCCGGCCGGTCGTCATCCACAACCCGCAAGACGCGCAACGGCTGGGCGTCGCCGTCATCTACCAGGAGCTGAACCTCACGCCGAACCAAACCGTCGCCGAGAACGTCTTTTTGCATCGGCCGCAGCGCATGAGCGGGCTGCTGGGCAAGCTGGGCTTCGCCGACCGCGCCCGCCGCGAGCAGGAGACCCAGGCGCTGTTTGAGCAGCTCGGCATCGTTGGGCTGGACCCGCGCCGCAAGGTCGGCGAGCTGTCGGTCGCCTTTCAGCAGCTCACCGAGATCGCCAAGGCGCTGGCGTTCGACGCCCGTCTGATCGTGATGGACGAGCCGACCTCGGCGCTGCCGGACGAGGAGGTGGAACACCTCTTCGAGATCGTCCGGCGGCTGAGGGCGCGCGGCCTGGGCGTGGTGTTCGTCTCGCACCGCCTGAACGAGGTGCGCGCCATCTGCGACCGCGCCGTAGTGCTGCGCGACGGCCAAAACGCCGGCGAGCTGCCGATCGCCGAGGCCAGCGATGCGCGCCTGATCGCCATGATGGTGGGCCGCCCGATCGAGAACCTCTACCCCAAGCGGCCGGCCCAGCCAGGCGAGGTGGTGCTGGAGGTGGAGGGGCTGACGCGGCGCGGCGTGATCGAGGACATCACCTTCCACATCCGCGCCGGCGAAGTGGTCGGGCTGGCCGGGCTGGTCGGCTCTGGGCGCACGGAGGTGGCGCGGGCCATCTTCGGCGCCGACCGCCTGGATGGCGGCGTCATTCGGCTGAACGGCCGGCCGGTGCGCATCCGCTCGCCGCAGGACGCCCGCCGGCTCGGCATCGGCTACGTGCCCGAGGACCGCAAGGTGCAGGGGCTGGTGCTGGGCATGACCGTGCGCGACAATGCTGCGCTCACCGTGCTGCGCCAACTGGCGCGCGGCGGGCAGTTCGTCAGTTGGCCGGAGGTGGAGCGCACCGCCCAGCGCTACGTGGGCGAGCTGCAAGTGCGCCCCCCGCGCACCGATTTGCTCGTCGGCTCACTCTCCGGCGGCAATCAGCAAAAGGTGGTGCTGGCCAAGTGGCTGGCCGCCAACCTCAAGGTGCTGCTGCTCGACGAACCGACGCGCGGCATAGACGTGGGCGCCAAGGCCGAGATCCACGCCCTGATTGACGAGCTGGCGCATCGCGGTATGGCCATCCTGCTGATCTCATCGGAGCTGCCGGAGGTGTTGGCTATGAGCGACCGCGTGCTGGTGATGAGCGAGGGCCGACTGGTGGGCGAACTCTCCCGCGCCGAAGCCACCCAGGAGCGTGTGCTGGCGCTGGCCAGCGGCAACCGCTAACCGGTGAGGTTGCAGTGTCAATCGTCTATCATCAACCTGCAAACACCGCTTATCAGGTCAATCATATCCTTCAGGTCGCCGTATGAGCACGAATCTCGCAGTGGAGAAGAGCAAAGCCGCCAAAGCTGCGGCGCAACAGCCATCGCTCCTGCGCCGGATCATCCAGCGCCCAGAGACCAGCATCGTGCTGGTGCTGCTCACGCTCAGCCTGGTGCTATCGCAGAGCAGCAGCGCCTTCCTCACGTCGGACAATATCTTCAACATTCTGCGCAACAACGCCGACATCGCCATCGCCGCACTGGGCGTCACAATGGTGATCCTCGCCGGCGGCATTGACCTCTCTATCGGCTCGACCATGGCCTTCAGCGGGCTGATTGCGGCAATGGCGGTCAGCCTAGGCGGGACGACGGCGTATCAGTTGCCGAGCTTCGGGCTGCCTCCGGCCATCGCCTTCGCGCTGGGCGTGCTGGCC
>JBKBID010000123.1:0-4099 GCA_046299515.1 Thermoflexales bacterium | reverse complement strand
GGTGAAAGCTGCAGCACGGCGAGTTGCGCCCGGTCATCGAACTCGGTCACGAACTCGAGCACCTTTTCAATGGCGCGTTCCGCCGTGCGAACCTTTTCTACGGCGACCAGGTCGCCATCTTCCATGGATAGGCAAGGGATGATGCCCAGCATGGCGCCGAGGATGGCCTGCGCCGGCCGCAGGCGCTTGCTGTGTTCCAGGTAGCCCATGTCATCCGAGACGAAAATGCCGTAGATGTGTTGCATCAGGCCGCGCAGATGTTTGACGATCACCTCGCCGGCCTCGCCGGCCTCGGCCAGTTTCACGGCCGCCCGCGCGAGTTCATTTAATCCCAGCGCCATGCTGCGCGAGTCCACGATGTGGATTTTGCAACGTCCCCGATAGTTTTCGCGCGCCTTCAGCGCGTTCTGCACCGTCTCGCTGAGCGCTGAAGACACATGGATCGAGATGACCTCGGCGCGCTTGTCGGCCAGCGCGCCGTAGATGCGGTCAAAGTCCTCCACGCCGGGCGCGCGCACGGTAAAAGGCGTCTTCGAGCGGATCGCCTGCTGGGCCAGCTCGGCTTCGCTTAGCTCTAGGTCCTCGCGGTATGCTCGCCCGTTCAGCACGACGTAGTGTGGGAGCACAATCACGCCGTGCGCTTCGGCCCAATCCAGCGGCAGTCGCGCGGCGCTATCGGTGACGACACGGATCGGAGGGGTGCGATAGAGGGTCATGCGTCACTCGATGCTGACGATGAAGTAGTAGTGCGGCTGGCCTCCGGCGATCAGTTCGACTTGATGGGATGGATAAGTTTGGCGCACGGCTTCGGCGATCGGCGTCGCTTCTGCTTCGGTCAGCCCGTTGCCGTAGAACAGCGTGATGAGTTCGCGCTCGCCGGCGTTGGCCTTCTCAAGCAGCGCCAGCAGGGTGGCAGGGATGCCATCGTCGGCCACAGCAAGCTCGTCGTTAATCAAACCGATGACCTGGCCGGCGCGCACGCGCACGCCGTTGATGGTCGCGTCGCGGGTCGAGACGGTGATCTCGCCGGTCGTGACGTGCTGCGCGGCTTCGCGCATGGCGGCGGCGTTCTCTTCTGCGCCGGCATCCGGGTTGAAGGCGATGGCCGCGGCGATGCCCTGCGCCAACGTGCGCGTGGCTACTACGTGAGCCGGCGTCTCGCTGATCTCCGCTGCTTGTTGAGCCGTCATGATGACGTTGCTGTTGTTGGGCAGGAGGATGACGCTGCGCGCGTTGGCCTTCGCGATTGCGTTCAGGAAGTCATCCACGCTTGGATTCATCGTCTGCCCACCTTCGATCACGACGCGCACGCCGACTTCTTTGAACGCGCGCGCCAGGCCCTCGCCGGATGCAACGGCGACCACAGCCGTTTCGACCACGGGCAGGCTCTCTTCGGCTTTGCGAGCGGGCGGCGCGTGCTGCGCCGCGAACGCCTCGGATTGGGCTTGCATGTCTTCGATCACGACATCGCGCAAGGAGCCAAGCCGCGCCCCGTAACTGATGGGCACGCCGGGGTCGGGCACGTGCACATGTACTTTGACGATGCTCTCGTCGCCCGTGACCAGCGGACATTCGCCCATCGCTTCGATGTCGGCGCGAATCTGGGCCACATCGAGCGTCTGGCCGTTGCGAGCGTAGATCAGGTATTGCACGTCATAGCCCCAGCCGCCCTCGTGACGCAAGTCGGCTTCGCCGCTCAGCCGGACGCTGCCGGCCGCGCGCGAGGCGTCTTCCACCGGCAAGCCGTTGACGAAGCGCCACATGCCTTCCAAAATGATGAACAAGCCGTAGCCGCCGGAATCAATCACCCCGGCTTCCTTGAGGATTCTGAGCAGGTTGGGGGTGCGCTGAACCGACTCATACGAGGCGTTCTTGGCGACTTCGAGCAGCCGGCGCATGTCGTGCGTGTCGCGCGCCGCCGACCCGACCGCCTCGGCGGTCTCGCGCGCCACGGTCAGGATGGTGCCCTCCACCGGCGTGCTGACGCCGGCGTAGGCCGTCTTGGCGGCTTCTTGCATAGCCGCCACCAGGTCTTGGGCGTCGCAGATCTCCTTGCGATCCAGCGACCGGGCGAATCCCCGCCAGAGCTGCGACAGGATGATGCCCGAGTTGCCGCGCGACCCGCGCAGCGCGCCGTTGGATACCGACCGGGCCACCAGCCCGACGTTCGACTCGTTCATGTCGGCGATGGCTTCCCACGCCGAGCGCATGGTGTGCATCATGTTCGTGCCGGTGTCGCCGTCGGGCACGGGATACACGTTGTAGCCGTTGACGACCTCCTCTTGTTGTCGCAACCACTCGTAGCCGGCCTTCACCAGTTCTTTTAGTCGTCTGCCATCCATCGTCAATCGGGCGCGCTGCGGTCTGGCCTTGGGCGAATCGAGCGATTGCTCCGCTTTCGCTTGCGTCTGTGTGCTTTCGTCACCCATCGTTCAGCGCTCTTTCTAGGAAAGTTACGTGTGTGTTCTTTTCTGCCGCGCGGTGCGCCTTTCGCGACGCACTGCTTCGCGCAGGTAGGCTTAATCCTCGTTAGTCACACGCAGGCCAGTGACATGAACGTGCACCGCGTCCACGGCGTAACCGGTGCTGCGCTCGATGCTGTAGCGGATCTGGTGTTGCAGGCTGCTGGTCACGGCTTGGATGCGCACGCCGTATTCGGCGATGATGTAGATGGTCACGGCGACGTGCTTGTTGCCGGTCGTCGGGTTATCGGTGATCTGGATTTCCAGACCGCGTCGCGGGTCGGTGTGGGTGCAGTCGAAGCCGGTGAAGCGCGAGGCGATGCCGACCACGCCATAAGTGCTGAGCGCGGCGTTGCGCGCCAGTGTGAACACCACGCGCGGCGAGATGACGATCTGGCCGGCCGGCGGCGCCTTCTCCACTCGCTGCGCCTCATCGGGTGCGGTAGCCTGCGTAAGCGTCTGCATGGTAGAATCGCGCCTCTGATATTAGACAGTTTTTGAGCAAATATCAAGAGTAAACAGGAGCATTGGACGCCATGGCGAAATGTGCATTTACGGGCAAGAAGACGAGCTTTGGCCATTCTCGCTCGTTCTCGTTCAAGCTGACCAACCGGGCGTGGAAGCCGAACCTCCAGCGCCGCCGCATGATGATTGACGGCCGCATGCAGACGGTGATGGTCTCCACCAAAGCCTTGCGCACGATGGCCAAGACAAAGGGCAAGTGATGGCGCGGCATATCCGTTGCGCGAGCGGGTGAGCGCGGCTCACTCGCTTGTTTGCTTTTCCGGCCTGGCCTGCGCCGTCTGCGCTTTCAACTGGCCACATCCGGCGCTGATGTCAATGCCGCGCCGGACGCGCAGCGTGTTGGGAATGCCGGCTCGTGTCAACACATCGCGAAATAGTTGGATGCGCACGCGGCGCGATGCGTGGCCGTCGTAGCCGCCGGTCGGGTTGAGGGGGATCAGGTTCACATGCACGAGGTTGACGCCGGCCCTGGGGTTGGTTTGGCGCACCAGCTCGACCAGCGCTTGGGCTTGTTCGACCGTGTCGTTGACGCCGTCAATCAGCGCCCACTCGTAGCTCACCCGCCGGTTGGTTTTGCGCAGATAGTCGCGCGTAGCCGCCACCAGCTCGCGCAGCGGGTAGCGCCGGTTGATGGGCACCAGTTGGTCGCGCAGCGCGTCGGTGGCCGCGTGCAGCGACACGGCCAGGTTGATCTGCGCCGTTTCTTCGGCGAAGCGCCGGATGCCTGGCGCAAGGCCGACGGTGGAGATGGTGATCTTGCGCGCGCCTAAGCCGAATCCCCCTTCGTCCTCCGGCGCCATCAGCCGTCGCGCCGCCTCCATGACGTTGTTGTAGTTGGCGAACGGCTCGCCCATGCCCATCAGCACCAGGTTGCTCAGGCGTTCGTCGCCGTTCGCTTTATCGCGCAGCGCGCGCGCCACCCATAGGGCTTGCTCGACGATTTCGCCCGAACGCAAGTTGCGCAAGAAGCCCATCTGACCCGTGGCGCAGAAGCTGCAGTCCATGGCGCAGCCGGCCTGGGAGGACACGCACGCCGTGCGGCGCAGGCCGTCGTATTCCATCAGCACCGTCTCGATTTCGCTGCCGTCGGCCAGCCGGAATAGCCATTTGCG
>JBKBID010000122.1:0-4170 GCA_046299515.1 Thermoflexales bacterium | reverse complement strand
CGCGGCGACGACGTGCAGGCGTCCTGGTCTCAAGCCGCCTATCGGCGCGTCTATAGCGCCGATGTTGAAGCCGGTCGCGCGCTTGTCGCCGACCGACTCGATGTATTCGTCGAGCAGGCTTTCGGCGTCGTCGGCGGTGTAGCAGGCGCGCGCAGGCTGCGCGGCGACGGATTGCATCACGTCGCGCAAGGCGTCCGATGCGTCCGCTCCGGCCTCCAGGGCGCGCATCGCCGCGCCCAGCGCGCGATGCATCTGCCGCCGCTCGTGCGCCGCCAGCACCGCCTCGACATACGGCGTCAAGTCCGGCGCAGGGGCGAGCGCGAGCAATTCCGCGACGCCGGCAGGGCCGCCCAACGCGCGCAGCGAGTCGGGCGGCAGCAGCGCGTTCAACGCCCTGGCGTCCAGCGCCGCAGCATCGCGCATCAGCCGCCACACCTCGGCCAAATGCCGCGAGCCGAAATGCTCCTCGCGCAGCACGGCGCAGACCTCGGCCAGCGCACTGGGCCGCCGCGCTACGGACGCGATGATCGTCTTCTCATGCTCGTCCGTGTTGAGCATGTTGGCATGGTTCTGCATCATCTCATTCATCATCTTTCTCCTTCATCTTCTTTGACCGCTGCCGTTTGCGCTTGCGCTTGCGCCGTTCATTGACGCGCTCACGTCCGGCAGATTGACGAGCGGCAGCGGATTTTCATAGACGTTGAACTTCGACCCTCGAGGCAACGGCTTAAGGGGATAGTAGGAGTTCGTATTAGGGTCGTAGGCGTAATAGAACTTGCGACTTCTTTTGCCGAACATGTCAGCAGAAGTCCATACGCGCTCGGCCGGCGTCTTGCCTTTCGCCCTCGCGCGCTTCGCCCGCTTCTCGTGGCGATAGACCTTGAGGGCGAACCTGATCAGCGCGAAGGGCGACGAGACGTTTCGCCCGCGCTCGCGCATCATCGCGACGGCCTGCGCGATCCATTCCGGCGACCTGCCCATGCGCCACAGCCTGTAGAGCGACATGAGCCACTTGCGCGACGGCATCGCGCCGGTCGCCCGATGGAACGCCTCGGCGAGTGGGCGGAGCTGCTCAGGGAACGCCTGCAGCTTCTTGTAGATGCGCTCGCGGTGTTCGTCGTCCACGCAGCGCAGAATCTCGTGCGCCTGCGCCCTGTCCACGGTGTAATAGTTTACGCCGTGTCGCGACCTTCGGGCGACCGAGAACAGGCCGCGCTCGAGCAGCCGCTTCCTGATGCGGCGGATGTGGCGCGGGCAATAGCCGGTCAGGTCGGCGATGCGGAAGTCAGACAGCGGGAACTCCTCGCCCCAAGCGCGCAGGCGCGCCGCGTAGATGACGGCGCTCAGCACCGCGACCTCCGCGCGCGTCAGGCTCTTCAACAGCTCGAAGCGAAAGGGCAAAGCCTGCAGCCCGTCGAAGATTACGGCCGGTCTCTCCGCGTTGTTGACGGCTTCGTTGATTTGGCTCATCTTGACTTGTACGCGGACGCTATCGTCCGCTCGGCTTCGCGTTCGGGCAGGCCGTTCAGCGCGCAGGCGTGCAGCAACGCGCGCTGCGCCACGTCGCGCTCAAAGCCCAGGTCGCGCAGCTCGCAGGCCGCCCAGTAGAGCGCGTTGTTGCGCTCGCCCTCCTTCACGCCGGCCAGCCATGCGACGATGCGCGCCAGCGCGCCCTGCGCGCGCTCTTGGTCGTCTCGCGCCAATGCGCGGCGCATGCGCAGCGCCGAGTGCTCGTCGCTCAACGGAGACATCACCAGCGCGACCAACCACTGCGGCGCATGCGGCATCTCGGCGAGCGCAGCAGGCCAATCGTCGTCGAACGGCGCGTAGCCCTCGCCGTTCACGACCGAAGGCGGGATCATCACGTATCCCCCCACGCCGCGCGTGTCCACCCGCGAGGCGATGCGCTTCACCGTAGAGGGCAAGGGGTTCTCCCCGTAGTCGCACCTGAAGAAGAAATGCACGCCGCCGCTCGGCGTCACCTGCATGTACGTCCTCGGGATGGAAGAGTACGAAGAAGCGAGGATACAGAACTGGTCGAACCCGCGCAGTCCGTTCGGCTCTTCGCATTCGTCGCAGTCCACGACGAACACGCCGCTTTGTTCGCAGGCGATGGCCCAGTTCGCGCGCGGCCAGCGACGATGCCACTCGACCACCTTCGCCTCGTCGCTTGAGGCCGAGCGATACCCGCCGACCAGCAACGGGCGCTTGCTGTCCGGCGCGATGGGCAACAGCGCGCAGCCGGCGCGCAGCCACGAGAACAAGGTTTGCAGCTTTTCGCTCATGTCTCGCCTCCTATTCACAGCTTCGTCGCGGCGTATAGCGCGCGACCGAGCGCAAGCGCATCGCGCACCAACTGCGGCGAGACGAAGCGGTTGACGCTCGGCGCTATCACCGTGCCGCGCTTGAGCAAGACGACCAAACCGTCGCGCCGCAGCGTGTCCAAGATGAACGCCGCGCGCCGCCTGACGCGCCGGTTGGCGCTTTTGTCGTCTGTGAAGAACTCCGCGTAGAAGCGCATCGGCAGCGCGAACACGCCCTCGTCGTCGGCGAGGTCGAGCATGCGCTGCACGATCTGCGCGTTCAGCGGGCTGGAGGCCAAGTAGCGCGCCAAAGGCAACGTCTCGTCGAGCAATGAGACGCGCTTGAGCACCACTTGGGGCATCGGGCGCTTGAGCATCGGATAGCGGCCCTGGTACGAGATGCGCATGATGCGATAGCCGCGCACGCTAAACGGGATGGCGCGGTATCCGTTCAGGCGCATCTTCTGCGGCGCGACGTACACGCGCTCGCCGCTCATCTCCGCGACGTGCATCTGCGCGGTCAGAGCATCGAACAGCGGCTCGGTGCGCGCCAGGATGTCCTCGACCAGCGCCTTCGAGTCGCCGACCCTCGACCAGAAGCCCAGGGCGCGGCGCATGTAGAAGTGCATCAGACGCCGGTCGCGCGCAGCCGTCGCCTTCGCGCGAAAATCTTCTATCTCGGCTTCGGACTTGCCGAGGATGCGCAGGTCTTCGGCAACCTGCTGAATCCTCTGCGCGTAGGCGTCCATTCTTTCTTCTTTCTTGCTCTTACTCATATTCTCATCTTTCAATGAACCTGAACTCCTCTTGATCAGGCGTGCGAATCGATTCGTCGGCGGCTTGCAGCGCCTGATCGTATTCGTCGCTGCTGACCTGCAGCGCGTCGTAGGCGGCGCGCCAAGCGCGCTCTAGCGCATCGAGGAATGCCCTGTGCCGCGCAAGCTCGGCCTCGCCGAGGTCGGCGGATTCGGCGATCTCGACGTTGGCGCGCTGGATGTCGCGCACGGCCTGCAGCGACACCAACAGGCTGATCTCGCTGGCGCGCAGCTCGTCTTCAGCAGATCTCATAGCCGCACTCCCTCATCAACGCGCACAGCTCGCGCGCGCCGATGTCGTACTTGTGCGCCTGCTCAAGCGCGTAGCGCAAACGCGCCAAAACGCGCTTCCTCACGTAGTCGGCGGGCGACAGGTCGTTGGCGCGCGCGCCTATCTCAACCCCAGGCAGCTCATACACCTGAGGGTCGCCGGCGATGCTCATGCGCGCCGTCTCGCTTTTGACGTGCGCCAGCTCGTACAACTGCTCGAAGGCCATGCCCCCATTGCGCACGATCTCTTCGAGCGTGGCCGAGCCGAGCCTGCGGGCGACGAGGACGATCTCTCGCGCGCGGGTGAAGCCATACGCGCGCGCAGAGCCGTCTCCGCCGGCGATGCGATTGACGAGCACCTCGAATACTGAGTACTCCGAGATGCCCTGCTCAAGCGCGTAGGCGATGAGCAGCGCCTTCGCGGCCGTGGTGATGCGCGTCAGCGAGTCCAACTTGTCGTAGAGCGCGACGAAGGTGGGTAAGTCTAGCTTGACGCGCAAAGCGTCTATTAACGTTTCAGACGCGACTACGGGCAGGTGCTCGCTCATTCGGCCTCCTGCGCGCCCGCGCCACCCACGATGCGAATCTCGCCTCTGCCGCGCTTGCCCGCGTCTCTGGTGATGATCGAGACGAGCAGGCGCAGCGCCTCGCCGTCGTCGCCCAGCGCGCGCTGTATCAGCGCTTTGGCCAGCGCTTGCGAGACGGTGGTGGGCTGCAATGCGGCGAGCTCCTCGGTGTCCATTTCCATAAGTCTGAAGATTTCACTTTTCATGCGCTCATAC
>JBKBID010000121.1:0-4257 GCA_046299515.1 Thermoflexales bacterium | reverse complement strand
CACGATCTCAACCTCGCGCTTCGGGAAGTCTTTGAGGATGCGGTTGGTCGCCTCGACAACCAGGTTCTTCAAGCGAATCGGATCCTGTTTGTTGTCGGGCGACGTGCGATGCGTCGGCATCGTGATGGTCACGCTCGGCGTCGAGCGCATCTGCTGGAGTAGTAGTATTTCTTGGCGATTCATTGGTCTCTCCTGTCTCCTTCCTTCGTTGTCTGCGCCTCACAGCCCATCTTCTTGTAGTGAAGCGCTTGTGAATGGTGAAAGCGGCGCGGTTTTCGCAACCCCACACGCTATGCAACCAGTTTCTCCAGGCGATCCACGAAGCCCTCTAGAACCTTGAATGCGCGATCCATCGGCTCCGGTTGGGTCATGTCCACGCCGGCCATCTTGAGCGCGTCGAGCGGATACATCGAGCCGCCGGCCTTCAAGAAATCAAGGTAGCGATTGGCCGCGTCCGGCTCCTTCTTCAGCACCTTGTCGGCCAAAGCGTTGGCCGCGCCGATGCCGGAGGCATATTGCCATACGTAGTAATCGGCGAAGAAATGCGAGAACTGCATCCACGTCACGCCCACGCGCGGCTCATCTAGGCGCACGGCGTCGCCGTAGCCATTTCGGAACAGCTCCACCAGCTTGGCGCTCATCGCGTCGGCGGTCAGCGCGCCGCCCTGCTCCACCGTGGTGTGCATCCAATGCTCGAACTGCGCGTTGATCGGCATGAGAAACAGGTAACGGTGGAAGTTGTCCATCGCTTCCTGAATCACGGCGATCTCGAAGTCGCGCCCGCGACCGAGTTCGAGCAAATGCGCCCGCACCAGCGCCTGGTTGAAGTTGGAGGCGACTTCGGCGGCGAACATGGAATACTCAGCGTAGACGAACGGCTGCGTCTGGCAGGTCAGCAGGGTATGCATCGAGTGGCCGATCTCATGCGCCAGGGTGCTCAGGCTGCCCAGGCCCTGTTCGCTGTAGCTCATGAAGATGAACGGCTTAGTGCCGTAGGTGCCGGCGGAGTAAGCGCCGTCGCGCTTGCCCTGGTTGGGGTAGATGTCCACCCAGCGGTCGGTGGTGATGCCGCGCTTGACGGCGTTGACGTACTTCATCCCTAACGGGCGCAACCCGCCGACGATCCACTTGACGGCCTGCCTGTAGGTGACGCGCGGCGGCTTTGCCAGGGGCGCGAAGATGTCGCACACTTCCATTTTGTCCAGGCCCAGCGCGCGCCGTCGAATGTCCCAATACCGATGCCAGATGCCGATGTGGCGGTTGCACGCATCAATCACGTTGTGATAGACCTCAGTGGGGATATTGCTCGGCGCGAGCGCCGCCGTGAGGGCATCGGGGTAGCGATGCACGCGCGCCCGCAGCACCGTCGCCTTCACTTTGCCGGCCATCACTTCGGCGAAGGTGTGCTTCATGCCCAGGAAGCCATCGGCATAGCTTTCCCACGCGCTCTTGCGCAGCGTCCGATCCGGGCTGCTGAGCAGCTCATCAATGTTGCCCTGGGCCACCGGCACGCGCTTCTTCTTTTCGGTGCGCGCGTCGGCGAACTTCAGGTCGGCGTTGGCCAGCACGGCGTACACGTTGGCCGGCGTCGCCAGCGCTTCGCCGGCTTGCGCCATCACCTCTTCCACCTCTGCCGAGCGCACATACGGCTTCATGCGCATCAAGTTGTCGAAGAAGTGCTTGTAGCGCTTGAGCTTAGGCTCGGCGGCCATAAAGCGCCCGATCGTCTCCGGTTCGAGGGCGAGGATCTCCGGCTGGGCGAACGCCGTCGCCGCGCCGAAACGCGCGGCCAGGTTCTGCGCCCGGCTCACGCGGGCCGCGTTCGTCTGGTTGGTGGTATCTACGTCGAACCGGCGCTCGGCGTAGTTGTAGATTTTGTGCATCTCCGGCCCCAGGCGTTCGACCAAGCTGAGATACGCATGCAGCGTGTGCGCCGACTCGGTCAGCCGGCCCCTGAAGGACGCCAGGTTCGGCAACTCCGACTCCAACTGCCGATAGGCTGCTTCCCAGGCTTCCGGCGTGGGATACATGCTCTCCAGGTCCCATGTGTGCTCCACCGGCACTTCTTCGCGGCGAGGCAGAACTTTAGTCATGCGCTTTCACCTCTTCACAAGACAGATAGACGCGAATGATACCGTCCTAGCGCGGGCACGTTTGCGAATCGTGAACCGCCGCGATGCCCCTCCGGAGCGGCGCGCAGGCACAGAGTCGTGAAGCGGTGGAGGCAGTCGCGCATGGCCGTTCCTGCTGCTGTTGCGCTCATCAGGAAATTGCGAATTTGCGAATAATCGGCCCTGGACGGCGCGGCGAAGATGGACTAGAATGGCGACTGTCTGTAGAGATTTACGGATCACGTTAGGTCAGTCAGCAGCCGATCCGCGCAGCTTCCACGTCCTCGGCCTTCTCCGCGGCGCTTTTGTGTCAGATCGCGCGATTTGAGCCAAACAGTCCTTCCATCTCTTACGGGTTAATTCTTTGACGCGCTGCGGGGAAAGCCCCGCAGCACCACGATCGCAGGAGGATCGTATGAACACCAAACTGTATGTTGGCAATCTGCCTTTCGACGCCTCAGAGGACGCGCTGCGTGAACGCTTTACACAAGCCGGCGCCATCGTATCGGTCACCATCCCATTGGATCGCATGACCAACCGGCCGCGCGGGTTCGCCTTCGTAGAAATGGAGACCGCCGACGAAGCCAGCAAAGCCATCAAGATGTTCGACGGACAGGACTTCGAGGGGCGCACGATGAACGTCAGCGCTGCGCGCCCGCCGGAGCAGCGCAGCAACGGCGGCTACAAC
Source organism: Thermoflexales bacterium (assembly GCA_046299515.1). Taxonomy (GTDB): domain Bacteria; phylum Chloroflexota; class Anaerolineae; order J036; family Brachytrichaceae; genus JAAFGM01. The sequence continues at coordinate 1,458 of JBKBID010000121.1, read as the reverse complement.
AGCGCGACCAACAAGGGCGGCTATAACCGCGACCGGCGCGGGCGCGGCAATAACCGCCGCTACTAGCCGCGCGCCCGAATCAGTCGGATGCAGGCCGGCTCCCTGGCGAGGGAGCCGGCTTTTTTACGCCTTAAGCTTCTGATACATCTCCGCGTTGAAGTCGGCGGATTGATGCCGGAAGTAGGTGTCGTAGAGCGTCGCATAGTGCCCGCCGCGCGCCATCAACGTCACATGGTCGCCCTCTTCGATAATCCTGCCGCGATCGAGCACGATGATGCGGTCCACGGACTTCACGGTCGAAAGACGGTGCGCGATCAGGATCGAGGTGCTATCGGCCAGGATGAGACTCAGCGCGGCCTGGATTTGCTTCTCGGTGAAGGGGTCTACGCTGGCCGTCGCCTCGTCCAAAATGAAGATGGGCGGGCGCTGCGCGAGCACGCGCGCCAGGGCGACGAGCTGCCGTTGGCCCATCGAGAGATGTTGGCCGCGCTCGCCGACTTGCGTCAACAGGCCGTTGGGCAGCGCCGCGACCCATTCGCCGTCGCCAATCCGCCGCGCGACCGCTTCCACCATGTCGTCGCTCAGATCCGGCCGGGCGTAGCGAATGTTGTTCATCACGGTGTCGTTGAAGAGGAAGGGCGACTGCGACACCAAGCCAAGTTGACGACGGTACTCGACTAGATCGAAGGTGCGGATATCGCGCCCATCAATCAGAATCTGGCCGCCCTGGAACTCGTAGAAGCGCGTGATCAACTTGATGATGCTGCTCTTGCCCGCGCCGGTGTGACCCACGAGCGCCACGCTCTCGCCGGGCGCGATGCGCAGCCAGAAGTCGCGCAGCACCTGCTGCTGCTCGTTGTAACGGAAGTTCACGCCCCTGAACTCGATCTCGCCCTTCAGCCTCGAATTCGGAGCCGAAGATCGCGCATCGGGAATGAGGCCGCTCGCATCGCCTTTTTGAATCTTGGATCTTGGATCTTCGATTTGCTTGACGGACGACTCGGCGTCAATCAGCGCAAAGATGCGCTCGCAAGCCGACAGGCCGCCCTGAATCTGGCTCCAGAACGACGCGATGTTGGTCATGGGGAACCAGAACTGTTCCAGGCTGATGATGAACAAGTACCAGGCGCCGACCGAGACCGCGCCGCCGATTGCGGCCAGGCCGCCCACGTAGGTCATGACGGCCGTGCCGAGGCCGGCCATCGCGTTCAACGTCGGGAAGACGTTTGACAGCACGAAGCCGCGCCGCAGGTTCACCTCGTACGACCGCCGGTTGATCTGCCTGAAGCGGTCGTAGATCGCCTGCTCCTGGCGGAAGGTTTTGGCCACGCGGATGCCGGCCACGGCCTCCTGGATCGCGCTGTTCACCTCGGCAATTACGCGGAAGCCGGAGCGCGTGACCATGCGCGCCACGCGGCGAAAGGCCCAGCCGAAGAACACCACGACCGGCGCCATGAC
>JBKBID010000120.1:0-4329 GCA_046299515.1 Thermoflexales bacterium | reverse complement strand
GGCTCTTCGGACGCTGTGGCGCAGCACACCATCACCCGCAGATTGCCGGCCATGCCCTCGGCGGCGGGCTGCGCGGCGGGCGCCGCCCCTTGTCCGCCAGCCGGCGCAGCAGGGGCGGCCGGCGCAGCGCAGGCAGCCAGCGCGGCCGTTGCGCCGCCTAAGCCGACCAGCTCTAACATCTGCCGGCGACTGATTGCGCGAACGGATCTATTAGTTGTTTGCATATCTATTCACCTCCAAAAAACTTGCTTCTGACGAAATCGGATAAACCGTGCTGCTCCGAGCGGCGCGTCACGGCGCTTGAGCGAGCGATAGCTTGCGCGTCGCGCGCTTGCTATGCGCCGTTTCTCCGTTGTCGGTGGACGGCGCATGCTCGTTCAAGCGCGCCTGACGCATGCGCTGTTTGAGATAGGTGATGGATTGCTCGTCCACACAGAACTGCGCCACCACGTCGGGTTGACGGCGCGCGATCTGGGCGAATTGCTCGGCTGCGGTGTGGGTGACGATCACATGGTCGCAAGCGCGCGCCAATCGTTGCACGTCTGCGGCAGCGTCCACCAGGGCCGTGTCCACAGTGCGGTCAGGGTGGTAGCTCTTGATGATGTGGCGCAGCGATCGGGCGGTGTTCTCTAGGGTGCACACCAGCCCGATGCGCGGCCCGGTAAGTCGCGCGATGCGCAGCAGCGTATCCGGCGATGGGCGCGTATCCACCCCGACGACGCGATCGGCGCACGCGCTGAAGATTTGGCTCACCTCGGCCAGGTGGTGAAAGGTGGTGATGATGAGGTCGTTCTGGCGCGCTAAGGTGCGCGCGCGCCGCGCGGCGTCTCGCAGCACACAGGCCGCGATGGGTTCGCCCACCAGCTCGCTCAACTCGCGCGCCATTTCGGCGCTGTCGTGCGCGTTGCATTCGATGAAGGTCATGCGCAGGCAGCGCGCGGCATACACGTTGGCCACGGCCGCCAACAAGTCCTGCGTGATTTGCTCGCGCGGAATGCCGGCGACCATCGCCCGCCAGATTATCTCCCGCGCGCATCGCTGCAGGTCATCGGCCGCTGCGATCCGCGACCCTTCGTCTTTGACGATGAACCCGCGATTGCGCGGGCCGAGCGCAATCACGCCTGCCTCGCAAAGCTGGCGATAGGCTTTATTGACCGTGTTGCGATTAGCGCCGAGCTCGCGCGCCAGGTCGCGCACCGACGGCAGCCGGCTGCTGGACGGGTGCATGCCGGTTTGAATGCGCCAGATGATGGCTTGTTTAACGTCTTCGACGGTGATGCGGGCCGAGGTGTGCTGCGCGTTCATCTGCAAACCGATGCGATTGAGCGAATCAAGATGTTTGTCCCATGTCATAGGACGAAGGACATGCAGGAAGTATGGGGGCAACTGCGCTGATTGTTAACTGCGCGCCGAATGCCGAGTGTTTTAGCTGCGTCTCACGCCATCCTCAGAAAGTCATGCTAGAGATGTAGCCGTCCTAGGGCGAATGCGGCGCAAACCGGGCGCTCGGCGACGAGTCGCATCAAACGGGTCGGGGTGTATGAACGAACAAAGCCAGCCTAAGCGAGATGATCCCTCTCTGGGGAGGCAGCCGATGCGCCTGAGCGACCTGTCCGGTCGTCTGCGCGCGCCGATGGTGTTCATCGCCGGTGTGTTTGCTGCGTTCGTCGCGCTCATCCTTTACAACGCGCTTACGCCCGATCCGCCGCAACTGACCCGACGCGATGTCAACGATGCGGTCGTCCGGGCGATGGCCTCGGCTACGCCCCGCCCGCCTTTCTCCGTCGGCGCCTTTCAAGCGGTCGCTCCCGCGCTTGTGCTCATTCAGGTCGAGCGCCCCGCGCAGGACAGCGACGGCGAGCAGGGCCGGGGATTGGGCAGCGGCGTTGTCGTCAACGACCAGGGGCTGATCCTCACCAGTCTGCACGTCGTCGAGGATGCCAAAGAGATTCGCCTGACGTTCGCCGACGGCACCGAAGCCTACGGTCGGGTGATCGTTGAACGACCGGAGCATGATATTGCCGTGTTGCAGCCCAGCCAACTGCCGGGTGTGCTTGCGCCCGCGCCGCTGGGCAACCCCAACGCGCTGCGCGTGGGCGACGAGGCGTTCGTCGTCGGCAACCCGCTCGGCCTGTATAGCTCGCTGAGCGCCGGCGTGATCTCCGGCCTGAAGCGCTCGTTTGCGCCGCCGGGACGCGGCCGGCGGATGGAGAACCTCATCCAGTTCGATGCAGCCGTGAATCCCGGCAATTCGGGCGGGCCGTTGCTCAATCGCTACGGCCAGGTGGTCGGCATCGTGACCGGGCTGGTCAACCCTAGCGGCCAGGAAGCCTTCAGCGGGATCGGTTTCGCCGTGCCGATAGACATCGCGGGCGGCGCAGCGGGGATGCCGTCGTATTGAAATCACGCGCTGCGCCGCGCCTCCGCGCGGGCGCGCAAGCTAATCTTTGCGAGGAGCGTTTTGATGATGGATTCAAATAGGCCGGTTGAGACGCGGACGACCATCGAGCGTCTGCTTTACGAAGTGAAGAAGGTGATCGTCGGCCAAGATCATCTGCTGGAACGCCTGGCGGTTGCGCTGCTGGCGCGCGGGCACATCCTCGTCGAAGGCGTGCCGGGGCTGGCGAAGACCATGACGATCAAGACGCTGGCCGACGCCATCGGCGGATCGTTCAAGCGCATCCAATTCACGCCCGACCTGGTTCCCGCCGACTTGGTGGGCACGCGCATCTACAACCAGAAGACCGGCGAGTTCAACGTGGCGCTCGGCCCGGTCTTCACCAACCTGCTGCTGGCCGACGAGATCAACCGCGCGCCGGCCAAGGTGCAGAGCGCCCTGCTCGAGGTGATGCAGGAGCGCCAGGTGACCATCGGCGGCGAAACATTCAAAGTGCCCAACCCCTTCTTGGTCATGGCGACCCAAAACCCGATTGAGTCCGAAGGCACCTACGACCTGCCGGAGGCGCAGGTGGATCGCTTCATGATGAAGGTGATCGTGGGCTATCCCACGCCGACCGAGGAGTTCGTCATCGTCGAGCGCATGACCGGCTACCTGGACGCGGTGCAAAAGGTGCTGACTACCGAGCAGTTGCTCGACTTGCAGAAGCGCGCGTATCAGGTGTATGTGGACCCGGCGCTGATCGAATACGCCATTCGCGTGGTCAACGCGACGCGGCAGCCCAAGGATGTCGGCTTGAAGGAGCTGGAGCGCTATATCATGTTCGGCGCCAGCCCGCGCGCCTCGATCAACCTCATCCTCACAGCAAAGGCGCTCGCCTTTGTGCGCGGCCGCACCTACGCGCTGCCCGATGATGTGGTGGACATGGCGCTGGATGTGCTGCGCCATCGCATCGTCCTGTCGTACGAGGCGCTCTCCGACAACGTCACCAGCGACGAGTTGATCAAGCGCGTCCTCGACCGCATTCCGATCCCCGTCGTGCCGCTGCATGAGCACGCCAACGTTCGCCTCAACGCCTGAGCGCATCTTGCAGCGCCTGGACTGGCACGTCGTGCGGCGGCTGGATGGCCTGCTGCAGGGCGACTATCGCAGCCTGATGCGCGGCTACGGCTTGGACCTCGCCGACCTGCGCGAATATCAGCACGGCGACGACATTCGCTACATTGACTGGAACGTCACCGCGCGCATGAACGCGCCTTACATCCGCGAGTATCACGAGGCTCGCGACCTGACGGCCTGGTTTTTGCTCGACCTCAGCCCGTCGGTGGATTTCGGCGCCGCCGCGCAGCGCCAGAAGCGCATGGTGTTGATTGACTTCGTCGCCACGCTGGCGCGCGTGCTCAACCGCAACGGCAACCGGGTGGGCGCGTTGCTGTATGACGGTCGCGCGCAACGCGCCATCCCCGTCGGCAGCGGGCGCATCCACGTGCTGCGCATCATCAACGACCTGCTCCATTACCCGCACCTGCCGCGCGCCCCGTTCACCGATCTGACGCCGCTGCTCGAATCAGCCCTGAGCACGCTCAAGCGCCGGTCGCTCGTCTTCATCGTCTCCGACTTCATCAGCGTCCCCGGCTGGGAACGCGCTTTGCACCGGCTCAACCAGCGTCACGAAGCGCTGGCCGTGCGGCTATGGGATCCGCGCGAGGTTGAGCTGCCCGACGTCGGCCTGGTGGTGATGGAAGACGCCGAGACGGGCGAGCAGATCTATGTGGACACGAGCGACAAGCGTTTCCGGCGGCGCTTCGAGGAGGCGGCGCGCCGGCGCGAGGCCGCGCTGAGCGACGCTTTCAAACGCGCCGGCGTGGATGCGATGTCGCTCTCCCCCGAAGAAGACTTGGTGGGCGCGGTGATGCGCTTTGCGATGCGGC
>JBKBID010000119.1:0-4486 GCA_046299515.1 Thermoflexales bacterium | reverse complement strand
GCGCCGTTTGCGGCTGGGCGGCGAGCGATGAAACGAGGGCGAGGATCAGGGCGCACGCGAGGACGAACGACCGGGCGAATTTCATGGCGAGGGTTGACTGGCCGGATTATCGCATCGCGCAGCGATCTGAGCACTCGCCTGTGGAGGGCGAACGGCTCTTTCGACGCATCGGCCGTCAGCCTCTATCGCTCGCTGCCGCGCGCGCGGCGGCGGTTGTGCGGAACCGGGGCGGCGCGGATTACGCCTGTTCGCCGTCCGCCGCTTTCTCATTTCCCTCGACCTGCGCGCGTTGCTTGCGTCGGCGGAGCAGCTCGGAGGCCGTCGCGGCGGCTTGCTGCGGCGCCGGCGACTCGGCGGCCTGCGGCGAGGCGCGCGGCGTTTGCGCCGGCCGGCGCGGCATGATCTGCGGCGTCGGCTCGCGGGTGACGCGGGTCTTGGCGCGCAACAGTTGATCCATGCGCCCGCCCGATTCCAGATTGCCGGCCGGCGCGAGCTGCCCGCCGGCCGGGCCGAACAATTTGCGCAGGCCGACGGTGATCCGCCGCGCGCCGACGTCGAAGGGCAGCAGCAGCGCGGCCAGCGCCAGCAACAGCGAGAAGAGGTCGGTGCGCGACGCGGCAACCGGCGCGTTCGGCGCGAATGCCTGCGCCGGCGAGTCCAGCGCTTCGCCGCCGCCGAGCAGCGCCCAATCGCGCAGGTTCTCCTCGCCGCCCTCTATCTGCGCGTATTCGGGCGAGTACGGCCGCGCATAGGCGACCGTCGTCTCGCCCAGGCCGGCGGCCGGCCGGCTCGCCGCCGCCGGCGCGACGCGCACGAAATAGGCGCCGGCCTGGTCGAGATAGGTCTCCGCTTCGTAACGTCCCGGCGCGGTCTGCGTCAACGTCAGCTCGCGCGCCCGGCCCTCGCTATCAATCACGGTCGCCGTCAGCTTCAGGTCCTCGGCGATCTGAGACTCCGGCACGTCGGCGACGATCGCCGTCCGCTCGTCGCGCTGTTGCACGTTGACCTGGATGGATGATTGCTCGCGGTCTAGGATCGTCCAGCGGACGGCCTGCGCCCAGAACTTGGGGAAGCCTTCCCATTGCACCCAGTTCTTGGCCCATCGTCCGGTCGCGTCCGAGGTGAACGCGACTGCGCGGCCCAGGCCATACTGCCATGCTGCGAGCAGTGGGTCGCTCTCGTTGGCGCGCAGGATCACCTGCGCGGCCGGTTTAGCGGCGCTGGCGATGTAGCCCTGCAACGAAGGGACTTCGTTGATGCCGCTCAGGATGGGGTTGGCCATCCCCAACTTGGGGAAGAAGCTCTGCTCGATGATGTAACTGCGCTGCGCCAGCGCGGCTTCCTCCGTGAAGATGGTCGGCAGATTGGCCGCCTTGTCGGTGAAGTGATAACGCCCCTTGCCGATGGCGGCGATGCGCTTGAGGAAGGGGATGTCTGCGCCATCGCCGAAGGCGACGACGCTCAGCGTCGCATCGTATTCATCGCGCATCTTGCGCACCAATTCGGGCACGCCTTCCTGACGTTCGGCGTCGTTGCCGTCGGCCAGCAGGATGATGAACTTGGATAGCTTAGTAGATTTGGCGACGATCTTCTGGGCTTCCAGCAAGGACTCGTATACGTAGATGCCGCCGCCGCCGGGCGCGATGCTCAGAATCTGGTTGATGTATTTGTTCCTGTCGCGCCCCAGAAACGGGCCGATCAGGTCCACCGGTTCGGTGTCGAAGCCGATCACCGTCACCTCGTCATCCTCGTTCACCAACTCCGCCACGCGCGCGGCGGCTTCTGCGGCCAGCCGCATCTTGGTCACGCCGTTCTCGATGGCGCTCATGCTGCCGCTCTTGTCCATCACCACCACGATGGACACCGAGGGGAAGCGCTTGGGGTCTTTGACCTGCATCTCGACCGGCAGCGTGTCCTCCAGGGGCGTCTTGAAGTAGCCGCCCACGCCGTAGCTGTTCGGCCCGCCGATGACCACGAGGCCGCCGCCGATGTCGCGCACGTAGCTCTGCAGCGAGTACATCGCGCGCAGCGACATCTCGCGCGCCGGCACGTTGGCCAGCACCACCGCCTGGTAGCCGGCCAGCGATTGGATCTCGCTGGGCATCGCGCGCGGCGAGACTTCGTCATACGCGATGCCGGTCGCGCTGAAGGCTGTCTTCAGCGCGCTCACCTCGTCCACGCCGCCGGACGAGAGCGCCGGCGGAACCGAGACGAGCAAGATGCGCGGCGGCCCGCCGACGATCACCGAGGACGAGAGCGCGTTATTCTGCGGTCGCGCGTCGCGCTCCGGCGTGATTTGGGCGCGAAAGGCGCTGAAGCCGGTGCGCGTGGCGTTGGCGCGCACGTTGAACTCGTTGAGTCCGGCGGTGAGGTTGACGACCTCCTGAGCGACGATGTCCGGACCGGAGAACACGGTGAGCTGGGCGCGCATGGCCTGGTTTGACCGCACCACGATCTGCAGCGGGATGATCTGGCCGACCGAAGCCCGCTGCGGCGCGTCCACGCGCTCGATTGCGGCGTCGGGGCCTTGCGCCGACGGCAGCGCGACGACGTCCAGCCGGATGTCGGCGGCGCGCGCCAGCCGGACGGCCGCCTCGGCGTCGCCGATGGTCTGTTTGCCGTCGCTCAGCAGCACGATGCGCTTGGCCGCGTCGGCCGGGAAGAGGGACATGCCCAGCCGGATGGCGCCCTCCACGTTTGTGCCGGCGGGGCGCACCTGCGCGCCGATCGGGGCCAGGTCGCGCATGCTGGACATGGCGCGTTCGATCTGGGCGTCGGCGCCGAATACGATGACCGCCGCTTCGTCGTTCCCGTCCGCGCGCATGCTGCGCAGCGCCTCGCGCACAAACTGCGCCGCCTGCTCAACGCCGCTTGGCCCGACGCTGTCCGAAGCGTCAATGGCGAACACGACGGCCAGCTTGTTGGTGAACTGGACGGCTTGTAGGCCGGCGAGGGCGAAGATGAGCGAAGTCAGCAAAGCCCAACGCACGACGAGCGCGGCGAGCGCGTGTTTGTTCAGCCGCCGCTTCCAGCCGGGCCGGCCGCCGGCCGCTCGCCGCCGCGTCAACAGCCTGGGCAGCGCGATCAATGCGCTGATGGGCAGGAGCACCAGCAGCGCGAGGTAGATCGGCTGGCTGAACGACAGCATCGCCCGATTTTACGGGACGCGAATGATATGAAGATGAATGCCGGGCCTGGCGTCATCCTCCGCCGTATTGGGCCACGAAGTTCCGCGCCGCGTCGCGCACCGCCTGCGGGATGACCGTGGTGGGATCGATGAGCCGCTTGACCAGCGCGGCATTGCCGCGCGCTTGGCTGAGCCAATTGTCGAAGGCGCGGCGTTGCTCACTCTGAAGTTCGCTCTCGGAGAACGGTCGCTCTTCGCGGCCCAGGGGCAGCAAGATGTAAAAGCTGCCGAACGATGAGGTGATCACCGGCGTCGGCGCGCCGAGCGGCGCAGCGGCCAACTGCTCGGCGATCTCTGCGCCGAACTGGTTCTGCGCGCGCGGCCGGCTGATCCAGTCCAGGCTCGCCCCATTTCCAATCGGCGCGGGTTCGGTGATGGCGTTGGTCTGCGAGATCAAGGCGGCGAAGGTGAGTTCCCCGCGCGCCAGGCGTTCGGCGGCTTTCTGCGCCTCTTCGAGCGCGTTGAAGCGCACGTAATCGAACTTGTAGTGCGGGGCGGTCTTCGGCGTCTCCTGGGCGAAGGCTTCTTGCAAGCGTTCGCGGTACAGGCTGCCGGCGATCAGGTCGCGCAGGTCCTGCTCGCCGATGCCGAGAGGCTGATACTCGGCGAGCGTGTTCTGCAGGAGCAGTTGGAAGTCCCCCTCGGTGATCGAGGTGGGCTGTAGTCGCGGCGTGGCCGTCGGCAGGACGACGGTCGGCTCGGGCGTGACGCCGGGCGCGGCTGTTGCGGTGACTGCGCCGGCGGCGGTGGGGACGGGCGTATCGGGAGTGACCGGCGTGTAGGTCGGGAACGGCGTCAGGGTCTTGCGGTAGAAGCCGAAGCTCCGCTCCAGCTCTTCGGTCACCTCATCCGGGGTGACCGTAATGCCGCGGCGGTTTGCCTCTTGGCGGATGAGCGCATCGTCAATCAGCGCGCTCAGCGCGTTTTGCGCGATCTGCTCCGCGCTGCTTTGCGAGACGATCTGCTGGAGTTGCTGTTGATAGAACTGCTGGAAGAGCGCGGCGCTGGGGTCGTCGCCCTGTTGCAGTTGCGCGAGCTGTTGTTGGAACTGGTTGAAGCGGCCGCGCAGTTGCGCTTGGTCATAGCGCATGCGCTTTTGCACTTGTTGGATGTTGATGGTCTGATCGCCGACGCTGGCCACTACGCGCTGAGGCTGGATGACCAACATATCCACCAGCGCGGCGACGATCAGCGCCGCGACGATCACCGCGAGCGCCAGGCTGCCGAGGATGATGATCTGGCGCTGGCGCCGTTCGCGCTCGTAGCGCGACATTTGCACGCGCGTGAGGCGCGCGCTGA
>JBKBID010000118.1:0-4696 GCA_046299515.1 Thermoflexales bacterium | reverse complement strand
GGCCAGAGGGCAGAAGCCAGAGGCCAGAGGCCAGAGGGCAGAAGCCAGAGGCCAGAGGCCAGAGGGCAGAAGCCAGAGGCCAGAGGCCAGAAGCCAGAAGCCAGAGGCCAGAAGCCAGAGGACGACATATCACGGCTTGCGGCTCAATTTGAGCCGTCCGTAGTTGTAGTAGGCCGCGCAGGCGCCTTCGCTGCTCACCATCGTCGCGCCCAGGGGCGTGCGAGGCGTGCACGGATTGCCGAACGCCGGGCATTCAATCGGCTTGATCTTGCCCTGCAACACATCGCCGCTGCGGCAGATCGGCGATTCTTGCGCGCGGATGCCGGCGACGTCGAAGCGGGCTTCGGCGTCAAACTCGCGGTAGGCGTCGCGCAGGCGCCAGCCGCTGTTGGGGATGACGCCGATGCCGCGCCAGGCGCGGTCGGTAGGCTCGAACACCTCGGCCAGCATGCGCTGCGCCGGCCGATTGCCCTCCAAGGTGACGGCGCGCGGATAGGCGTTCTCGACGTAGGCCGCGCCGGCTTCCAACTGGCGCACGGCGCGGCGGATGCCCTCCAGGATGTCCAGCGGCTCGAAGCCGGTCACCACGATCGGCGCGCGGTATTTCTCGGCCAGCGGCGGGTATTGCCAGTAGCCCATCACGCTGCACACATGGCCGGCGGCGAGGAAGGCCTGCACGCGATGAGTCGGCGCATTCATGATCGCCTCGATGGCCGGCGGCACCAACACGTGCGAGACGAGCATCGAGAAGTTTTTTAGCCCCTGGCGCTTGGCGACGACGACGGCCATCGCGTTCGCCGGCGCCGTGGTCTCGAAGCCGATGCCGAAGAAGACGACCTGCTTATTGGGGTTGTCGCGCGCAATCGCCACGGCGTCCAACGGCGAATACACCACGCGCACATCGCCCCCCTCGCTCTTGACGCGGAAGAGGTCGTGGCGACTGCCGGGCACGCGCAGCATATCGCCAAACGAGCAGAAGATCACGTCGGGGCGAGCGGCGATGGCCAGCGCCTTGTCAATCACCTCCAGCGGCGTCACGCACACCGGGCAGCCGGGGCCGTGGATCAACTCGATCTCCGGCGGCAGCAACTGGTCAATGCCGTTGCGGATGATCGAATGCGTCTGCCCCCCGCACACCTCCATGATCGCCCAGGGCCGCGTGGTCATGCGCCGGATTTCGGCGGCCAGGCGCTGCGCGATTTCACCGTCGCGAAACTCGGCCAGGTACTTCATCGCTCACCCGATGCGGCGCCGCCCCATGGGTCAACCGGACACGCCGGCGGGCCGGACGCCCCCGCGTGCTGGTCGGGCCGCAACTCCTCGTCGAGCACGCCCAGCTCCTGAAAGAGGCGCAGGCTCTCCTGCGCCGACGCCTCGTCAATGCGGGTGATGGCAAAGCCAACATGCACGATGGTGTAGTCGCCGACGGCGACCTCCGGCACGTAGTCAAGGCACACCTCTTTGACGATGCCGCCGAAGTTCACCTTGCCCATGCGGACGCCGTCCGCCTCATAGATCTCTTGAACGCGACCCGGAATGCCCAAGCACATCGCTATTGCTCCTACGCGCTCACGCGGCTGGATGCTTCGCCCGGCGCCGCGCGAGCAGGAAGGCGATCAGCGCCGACAGTCCGGCGCCGGTCTTGGCCGAGGTCTCGAAGATCAGCATCCCCGGCCGCACGGCGTGAATGTTGGCGCGCATCGCGTCCAGGTCGCACTCGCACGCCGCCGCCAGGTCGGTCTTGGTGATCACCGCGACATCGGCGGAGTTGAACATCACCGGATATTTCAACGGCTTGTCCTCGCCCTCGGTCACCGAGAGGAGCACCAGCCGAACGTCCTCGCCCAGGTCATACCACGTGGGGCACACCAGGTTGCCGACGTTCTCGATGAACAAGAAATCGAGTGCGTCGAGGTCCCAACCCTCCAGCTTACCGGCCAGCATGTCCGCTTCGAGATGACACATGCCGTCCGTGGTGATCTGGCGCACGGGCGCGCCGCTGCGCGCCAGCCGTCGCGCGTCGTTGTCGGTCTGCAGATCGCCCACTACCGCCGCTACTTGCAGGCCCATGGCGCGCATCTCGGCGAGCAGGCGCTCCAACAGCGCGGTCTTGCCGGCGCCCGGGCTGGATACCAGGTTGACGACGAATAGGCCGGCGCGCGCGAAGCGTTCGCGCAGGCCGGCCGCCAGTTGATCGTTCTTGCTCAGCACCCCTTGCCGAATTTCGAGATAGCGCGTCGCCATACTCCTCCCTTCCTGTCAGGCCGATTCCGCTTGAAGGCTCACGTCATCGGCCACTTCGATTTCGATGCCGGTGATCTCCAATTCGCGCCCCGCTACGATCTGCGCGCACGGCCGACCGCACGCCGGACAGCGAAAGTCCTGGATGCCCGGCAGCGTCACATCGCGGCGACAGTCATCGCAATGCACGGCCACGGCCACATCCTCTATCGTCAGGCGCGATCCTTCCAGCAGCGTGCCCGCCGTGGCAACGTCATAGCCGAACAGCAGCGCATCCTTGGCCACGCCGGAGAGCGCACCCAGGCGCAGAAACACCTGCGTGACGCGCTGCGCCCCCGCTCGGCGCGCCGCTTGCTCGACCGATTCGACCAGGCCGGCAGCGATGGACAGCTCGTGCATCAGGGCAATTGTAAAGGGATGCGCGGCCGGCCGAAAGGCGCTTACAATGCTGAGCGATGTCTGACGGCGCGCGCGCCCGACAGCGGCTGATCGTGCGGGGCATCGTGCAGGGCGTGGGCTTCCGGCCGTTCGTGTTCGGCCTTGCCCGGCGGCTGGCGCTCGCCGGACACGTGGGCAACGACAGCGGCGGCGTGTTCATCGAGGTCGAAGGGGCGCCCGGCGCGCTGGCCGCATTCCTGCGCGAGCTGCGCGCCAACCCGCCGCCGCTGGCGGTGGTGGACAGCATAGAAGTGGAAGACGTGCCGCCGCTCGGCGAATCGGCGTTCGTCATCGTCGAGAGCGAAGCGCGCGCCGACGCCAACACCTCCATCTCGCCCGATGTGGGCATCTGCGATGATTGCCTGCGCGAGCTGTTCGACCCCGCCGACCGGCGCTATCGCTATCCGTTCATCAACTGCACCAACTGCGGGCCGCGCTTCACCATCATCCAAGATATCCCCTACGACCGGCCGCTCACGACGATGTCGGCCTTTCCGATGTGCCCGGCGTGCGCGCGCGAATATCACGACCCGACCGACCGTCGCTTTCACGCCCAACCGGTGGCGTGTCCGACATGCGGGCCGCGCGTGTGGTTCGAGGCGGCCGGCCAACCGACGCAACACGATGACGACGCCATCCGCGCCGCGCAGGAGGCCCTGCGCGATGGCCGGATCATCGCGGTCAAAGGCATCGGCGGCTTTCATCTGGCCTGCGACGCAACGAACGACGCCGCGCTGCGCGCCCTGCGCCGGCGCAAAGGGCGGGTGGACAAGCCCTTCGCCGTGATGGCGCGCGACCTCGCCGCAGCGCGCGCGCTGGCCGAGATGGACGATGACGAGATCGCCCTGCTGACGAGCAAGGCCCGGCCGATCGTGCTGCTGCGCCGCCGGCCCGACGCGCCGTTGAGCGAGCTGGTCGCGCCGGGCAACGCCTACGTCGGCCTGATGCTGCCCTATTCGCCGCTGCACTACCTGCTGCTGGACGGCCTGCCGCAACCGCTGGTGATGACGAGCGGCAACCTGAGCGACGAGCCGATCTGCAAGGACAACGACGAAGCATTGCGCCGGCTGGCGTCGCTGGCCGATGGGTTCTTGCTGCACAACCGCGACATCCACATGTGGTGCGACGACAGCGTGATGCGCGCCTTCGCCGGATGCGCGCTGCCCATCCGGCGCTCGCGCGGCTACGCGCCCTTCCCCGTTCGACTGGCGCAGCCGGTCCCGGCGCTCATCGCGGCCGGCGGCGAACTTAAGGCGACGTTCTGCGTCGCCCGCGATCGGCAAGCCTATCTCAGCCAGCACATCGGCGACATGGAGAACCTGGAGACGCTCCAAGCGTTCGAGCGCGCGCTGGCGCACTTCGTCAAGCTCTTTCGCATCGCGCCGGAGCGGGTGGCGTGCGACCTCCATCCCGGCTACCTCTCCACGCAGTGGGCCGAGCGCTTCGCGGCGGAGCGCAACCTGCCGCTGGTGAAGGTGCAGCATCACCACGCGCACATCGCAGCCTGCCTGGCCGAGCACGGCTTCGCCCCTGATGCGTACGCCATCGGCGTCAGCTTCGACGGCACGGGCTACGGCAGCGACGGCGCGATTTGGGGCGGCGAAGTGCTGGTCGCCAACTGCCGGACGTTCAGGCGGGTCGCCCACTTGAAGTACGTCCCGCTGCCCGGCGGCGATGCAAGCGTCAAGCGGCCGTATCGCGCGGCGCTGGCGCACCTATGGGCGGCCGGCATCCCATGGGACGACGACTTGCCGTGCGTGTCGGCGTGTCCGCCGCAGGAGCGGCGCGCGCTGCGCCGACAACTGGAGCGCAGTTTCAACTGTCCCCCGACCAGCAGCATGGGCCGGCTGTTCGACGCCGTCGCGGCGCTGGCGGGGGTGCGGCAAACGGTCACCTACGAAGCGCAAGCCGCGATCGAGTTGGAGGCGCTCTGCGACGACGCAGAACAGGGACGGTATGAATGGGCGACCGCGACGGCGGCAGACGGCGGCGCGCTGCTGCTCGACCCCGCGCCGAT
>JBKBID010000117.1:0-4749 GCA_046299515.1 Thermoflexales bacterium | reverse complement strand
CGACGCGCGTCGCCCACCATTTGCACTTCGGGCGCGTAGGACAGCACGGCGTTCACCACCGTCCCGCTGAGGTTGCCGGGAGCAGGGTGCGCCACGATGCCGGCCGGCTTGTTGATGACAATCACGCTTGCGTCCTCGTAGAGGACGTCGAGAGGGATCGGCTCGGCCTGGGGCGCTTCCGGCAACGGCGCCGGCAAATTCACCGTTATCGTCTGTCCTGGCTGTACCCGATAGTCGGCGTCGCGAGCGACGTCATCCACCTGAACGCGCCCTTGCGCGATCAGGCGCTGCGCCGCGCTCCGGCTGAGTTCCGGCAGGAGCGCGACGACGACTTTGTCCAGACGATCCGCTTGCGTCGCGGTGAGCGTGATGAGACCAACGGTCACATCGCCTATCATACGCGCCGCCGGTCAACTTGTTTTGAGGCCATCGGCGGCGAGACCGCTGCGCGCTGCAATGAAGGCACACAACAACAAGCCCGGCGCTCCGCAAATGAAGCGCCGGGCTTTATGCCAGCGTCGTGGTCTCGGCGCGACCTCAGGCTTGCACGGCCTTGACGACCGCGGCGAACGCATCGGCATCGCGCACGGCTAAATCGGCCAGGATCTTGCGATCGAGCTGAACATCGGCAGCCTTCAAAGCCTGAATGAGCTTGCTGTAGGTCGTACCGTTTAGGCGGGCTGCCGCGTTGATGCGCGTGATCCACAGGCTGCGCAGCTCGCGGCGGCGATTGCGCCGGTCGCGCGTGGCGTAGGCCATCGCGTGCAGGCGCGCCTCGTTGGCCTTGCGGAAGTGCTTGTGCCGCGCGCCGAACTGGCCTTTGGTCGCGGCGAGCACGCGGTTGTGGCGTCGGCGTGTCTTCACGCCGCCCTTTACTCTAGCCATTTCCCTGCTACTCCTTTACTCTGCTGTGCTTTGCTGCTTTACTTGTTCTTCAGATATGGGGCGAGCTTGTGAATGCGTTTCTGGATGCCCTTGCCCTCGACTTCGGTCATCTCGACGAAAAGCGCCTTCACGCGCGCCGGCTTCTTGCGCCGAAAGTGGCTTTTGCCTTGGCGGGTGCGCATGAGTTTGCCGCTCCCCGTCACTTTGAAGCGCTTAGACGTGGCCTTGTGCGTCTTGATCTTGCCCATGATGTGCTCCTCAGCTTAACTTCACGATTTCGCCGCGGCCTCCCGGCTGCGGCGAGAGAGCGTATCTAACCCGCGGATGCCGGATCGGCGTGCGGTGTGAACCTATGGCAGCCCGAACTGCTCGTTAGCCCGTTTCTGCGCCAGCTTCTCGCGATTCTGGCGTCGGCGCAGCTCCGCCGCTTGCTCTTTGCTCGGCGACTTGGCATCTTCAACTGCGACCAGCTCGGTCGCGCGCCCGTTCAACACCACTTCTTCAGACTCGCCGTCCTCGGCATCCTCGACTTCTTCGATCTCCTCCTCTTCTTCGTTGTAACCCGCAGCGCGGTCGGCGGCGCGCTCGGCCTCGATGCGCTGTCGCGTTGACTTCAGATGCGCCGCCGCCAGCGTCGCCGGCGTCGGCGCAATGACGGCGACCAGCGCCTTGCCTTCGAGATTCGGCGCAACTTCCACGACGCCGATGTCCGACAGCTCCTGCACAAACCGATCTATCAGTTTGAGCGCCACATGCTGGTTAGCGACTTCGCGACCACGGAAGCGCAGATTGAGCTTGACTTTGTTGCCCGCCTGGAGGAAGCGCCGCGCCGCGCGAATCTTGAACGCCAAATGATGTTCGGTCGTCTTGGGGCGCAGTTGCACCCCTTTCACCTCAATCGTCTTTTGGCTTTTCTTCGCTGCGCGCTCCTTCTTCTCCCTTTCGTATATGAAGCGCCCGTAGTCTATGATGCGACATACTGGTGGGTCGGCGTTCGGCGCGACCTCGATAAGATCCATGCGCATGTTTCGCGCTAGTTCCAGCGCGTCGCGCGTGTCCAGGATGCCCTTGTTCGTGCCATCCGGCATAATCACGCGCACCTGAGGCACACGGATTTGGTTGTTGATTCGGAAGTTCTGCTGCGGCGACGCTCGATTCGATCTTTGCTGCGCGATACTCTCATTCCTCCCCCGCTAAGCGGGACTGCATTCTAGTCGGACGGATGGGCATTATAGCCAGTTGCGCCGGCAGTTCAAGGTCGGCGGACATTCCGACATCCTAGGCGTCGGGCGCAGCCACGCCCCGCCGCCAAACCTTACGGGTACAGTCCGCGCGTTTGGGTTGCCTCGGCCACCCGACCGATGCCGAGCACCAGCGCGCTCGTGCGCAGGTCCAGGTTCATGCGGATGGACTGCTCGTATACGTCGTGGAAGCTGCGCACCATGATGCGCTCTAGGCGATGGGTGACGTCGTCTTCTTCCCAGAACAGTTGCTGCAGGCTTTGCACCCACTCGAAGTAACTCACAACGACGCCGCCGGCGTTGCACAAGATGTCGGGGATGACAAGCACATTGTTCGCCATCAGGATTTCGTCGGCTTCGGGCGTGGTCGGGCCATTCGCGCCCTCGGCCACGACGCGGGCTTTGATCCTATCGGCGTTGGCGCGCGTGATTTGGTTCTCCATGGCGGCCGGCACCAGCACATCACACGGCAGCTCGAGCAGTTCGGCGTTGGTGATCCTATCGCCGCCGTCGAACCCCTGCACGGTCGAATGTTCGCGCATGTAGCGGCGCAGGCGCGGGATGTCCAGGCCCTTGGGGTTGTAGATGCCGCCCTCGACGTCGCTCACCGCGATCACCTTGCACCCCATCTCGTGCGCCGTCTGCGCCGTGATCGAGCCAACGTTGCCGAACCCCTGCACCACCACGCTGATGCCGTCGAAGTCCCAGCCGAAGGTGCGGTAGGCCTCGCGCGCGGTGAACATGATGCCCCGGCCGGTCGCCTCGAAACGCCCGGCCGATCCGCCGATGTTGATCGGCTTGCCGGTGACGATGGCCGGCACAGAGTAGCCGCGATGCATGGAATAGGTATCCATGATCCAGGCCATGATCTGCGGGTTTGTGCCCATGTCCGGCGCGGGAATGTCGCCTTCTGGGCTGATGAATGGGGAAATTTCAGTCGTGTAGCGGCGCGTCAACCCCTCCAGCTCACGCAGCGAAAGCTCTTTTGGATTGCACACGACGCCGCCCTTCGCGCCGCCATACGGGATGTTCACCACGGCGCACTTCCACGTCATCCACATGGCCAGCGCGCGCACCTCATCCAGGTCAACGGTCGGCGCGTAGCGGATGCCGCCCTTCGTTGGCCCGCGCGCCGTGTTGTGATGGACGCGATAGCCCGTAAAGCGGCGGACTTCGCCATTGTCCATCTTCACGGGAAAGTTGACGGTGAGTTCGCGCTTGCACGAACGCAGCGTATCGGCCAGCCCGGGGTCTAGGTTGAGGATTTGAGCAGCGCGGTCGAACTGGGCGAGCGCCGTCGCATACGCGCTCTCTCGCTTTTCGGTTGCCCGGCGCTGCGATAGCGGGGACAACTCGGCGCCGTTCGTCGTCAGCGATGCCGAAGGCGGGCGCGACGGGTCAACGATCGTCATGGATCACCCTCCGAATTGCTTGTGGATAATCTCAATCGCGCAGCGCATTCTGCCGCGCGCAGTCGCTCATGCAGCTTGGCACGGCGCTTTAAGATTTTATTACATCCCGAATAACCGAAACGTTAGCGCGGCACTCGTGTTGTCACGGCGCGCCGATTCCATATACTGTTGGGCGTGATGCACTTGACGACGCGCGGCGGAAGCATCCGGCTGAATCCGCGCGATCCGCACTTCTATAACAACCCCTATCCTTACTACGACGCCATGCGGCAACTGCCGCAGCCGTTCCGCTGGGAAGACTTCGACCTATGGTGCTTTGCGAACTGGGAGGACGTGAACGCCCTGCTGCGCGACCGGCGCTTCGGTCGGCAGATCACGCACCTGCGCACGCGCGAGGAGCTGGGCTGGCCGCCTATCCCAGAGGCGCTCCGACCGTTTTACGACGTGGACAACGCGACCATGATCCAAATGGAGCCGCCCGAACACACCCGGCTGCGCGGATTAGTGCAGAAAGCCTTCATGGCGCGACAAATCGAGAGCTTGCGCCCGCGCATTCAGGCGCTGTGCGATCAGCTCATTGACGCGATGCTCGCTCAGGGAGAAGTGGACCTCCTGCCGGCCTACGCCACGCCGATCCCCGTCGTCACCATCGCCAACATGCTGGGCGTGCCGGTCGAGATGAGCGACCATCTGCTGAACTGGTCACACGCGATGGTCGCAATGTACGAGCTGGGCCGAACCGCCGAACAGGAACGCCGCGCGGTGCAGGCCACGCAGGAGTTCTACGCCTACCTGAGCGAGCTGGTGCAGGCGCGCCGCCGCGAACCGACCGACGACCTGATCACCCGGCTGATCGAAGCCGAGGATCAGGGAAATCGGCTGACCGAACACGAGCTGATCTCCGGTTGCATGCAACTGCTGAACGCCGGCCACGAAGCGACGGTGAATGTGATCGGCAACGGCGTATTCGCCCTGCTGACGCACCGCGACCAGTGGGAAAGGCTGGTCGCCGATCCGTCGCTGAGCCGGCTTGCCGCCGAGGAGCTGATGCGCTTCGACACGCCGCTGCATCTGTTCACGCGCTGGGCGCTGGACGACTTGAGCTGGAACGGGCACAACTTCAAGTTCGGCGACACAATTGCGCTTTTGCTCGGCGCTGCCAATCGCGACCCGCGCCGCTTTGCCAATCCCGATATGCTGGACATTACGCG
>JBKBID010000116.1:0-4885 GCA_046299515.1 Thermoflexales bacterium | reverse complement strand
AAGGAAGCGCTCGACCTCTTGCGCTTCACGCCGAAGGCGGCTGCCGAACCGGTGAGCAAAGTGATCGCTTCGGCGGTGGCCAACGCAGTCGAAAATAAACAGTTCACCGCGGCCGATCTGGTCATTAGCCAGATTTATGTGGATGGTGGGCCGACGCGGCGCTGGCGCCGCTTCGCAGCGCGCGGTCGCTTCCGGCCTATCGAGCGCAAAAGCTCGCATATCACAGTGGTCTTGCGTGAAGTGGTGGATGAGGACTAGGCGATTGTCGAATTGCGCGTGATTGGCCAATGGCCTGTCACTCGGAATTCAGAGCAGAGAACCGAACGACATGGGACGAAAAGTTCATCCGTATGGATTCAGGCTCGGCGTCATCCGGGACTGGAAGAGCCGCTGGTATGCGCCCAAGCGCGAATACACCAAGCTGCTCATGGAAGATATGCAACTGCGCGAGTATCTGCGCACCAAGATGGACGCCGACAACGCCGGGGTGTCTGACATCACTATCGAGCGCTTCCCGCCGAACCAGTTGCACGTGGTCGTGCATACCGCACGGCCCGGCGTTGTGATCGGTCGCAAAGGCGCTGCGGTGAAGGAGATTCGCGAAGGCGTCGAGAAGATGACCGGAAAGAAGGTCAAGCTCGACATTGAAGAGATCGTCAAGCCAGACCTGGTAGCCCAATTGGTGGCGAGCAACATCGCGCAGCAAATCGAGCGGCGCATCCCGCACAATCGCGCGATGAAGAAGGCCATCCAGAGCGCGATGCAGCGCGGCGCGATGGGCATCAAGATCGAGTGCGCCGGCCGTTTGAACGGCAGCGACATGAAGCGCACCGACAAGCTGATGGAAGGTCGTATTCCGCGCAACACGCTGCGCGCGGATATTGACTTCGCCAAAGCAGAGGCGGATACCACCTACGGCAAAATCGGCGTGAAGGTGTGGATCTATAAGGGAGACATCCTGCCCGACATGCCGCAGGAGGAACTCACGCGACCGTCTCGCACGCAGCAGCAGGCGCCGCGCGATCGCCGCGAACGACGCGGCGGCCGCGGATCCCGGCGCGGCGGCGAACGTCAAGCCCCACAAGCCGGCGAAGCGAGCAACGGCGCTGCGCCGGCGGGCGAGTGAGGACTCGGTTGCCACCACTCAACCGGGCGCAGGCCGGAATCAATTGGAATGCGGTCAGGACTGCTAATGAGGTAGACATCATGTTGATGCCGAAGAGAGTGAAGTATCGCAAGCAGATGCGCGGGCGGATGAAGGGCGTCGCCAGCCGCGGCAACACGATCGAAGCCGGCGAGTTCGGCTTGCAAGCGCTGGAGCCGGCCTGGGTGACGGCCAGGCAGATCGAGGCCGTGCGCCGCGTGATCGTGCGCGAAATGAAGCGTCGCGGCAAGATGTGGATTCGCATCTTCCCAGATAAGCCGGTGACGGCCAAGCCGGCCGAGACCCGCATGGGCAAGGGCAAGGGCGCTGTGGATCACTGGGTCGCCGTGGTGAAGCCCGGACGCATCATGTTCGAGGTTTCGGGCGTGCCCGAGAACGTCGCTCGGACCGCGTTGACTCAGGCTGCCTACAAGCTGCCGATGAAGACACAAGTGGTTGCCGAGTCGCAGATGGAAGGGTGAGCTATGCAGGCGCGTGAATTGAGCAAGCTGCCGACGCCGGAGCTGGAGGCGAAGTTGGACGACGCTTATCGTGAGTTGTTCAACCTGCGTTTCCAGCGCGCGCAAAGGCAGTTAACCGATACGAACAGCATCAAGCGCGTGCGCCATGACATCGCGCGCATCAAGACGATTTTGCGCCAGCGTGAACTGGCAGCGCAGCTTACTGCGCAATCGGCAAAAAGCGGCGATAGCGCGTGAAGGATAGGGTAGAGCAATGGCAGAAGAGCGGCGACGTCGTCTGACCGGTGTGGTCGTCAGCGACAAGATGCAAAAGACCATCGTGGTTCGCGTGGAGCGAACGGTGCGTCATCCTTTGTATAAGAAAGTGTTGACGCGCACCAAGAAGTACAAGGCCCACGACGAGAGCGAACAGGCGCGCGAAGGCGACCTGGTGCGCATCGTCGAACACCGGCCGATCAGCAAAACCAAGCGTTGGATGTTGGAAGAGATCGTGCGCAAGAAGGAAGGGTGAGCCATGATTCAGCAAGAGACGCGATTGCAGGTGGCGGATAATACCGGCGCCAAGGAGCTGCTGTGCATGCACATCCACGGCGGCCACCGACGGCGCTATGGGCGCGTCGGCGACGTGATCACGGCTACGGTCAAGTCGGCCAGCCCGACCGCCGATGTGAAGAAAAGCGCGGTCGTCAAAGCGGTCATCGTGCGCGTGGCGAAAGAGTATCGCCGCCCGGATGGCTCGTATATTCGCTTCGACGATAACGCGGCGGTGATCCTGAGCGATGACGAAGTCAACCCGCGCGGCACGCGCATCTTCGGGCCGGTGGCGCGCGAATTGCGCGACAAGGGGTTTATGAAGATCATTTCGCTCGCGCCCGAGGTGCTATAGGACATACGCACAAAGCGGCTGCCTGGACCGGCCAGCAGTCCATGGGAGGAAGAAGCTGATGAAGATCAAGAAAGGCGACACCGTACTGGTGATCACCGGCGAGTACAAAGGCAAACGCGGCGAGGTAGTGCGCGCGCTTCCCAAAGAGAACAAAATTGTCGTGAAGGGTGTGAACATTGCGAAGAAGCATGCCAAGCCGCGCCGCGCCGATCGCCGGGTGGTTCAGACCGGCATCATTGATGTGGAGATGCCGATCCACGTCTCCAATGTCAAGCTCATCGCGCCGAGCGGTCAGCCGACGCGCGTGAGCTATCGCATTGTGGACGGCGTGAAGAAGCGCTATTCGAATAAGCTGGATGAGGTGCTGGATTAGCCATGGCCGACTTCAGGAAACAGTACCTAGAGGAGATTCGGCCGGCCCTCATGAAGGAGTTCGGCTACAAGAACATCATGCAGGCGCCGAAGATCGAGAAGATCGTCGTCAACATCGGCGTGGGGCGCGAATCGGCCGACAATCCCAAAGCGGTTGACTTCGCCGTCAACGACCTGGCGGCGATCACCGGCCAAAAGCCGATCGTCACCAAGGCCCGCAAGTCCATCGCCGGCTTCAAGTTGCGCGAAGGCCGGCCGATCGGCGTGAAGGTGACGCTGCGCGGCAAGCGCATGTATGACTTCTTGTATCGCCTGATCCATTTTGCCCTGCCGCGCGTGCGCGACTTCCGGGGCGTATCACCCGACGCATTTGACGGCCGCGGCAATTACACCCTTGGCCTGCGCGAGCAGATCATCTTCCCGGAGATTGACTATGACAAGATTGACAAGGTGCGCGGCCTGGAAGTGACGATCGTGACGACGGCCAAGACCGACGACGAAGGGCGCGCGATGCTGCGCGCGTTTGGCATGCCGTTCAGCAAACCGGGGGATAGCCGGTAATTAAGTGAACCGGCGATTCTGCGATGAACCGCCGGTCGTCGAAAGGTGAAGAGCACATGGCAAAGACGCCAAGAACAGCGATGATGTATCGGGAAAAGCGCCGCAAGTATAAGGTGCGCGTGCGCAACCGCTGCGCTGTCAGCGGCCGCGCGCGCGGCTATATGCGCAAGTTCGGCGTGTCGCGCATCGTCTTCCGCGAGATGGCCTTGCGCGGCGAAATCCCAGGCGTGCGCAAGGCATCGTGGTGATCTGAGCGCTGATTTCTGGACTGGAGCAGACATGGCGAACGATTCGTTAGGTGACATGCTCACGCGCATTCGCAACGCCGCAGCCGTCGGCCATTCTGCGGTGGCGGTGAAGGCGTCCAAACTCAATGAGCGCGTGGCAGAAATTTTGAAGGAAGAAGGCTACCTGGATGCTTACCAAGTCATCGAGGTAGATGGCAAGAAGATGCTGAGCTTGACCCTGCGCTACAGCGGCGAACGTCGCTCGCGCAAGCCGGCGATCACCGGACTGCGACGGGTCAGCCGACCGGGCAAGCGCATCTATGTGCCGAAGACGGAAATCCCGCGCGTGTTAAGCGGCATCGGCGTCGCCATTCTCTCGACGCCTAAAGGGGTGATTACCGACAATCAAGCGCGGCGGCTGGGCGTGGGCGGCGAAGTGCTGTGCTACGTGTATTGATGGGAGGAGCGAATCATGTCGCGAATCGGGAAGAAACCCATCGAGCTGCCCAAGGGTGTGGATGTGGCCATCAATGGCAGCTTGGTCACGATCAAAGGGCCAATGGGCGAGTTGAAGCACACGCTGCCGCCACAGATTCGCGTCGCGAAAGAAGGGAACGCGCTGAGCGTTCAACGCGACGGCGACGAAGATGACGCACGCGCCTTGCACGGCCTGACGCGCGCGCTGCTGGCGAACATGGTGAAGGGCGTCTCCGAGGGTTACAAGAAGGTGTTGGAGATCGGCGCAGAGAGCGTGGGATACCGCGCCGAGATGAGCGGCAACAAGCTGGTGCTCTATCTCGGCTACTCCCATCCGATCGAATTCCCCCCGCCGCCCGGCATCACCTTTGCCGCCGACGCCAAAACGCGCACGATCACCGTCAGCGGCATTGATAAGGCGCTGGTGGGCGAAGTGGCTGCGCAGGTGCGCAAGTTGCGACCGCCGGAGCCGTATAAGGGCAAAGGCATCCGCTATCAAGGCGAAGTGATTCGCCGCAAGGCCGGCAAGGCGGGCAAGACCGGCAAGGGCAAGTGATCGCATGCTGTGGTCGTCGGCGAGCGTCCGTGGGCCTGACCCAGGCGATGAGTCGCCGGCGACAAAGGATCTGACATGACGAAGCAACGAGAGGAATCGAGAGAGCGGCGACGCCGGCGCGTGCGCGCCAAAGTGTCCGGCACGGCCAGTCGTCCGCGCCTGAACGTATTTCGCAGCCTA
>JBKBID010000115.1:0-5048 GCA_046299515.1 Thermoflexales bacterium | reverse complement strand
GCTTACGGGGATGCGCACTTCCGCCATGCTTATGCGCACCGAGTGGAGTCGGCGGTCGCCTATGCTGAATCCTGGATGCGGGACGCCCTGACGGACGCCGGCCTGAAGCTCGAGCGCCTCTTCCGTGGCGCATGGCGCGCCGGCGGCGGACTGTCTTTCCAGGATGTGATCCTGGCGTCTTGCGTCTCGGACTAATCCACTGATGTCGGTATTTGGTATGCAGAACCAGCACTGTTGGGTTGATCGTATGCGCTCGGACTGGAACCGGCGCGCGACACTGGATGCGGCGCACTTCATCTGCTCCGAGCATGACGACCTGACCTGGGAGGCCTTCTGGCGTTCTGGCGAGGAAGATGTGGCGCGCTATCTGCTGCCCCATCTTGCGCAATTTCATCTCGATCCTTCTAGCCTGCACGCCCTGGATTTCGGCTGTGGCATTGGGCGTTTAAGCGCGGCGCTTGCCAGGCGGTTCAAAGCTGTCACCGCCTTCGACATCAGCGGAGAGATGCTGCTGCGCGGCCGCGCATACCTTTCGGAGTTGCGAAACATTACCTGGGTGCAAGGCAACGGTGTTGATCTCCAGCCGCTGGCGGACGCCAGCCATGACGTCGTGTTTTCATACCTCACTCTGCAACACGTGCCCAGCCGCAAGCTGGCGCTGGGTTACATAGATGAGTTTTGCCGTGTGCTTCGTCCAGGTGGGTTGATATGCGTCCAGTTCTCTTACCGCCGCGCATATTGGCTGCGCCGCTTCTACGTCGCCGCGCGGGCGCGTCTCTCGCGCCTGCCCGCTGTGTGGCGTTGGCTGATGCCGCCGCGCTGGCGTCGGCGACGTTACGGCTACGAAGAGGTTTGCGCGATGGAGACGCTGATGCAACATTCGCTGCCGCCAGCGCAAGTTGCGGCGCGCGCGCGCGCGCGTGGACTTACAATCGTCGCGCTTGAGACCACGGATCCGCTTCAAACATGGCTAATCGCGCGCAGGCTGCCAAATGATGCGCGTGCTGATTGACGCCCACATGTTGGGCTGCCGCGAGACCGGCAACGAGACTTACATCTTGAGCCTGCTGCGACAGCGCTCGACCTTTGCCGAGCTGGGGATTGATTTGCAGGGCGCTATCCGATGGGACTACTCGCCTGAGTTGGCATGGGCGTCGCGCGTTGCTTACCTGACATGCGCCAACGATCTACATCGTCTGGCTTGCGATTTGCCTCGCTTGGCCCAGCAGGCGGCTGCCAATCTGCTGCATGTCACCTATCATGCGCCGTTCTGGGGACGCCTTCCGTATGTTGTCACGATTCATGATGTGAGTTATCGCACTCGCCGGCGGTATCATCGGCCGCGCAATGTGCTATTGCAGAATGTGCTGGGCGCTCTCAGCGCCTGGCGCGCGCGCGGGGTGCTCACCGTCTCTGAGTTTTGTCACAGGGAGATTTTGCGAATATATCCCTTCCTGAAAGGACGACTATGGGTGACGCCAGAGGCAGCCGAAGCGCACTGGGCGCCGCGCCCCGCTTCGAGCGTGGAGTGTGCTCGAGCGCGCTTTGGCATTCGTGGAGATTATCTGCTGTGGGTCGGTAGCCTGGCGTCTCGAAAAAATCCCATTCGTTTAGTTGAGGCCTTTCTGCGAGCAACGCAAGAATCAAGCGCTATCCAGCTCGTGCTGGCGGGCAATCATGCTACGCCTCTTGGCGAGACCTTACAACGTAAGTTCAGCGAGGCCATTCGGCAGCAGCGCTTGATTCTGACCGGCTATGTGGACGAGGAAACCCTTGCCTCTCTCTATAGCGGCTGCTCGGCGTTTGTCTTTCCCTCCCTCTACGAAGGCTTTGGGCTGCCGGTGCTAGAGGCGATGCAGTGCGGGGCGCCGGTGATCACGTCCAACACGACGGCGCTGCCGGAAGTGGCCGGCGACGCGGCGCTGCTGGTTGACCCGGAGGACGCCGACGCCATCGCCGCCGCCATCCGGCGCGTCATCGGCGAGCCAGCGCTGCGCGCGGAGCTGCGCGCGCGCGGCTTTGCGCGCGCTCGGCAATTCTCGTGGGCGGAGACGGCGCGCCTGACCGCCCAGGCGTATCATGCCGCTGTTCAAGCTCGAAGCCGATGAAGAGACATTTCTGGATGGCCGCCGCGCTCATTCTGCTCGCGTTCGCATTGCGCCTGCGCGACATAGACCGTTACGACTTGTGGTACGACGAAATCGGACAAGTGAACGTCGCCTCCAGGGTGACGCTGTCCGAGATTCTGCAAGGCGCGCGCAAGCATCACGCTGCCTCTCCGCTGAGTTATCTGGGGACGGCGCTTGCTATGCGGCTGGGCGGGCGCAGCGAGCTGGCGCTGCGTTTTGAGCCGCTGATCTGGAGTGTGCTTGCGGCGGCTTTGACGATGCGCGCGGCGCGCGCGCTTGCGCCCGGCAGCGGTCTATGGGCCGGCTTGCTGGCGGCGGTCTCTCCATTTGCGATTCGCTATGCCCAGGAGGTGCGCTTTTACGCGCTTGGCCTGATGTGGGCATCTGCCGTCTTCTGCCTTGTGACGCTCGCCGCTAAAAATGAGATTCGGACAAATCTACGTACCTGGCTGGCGCTCGGCGGCGCGATGACTGCGCTGTTGTACAGTCACGTGTACTCTGCGTTTATTGTTGCGCCGACCTTGATGATGTCGTTGCTGCTGGCCCGACCAGGCGACCGCCTGAAGCTGGCGCTGTGGCAGGCCAGCGCTTATGCTGTGGCCGGCGCATTATTCATCCCGTGGTTGTTAAACGGGCTAACGGTCAGAGCGCATCCCTTCGGCAGTCATGTGTTCACCTCGCACGCGCAGCGCGCAGTTGCGGCCGGACTGGAGCTGACGCCGATTGTGCTTCCGTCGGTCGGCCATGAAGTTGAAGGCGGATTTGCGAGCGCGATGGTTGCGCTGAGTGTGTTGAGCCTGGCAGTCGCAGCGATCCATGTTCGCCGTAGGCCATGGCTGCTGGCGGGGATGCTGGGCGTAGCATTAGCGACGCTTGCCGTGTGCGCTGCCAATTTGGTTGTAGGCTATTTCTTCGCTCCACGCCAGTTTCTCTTCCTCCAGCCCGTCCGCTTTGCGCTGATCGGCGCGACTTTAACCGAATTGGGCCGGAGCGCCCAGCGCGTGTTGTATCCTCTCGCGGTCGCAGGGCTGACAGCGTTAAGCCTGGTCTACACGCACGCCGACCTGCATCGCAACGAGCGCGAATCGTGGCGGCCGTTGACCCGAGCCATTGCGGCGCAGGGCGCTGCCCCTGGCGCTCTTGCTTTCGCCGTGCCGTATTGGACGCATACGTCCCCGGCATACTATTTGCGGTTGGCTGGGGTTGAGGTCGTCTGGCAAAGACCGCCGGGCGATCGGCCAACGGCGGCAGATTTCCAGAATGCGCCAAGCGGTTCTCTGGTCTTCATCTCATACGCTGATGCCGATCTGCTGCCCCTGTTGCGCGATGCCGGCTTTCGCGAAGTCGTCCCGCCGCCAGGCGCGCCCGCCGCTCCGATGCGCGCGCTGATCAAAGATGGGCCGTAAGATTGCGCTGGTCGGCACGCGCGGGGTGCCGGCGTCGTATTCAGGTTTTGAGACATGCGCGGAGAACCTGGGCGCGCGGCTGGCGCAGCGCGGCCATCAGGTCACCGTGTATAACCGTGCGCACCATGTGCGCTTCGCGCAGCCGATTTACAAGGGGATGCGCCTGGTGCGCGTGCGCGGGATTGCTACCAAACATCTCGACACTTTCACGCACACGGCGCTCTCGATGCTCCACGCGCTGACGCAGGGCTACGACGCGCTGATCGTCTTCATCGCCGGCAACGCGCCGCTCTGCCTGATCCCGCGTCTGTTCAGCCGCGCGCGCGTGATCTTAAACGTG
This sequence comes from Thermoflexales bacterium, assembly GCA_046299515.1. Classification (GTDB taxonomy): domain Bacteria; phylum Chloroflexota; class Anaerolineae; order J036; family Brachytrichaceae; genus JAAFGM01. The sequence continues at coordinate 1,173 of JBKBID010000115.1, read as the reverse complement.
GACGGCTTGGACTGGAAGCGCCGCAAGTGGGGCGGCTTCGCCCGGCGCTACATCCGCTGGTCGGAGCGGTTATCCACGCGCGTGGCGCACGTTGTCGTCACCGACTCGCGTCGGGTGCAGGATTACTACCGGCGCGAATACGGCGCGGACACAGCGTTCATCCCCTACGGCGCCGACGTGACCCCCAGGCCGCCGGGTGATGTGCTGCGACGCTTCGGCCTGAGCGCAGGCCGATATGTGCTGTTCGTCGGCCGTCTCGTCCCTGAAAACTGCGCCCATCATCTGGTTGACGCTTGGCTTCGTTTGCTCCACTCGCAATGCGTAACGCGCGACATGAAATGCGTCATCACCGGCGATGCGCCCTACGTGGCGGACTACATTGCCGCGCTCAAGGCCCGCGCGGCGGGCGAGCCTTCCATCATCTTCACCGGCTATCAGTTCGGCGACGCCTATGCAGAACTGGCCAGCAACGCTGCTATCTTCGTGGAGACCTCAGAAGTGGGGGGCACTCACCCGGCGCTGGTCGAAGCCATGGCCTTCGGCAATTGCGTCGTCGTCAACGATACGCCGGAGAACCTGGAAACCATCGGCGACGCCGGCCTGTCCTACAGCGGCGCGCGCGGCGGGCCGGCGCTGGCCGAAGTGCTGGCCGCCCTGCTGTCCCAGCCCGACGAGATCGCCGACTATCGCCATCGCGCGCGCCTGCGCGCGCAGGCGCATTACGCCTGGGAGCGCGTGACAGATCAGTATGAAGCGCTGTTGGCATCACCTAAACACTCGCTATAATCTCAGCAAATGCCCTTTACAGTAGATGACTTGCGCGACCTCACTCGCTTGCTGATCGAGCGCCCGGAATGGCTGAGCGAGGTGCGGCGTCTTGTGCTGACCGAGGAGCTGCTGGCGCTGCCGGACATCGTGCGTGGGCTTGCCGAGGCGCAGCGGCGCACTGAGGAGCGCCTGGAGCAGCTTGCCGTGCGGATGGACCAGCTTGCCGAGGCGCAGCGACGCACCGAGGAGCGCCTGGAGCAGCTTGCCTTGCGGGTTGACCAGCTTGCCGAGGCGCAGCGACGCACCGAGGAGCGCTTGGAGCAGCTTGCTGTGCGGGTTGACCAGCTTGCCGAGGCGCAGCGACGCACTGAAGAGCGCCTGGAGCAGCTCACTGCGCGGGTAGAC
>JBKBID010000114.1:0-5216 GCA_046299515.1 Thermoflexales bacterium | reverse complement strand
CACTAAACGGCTTATCAGCCTAAAAGATTGCTGCTGTTGCATGTGTTGCTCATCTCGCTATTGTTCTTCTTTTCGCCTACGTTTGGCCTTGCCAGTCGTGTTGATGATGGTCGAGTGTGAGACATCGCCGGCTCTCATCTCCGCGCGTCCGCCTGCCCCTTCGTTGATCACTTGCGACCTGTGGATGTTTCCCACCGATAGACTGGCCGTAGGCTGCGCGTCGTGTGAGATGCTTTCATCGCGTCGTTGCCCCGCTGACGATTCGTTCGCACGCTCCGTGTCGAGATTAATTTTGATCGGCCCTAGGCCGACTGATGTCTTCACTTTAGGGTTGCGCCAAACGACATAGCCGATGAGCGCCACAACAAGGATGATGGCGACTAGTAAGATTGTACTTGTAGTGTCCATGTAAAGAATCCTCTTGATCTGTATTATAAAGCATGTTTGAAAGTTTGCAAGTCGTGTAAATTAACTATGAGTCCAAATCTTTCTTAAATGTGTCCGTGATGAGAACAGTGAGTTTATCGAGTCGGTTCATCGCTGCTGTGCATCTGGATTACTTATTGGTATCAACTGAATAAACTCATTGAAAGGACTTCACATCTCATCTCTCTAGGGTGAAAGCGCTGCCTTTACCCCTACTAATCGCTTAGGCGCTACGATTTGCAGCTATCTGCAGTTCAGTAGGCGTGACGATGAGCGCTAGGAGGCGCTTAGAGTTTACGCAGATTGATAGGCGCTCTTCGGCCGAGATGTATGTCCCCGTTCACACCCGCACCTTTGCCCAGATTGCACGTTTGCGCGATGACATGCGGGGGGCTATGATAGTGGCCGTTGGTTAGGTTGCCGAGCGCTCGCGCACAGAGCGCAGCTAATACGCCGCCCATGGGCGCTCTGGCGAGAGGTTCGAGCAGGGCAGGACTGTGAACACCACGTATGAAGCTAACGCGATTCAGCGGCTCGCTGAGCTGTGTAGCGCGCAAGTCAGCGACTTTCGCGAGGACGATCGCCTGCGCGATGAACAGCCCTGTCTGGAGCTTTTCAGGCTGGCCCTCGTCGAGCGCAACCAGGAAGCCTGGGATGCCCTTTACAAGATACATTATCCGCAGGTTCTAAGATGGGTGCACACCCATCCTCACTTTCGCATCACCGGCGAGGACGCAGATTACTTCGCTAATCAGGCCTTTTCACGCCTGTGGCGATATGGCGAGCGTCATGCCAGCGCAGGGCGTTTCAAAACCGTTGCTGATTACATGCAGTATTTGAAACGTTGCACATGGTCGGCCATTGAAGATGAGCTGCGGCGAAGTCGAAAGGATGCGTTATGGCACTGGGCAGCGGTGAATGATTCGGCAGCGGATGGCGAACATGACGACATGATGGGGCTTGACGAGCTTGATCTGGAAACGCCTGATAGCGCCTCTGTCGAAGCAACTGTCGAGAACGCAGCGATCTTGAGCGACTTGTGGGCATTACTCGGGCAGATCATAGAAGGCGAGCGCGAACGCATCGTGGCCAAGGAGATGTGGGAAGAAGGGCTGGAGCCTCGTCAAATCTATGCGCGTCATCCCGATCTTTTCATGGACGAGGACGAGGTTAGTCAAATCCGGCGCAACATCGTTCGACGGTTGAATCGCAAGCTGATCAACGATGCGCGGGCGGGTCTGTTGCGTCAGGAGTTGGAGCATCTCTTTCGCGGATAAACCGCGCGCCGCGGGGATGCCGGTGGATTTGAACGGTGTAGCAATGTGGAGCAGCGGAGGACTTCGCCTGGATCGCGCGCGCCATGTCTGGCGTGTAGCGCTTGCGCTCGTGCTCGCTGGGTGCGCAGCTCCGGCGACCTCGCCGCGAACCGGTTGGCTTCCTTCCGCCTCCGAGCCTATTTCAACTCAAGTCATCGTGGCGGAAGTGGACGGCGAAGCGGTCACCCGCGAGGAGTGGCAGCGGGCGCTGGCGCTCGACCGCGCCATGAGTGCGCTGGCCGGCCAACCCGCGCCGACGCCCGAGGCGTCGCTCCAGCGCCTGGTCAACGAGCGCCTCGCCCTGCGCGAGGCGCGGGCAGCCGGCCTTGCGGCCACGCCAGATCAAGCCACCGAGCGCCTGCGCGCGTTGCTGCGCCGTTGGAACAAAGATGAAGCGTCGCTTAGCGCCGCCCTAGCGCGGGAGGGGGTGTCGCAGAACGACGCCCTTGATGCGATCCGCCGCTTGCTCGTCGTTGAGGCCTATCTGGCGCGGTTTGGGTCGGAAGCCGACGCCCAGCAGTGGATGGCCGAACGACGCCGGCGCGCCAAGGTTGGGCTTTACGCCAGCTTTAGCGCGCCGCCCACGCCCTCAGTCCTGGCGGCTGCGCCGCCGACGCCGCCGGCCACGCCGCTGGTGCTTGCTCCGCAAGGTGAAGCAACGGCCCGCCCGACGCCGGCGCTTGCGCCGCCACCGGCGGATGAGCGCGCCCCCGCACCGCTTCCCGCGGTGCCTCCCGAAAATCCGGCCGCGGACTTCACCCTGCTTGACCTGGACGGTCAACCCGTCCGCCTGAGCCAATTTCGCGGCCAGGCGGTCGTGCTGAACTTCTGGGCGTCTTGGTGTCCGGCTTGTCGCGCCGAGGCGCGCGATTTCGGCGACTTCGCACGGCGCTATCGCGAACGTGGCGTAGTCGTCGTTGGGGTGAACCTGCGCGAAGACGCGGCCACGGCGCGCGCATTCGCCGAGGCCAACGGCATGGACTATCCGCTGCTGCGCGACGCCGACGGCGCCGTCAGCCGCATGTATGGCGTGGTCGGCATCCCCACGACGATCTTCATAGACGCGGCCGGCGGCATGCGCGCGCGGCATGTCGGCGTGCTCAACGCCGATCAGCTCGCCGACTATGTCGCGCCGCTCCTGGCCGACCCGCCGCCTGCCGAACGGCCGGCTCCCGATTTCACCCTGCCGCGCGAGGATGGCCGCCTGGTTTCGCTGCGCGACTATCGCGGGCGCCAGCCGGTCGTGCTGCTTTTCTATCGCGGCGCCGGCTGCGGGTCATGCCAGCAACAGCTCCGCATGATGCAGGCGGAGTATGATCGCTTCCGCACGCGCGGCGCTGAGGTGTTGGCCGTCGCCGTGCAGGGCGTCACACAGGCAAGTGTTGTGCGGGAACTCGGCCGGCTTGAGTTTCCGGTCCTCGCCGACGAGTCGCATGCCGTGAGCGAGGCGTTTGGCGTGTTCAACCGCCTAGGCGATAACCTAGCGGCGCCGGCGGTGTTTATCATAGACGAGAGGGGACGAATCATCTGGTCTCACATCGGTAGAGACGCAAACGACTATCCCACCCCATCAGATATTTTGAGCCGCATACCTTGATGCGCTGCTCCTCATTGTGCCAGCCAAATGGCTGGAACCATCATCCATCTTCGGAGAATGCAACTATGGTATTGAAGCTTCGCGTAGCAGCGCGCATGGCGATGCTGTTCGTCCTCCTGACCGCATCGCCGGGCGTGGTTTCGCCGCCATTGGTCGAGGGCGCTACACCGGCGCGTGCGCCGGACGCATCACTGACGCGGGCGTTGCCCGCCTGGTTTGACAACCCTTCAGCAACTGAAGCGCCGACCACAGACCTGCTGCCGGGCTGGTTTGCGTCGGATGGCCGGCTCGAACCAACCGAGGAGGCGCCGGGGCAATCCGCGACTGAAGTCAATGGCGCGTCCAACCTTCCGGCGCAGCAGGGCGTCCTCCCAACGTGGTTTGCGCTGGGCAAATCGTCGCCAAGCGATGATGCAGGGGCGCGCTTTGGGCCTTTCGGCGGCGGCGAGTCGCATCAGACTATTTATCCTGATCAAATCACGGTCACCATTGACCCGCCGGCGATTAGCCTGTGCGAGCCGTTGACGGTGACGGTGGTGGCGGCCAGCGACGCCGTCACTACGACCGGCGTGTTGCTGACGGTGACGCTGCCGGGTGGATTTACCAGCAGCACCCAAGTCTTCAATGTCGGCAGCGTGCAGCCGAACGAGGTGATCACCCGCGCGGCGGTCTTCACCGCGACGTGCAGCGCCGTATCCGGCCAGGTGGTCGTCACGCTCACGCAGGACGCTTACCCGCCCATCGTGAAGCTGGCCGAGTACGTCGTCAACCCCGGCGCGATCACGGTGCGCAAAGACCCGTCGGTCGCGTCGGCGTCCATCGGCGACGTGGTGACTTGGACGGTATACGTAGAGAACACCGGCTATGGCACGGTGTACAACGTGGCGGTCACCGACACGCTGGGGACGGGGTTGCAGTTCGTCAGCGGGCTGACCTCAACGAGCTACGTCTCCATCCCGGTCGGGCAGACCGCCTCGTTCACCGTCGCAGCGCAAGTTGTGGCGTGCAGCGGGCTGGAGAACAGCGTTGTCGCCGCGTGGGGCTGTCCGGGCCAAACCTGCCTGACACCCCAGACGGCCAAAGCGGCGATTGACCTGCTGCCGCGCTTCCCCGACCTTGAGTACAGCCTGCCGAGCTTCGACGTGAACTACTGCGGCGGCAGCTCGGTGTTCACCGTGCCTATCACCAACAGCGGCGACGGGACGGCGTATAGCGTCACCCTGCCGGTGAACCTTTCACCCTTCAGCGTCAGCGTCGCGCCGCCGGCGACGTATGCGGGCGGCGCGTTCCAGGCGCCGCCTATTCCCCCCGGTCAGACGTTCAACCTGGTCTTTACGCTCACCCTGCCGAGCAACGCCTGCGCAACGCCCGCGGGCGGGAGCTTTAACTTCGACATCAACTACCGCGACGCTTGCAACTTCCTCTACGCTGGAGCGCCGCAGGTTGCCGCGTGGCAGTTGGTCAACATCCCCGGCCAGTTGAGCGTGAGCAAGGACGCGCCGACCGACGTGTATCGCGGGCAGGCGATTACCACCACCATCACTGTGAACGCCAACGGCATCTCCGGCACAATCGTCGTCACCGACCAAGTGCCGGCCGGCGTGGTGGTGTTGGACGCCGGGGGCGGCGTCACCTTCACCCTAGGCGGCGCAACCTACATTAGCTGGACGTTGGGTGGCAGCGCTGTGCTGACGCCGGTGTTCGTTGTGCCGACGAACGCGGCAAGCTGCGCCGCCTGCGGCTCGGCGTTCACCAACATCGTCACGGCGACTGCGCAGGATTGTCAGAACTGCCAGCAGACGGCCACGGCCCAATCAACTACCTATATTCAGTGCAATGACGCCGGCGCGCAGAGCGCGAAGCTGGTCTCGTCGCCG
>JBKBID010000113.1:0-5404 GCA_046299515.1 Thermoflexales bacterium | reverse complement strand
TGTGCCGCAGGAGAAGTTGGGCTTAACCATGGCTGACCTGGGCGCAGGGGCAGATTTGTTCGCTCACTATCAAGCCTTGCTGATTAGGCATGGGGCGGGAGAAACGCAGAACTGGCCCTACGCTTTCGACTGCTTGCCGGATGGCACGTATATTCCACCGATAGCTCGTCGGCTGTGGCGTGAGGCGCTTGAGGCTAAACAGTTGTCATGTGACTCGTCGGTAGGGCACTACGTTGAATATTTGCTAGAGCCTGTTGATCGCCTACGCCCAACAATCAATCGCTTGGCATACTACGTTTACCGTAGCCGTCCTGACGTTCAGCATGCGTTTCCCGACGCGCTTCAACAGCACAGGCGGGCGTTTGTGCGCTGGTATGTGGAAACGGGTGTTCACGAGCATCGCATTCCAACAGCATTCTATGCTGATATGTGCAAGGCGCTGCAGGCTGAGAGCACACGCGTCGAGCGTTTCACCTGGAAGGTGCGCCACCGGCTCCGTGCGCTTGCAAGGTCTCTGCTTCAGAGCAAGGTGATTCACCACATCGTCAAGTGAAGTGGAGCGGCTACATGACTGAGTTTGGCGCTTGCACTATCTTCACGAAGAATTACCTTTCCTTTGCGCGGGTGCTCAGCGAATCTTTTTTGCATCATCACCCTGGCAGCACCTTCCATGGCCTGTTGTGCGATAGGCTCGACGACGCATTTAACCCATCAAATGAGCGCTTCACCCTCTTTAATCTGGAGGAGATAGGCCTCTCTAACCTTGCAGAGATGGTCTTGATGTATGACGTTGTTGAACTCTGCACAGCCGTTAAGCCAGCTTTCTTGAGTTACTTGTTCTCTCAAACGTCAGTCCAGAAACTCTGTTATTTTGATCCGGACATCTTGATTCTCTCACCGCTGGAGGAGATCAACGATTTACTGGATCAGTACAACATCGTGATAGTGCCACATCTCACCGAGCCTCAAAGCACGGCGCGAGCGCCGAACGAACGTCAGCTCCTCTCGTTGGGCACTTACAACCTGGGCTTTATCGGGCTGAGGCGAGGAGAAGTGGCTGAGCGTTTCCTCGCCTGGTGGCAGGAGAAGTTGACTACAGCATGCTATGCGGATCCGCTTAATGGGCTGTATGTGGATCAGCGCTGGGTGGATCTTGTGCCCGGCCTGTTTGAGGGAGTGTGGATACATCGCGACCCTGGATGTGACATTGCCTATTGGAACCTACCAGAGCGCCCAATCACCCGCAAGGGAGGCACATACTGGTGCCGGGGTCATCAGGTGAAGTTTTTCCATTTCAGCGGCTACTCTCCTGATGAACCTCGCCGTATCTCAAAACGCATCCCGGAAAGTGGCGCAGCACTAAAGATTGATGCGACGGTCGCAGAACTATTCGAGACATACCGCGCGCTGCTGTCGAAGCATGGTTATGAGACAACCTCGCGCTGGCAGTATGCGTTTGGTAATTTCACCAACGGCGTGCCGGTGCCGCAAGTGGCGCGACGGATTTGGAAAGAAGCGCGCGAACAAGGCATGCGCTGGCCTGAGCCGCTGAATAGCGAAGACCCATCTGGCTTTTATCAATGGCTGTTGCAGCCGATTGACAATGGCTCACCCGTGATCAACCGTCTGGCTGATTATGTGTATCGCTCACGCCCGGATGTGCAGAGGGCGTTCCCCGATCATCGCGGCTTGCATCGGCGAGATTTCGCGCGCTGGTATGTCCACACCGGCATCCAGGAGCATCAAATTGCAGAGGTGTTTGTTTATGAGATGCGTGCGTCGCTTGCAGACACAGCATCGTTAGTCGAAAAGCAGGCGATGGCAGCACAACCCTTGCTCAGCCGGCTGCGCGCCTCTCGTTGGGGCAGGCAACTGGCAAGTCTGCCCCAGGTCCAGCGCATACGGCGCTGGTTGTACCCCGCTCCGGTTGTTTCTTCTCTTGGGGGACAGTCGGCGCGGCCTGCGGCTATCGCTGCTGCATCGGATGTGCGCAGAGGCGGACTCAATGTGCTCGGTTACTTGAGCGCAGAGACTGGCGTAGGAGAGGTGCCCCGCGCGCTGATTCGCGCTCTTCAGCGTCGTAGCTATCCTATAGCCATCACGCATCTTGACAATCCCGATGGCGCTCGACGCAACGACCGATCAGCGCTTGAACTGCCGGAAGGAACGCCGTATAGCGTTAACTTATTTGCAGTGAATGCGGATGGTTGGGCGAGTGTCAGGCAACTGCTTGGCCCGAAAGTGCTCGAAGGCCGCAGAAATATTGGCTTCTGGTTTTGGGAGATTGCGAATTTCCCTCAGGAGTGGATGGATCGCTTCCAAGGTCTGCATGAGATTTGGGTTGGCAGCACTTTTGTTCAACAAACTGTCGGCGCTGTCTCGCCGATCCCAGTAATCGTGATGGGTGCGCCAGTTGTGATGCGCCCGCCTTCTTCACTCAGCCGGGACGATCTCAATCTGCCCGCCGACAAGTTTCTTTTCCTCTATGCGTTCGATATGTTGAGTATTCCCGAACGCAAGAATCCGCTTGGCGTCGTGGAGGCTTACCGCCTGGCGTTTGGGCCTCATTTCAAAGACACGCATCTGGTTCTGAAAGCCAACCATTTACATCGCTTCCCGGAGTGGCAGCAGCGCTTGCGTGAAGCGGTCGCCTCTGTGAACGGCACGCTTATCGAGGAAACGCTAGACCGGGAGCATGTGAATGCTTTGTATTGTCTCGCCGACGCTTACGTGTCACTCCATCGCAGCGAGGGTTTTGGCTTGACAGTCGCAGAAGCGATGCGTATGGGCAAGCCGGTGATCGCCACCGACTACGGCGGCCCACATGATTTTCTCAACCAGAGCAACGGCTATCCGGTGCGCTATCGCCTCGTTGAACTAGAGCGGGACTACGGGCCTTATTGCGCAGGCAATGTGTGGGCTGATCCGGATGTTGAGCATGCCGCCGAGTTGATGCAACGAGTATTCTCTCACCCTGAGGAGCGCGCGCGCAAAGCTGAGCAGGCTGCGCAGGACATTGAGCGTTGCTATGGCGCAACGGCCATAGCGGATAGAGTGATTAGCCGCCTCTCGATGCCCTGAAGCGCGTCAAGTCGTGTAGCCGAACGCCTCTAAGTTATCTCGGAACACGTCATTAACCACTGCTTGGAGCGATGGGGATAAATCGCGCTGCCAGCGGCCAATGGAGCGTAATGCGTCATCAGTCGTGCGATGTTGCTGTGTTTCTAAAAGGGGGCCGACTTTCTCGAGGAGTGCGCGGACGCTTGTCCTGCTGTGATCGAGTCCCAGATACTCCAATAAGCGCTTCACTTCTCTTTCTGGAGAGCGAATCAGATCTTCGTATTGCAGCAGCAGCGCTCGGCCTGATCGCGCCTCCCAATTTTGGCGTAGCGTGGCGGCTTGGCTGTTTAGCCACGAGGCATATTCCTCATCTGTTTGAACTGTTTCGCGACCAAAAGAAACAATCCCACGTTTACGGTTGAAAGCCAGGATCGAACAGTAAACATCACGGAAATCCCGCACCAGAAATATCTCTCGCGTGCCGGGGTATCGTTCCCATGCTAGCCACGCGTAGTACGGAATTGCCATCTTCTCTGCGAAGTAGCGCGCATCTGTGGCTTGCAAACCTGGGCGATTTGCGGCCAAACAGCGATAGAAGTGCTCTATTATGTTCTTAGTGTGCGGCACAACACGGTCAAGGTGATCGCGTTGGAACCACTCTCTCAGCCAGGTGTGTCTTTCAGCCTCTCTTGTGAAGAAGGGATGGGGGCTGATATGTTCGAGAGAGAGCCAGAAATAATCGGGGTGGCTCATTCCTATGCCGCTGGCCGGCGCAGTAAGCACGCGGCACATGTGCCACCAGTAAGCGGCGGCATGCATCTCGTAGGGATAGCCAGGGAAAACGCAGATCGCCGGGTGTGTTGACAAGATGTGCATCAGCCATGTTGTCCCAGAGCGAGCTAGTGCTGTAACTAATAGGGGCTGCAATTGGGGTGAGTCAGTCGCCTGTGCAGTTGGAATCCACTCGCGTGTGGCGCGAATGACCGCAAGGCGGATGAGCTGTTGATCGTCGGTGACAGCTTCCAGAATGGCGTGGAAATTCGGGGCAAGCCCCAAGGTGCTAAATTGTCCGTAGAAACCACTGTGCGCTGCATGGGCGACGTTAGGTAGGTAAGCAGCTACATCGGGCCTAGGCATACCTACGCTGATACGCTGGATGGGCAAAGTTAGCCCGTCAATCCATACCTGGATTTCTCTTATGGGTTGGACGTTGCCGACTACCCAACCTCCTACATTAACTGTCAGTCCGCTCGTTTGCGTGCCAGGGGTGGGTTCATCAATGCTGAAAGCTGTGATGATGTCGGATGGAACTTCTAGGCGTTGAATTTCGAGGATAGATGTGTTGGCCATATCGTGGTTGTCAACTGGCTTGGCTATTTAGGCGGATGCACTCGCGCCTGAGCCGCGCAAAGGTTTCTATCGCCTCCTCTACTGTGGCGCTGCTGAGCATCTGATGGCTGGAGGCTTGTTTGGCCATCAACATAGCGCGCCCGTAGGCAAGTGACAGGGCGCGTCTCTCAACAGGGTGGGCATGGTGTCGGAGGAAGTCGAGCTCGGCGCTCGCAAATTCATGCTGGAAGTTTGGGCGCTTCATGTAACTTAGAGCGAGTAACAGCCGGTTGCGCGCGCTGAGGGCCAGGCGCTCAACAGGGTCGGAGAAGGAGGCTGATTCTGCGTGTTCCAACACAGCGCGCGGCATATACAGCACCCGCCAGCCGTGCGCCTTCAGGCGCAGGCACAAATCCACATCTTCGTAGTATCCCGGCGAGAAGATCTCGTTGAAGAGGCCAATTTGCTGCAGGGCAGTTGCGCGCAGGGCCATGGCAGCGCCGGTCACAAAATCCACCTCTCTTTCGCGGTTGAACTCAGGAGCGTCGCTCTCATGATGCCCATAATGTTCCCCAACTAATCTAGGCCATACCAAGACTCCACCAGCATGTTGTAGTGTAGCGCCGCCGGGGTAGAAAATTTTGCATCCCAGGGCTCCTGCATCAGTGTGATGCAGAAATGCATTGTGCAGCGCTTCGAGCCAGGTGGGGTAAGCCGCTGTGTCCTGATTTAACAGTATCACTATGTCTGTTTGTGTCAGTTGGCTCATCACATATTGTATGCCCTGATTGGCGGCGCATGTGAAGCCTCGGTTGTGTTCATTGCGAGTAATGACCAGGCGCACGCCAATCTTCTCTAGTTGGGCTTGGAAAGATGCAATGATGCGCAGTGTCTGATCGGCGCTGTCGTTATCAACCACAACGACCGATTGAGGGAGGAGCGTCTGGGCTGTGAGAGATTTCAAGCAGGCGCTGACGTGTTGCTCTCCGTTCCACGTCACGATTACGACTGCTGT
>JBKBID010000112.1:0-5487 GCA_046299515.1 Thermoflexales bacterium | reverse complement strand
CTGGCGCTGCCCGTGTTGCTGCTGCTGATCATATTCGTAGCGCTGTTCGGCGTCACGCTTGCGCCCATCGTCACAGCATTAGCCCGGGGCGATGAAAGCGCCTCATCAACCGCAGCCGGCAGCGCGTTCGCGCTCATCTGCTGCGGAGGCGCGTTGGGGTGCATCGGTCTGCTCTATGCAATCATTGCAGCCGCCCTACGGACGTTTGGCGAGCGCGCCATCGTGCTGGAGCAGAAGGGGGTGATAGACGCGGTCAGCCGAGGCTGGGAAGTATTCCGCAGCAACCTGGGTAACATCATTCTGCTGGCGCTGCTGATGCTCGTGGTCAACATTGTGGTCGGCTTTGCCATCGCAATCGTGAGCGGCCTCTTGTTTGCGCCCACGCTGATCACAGCTATTCTCAGCGCAGGCAACGAGGGCGGCATCGGGGCCGGCTTGCTCGCCCTGGGGGGACTCACCCTCGTGTTGGTCGCGATCGTCGCTGCAATCATCAACGCAATCTTCGCAGCGTTTAGCTCGGCGGTATGGACGCTGGCCTACCGGCAGTTCACCGGCGCCGGCGGCGTCGCCGCTGAACCAACCCCTCCTGCCCTGCTGCCGACGGCGTAAAGGCCCTGCGCAAGTCGGTCAGATCGTCAGATGGGTCGGGAGGTTCAGTCGGCGACTCGATTTGTACAAAACAAAACCGGAGTTCTTTTCAGAACTCCGGTTTACTGCTTGAGCGATCATTTGGCCGCTATGCCCAGCGCCGCGTGCGCTGCCGCTAGGCGGGCGATCGGCACACGGAATGGGGAGCAGCTCACATAGTTAAGGCCGGCCTCGTAGCAGAAGGCCACCGAGCGCGGGTCGCCGCCGTGCTCGCCGCAGATGCCCACTTCGAGCGTCGGGCGCGTCGCGCGGCCCTTCTGAACGGCCATCTTGATCAACTGCCCCACCCCATCCCGGTCGAGCGTCTGGAAGGGATTGTCCGGCAGGATGCCCTCTTCGACATACTTGAGCAAGAAGCCACGTTCGGCGTCGTCGCGCGAGTAGCCGTAGGTCATCTGGGTCAGGTCGTTCGTGCCGAAGGAGAAGAACTCGGCCATGGTCGCGATCTCGTCGGCAGTGACGGCCGCGCGCGGGATCTCGATCATCGTGCCGAACTTGTACTTCACCTTCACGCCCTTCTCTTCCATCACGGCTTTGGCCACCCTCTCCAGCTCCGGCTGCACGCGCTTCAGCTCGTTCACGTGGCCGGTCAGCGGGATCATCACCTCCGGCATCGGCTCGTAGCCTTCCTTCTTCACGTCGCAGGCTGCCTCGAAGATGGCGCGCACCTGCATGGCGATCAGGCCGGGGATCATGATGCCCAGGCGAATGCCGCGCAAGCCCATCATCGGGTTTTGCTCGTGCATGGCGTTGACGGCATTCAGCAAGGCCAGCTTTTTCTGATAGTCGGCGTACTCCTCCTCGCCCAGCGCTTCATAGTGGCGCTTAGTCTCGTAGCGCGTCACCTCGCGGATCAGCTCTTCCTGCGAGGGCAGGAACTCATGCAGCGGCGGGTCAATCAGGCGGATGATGACGGGGAGGCCGGTCATCGCCTTGAACAGGCCGGCGAAGTCGCCGCGCTGGAAGGGCAGCAGCTCGTCGAGGGCGCGCTGCCGCTCCTCGTCGTTTTCCGCGAGGATCATGCGCTGCACGATCGGCAAACGCTCCTCCTCGAAGAACATGTGCTCGGTGCGGCACAGGCCGATGCCCTTCGCGCCGTAATCGCGGGCGCGCTGGGCATCCTTCGGATAGTCGGCGTTGGCCCACACTTGCAGGCCGCGGCGGGGTTTGCCGTCCTCGGCCTTGCGCGTGTTCTGCGCGCTGATCTCATCGGCCCACTTCAGCAGCGTCACCAAATCGGCCTGCTCCTCGAACGATGGGTGCACCATCGGCAATTGGCCGACGTACGCTTCGCCTTTGCCGCCGTCAATCGAGACCCAGTCGCCTTCGCGCAAGATATGCCCGTTGCTGGCGACGGTGCGATCGTTCAGGTTGATCTGCAGGGCATCGGCGCCGCACACGGCCGGGATGCCGAACTGCCGAGCGACGACGGCGGCGTGCGAGGTGGCGCCGCCGCGCGCGGTCAGGATGCCTTTGGCCGCGACCATGCCATGCACGTCATCCGGCTTGGTCTCTGGGCGGATTAGGATGACGGCCTTGCCCTCATTGCCCCACTGCTCGGCCAGGTCGGCGTCGAAGGCCAGCATGCCGCTGGCTGCGCCGGGCGAGGCGTTCACGCCGGTCGCCAACAGCCGGCCGTCATTCTTCGCATCCTTCACAGCCTGCTCGTCGAACTGCGGGTGTAGCAAGAAGTCCACATCGGCAGGCGTCACGCGGCGAACCGCCTCTTCCTTGGTGATCAGCTTCTCCTTGGCCATGTCCACCGCGATCTTGATGGCGGCTTTGGCCGTGCGCTTGCCGTTGCGCGTCTGCAGCATGTAGAGCTTGCCCTGCTCGATGGTGAACTCCACATCCTGCATGTTCTTGTAGTGCTTCTCCAGCAGGTTGCAGATGCGCACGAACTCCTTGTAGGTCTTGGGCATCTCCTTAGCCATCTCTTCGATGGGCTTAGGCGTGCGGATGCCGGCCACCACGTCCTCGCCCTGCGCGTTGACGAGGTACTCGCCGAGCATCTTCTTCTCGCCGGTAGATGGGTCGCGGGTGAAAGCGACGCCGGTGGCGCTGTCGTCGCCCATGTTGCCGAAGATCATCGTGACGACGTTGACCGCCGTCGGCAGCGTGCTCTTCCAGCCCATCTGCTTAGCGTAGGTGCGCGCTTTGTGGCCGGTGGCGCTGCGGAAGACCGCCATGGCGCACTCTTTGAGCTGCTCGTACACGTCCTGAGGAAACTCGCGGCCGGTCTCGTCTTTGATCACCTGCTTGAAGATGGCCACCAGCTCCTTGAGGTCCTCGACGGTGAGGTCGGTGTCGAGCTTGTAGCCGCGCTCGTGCTTCATGCGCTCCATCGGCTCGTCGAACTTCTCGTCGGGGATGCCGAGCACCGTGCTGCCGAACATCATGAGCAGCCGGCGGTAGCTGTCCCAGGCAAAGCGCGCGTTGCCGGTGACGGCGATCATTTCCTCGACCGTCTGATCGTTCAGGCCGACGTTGAGCACGGTTTCCATCATGCCGGGCATAGATTCGCGCGCGCCGGAGCGCACCGACACCAGCAGCGGGCGCGTGCCTTTCACGCCGCCGCCGAACTTCTTGCCGGTCTGCTTTTCCACGACTTTCATCGCCGCCAGCGCCTGCTCCCATGCTTCCTTGGGAATCTTGTTGCCGGCTTTGACGAATTCGTTGCACACCTCCGTGCTGATGGTGAAGCCGGGCGGCACCGGCAGGCCGGCGCGCGTCATGTCGAACAAGCCGGCGCCCTTCCCGCCGAGCAACTCGCGGATCTCCGGCCATGTCTTGGCCACTTTGCTCACGCCCTTTTCGTCGTTAAACAAGAAGACCCATTGTTTCTTTGCAAGGCCATCACGGCCGGCGCCGGCTTTATTACCGGCGCTCGGCCGCCGCGTCGTCGTTGGTTTAGTTGAGACTTTCACTGTCATTTGAAACCTTTCTCCTGAACCAGGGATGTGCGTACTCAATAAACCGCGCAACTGTCACAGCAAGGCGATGCTTCGCCGCGACGCCGTAGCGCGGTCAGACTGCTAGCTCCGATTCTACTGCCGCGGCAACAGCAAGGCCAGCGCACAGCGCGCTGCGACGCATCGGCGTGGCGCACAGAGAACAACGCCGCGCTACGGGTAAAAGGTGTATTGCACAGCAGCGGCCTTCGCCAGCGGCGTGATGATCCCTGGCCAGATTGCGAGGATGATGACCGCAGCGACGCCCAGGCCGATCATCAACCGAGCGATGAACGAATCTTGTCTCATGGCAGCCGGCTGCCGGGCGTCCTGCAACACTTCGCCTTCGATGAGCGTCTCGCCTTCGAGCAACGGCGGATCATCCAGCATGGGCGACGCGTCCGTTGCAGCGCGCGTCACTGCACCCAGGTTGCCGATCGCCAGAACGCGCTCTGGGAATAGGGACGCCGGCTGAGCCTCTGTCGGCGTCTCCTCAGTCACCTCGACACAAGGCGCATCGAAGATGGCGATCAAACCGCGCGCGACGCCAACCCCTACGCTGGCGCTGGCGGCCAGGAGCAGCGCCAGCCCTTCGGCGTCGGCGACGCCATAGGCTCTTGCCGCCGACCAGCGCGAGACGAAACCCAGCGTGCCGGGCAAGCCGGCCAGCGATAGCCCCCCTACCCCCAGCGCCAGCGCCGCCCACAGGTCGCGCGCGCCGCGCACATCGGCGAACGCGTCGCTCGACCGCAACGCGCGCAAGCGCCATATCCCCAGGCCGAAGACGCCCAACGAGAGCGCGCGCGCTAATGTGGCAAACGCCAACGCTTCCACAGCAAGCTGAGACCCACGGCTCAAGATCAGCAATGCGCATCCGATCTCCACCAGGATGGCGCAGGCCAGGACGCGCGCGAATGTGTTTTGCGCCCATGCCAGCGCGCCGCCGAAGAGGAGCAACACAACGCCGCCGACGGCGAGCGCATCAGCCGCCTGGCCGCCAATGCGCAACCACGGGTAGGCTTGCCAAAAGTCCAACAACAGAAAGCTCACCGCGCCTACGACCACTGCGACGATGAAGGCCGTGACCAACGGCGAGGCGTCCCGCGCCACCGGATGCACCCAGGTGTAGAGCGGAATTGCGCCGATCATCAGCCCAAAGCCGCCGATGAGCAGCACAGTGGCCGGGCCGTACGCCGACGCCAGCGCCGTTGCGTCGTTGAGGTTCACGACGCCGGCGCGGTCTATGGCCCAGCCGGCAAATAAGAACATCGGCAACGCCAGCGTGGTCGCGCTGAGGTAACGCAACGCGCCCAGCGTGGATCGCTCGCCGCTGCGTTCGGCCTGGATCATCAGTGCAGCCAACGCAGCCGCCCCTTCAAACGCCAGCGCGGCATAGACGAACGGACGAATCATCAGCGCCAGGCTTGCGGCTGCCAACACGATAAGGCCAAGGGGGACGAACGGCCAACCCTGCGGAGCGCGCCAGGACAGCACGAATAGCGCCGCAGCGCAGATGAACAGCAACAAGATAGGGACGCGATCAGTGGCCCGCACGCGCAACACCCGGCCCAGCACCTCGAACGGTGCGCTCAGCTCGATGCCAACCGGCGCGCCGGGCAACATGATTTTGCTATCCGGCGGCTGCGCCAGCAACGCAGCGACGCCGGCGCAAGCGAGCACGGCCACGCCGATCTCGATCCCTTGCCAACGGCGCAACAAATACGCCAGCAACGCGCTGACCAACGGGATGCTCACGACCAGCAACGCGGCGGGAATCATGCGAATTGAGAATTGAGGATTGAGAATTGAGAATTGAGAATTGAGAATTGGGAATTGAGAATGCGGCGCGCCGCACTTGCTTATCAGTTCTCAACGCGCAATTCAGCAT
>JBKBID010000111.1:0-5547 GCA_046299515.1 Thermoflexales bacterium | reverse complement strand
GATATCCATAAGCTCTGTTCCTGGATGTGCGGGGGCCAAATCGGCGCCTTCCGCATCGTTTGGCTAACCAGCAGTCAGCTCTCGTCGGGCGCCGGCAGCCCAGCTTCGCTCAGACGGGATTTCAACGCTTGGATGTGGGCCATCGCCTTGCTCAGCGCGTCCTCCTTCATCTTGACGAGGGTCGCGGTGTAGAGCGCAAGTTCGGCGGCTACATCGTTGCGCATGCGGGCGAGTTTGGCTTCCAGCTCTTCTTTCGCGGCGTTGCTCGTTTCGACATCCTGGCGCAGCTTTTGTGCACCGGCGGCGAGTGAGTTCAGCTCTGCCTCTTTGCTGCCTAATACGCTGATGATCGCATCGTAGTTGGCCTTCATCGTCGCAATTTCGGCGTTGGCGCCGTCAAGCTGCGTGGTCAGTTCGGCGACGCGGGTCGTTGCTGCGTCGAGTTGGCTGCGGATCTCGGCAAAGGCGGACTTCAACTGCTCCAACTCGGTTATCCGCTCGCTCAAACGGGTTTCCAGGTCGGCCTTTTCCTCCGTCAATGATTGGACGTTAGCTTCGAGGGCAGCTTTCTGTTCCTTGAGCGACTGGACGCCGGCTGATAGGCTGTTCTTCTCGTCGCTGAGCGCCTGGATGTTGCTCTCCAACATGGCGACCAGTTGGCGAGAGTCGAGCAGGCTGGCTTCGGTTGTGCGGATGTTGGCTTGGAGCGTTTGCACTTGGCTGCGCGCGTCATTTAGGTTTCGTTCGGCGCTTTGGAGTTTCGCGTCTAGGTCGCGGATGCGGCTCTCGGCTTCTGCAACGCGCCGGCGGTAGGGAATGCAGGTAAAGAGCGAGCCGACGATGATGCCGATGACCGCAACGATGACGAAGGGTAACCAGTCCATATTTCCTCCTTAGGGGGTACAAGCGAACTGTGCTAAGGACCGATGCGAGTTTGAATCAATACGAGGCAAATGTCAATGAGTTTGCCGGAACTTGTTTGCAAAAAACCATTTGTGCTGGGGATGGCTATCCGGTGCAGGCTACAATGACGCAGCCATGGATCGGGGATTCAAGGCGCTCGTCATAAGCGAGCGACCTGAAGGTAGATTCGAGCGGTCGGTGAGGACGCGCCAGCTTGCCGATCTGCCGGCGAATGACACGCTGATTCGCGTGCGTTATTCGTCACTGAACTACAAAGATGCGCTCTCGGCAACGGGCAACCGGGGAGTAACGCGTCGCTATCCACACACGCCGGGCATTGACGCCGCCGGGGAGGTCGTCGAAAGCGCCAATGCGGACTTTAGGCCAGGTGATGTAGTCATTGTCACCGGCTACGACCTAGGCATGAACACGCCGGGCGGCTTTGGCCAGTACATCCGCGTCCCGTCGGCGTGGGTGGTGCGGAAACCGGAAGGGCTGACCTTGCGCGAGAGCATGGCGCTGGGCACGGCGGGCTTGACGGCTGCGCTCAGCGTGTATCAACTCCAACGCCATGCGCTGACGCCGGAGCAGGGCGACGTGCTGGTGACCGGCGCGAGCGGAGGCGTGGGCTGCTTGGCCGTTGCCATCTTGAGCAAGCTGGGATACTGTGTTGTTGCGGCAACGGGCAAGGCCGATGCCGGCGACTGGCTGAAACAGCTTGGCGCTCAAGCGGTCTTGTCCCGCGACGACCTGCGCGACGTGAGCGGTAAAGCGTTGCTCAAAGAGCGTTGGGCCGGTGTGGTGGATGTCGTCGGCGGGGATATCCTCGCCGCGGCCATCAAGGCGACGAAGCGCGGCGGCTGCGTGGTGTGCTGCGGCAACGTCGCGTCGCCTGAGTTGCGCATCACCGTGTATCCGTTTATCCTGCGCGGCGTAACCTTGCAGGGCGTGGACTCCGCTGAAACGCCGATGGCGCTGCGGCTGCAAATGTGGCACAACTTGGCAAACTCGTGGAAGCCGTCGCCAATGGTGTTCGAGGCCATTGCGCAGACCGTCGCGCTCGCCGGGCTTGATCCGATGATTGATGCCATCTTGCAGGGCGGAATACGCGGGCGGGTCGTAGTGGATTTGAGCGATTGATATTCATTCAGTTGGAGGCGTGATGACAATCGTCCAGCTTTTCAACCAATACTCGTTTCTCCTGCTGCCTGCGATTGCCCTGGCGATTGTGGCTGTGGTGTTGATCCGCCGCCGGGCCAGGCCGAGCTTCTGGGTGGTGTGGGGCGTGGTCTTGGTTGGCATCGTTGCCTACGCGCTGGTTAGCCGCGTGCCCCAGACGGCCATGGTGAAGTTGGACACCGCGGCTGACATCCGCATGGCGATCCAGACGGCGGGCAGGCCTGTCCTGGTTGAGTTTTACTCCAACTACTGAAGCGCCTGCATCAGCGCGCGTCCGGCCGTGCGCCGGATCGAAGAGGAATGGAAGGCGGGCTGGGTGCTGTTGCTCGACATGGCCAATCCCGGAACGCGTCAGTTCGCCGCCGAGGTTGGCTTCGAGTTCACGCCTACGTTCATCCTGTATGACGCGCAAGGCAACGAAGTGCGGCGCTGGCGCCGGCCGCCTGATCTGGGCGAGTTGCCCTAAGCGGCGGCAGGGCGCGCCGCAACCTACAGCGGGAGACTGTGCGCCCTTAGCCCTCGATGGCGCATTCGATGTGTTCGAGCTGCGGCGCGGCGTTGCGTTTGTCTAGCTCGATGGCAATCACATCAATCTGCCACTGGGCATCTTGAAGGCCGTGCGCGTCCAGGTAAGCTTGGGCCGTGGCGATCAGTTTGGCGCGCTTGCGCCGGGAGATGGTCTCCTGCGGCCGGCCATAGGCGTCGCTGCGCCGCGCGCGCACTTCGACGAAGATGATCGTATCGCCGCGTTCGGCCACGATGTCAAGTTCGCCGTGGTCGTAGCGCCAATTGCGCGCGCGCAAGACGTAGCCGCGCTCGGTGAGATGTCTGGCTGCAATGGCCTCGCCCCAAGCGCCGACTTCTCTGCGCTTTGCCATCAAGCCTCTTCTTCTGCCTCAGGTGGGTGCGCCGTCTCGCGCCCGGCGATCGTGGCGGCGATCAGGCTGATGCCGAGGCTGACCAACCCGAAAGTGAGAATTAACCCGGGCCGGACATCTATCCCCGGCACCTGGCTGCCGAGGACGAGCGTGGAGGCCACCAGCCCGATGATCGCGCCAACGCCCACCCATAGGCCGACGGCGGTGCCGAGTATCCGACCGATGCGCGGGTCGGTGAAACCGGTTGCGGCCTTCCGACCTGCCATGATGGCGACGGCGGCGGCGGTGGCGAGATTGCCCCACCAACCGGCTGAAAGCGCCGCACCGGCCAGGACAGCATTGTTCCGCTCTAACAGAGAGAGGATGAAGAGCTGAACGAGGATCGCGACCGTCGCCGTCGCGATGAACGAAATGATCAAATACCGCAAATGCAGACGATTCATACCCACTACCCACTCCCGCTTTTGCCCATTTAACCGACCGTAGACTCGTTGAGAAGCCGCGTGCGGCAGGCATTTAGTGTCTGAAATGCCGCACGCCGGTGAATATCATCGCAATCCCCGCTTCGTCGGCGGCGGCGATGACCTCGGCGTCGCGCATGGCGCCGCCGGGTTGCACGATGGCCTTCACGCCGGCTTTGGCGGCTTCGCGGATGCCATCAGGGAAGGGGAAGAAGGCATCGCTGGCCAGCACGGCGTTCTTCGCCTTGCGGCCGGCGCGTTTGGCGGCGATCTTCACACAATCCACGCGGTTCGGTTGTCCCCCGCCGATGCCCACGGTCGCCGTGACTCCGCGGCTTTCGCGGGCGATCACAATCGCGTTGCTGCGCACGTGTTGGCAGGCCTTCCAGGCGAATCGCAGCGCGCGCATGTCGTCATCGCTGGGCTGCGCCTGGGTCACGACGCGCCAACTTGCTGAGTCCGGATCGCCGCGATCCACCGTCTGGCGCAGCAGGCCGCCGGTGATGCTGCGGTACTCGTAGGCCGGCGTCGTCGTTGCGGCAGGGTCTTCGATCTCGAGCAGCCGGCAGTTCTTGCGATGGCTCAACATCGCTTTGGCCTCGTCGGTGAACCCCGGAGCGACGATGCACTCGATAAAAAGGTCCCCCATCGCCTCGACCGTCGCTGCGTCCACTTCCCAGTTCGAGGCGATCACGCCGCCGAAGGCGGATATGGGATCGGCGTCGAAGGCCGCCGTGTAGGCCTTGTGCAACTCGTCGGCGCAGGCGATGCCGCACGGGCTGAGGTGCTTGACGATGACAATGGTCGGCTGTTCAAAGTGCACGGCTGCGCGCCAGGCGGCGTCGAGGTCGAGCAAGTTGTTGTAGGACAGCTCTTTGCCTTGCAACAGCCGGCCGCCGAGCGGGCCGGCGCATCCGTTGCCGTTCACGCTGAACAGCGTCGCTTTTTGGTGAGGGTTTTCGCCGTAGCGCAGGTCCTGCACCTTGTGCAAGGTGAGGGTGAAGATTGGCGAGTCGCTCGATTGGATGCCCATCAAGTAATCGCGGATGGCGGCATCGTATGCGGCGGTGTGCGCGAAGGCCTTCAGCGCCAGCACCTCGCGCGTCTCCAGCGAGACGCCGCCGTTTTGGGCGATGTCCTTTAGCACCAGGTCGTAGTCGCAGGGGTCGCAGACCACGGCCACGCGCGCGTAGTTCTTGGCCGCGGCGCGGATGAGCGCGACGCCGCCGATGTCTATGTGTTCGATGGCGTCTTGCAGCGTGACGTATCGCTGGGCGACGGTCTTTTGGAACGGATATAGGTTGACTACGACCAGGTCAATCATCTGCGCGCCGATGCGCGCCAGGTCGTCGCGGTCTTCGTCCGTGTCTCGCGCCAGGATGCCGCCGTGAATGATCGGGTGCAGCGTCTTCACGCGACCTTCGAGGATTTCGGGCGAGCCGGTGAGTTGCTCAACGGTCGTGACAGGCAATCCGGCATGTTGGAGCGCGCGGGCGGTGCCGCCGCTGGCGATCAGTTCGACGTTGTGTTGGTGTAAGCCGCGCGCGAATTCGATCAAGCGTGCCTTGTCGGACACGGAGAGAAGGGCTCTCATGGTGCGCGCATTATAAGACCCGCCCCCGTCTCACTCCTCACCCTCGCGCTGGTCTGGGTTGCGCGTTGCGGGCGATTCCCCACTTTCTCCCTGACTACGCTTCTCGATCACTGCTCTGATCGCCGCCGTGAGCAGTTCGTGCTCCGCTGCGTGGATGCGTTCCTCCAGGTCTTTCAAGGTGTCGGTGGAGTAGATAGGCACTTCGCGCGTCGCGATCACCGGCCCGGTATCCACCCCTTCATCCACGTAGTGCACCATCACCCCGGTGCGCTGGATCTCGCCGCGCCGGAAGGCCTGGTATGCGGCTTCGATGCTGCGCGTCCCAGGGAACATGCCGGGCAGCGCAGGGTGCAGATTGATGATCTTGCCGGCGAAGCGCCGCACGAAGGGAGGACTGAGAATGCGCATCCAGCCGGCGCAGACGATCAAATCAGGCTGATATTGTTCGATGACCTCGGCCAGCACTTCATCGTAGCCGGCGCGGTCGAAGTGCAGGTCCTTGCAAAACGGCAGTGGAATAGCCGGCACGCCG
>JBKBID010000110.1:0-5552 GCA_046299515.1 Thermoflexales bacterium | reverse complement strand
TTCGCATCTCGCCGACGGTGAGCTATGGCCAGCCGCTGACCAACACGGCGCAGGTGACCACCGACACGCCTGGCGACAACTCAAGCAACAACACAGACCGGCGGCCGGTGCTGCCGGTGCAGCCGTCGCTGGCCATCAAGAAGGCGCTCGCCGGCCAAGACACCGACCCCATCGCGCCGAACTATGTCACCTTCACCATTCGGGTGACCAACACCGGCCCAAGCGCCATCACGCCGCTGCGGCTGCGCGACCAGTTCGATGGGGCCAAGCTGGCCTATGCATCGGCCACGCCTGCGCCGCAAATCTCGGCGACGGGGGTGCTCACCTGGAGCGACCTGACCGGCTCTGCGCCGCATGGCTACGGCGCGCCGCTCTTGCCCGGCCAGAGCTTCGTCGTCACCGTCACTTTCCGCGTGATCGGCGACATCACCACCACGGTGAACTACGCCTCGGTGCAAGCGGGCACGCAGGACGAATACGGCAACCCCACCACGATGCCGGACGATAGCGCCGAGGTGAGCAACGTGCCCACCGCCGTGACGCTGCGGGCGTTCTACGTGGCGGCGGTCAACGGCCAACGGGTGACCCTCGCCTGGGAGACCGAGACCGAACAGGACAACTTCGCCTTTAGGCTTTATCGCGCGCCGAGCAACGACTTCGCGCAGGCGGAGTTCATCGGCCAGGTATCGGCAGCCATGGGCGGAACCGGCGGCGCCAGCTACACCTTTGAGGACATTGCGCCTGCAGACGGCGTATGGTGGTACTGGTTGGCCGATGTGGATACAGCGGGGAATGAGACGCGGCATCCTTCGCCGGTGTATGCGCCCGTCGGCCTGTCGCCGCGCCTGTGGCTGCCGATCGTGATGGCATCGCCGCGGATGGAGTGAGCAAGCTGTGAGGCACACGGCGATAGGGACGCGCCTGAGAAGCGTCCTGGCCGCAGCGCTGGCGGCAATTGCTTGTCGGATCCCGGCGCACGCAGCGAACGCGCCCGGCCTTCGGGTAACGGTTGAGCCGGGGGCGTTGCACCTGCGCGCCGAGCTGACGCCGGAGGCGCTGCAGGCGCTGCCGCTGCGTTGGCCGCTTGGCGGGGGTGAGGCGTTGCCTTTCGCTGCCTGGCTTATCGCCCTGCCAGAGGCGGCGGACTTGCCGCAGCTCAGCGTACGCGATCTGCGCGCCGAGCGCGTCCCGACGCTTGCCTTGCCCACCGACGCCGGCAACGCCATCTCGCAAGCATTGCCGACGGGCTGGCCGGTGCATGTGGAACGGGTCGGCGTGGTGCGCGGCGTCTCGCTGGCGCGCGTGCAGTTCTTCCCCGCCCGCCCGCTGCCGGATGGCTGGGAGGTGGTGCGCGCCATGAGCGCTACGGTGCGTTGGCCGGTTCCGCGAGGGGGGTTGGCTCCGTTGGCCGGTGGCGAAGATGGCCTGCTGCGCAGCGTCCGCGCGCAAGTGGTGAACCCGTCCGAAGTGGCGCCCCGGCGCGCCTCGATCACGCCGGCGGCGCGCCAGGCTTCTGGCGCGATGCTCGCCCTCGTGGACGTGTCGCAACCGGGGCTGGTGGCGCTCACGCGCGCGGCGTTGGCGCAGGCCGGCGTGAGCGTCGGCTCGCCGCATCGCCTTCGGCTACGCCAGGGTGAGACCGAAGTGCCTATGCTCTGGGAGGGCGACGCCGACGACGCCTTCGAGGATGGTGAGCGCTTGCTGTTCTACGCAGCGCCGCGCTTCAGCCGCTATGCCGACTATGACACATGGGCGCTGGAAGTGGCCGATGCGCCGGTGGCGCGCATGGACTCGCGCGATGCCGCGCCGGCTGGGCAGCCGTCCGGCGCGCTGCGCGCAACGCTGCGCTTTGAGCAGAACGCACTCTACACGCCTGACTGCGGCTGCCGCCCGCCGGCTCACCGCGACGGCGACCGCTGGGCCTGGGTGAACCTACAGCGCGGGCACACCTGGAGCTACGCCTTCACCTTGCCGCTGACCGGCGCGCAGCCTGTCACGATCACCGCTTGGCTGATTGGCTACACCGACCCACCGCAAAGCCCCGACCATCGCGTCCAGCTTTGGCTGAACGGCGCACCGGCGGGCGAGGTCACTTGGGATGGCCGCCAGGCGATCACGATGACGGCTTCGGCCTACGCCGGCCTCAACAACACGCTCAGCGTGACGCTGCCCGGCCTGAGCGGCGTCGACGTAGAAGGGATGTGGCTCGATGCCTTCGCCGTGACGTTGCCCACAGCGGGACAAGCGGGCCTAGCGCCGCCTTGGCAGGGCGAGACAACCGCGCATCGCTATCGGTTGCACTTCCTCCCGCTATATGTGCTGGACGTGACCACGCCGACGCATCCCACGCGGCTCATCGGCTGGCATTCGGACGGCGGCGGCGTCATCTTCGCCGACACAGCGGCGCCGCTCCCGCGCGACTACGCGGCGTTCACCGATGCGGCGGCGCCGCTGCGCGTGCGCGCGCCGGCCGCGCTCAATACGGCGAGCGGCGACTTTCATATCATCGCCCACGACGAGCTGTTGCCTGCCTTGGCTCCCCTGATGACGCGGCGGCAGGCGCAGGGCCTGACTGTGGTGACGCAGACGATTCAAGCTATCTACGACCACTACGGCGATGGTCGCGCCGACCCGCTGGCCATCCGCGCCTACTTCGCGGCCCGCTACCGCGAGGCGACGCCGCCGACCTATGCGCTTCTGGTGGGCGATGGCGCATTAGACCCCAAGCGCTATCGCGTCGCCTCGCCGCCGACGCTCATCCCGCCATTCCTGGCCGAGGTGGATCCACGCCTTGGCGAGACGGCGGCAGACAACCGCTTCGTTGCGGTGGACGGCGACGATGCGCTGCCGGACATCGCGCTGGGGCGCTGGCCGGTGAACACGCTCACCGAGACGCAGGCCCTGGTGCGCAAGACGCTGGCCTACGAGGATGCCCTGCTCACTGCCGCCGACCGATTGGCATTGGTCGTCGCCGACGATGCCGACGCCGGGGGCGATTTCCCCGCCAAAGCCGGCGCGCTCGCGCAGGCCGCGCCGGCGCCATACGTTGGCGTCACTGCCACGATGACCGGCAGCGCCGCGCTCACCGATACGCGCCGTGTGCTATTAGGTCGCTGGCCGCAGGCGCGGCTGCTGGCTTACTTCGGACATGCCTCGCCGCGTCAATGGGCGGTTGAGCGCCTCCTGCATCGTGATGATGCGCCGGCTTTGCCGCCGCGCGACGCGCTGCCGGTGGTCGTCGGCCTGACGTGCTACACATCGCGCTTCCACGAGTTGCAAGACACGCTGGATGAGACGTTGGTGCGCGTTGAAGAGCGCGGCGCCGTGGCGACCTGGGGCGCGACCGGCCTCACGCTCAGCGCCGGACACGATGCGCTGGGCGACGGTTTTGCCGCAAGCTGGCTAGGCGGCGCGCGCCTCGGCGACGCGGCGCTGGCCGGCAAGCTCAGCCTCGCTGCCGGCGGCAGCTACCTGGATATGCTGGACACCTATACGCTGCTGGGTGATCCCACGCTGCGGCTCAACCAACGCTGGGCGACGCACATGAACTATCTACCAGTAGTGAAACGCGTCGCCCCCTAGCCATCGTTAGATGCTCTTCATGAGGAGCAGGAAAGCATGAACATCAAGAAACTCACCTCTGCTTTGTCGCTCGGTGTCCTGGTTGTCGTTGCTGCGGCGGCGCTATTTGCCGCGCAGCCTGCGGCGCCTGCTCCGCAGGCGCCGGCAGGCTTTACGGAGACGCCTACGCCGACTGACACGCCGACGCCTACACCTACGCCTACGCCGACCGACACGCCAACGCCCACTCTCACGCCCACGCCGACCAGCACGCCGACGCCCCCTGCGCCGACCGATGTGCCGCCACCGCCGGAGCCGCTGCTGACCAGCACGCCGCTGCCCGTGCTGAGCGACCCTTACGTCATCAAGCAGGTGAACCTGGAACAAGCGCAGGTCGGCGACATCGTGGTGTTCGTCATTGACATCATCAACCCCAACCCGGTTGCGATAAACAATGTCGAGGTGGGTGATGCGCTTTCGCCGTTGGTGGATTATCTCAGCGCGAGCGTGCCGCGCGGCGCGTTCAGCTACGACCCCGCCGGGCATGTGTGGCGCTTGCAGCTCGGCGACATGGCGCCGAACGAGCGCGTGACCATCTCGATCACGGCGCGGGTCAACGAACGCGCGCAGCCGCCCAACACGCTGCTCAACACGGCCGTGCTGACCAGCAGCCGAGGAGTCACGCGATCAAACACCACGCAAACGCTGATCGTGCCCAACCTGCTGCCCGAAACGGGTCGCCGATGACCAGGCTGAGTCGGAGGCAGTTTCTCGGCGGCCTAGCACTTGCCTTGTGGCATCCGCGCGAGTCAAGTCCGCTTGCCGCGCCGGCCAGGCTGAGCATCCCCGCGTTGGGCCGCTTCGATGCGCCGGTGGTGCTGCTGCCCATCGTCAACAGGGCATGGGATGAGAGCCGGCTTGGCGCGCGCGAAGTGGGCCTGTTGCAAACCACCGGGCGCTGGCCAGGCGACGCGTGGGCGATGGTGCTGGCTGCCCACGTTACGCTAGAGGGCGGCGCGCGCGGCCCGTTCTACGGCTTGGCGGCGTTGCCCGCCGGCGCGCGCGTGGCGTTGCAAACGCGCAGTGGTCAGGTGTGGCGCTATCGCACGGTGAGTCGCCGGTTGTTGCAGCCGAGCGATGTCAAAGCCATTTATCAACGCGATGGCCGTCGCCTCCTCCTGCTTACCTGCGCCGCCTGGAGCCAGAGCAAGCAGGCGTATGCGCATCGTCTTCTTGTAGAGGCGGTGATAGACACTACGCCGGCCTAGCGATGCTGGTTAACCCGCGCTTTAAGTGGAATCTCGGCGCAATCTAACCGTGTTCGTAGGTTATAAGCGGGCCGGATCGCGTTCATCGTATAGGACGAGGTGCACGATGAACGAGATCAAGTTGCTTCACGAAATGATCGGCGAAGAACGGCGGAATTCGCCCAATGGCTATCGGCTGGCAAATAAGTATGCGGCGGGTTGGCTCAAAGCAAAGTTCGAAGTGAAAGAAAAGTTGGACTTGGCAAGCAGCCGTAACTGGCATCGCGCGGCGCTTAAAAAGAGGTGCTGAATAGCGCGTTAACGGTTCACCTATTCCTGCGACGCGTTTCGTCGCAGCAGGTCAGTTATCTCTCGTAAATACTCCCACGAGTAAATGCCGAACCGGCAACCGCCCCTCCACATGATGTTGATGGCATAGTTGCCGACCGGGTTGATCGCCTCCAACTCATACGAGCGGGGGCGGATGATCTTAAGCGGGTCGGGGTTGTTGCGTTCCTCGTTGCAGGCGGCGCAGGGGCACAAATCGCTCAGCAGCGCGAAGGGCAGCTCGGATATTTCCCCGTCGTCCCAGGTGATCGTGAGGATGGCTTTCGTCTTGTCGGCGGTGATCTGCGTCGGTCGCATACGCAGCGCGGATTCTACGCGACTCTGGCTTTCGCGGCAGCAGCGCCGCTAAGCGCCTCGCACCGAAAGCTCTGTCAACATGCCGACGGCGCGGCGCAC
>JBKBID010000109.1:4810-5669 GCA_046299515.1 Thermoflexales bacterium | reverse complement strand
CTGATGGAGCTGCGCCAGCGCAGCGATGAGCAGCATGCCTGGAGGTGGGCGGTCGGGAGCGGGATGTGCTGGGGAATATCCGCCATCGCCCAGCCATATTTTGTCTTTCTGAACGCCGTGCTGATGCTCCTACTTGGGGCGCAGCGCGCTGCCTGGAGATACGCGCCGCTCATCCTGGCTAGCGCACTGATAACATGCGGGCCATTCCTGCTGTTCGTGGCGCGCGGTTCCGCATATATGGGATCGTTGCCGCCTAGTCTGGAGACGCTGCGCGTCTTCAGCGCCACACCGGGCAGCTATCTGGGCTGGGGGAGACTCACCGCCTGGGGGGGCCTGGCCAGCCTGAGCACTGCGTGGCGGCGAATGCTATCGGAAGCAGACATGCAGAACTGGGGAGCTATCGCTCCTGCCCTTGCGATTGTCGGCGCGCTTCACATCTGGCGCGCAAAGTCGCGGCGGGCCGTCATTGTTGTGTTGGCAACCGCAGGCGCGCTCTCGATGGGGCCGGTCTGGTTAATTGACTCTTCCGCAAAGCCCATCCGGCTGGTGAATGACGCGATATGGCAACTGGGAAGCAGTTTGAAGCCAGGCGTGTTCGACGATTCGACGCTGAGCCTCAAGGAGAACTCTCTCCCTCTGCCAGGCATGTTGCCGGTCTTACTGGCGCCGGGCTATGAATTCGCACGGGTGGCCGGCCGTTACTCCATTCTGGTTGGCCTGGCAGCGGTCACGCTGGCAATAGCAACCTTGAACCGCCTGCCGAGACGATGGGCAGTTATTCTGGGCTTCCTGTTGGCGCTTGAGATGCTACCAAAGCCGCGTCAGCCTTCACCCTTTCCCCAGACGCCACATCCCGCGC
>JBKBID010000109.1:0-4800 GCA_046299515.1 Thermoflexales bacterium | reverse complement strand
CGTCTGGGCCGCGCAGCAGATCGCCGGGCGGGATCGAGCGGTTTACAGCCCGCCCGGTATGCAATCAATCTACTCCCATTACCTAGCCGGCAATCTGGCGGGTGCAAACGTAAACGGCCCGTTCGCGCCAACCCACACGCTGTCGGGCTATCCATGGATTACTTTTGCAAACACATCCATTGATCCCCCAGAGATAGCCCTGACTGACCCTGCCTATGCCGCGATCCTGCGACGCGCACAGGTGGGAATCGTTTTACTGCGGCCCGCAGCGGCTGAGGCGGCCCGAAAGAACAGCGCCCTGCGCTTCGCACAGTGTTTCGAGCCGGCGCCTTCCCAGCGGTCATACTATCAGGATACGCTGTGCGCTTTCGAGGTGCTGCCAAATTCAGATGATTTCTTCACTGTTCAGCCTTTGGCCGGCTTCTCCTCGTTTGAGCCTCGCCGAGTGTGGGTCGAAGGCAAGCGCGCCCGAGCCGGCTGGCGAATCAGTCGCCCCAGAGCACACAATCGAAATCTCCATGCGGGCTTACTGCCCGGACACAAAGAAGCAATCCGTGGTGGTGAAACTCAACGGTCAGCCGATCACCTCGCATGAGTGGTCCAACAACTGCTGGGACGCCTGGCATGCCGTGATCGGCGTTTCTCCCAACCAGTTGAAGCCGGGATTGAACGCCATCGAGGTTGAGGCAGACTCGGCAGCGCAGCCTTATCTGCACGATCCGGCCAGCGCTGACCATCGCGCGTTGTCGGTGCTGATCGAGCGGCTGCGCGCGCTGCCGGCGGATGCAGCGCAATCCGCGCGGCCATGAACTGCAGGATAAAAACAATGCATTCGTCGGGCAATGCGTAGCGCCGCGCTTCAGCCGCGTCACAAATAACCCAACTGCCGAAGCCGATCCTCGATGGCCTTCTCATCCTGCGGCGAGAAGACCTGGCCAATCGGCTTGCCCGCGCCCTGATCCGGCGAGGGAGACAGAGAAAGCCCCAGCGCGCTCAGCAAGCCGGGGGCGATATCGAGGATATTCTGCGCCTGCTCAAGCGCGTTAACCGTTGTCCACAACAGGCCCGTCGGGCGATGGGTTCCGGTCAAGCCGGCCGACACAGGAGCAACCAGCCCGTAATGTCGAAAATGGCTGTCGATCAGATATCCCTCCTCGGGTTGAACGACTGCATACCCGCGCCAAAGCTCAACACAGGGGCCATCCCATAACTCTGTTATGAAGGAGACCGACCTGATGAGTCGCTCGCCGCGCGTCGGGTGTCGCGCGTGCAGGAGCGCGTCGCGCGCCGCTGCCTCGAAACCGGGCTTAACGCTCATCAAGCCGCAATATCCGCCGGAACGAACAACCGCCGGAGTCCGGTCATGGTCAATCAGGTCTTCGCGCATCAAGTGGTCAAGGCCTTGAAGCACAGCGCCCCCACCGGCTGAGATTTTGACGCGCGATCGCAGATTGAACAGGTCAAGGCGCTTCAGCATGCTTTGCAGCCTCAGCGAGCGTTGCAATTTCGCCGGGCTGACGGAAAGGGTCAACAGCCCCTGATCCAGCAGCCGCTGATTCGGACAAACTGCCTCATAAGCAGGCCCGAAGCCATGGTCGGACAGGATGACAATGCCCTCAGGGCGGAGCGCTTCCGTCAGGCGGCGCAGCGAATCATCCAGGGCGCGCAAGAAGCGCAGCGCGCGCCGGCGTTCGCGTTCGGGGCAGCGATAAAAACGCCGGTCTGTCGGGTCAATCCACGCCCAGAACATGTGCTGAAAGGTATCCAGAGCCTGAAACTGCACCCCAAACAGGCTCCACCCCGCCTCCCCATACGTTCGATGCGCGGCCAGCGCGGCTTCGGTAACAGCCTGGATGTGACGCTCCAGCCGAGACATGCTGCGCTCTGGATGAACGCGCGGCGAGGTCATCTCCGGGTCTGGCAGGAAATGCGGTATAGCCTTGAGATGCGCGTCAAACTCAGGGGGAAAGCTCCAGGTCGCGCTCCGATGCGGCGCCGGCAGCCCGCTCACCATGACGCCGTTCACCGGCGCCGGCGGGTAAGTGAGCGGGAACCCGATCATGGCGACACGATGCCCATGCTCCGACAGACGCTGCCAAAAGGGCGCGCTGCGCAGCGAATGGCTGTTGGTCAATTGCCGGCGCGGCGCCGCGAGGTCAACGAAGTCGAGCACGCCATGCCAGGCCGGCGTCACACCGGTGTAGATCGAGGACCAGGCCGCCGGCGTTGCGTAGGGAGGTAGGGATTCCAACGCGCACGGCGGCTGCTGCTCGAAGCAGGCGCGCAAAAAGGGCATCTCACCCTGTTCGGCCAGCCGGCGCATCAGGTCCGGGTTGGCGCCATCCAGCCCGACCAGCAAAATGTTAGTTCGGCTCATCTTTTCCTTGTTGCTTGTCCGCCGCGCAATCCGGCGGCCATGCTCGCCGGACTTAGGAGGATTCGCGTGGTTGCGGGTTGGCCGAGCCTTGCCCGGCTCGTCGAAGCACAGACGCACGCTGGAGCAGCGCGGCAGCCGGCGAGCGCAGCCCGCTGCGCAACAGACAAAGCAGGGCGGCAGTATACAAGGCCAATACCGGAAACACTTTGGGCGCGGCAACCAGAAACGATTGCCACATCGGCCAGTCGAGCGAAGGGTCGAAGACGGCGGGATCCCTGGCGACGTCGAAAATGCCGAACGGCGTGGGCAGGGCCAGCAGCGCGAGTGAAGCCAGCACCAGCAGCTTGAATCGCCCTGAGGCATCGGGCAAGAGCAGGAGCGTCGCCCCGATCACACTCACCGCGCTGAGGTGATGCTCCCAGACGTGCTGATAGGTGACGAAGTGCGCTAACATCAGCGCGGCGACTCCTGCCCAGAGCGATTCTCGGCGCGCCAGCCACACCAGCGCCGCCGTGCCGCCCAGCAATCCGACGCGAAACAGGCCGGTCAGCGCCTCCCAGAGCGGTCCGCTGGCTTTGTCGCCCAGCTCGTCCACAACAAGCTTCACCAGGCGCAACAGGCCGTAATTGCCGGCGTGCAGCCCGCCGGTCAGCCGGAAGTTGGTCTCGAAGAAGAATGTCCATTGATTCGGGTAATTGATAAAGTAGGGCGCGGACGTTAGCAGCAGAAGCACAATCGCCAGCGCCACATGCGGCCAATAGGCGCGCCGACGCATCAGCGCCGGCGCCGTGGCCAGCGTGAACGGTTTCAACAAGACAGACGCGCTGTATAGCACAGCGCCAGCCGGCAGCCACAAAGCCAGGTAGCACAACACTGCGGCGGCGAAGGTGAACTGCCCCATGTAAAGCTCGAGAAAGTAGGGGCTGTTCAAGAGCAGCAGGGCCGTGACGGCCAGGCGCGCGTTGAGATCGGCCAGACGACGCCACAGCGCGATCACAAAAACGATCAGCAGCAGTTCGACCGCCATGACCCATGCCGCCCAGGCAGCAGCAGGCGGAAGCCGGGTGAGCGGCTGAAAAATTACAGCGACGACCGGCAGATAGCGAAAGGGATACCAGTAGGGAGTGACGCCATCAGGCAGGTCGGCATAGACCCGGCGTCCGAGGTTCAGGTTCATGCCGGCGTGATACGCCGCGTAGAAATCCGCTCCCTTGCCGACGCGATGTATGGTATCGTTGTGCAGCGGCCAGATAATCGGCCGATCCTGGAGCAGAATAGACGCAACAATGCCTGCATGGACGACGACCACCAGCGCGAGAAAGCCCAAACGCCAGCCGCCCCCGACGCCAGGCCGAGGCGTGTCTCTAATTGTCACACCTTCCATTTCCAGTGGTTCATCAAGAGCGATTCGATGGGTTGAGTTGATATGGAGCAAACGTCATTCCCGCGCAAGCGGGAATCCAGTTCGCTCATGTGGACGACCCGAGGCGCAGCCGTCATTGTGCAATTGACACACCACTAGTCTAACACCCTCAGTAATGCCGGCCACAAACAGACTCCCGACTGTGCTGCTCATCATGAGCGCATCGCGCAGCGGCAGCACCGTGTTGTGCAACCTGCTCGGCCAAGCCGGCGGCGCCTTCGGCGTGGGCGAGCTGCATCGCCTGTGGGACGCCGAAGCGCTGGGCAGCCGCATGTGCAGTTGCGGGGAGTTAGTGTTGCATTGCCCGCTCTGGAGGCCGATATTGCAGGCGTGCTATGGGAGCGCGGAATTAAGCGACCTGCTGCCCGTCTTCACCGAGATTCAGCGCCATCGTGACGCCTGCGCGCGCGTGCGCCACATGCCCCAGGTTGCGCCTTACCTGTCGCCGGCGCTCAAACGCCATCGCCAGGCTTACCTGCAGGCGCTGGAGTCCATGTATGCCGCCATTCAACAGGTAACCGGCTGCCGGGTCGTGGTGGACGCCTCAAAACTGCCGGCCTACGCCAGCGTATTGCTCTATTCAAAGCGACTCGACGCGCGCATCCTGTTTTTGACGCGCGACGCCCGCGCCACCGCCTTCTCCTGGCGGCGGCGGAAAAGCACCGTCGTGCGCGGGCGCGCGTTCATCACAGCGCAATACAACACGCTGACCAGCGCAAAAGAATGGCTGATCACCAACTGGGCCGCCGGCCGGCTGGCGCGCGCCGTTGCGCCAGGCAGGCTGCTGCATATGCGCTATGAGGACGTGATGGCAGACCCCGCGCGATCGCTGCGCCGCATTGCCCAACTGGCCGGCCTGCCGGAGGACAGCCTGCCCCTGCGAGCGCCCAACCAGGCGGAGTTGTCCACCGCCCACCTGCTGGCCGGCAACCAGAACCGTTTCCAAACCGGACTCATTACGCTGCGGCCCGACGACGAGTGGCGCGCTGCTATGACGCCG
>JBKBID010000108.1:2839-5691 GCA_046299515.1 Thermoflexales bacterium | reverse complement strand
GGCGGCCATGCTGGTGCCGCTGAGGGAGCCGTAGCTGTTCGGCGCGTACGACCGCGCCGAACGCACGCCGACGCCGGGCGCGACGACATCCGGCTTGATGCGCCCGGTGAGCAATGAAGGGCCGCGACTGCTGAAGCCGGCAATGGCGTCGCTGCTGTCCGTCGCGCCGATCGTGAACGCCTGATCCAGCGTGGCCGGTGCGAGTCTCACCGTTCCGCAGCTCGAGCCGCTGTTGCCTGCCGATGCGATCACCATGATGCCGGCATCGCGCAGCGCTTGGGTCGCGGTGACGAGCGCAGTAGGCACGTCGCAACCGATCTCGCCGTAAGCTGGATCGCACGCCCAAGAGTTGCTGGTGATGTCGGCGCTGCGGTCGGGGTCTGGGGAATTGCCGTTCACATCGGTCGGCGCGAGCGCGAACTGGAAGCAAGCGATGTAGCGGGCCACGCTGCCGATGCCGCTCAGGCCGGCCATGTTGCGACAAGCGATCCATTTTGCGCCGGGGGCAACGCCGATCTGGTTGCCCATCCCGTCATCGCCGACGGCGGTGCCGGTGGTGTGTGTGCCGTGTCCGTTTACGTCCTGCGGCGTCGAGGATGGCGGATCGCTCCCCTCCGGCGCGGCATCGAACCAGTTGTAGTTGTGATCGGCGGTGACGCCATCCCAGCCGCGATAGTGGGGCTTGAGCGCCTCGTGATCCCAGCGCACGCCCGTATCCAGGTTGGCGACGACGATGCCCTGGCCGGTGTAACCCATGGCCCAGACTTGTGGCGCGTTCACGCGCTGGACGCCCCACTCGACCGTAGTCGGGGAATGGGGAGCGGTCAGCGCGGCGCGGGATTTCAGGCGCCGGTGTTCAGCCTGATTGTCGAGGCCGCGCGTTTGTTCGTCTAGGTCAACGCGGATTACGTCGCTCTGCGTTCCCAGCCAACGCAGCGTCGGTCGGTCTACGCGCCGAACGATGATTTGGTT
This sequence comes from Thermoflexales bacterium, assembly GCA_046299515.1. GTDB lineage: Bacteria > Chloroflexota > Anaerolineae > J036 > Brachytrichaceae > JAAFGM01. The sequence continues at coordinate 4,719 of JBKBID010000108.1, read as the reverse complement.
GGTGATCCACAGAGGGGAGAAGTCGAGGCCGCGCGCGGCGAGTTCGGCGCGCAGTCGCGCTTGAGCGCGCTCGGCGTGCGCACGCAGCGCCTGGACGACGAAGCGGGTCTTCTCGCGCTTCGTGCGCAATGCGCGAGCGGGTGAAAGGTCGGGGTAGCCGGGCAGCGTGACGATCACATCGGCGACGGCGCCTCGAACTGCAGTTGCCGCCCAGGCCCGAGCTGAGATGCCAGGCGGCGGTTCGGGCGACGCGGGCAACCGCCAGGCCGTGAGCACGGCCAGGCAGAGCGCCGAGATGATGAGAAGGTGGAATCGCTTCACCGATAATGGATTCTACTGCGGCCGGTTGTCTTTTGCTTTTGCCCGGCGGAGGGGGCGCGCGACCATTGCCGGTTCTATGGCGTAGTAAGCAGATGCTGCGTGCGTGTTTTAATTAGATGGTGGCTTAAACTCTGGTTAGCATCTTGCTCATCTCGTGGCATCGCTGCTCAGCGGGGCGTGGTCTTCAGTCAGATAGGCGTATTTGCCTCGGCGATGTAACGCGGATGGCCGGGTCGCCCTGATACCAACCCACGACGCCCACAATCGCCACCCGCTGGCCGACGCGATAGCGCTGCTCCGGCGGCGTGGGGAAGTTGGCCCAATGCTCGCGCGCGATGATCGCCTTGAAGCTGCCCTGATGCGGGTTCGAGAAGCCGAGCAGCACTTGCTTGCCGTTGTTGAACACGTAGCGCAGCGCGCCGGTCACCGTCACCGTTCGGCCGGCCCAGGCGCGGGCTTGCGCGTGATCGATCTGCGCCACCGGCGCCGGGTCGGGCGTCGGTGGGGGTGCAGGCGCAGCGTCGAGGCCGGACATCGCGGCCATGGCGGAGAGCGGGTTGCCGCTGGTGAGCGCCACGATCGCGCCGTCGGCGCTGCGGAAGTAGAGGTTGTCGTTGCTCACCACCCACGTCGCGTATTCGCTCCAGTACTGGTCGTACACCGCGCCCTGGTTGTAGTAGATGTAGAAGCCAAAGTCGTAGGGACGGGTGTTGTACAGGCCGCTAGCGCAGTAGTGCGAGGCGCTGAAAGCACACGCGCCGGTGTCGTCCTGCGAGGTCGCCACGGTGGAGAGACGCTGGGAAGTGATTTTGTTCTCGATACTGCCGCGCGCGTCGGAGCGGTCCAGGATGCGCAGCGCGAAGCCGGCCTCCCAGTGCCCGCCAAAGAGATAGTCGCCGGCCGCCGTGACGTTAGGCTGCTCGTCAGTGAGCAGGTAAGGATTAGAGAAGCCAGGCGGCAAGTCGAAGGCAATGAAGCGCACATCGCCGCCCTGCAGGCCGCTCACCGTGCTGTCATCCAGCACCATCTCGCCAAAGTGCGAATCCCAGCGCGCGTCGTAGGCGTGCTTAGCGCGGATGATGGTGTAGATCACCTCTTTGCCGTTCGGCAGCCGCTTGACCACCGGCTGCGGGCCCATCGGCAAGTAGTCGTTATCGCCATACCCACCGTGGGCGACGTTGGCGATGAAGGGCACGCTGCCGTCATCCAAATCAAGCACGAAGAGCGCCTGGTCGCCGGGGTTATCGGTCAGCAACTGGCGCATCGCGGCGTTGGTCTGCGGCCAATCGCGCCAGAGCGTGTTCCAGGGCAGGCGCGCCTTGACCAGCACATAGCCGGCGCCGTCGGCGATCACCGGCCAGCCGAGGCGGTATTCGGTGGGGTCGCTGAAGTTACGGCTGGGATGCACCGGTCGAGTCGCCCACTGTTGCGCGCCGTCGCTGTTGCGGATGGCGCGCACCATCAAATCCGGCTCGGTCGCCACGATCACCAAGGTGCGCGAGGGCGAGTAGGCCGGCGGCACGACTACGGTAAGGGTGGAAGCCACGGTGTGCGTCCAG
>JBKBID010000108.1:0-2829 GCA_046299515.1 Thermoflexales bacterium | reverse complement strand
CGCTGACGGCGTGCACGCGCCGGCCCATCGCAAACACCACGCGGCCATCGAACAGCGCCGGCGGCAACGGCAGCGCGCTGGTCTGGCCGCTGTCGAACTGGCCGAGTATTGCGCCATCGGAGGCGCGCAACTTGTAGAGGCGTCCGTTGCTCGAGACGACGAACACCGCCTGCGTGGCGTGGTCGTAGGCGACGGTGGAGCGCACGTCGCCGATGCCGCTGCGCTGCCAGAGTGGCGCGCCGGTGGGCTCGCTGAGGGCGAAGACGCCGTCATTCCCGGCGGCGATGTAAACCCGCCCGCCGCCGGTGACCGGCTGGACGTTGCGCGGGAGCGAGCCGTTGCCGGTCACTTTGCTCACGCCGCCGCTTGCGTTGGGGCCGTTCCAGGCCCAGCGCCAGCGCCAGGGATGGGGCGGAGCGTAGGGGATGTAGCTCGTCCGCTGGGCGTTGAAGCCGTGCTGGCTCCACTCCGGCCGCACAGCGTCGCCGCTCTGGCGTACGAGCGGCATCCACGCACGCGGCGTCGGTTGCGGCGCTTGCGCGGTTACATCCCACGTCACGCTCACCAGCAACCTTGCAGTTGCCAGCAGCACTGCGATCAGCGCTATCCTTCTTTTGCTCATCGTTCTTGCCTTAGCCGGAATGATGTTGCTATCCCCTGCGTAGGACGATCGGCAGCCAGAGGCGCGGGAATAGGCTCTGGGCATCTTCTGGTTCAAATTTGAGCGCTATGGCCTGGCTCAGCGGGTTGGGAAGGGCGACGGTCAATACGCCGCCCGAAGCCGATACAGTCTGTGTGAGCATAGGCGTCCCCTGCCAGGCGTCCCACCAGATGACGCGATAGAGGCCATCTGCCAGGTTGGGAATGGTGATCGAGCCGGACGCCGGGGTTGCTGCGACGCCGTCCACTATGTTGCGCCAGGTGTACTGCCGATGGCGCACATACAGATGTCCGCGGCCGGCGGCCCGGTCCGCCTGCCCCAGCACGATCAAGTCCGGATGCGAGGCCGCAGCCTTCGCATCGGCGTAGCGGCCGTTGTTCAGGGGAATGCCATCCATGAAGTCGCGGAAGGCGCGGAAATGGCCGTAGAGGTCGTAGCGCCGGATGTTGGTTGGATCCCAATACAGCTCGTACAGCCCGCCGGGGTTGACCTGCGCCCACAGGAAGGTGTGCAGCCACACGCCCGTCGTGTCCAAGCTCTGGTCGTAGTTCTCGTCCCCGCGGTAGTCGTCGGCGTCGCCCATGGCCACCTCCCCGCGCGTCACCGGCTTGCCGGGGCCGGTAGGGGCGCGGCCGCCGAGCTGCCGGCTGAGGGAGGAGGTCAGGTGCGCGGCGTCCTCCCACAGCACCGTGAGGTCGAACTCGCCGTTGATGTAGGCGCGCTGCCCCGCCGGGCCGATCAGTTCCACCTCGTCAATCCACGCGTCGCCACCTGTGCCGAAGCTGTTTTGGAACCAGATGGACAGGCTGTGCAGCCCGTCGTCGTTCAGGATGATGCGCTCGGAGGCGGGCGCGGGCCGGCCGTCGTGGGTGGTCTGGCTGTCAAAGGTGCGCCAGTCGTAGGTGCCGGCCGGCGCGGTACACAGCCATGACTTGCCTGCCTCGGCCGGCGGCGGCACCACGCTGCTCTGCGTATCGTCAAGAACCCACAGCAGCCGCGGGCCGGCCAAGGAGTCGGGCAGGCCGAAATCGCAGGCGCCGGTGAAGCCCTCCGCCTTCATGCGGTAGCGGATCACCCACTCGCCGGGACCGCGGATGGCCAGGGAGCGGGGGGTGTTGCCCGCGTTGTTGAACTGGGGCGCGCCGGGGACGCGCACCGAGGCCCCGCGACCGCCGTAGACATAGGCCGGCCGCGTCTCCAGCGCCAGCGGACTGCCGATGGCGTTGGCCCAGCCGGCATAGCGGTTGCCGCAGCAGGCATACTCGTGGATGTCGGCGTAGTCCACGCCGCTGTAGGCCGGATTGGCCCAGAACTCGGCCTGGGGGAAGCTATGCCAGTTGGAGGTGGTGACGGGGTGGCCATGCGGATCGTTGGCGCGCATGAAGCGGCCGAATGCGTCGGCCATGGCGTAGTGGTTGCTGTTGAACGGGTCTCCCTCGTTGAGCAGCTCCCATGAGTGCACCGCGCGCGAGTAGCCCCAGCGCGCGATCAGGTAGCGCCAGAAGTACTCATGGTAGCGACGCACCGCCGCGCCGGGCGCGGCGTAGAAGCGGTTGTTGTCCAGCTCGTAGTAGCCGCCCACGGGGTTGCCGCTGGCGTCCAGGTGGTTGGCGATCCAGTCGTTCTTCTCCAGAACCACGGGCCGGATGGTGACCCCGTTCTCCGCCGCCTTTTCAAAGATATAGTCCCACTGCCAGGCGGGCAAGGGGTCGAAGTAGCGTTGGTAGGCGAAGCGGTTTTTGCGCAGCAGCTCCGGGCCGGCCGGCTGCCCGCCCACCATCTCCCGGAGCGAGACCTCGTCCACGTAGGCATTGCCGCCGGTGGTGTTCTCCAGGATCAGGTAGAGGTTGTCCAGGAAGCGCTGGTCGGGGCCGGTGGTGAAGGCGCCGGTGACCTCGCTCCAGGGCGTGGCGCCGGACACGTGCCCTATCAGCCGGGTGGACTGGCCGACGGTCTGGGCCGGATCGGCGCACGTGTCCCCCAGCCAGCCGGCTGTGCGCACGGTGAAGCCGTAGGGATAACGGCTATCGCGCGGGCCGGTCACGCCCACGGTGCGCACGCGGACGCGAATCTGATAGGTGGTGTTCGGCTTGACCGCGATGTCGTTGACAAAGCCCTGGAACATGCACGGGTTGCGCCGGCCGTCCATCGCGGGTCGGCATAGTCCC
>JBKBID010000107.1:0-6135 GCA_046299515.1 Thermoflexales bacterium | reverse complement strand
GGTGGGCGAAGGCAGTGCCTTCGCCCACCCCTTCTTTCCTCCTCCCCGCTTGCGGGGAGGGCCGGGGAGGGGCTATCTCCTCACAGGTGTAGGTTTTTGTAGCGGAAAGTCATTTCCCGCCAAGGCAGGAATCCAGCCCCAATCTGCCGGCCGTCGGGCGACCCGTGGTTTTGCCCCTCAACCTTGGCCAACCTTCCCCAGCACGTCCGGCCCGTAAACACTGGGGGGAGGGTGAGGGGGGCGACGCGGGCTGCGGGCTACGACCAACTTGCCGCATAATCGTATACGCGTACAATCGCATACGCATTGACCGATCTCATCCTGCCCCGCCTCGCCGGCGCCGCCACCTCCGAGTGGATCGCCGCCGCATTGCGACAAGCCATCTTGCAAGGCGAATACAAAGGCGGCCAGCCGCTGCCCCAGGACGAAGTCGCCGCGCGCTTCGGCGTGAGCAAAATTCCGGCGCGCGAAGCCCTGTTGCAGCTCAAGGCCGAGGGGCTGGTCACGTTCTACCCCAATCGCGGCGCCGTCGTCTCCGAACTCTCCGCCGATGAGGTGGACGAAATCTACGCCATGCGCATCGCGCTGGAGACGCTGGCCCTGCGCCGCGCCATCCCCAACATGACCCGCGCCGACTTCGTCCGGCTGGATGGGCTGATCACCATCATGGACGACGAGCGCGACGCGCTGAAGTGGAGCGCGTTGAACTGGGAGTTCCACGCCGCGCTGTATCGCCCCTGCGCCATGCCGCGCCTGCTCGACGCGATCCGCGCCCTGCACGCCAACGTCCAACGCTACGTGGTGATCTACCTGACCAGCGTGGATTACCACGCCGAGGCGCAGCGCCAGCACCGCGTGATCCTGCGCGCCTGCCGGCGCGGCAACGCCGACCTCGCCGCCGACCAGTTGGCCAAACACCTGGGCCAGGCGGCCAAGAAGATGACCGTCCTGCTGAAGAGAGGAGCTACCGAGAAACGCCATGACGATTGCGCCAGCAATTCCGACCACCGCCGCCGTTGACAGCACCGACGCCATTCGCATCTTGCAAAACATCGAGCGCCGCCTGCTTTGGCTGAGCACGCTGATGATCCACCACGCCAACAACGTGCGCCCCAACCCGGACAAAACCAAGGTCGGCGGCCACCAGGCCAGCGCCGCCTCGTCGGTCAGCATCCTCACCGCCCTCTACTTCCACTTCCTCAAACCCACCGATCGCGTGCTGGTCAAGCCCCATGCCGCGCCGGCCTTCCACGCCGCCATGTATCTCATGGGCGTTCTGCCGCGCGCCTATCTCACCCGCCTGCGCGAATTCGGCGGCATCCAGTCCTACCCCAGCCGCACGAAGGACATCTCGCCGGTAGATTTCAGCGGCGGCTCGATGGGCCTGGGGCCGGTCGCGCCCACTTTCGCCGCGCTGGTGCAGCGATACGCCGAGGCGCACTTCGGCCGCACCACCGCCAACCGCTTCATCGCCATCAGCGGCGACGCCGAGCTGGACGAGGGCAACATCTGGGAAGCGCTTATCGAGGAAGAATTGCAGCGCCTGCCGAACACGATCTGGATCGTTGACCTGAACCGGCAGAGCCTCGACCGCATCACGCCGGGCGTGCGCGCAGCCAAGCTCAAAAAGCTGTTCGCCGATTGCGAATGGCGCGTGCTCGAAGCGAAATACGGCCACGACCTGCAGGCCGCCTTCGCCCGCCCCGGCGGCGAGGCGTTGCGCCGGTGCATTGACGACATGAGCAACGAGGAATACCAACACCTCATCCGCAGCGACGGCGCCGCCGTCCGCGAAGCGCTCGCCCGACGACGCTACGGCCAGGACATCCTGCGCTGCCTGCGCGACGTGAGCGACGCGCAGTTGCCGGCCCTGCTCGGCAACCTCGGCGGCCACGACCTGCGCTTGCTCATAGACACGCTCCGCGAAGCCGAACGGACAACCGACCGCCCCAGCGTGATATTCGCCTACACCATCAAAGGCTACGGCCTGCCGATCTACGGCGATCCGGCCAACCACGCCGCGCTGCTCAGCGCCGAGCGCATCAACGAGCTTCGCGCCTCCCTCGGCCTGACCGAGGCCACGCAGTGGGACGCTTTCGACCCCGACTCGCCGGAGGGGCGCCTGTGCGCGGAACGCGGCCGATTCCTGCGCCTCAAGGAGCGCGCCCGCGACATCCCACCGCCGCCCGTGCGCGCGGCGGACGTGCCGGATGAACTGAACGCCACCGCGCTGCCCGTCGTCTCGACGCAAGAGGCGTTCGGGCGCGCCATGCTGCGCCTGGCCGATGTGCCCAAGGTCGGCCCGCGCATCGTCACCTCGTCGGCGGATGTGTCGGTCAGCACGAACCTGGGCGGATGGATCAACAAAGTCGGCACGTTCACCCTGCGCGAGGCCACCGACTACGAGGCCGGCCGCGCGCGCATCCTCAACTGGCAGCTCGGCAGCAAGGGGCAGCACATCGAAATGGGCATCGCCGAGATGAACCTGTTCTCGCTGATCGGGCAGATGGGCATGGCCCACGAACTCATGGGCCAGTTGCTCTTCCCCATCGGCACGGTCTATGACCCATTCGTCTGCCGCGGCCTGGACGCCATCATCTACGGCTTGTACTCCGGGGCAAAGTTCATCTTCGTCGCCACGCCCAGCGGCGTGACGCTGGCGCCGGAAGGCGGCGCGCACCAGTCGTCGGTCACCCCCTCGCTCGGCATCGAGCTGCCCGAATTGGACTACTACGAGCCGACCTTCGCCGTCGAAGTGGAATGGGCGTTGTGCGAGGCGCTCAAGCAATGCTGCGACCGGCAAGGCGGGCGCTCCTCCTACTTGCGCCTGTCCACCAAGCCCATCGAACAAGCCCTGCTCGATCCGGTGATGGCCCGCTTGGGCAAGGACGAACTCCGCCGCCAATTCCTGGCCGGCGGCTACGTCGTCCACCGCTCCCCCGCTCCCCATGACCCGCTGTCGGCGCTGCACATCGTCGCCACCGGCGTGATGCTGCCCGAGGCGCTCGAAGCCGCGCGTTACCTCGAAAGCGAGGGCGTCGCGGTCAACTTGATCAACCTCACCAGCCCGCGCCGCGCCTACGACGACTGGCACGCGGCGCAGCAGCGCGGCGACGACGCGCACCACCTCGCCGCGCTCATCCCGGCGGACGCGCGACGCGCGCCCATCCTCACCGTCCACGACGCCGCGCCGCACGCCCTGGCCTGGGTCGGCAGCGTCTTCGGCCAAAAGACCCGCGCGCTCGGCGTGACCAAGTTCGGCCAATCCGGCTACCGCGCCGACCTATACCGCCACTTCCACATTGACGCCGAAAGCATCATCAAGCACGGCTTCGCGCTGGTGGACGAATCGCTGCGCGGCTAGGCGCAGACTTGTGGACGACGCCTGGGACGGCGCAAGTTTCAACGCCCGGCAGTGGTAGATTTAGCGCCGTATGGCCAAGCTCGTCGCCCTCAGCGCGTCGCTCGGCGTCATACTCGGATTAGCCGCATGCGCCCCGCTCAGCATCAGCGCCCCCTTCGCGTCGGAGTTGGGCCGACCGCGCAACGAACCGATCCCGGCAACGTACTACCCAACGGCGACGCCGCCCCCCACCTGGACGCCGCCGCCGCGACCGACCCGGCCTTTGCCGACCTTCGCGCCGCCGAGCGCGACGCCGGCGCCATCGCCGACCGCAACGCCTGAACCGACGGCTGCGCCCTCGCCCACCCTACCCCCGCCGACGCAGGCGCCCTCGCCGCCTACGCTCGCGCCCGTCCCTGCCCTTGCCCCTGCGCCGCCGACGACTGCGCCCACCGCCGAGTCCGCGCCGCGCGCGTTCGCCCTCGCCGCCAACGCGCAAGACGCCTCGACGAGCGGCGCCGCCTGCCCGGTCGTCGCCTCCGGCTACGACCTCGTGCCGTTCGAGGGGCCGCCCTACAAGAACAACGCGCTGACCGACCACAACGCCGATCTGCGCCTCTCGGTGATCGGGATCGCGCCGACGGATGCGCCCCCGACGCTGGTGGACTACAACGGCCCCACCGACCCCGACGCGCCGAAGCTGCATGGCCTGTTTCAGGCCAACCGCGCGCCGACCCTCCTGCGCGCATACCTGCGCTTCGACTGGGTGTGGGACGAAGGCCAAGGCGAACCCTATGGCCGGCGCAGCGGGTTGAACCTGGACTGGCCGGCCGCCGCGCTCGAACTGGCCGCCGCGCCGGGCGAGACGATCTATCCACCGTCGCGCAGCCCGGTCATCTACGGCGGCGGCGCGATCGCGCTCGTGCTCTTCGCCGACGAACGCGAACTCACCCTGGGCTACTCGAGACACGACGACGTGGGCGCCGGCTACGTCGTCCATCTGTTGAACCTGTGCGTGGACCCGAACCTGGTCGCGCTCTACCGCGCGCAACTGAACAACGGGCGGCGCGCCACCGGCCGCCTCCCCGCCGTGCGCAACGCCCAGCCGATTGGCACGGCTACCGGCCCGCTCATCGTCGCCGTGCGCGACCGCGGCGCCTTCCTCGACCCCCGTTCTCGCAAGGACTGGTGGCCGCATTGAGGGGCTATTTCTGACGAGGGTAGGCGCAGGTAACGCCTGCGCCTGCCCTGTCTCGCTCCGTAGAGAAGTGCAGAAGCGCGTGACTGTCACATTGCTGGTGTAGTTTCCCCGCTTAACCCCATTGCCCATTGAGCGCCATTCTGGTATAATCCGCACTGGGAAACCACGGGCCGCTAGCTCAACTGGTAGAGCAGTTGACTCTTAATCAATTGGTTGGGGGTTCGAGTCCCTCGCGGCTCACTAAGGCGGACGAACTTCGCGTTCGTCCGTTCTTTTTGTCGGGCTTCATCCCCCTCTCAGCTTATTTGCCTATAGTCGCTCGCGAGTTGAATGCCGCGCGACCGCGCCGCGCTCAAGCCAGCGCGATACTGGATGGGGAGAAGAAGGGTGATGCGCCGACAAGACGCGAAAGAACGAAAGCCAAACCGGTTGGCAAGCCTGGCCTGCTGCGCAGCACTCGCGCTCAGCGCGTGCGCCAACCCACTCAGACAAGAGCCGCCGCTCGAACCCGCCCTCTCCCCCACGCGCACGCCCGTCTCGCAGCGGGAGCAAATCGCGCGCGCGCGCTCCACGCCAACAGCGCCTCCGCCTGCCGCCGTGGACACGCCGCCCACGCCCACCGCCGCGACCCGCACGCGCTACGCCGCGTGCAGCGCGGTCAAGCCGGACGTCGGTCGCATCGCGCCCAACGCGCCAAGCGACGGCGGGCAGATCGTCTACCTGACCACAGACGGCAACATCATGGTGACCGACCCGACCGGCCGCAACACCACCCCGATCACGTCCGACGCCTTCATCTCCGAGAACCGGCAGGCCGGGCGCATCTATCAATTCCCGGCCTTCTCGAGCGACAGCCGTTTTATCGCCTTCGTCAGCCTGAGCACTTCCGAGGGCTTCAACGGCTTCACGAGCACGGTCCACGTCGCGCCGGCCTCCGGCGGCGCGATGACCGACCTATACAGCACGTCCGAATGGAACATCCCCTACGTGGATTGGTCGCCGGACGGCAACCAGGTGGCCTTCCTCACCATCAGCCCGCGCAGCGGCGCCATCCGCGTTGTCGGGCGCGGCGGCGGTGACATCTCGATTTTCGACACCGGTTCGCCAACCTACTGGCACTGGCGCGCCGACTCAGCGGCGATGGTCACCCACCTGGGCGGGCGGGCGACGACGCCGGGCCGCGCCAACGTCTCGATCATCGAAGCGAAAGGCTCGGTCAAGGGCAAGCAAACCATCATCGAAGCGTTGCCCGGCGCGTTTCAATCTCCGCACTGGTCGCCGGACGGCCGACATGTGCTGTTCGTCGCTTATACAGACGATCAAGACGAGCTGGTATTAGCCGATTCGAGCGGCAAGCCGATATGCGCGCTCGCGCGCATCGAGGACAGCGCCTATTTCGCCTGGTCGCCCGACGGCCAACGCGTCGCCGTTCTGGATACTGCACCTACGCCGCAGGGCGTCCCGATACCGGCGGCGTTGACAGTCTACGACCTCGCCGCCGGGACAAGCGCAACCGTCCACGATGAAGCCGCGATGTTCTTCTGGTCGCCCGACGGCCAGCGCATCGCCAGCTTCAGCAGCGCCAGCGCCA
>JBKBID010000106.1:0-6153 GCA_046299515.1 Thermoflexales bacterium | reverse complement strand
GCCGCCAAGCTCGGCTTACAGCACGCTGCGCTCGAGCGGCGCTTCACGCGCATCGGCGAAGTGCCGTTTTCCTCGGAGCGCAAGCTGATGAGCACGGTGCACGCCGACGCGCACAAGCCGGAGCGCGCGGTGATCTTTGTCAAGGGCGCGCCGGATGTGTTGCTGACCCGCTGTTGCGCGGAGCGCATCGGTGAAGACGCGCGCCCGTTAACCGACGACCGGCGTCGTGAGATTCAGGCGTGCATAGACCGGCTTTCCGGCGAGGCGTTGCGCACGCTGGGCGTGGCCTTCCGCACCTGCCCGCGCGATCAGGTCGGAGATGGCGCGATTGGAGAGGCGCTCGAGCGCGACTTCGTCTTCCTCGGCCTGATCGGGATGATAGATCCGCCACGGCCGGAGGCGAAGGACGCCGTCGCCCGCGCGCGCCAGGCCGGCATCCGCGTCGTCATGATCACCGGCGACCATCCGCTGACGGCCCAGGCCATCGCGACCGAGCTGGGCATCATCGCGCCGGGGGGCCGGGTCATGACCGGCGCGGAGTTGGCGAAGCTGGATGAAACCGGGTTGCGCCAGGCTGCGCGCGAAACGTCGGTCTATGCGCGGGTAAGCCCGGAGCACAAGCTGTTGATTGTGCGCGCTTTGAAGCAGAACGGCGATGTGGTGGCGATGACCGGCGACGGCGTGAACGACGCGCCGGCGCTCAAGCAGGCGGATATCGGCGTGGCGATGGGCATTACCGGCACGGATGTGTCCAAAGAAGCCGCTGACATGATCCTGACCGACGATAACTTTGCGTCCATCGTCGCAGCGGTCGAAGAAGGGCGCGCGATTTTCTCCAACATTCGCAAATTCCTGCGCTATCTGTTGTCGTCCAACATCGGCGAGGTGATGACGATGTTTTTGGGGCTGGTGTTCGCGTCGGCGCTCGGCTTATCGGCCGATCACGCAGGCGCGCTGGCTCTGCCGCTGTTGGCCACGCAGATTCTATGGATCAACCTGGTGACCGATAGTGGTCCGGCGCTGGCGCTCGGGGTGGAGCCGCCGGCCGCTTATCTGATGCGCCGGCCGCCGCGCCCGCGCGACAAAGGCGTGATTGACCGCGAGATGTGGGCAGGGCTATTCTTCGTCGGCGCGATCATGGCGCTGGGCACGTTGTTTGTGCTCGACTATGCGCTGGCCGGCGGGCTGATCCCCGGCCGCGGCGACCTGGCCTACGCCCGCACGATGGCATTCACCACGTTGGTGCTGTTCCAACTGTTCAACGTTTTCAATGCGCGTTCGGATCGCGAGAGCGTGTTCCGTGGACTGTTCCGCAATCCGTGGCTGTGGTTCGCCGTCGCGGTCTCGCTTGTTCTGCAGGCGCTTGTCGTCCATGCGCCGTTTTTGCAGCGCCCCTTTGGCACGGTTGCGTTGTCCCCGGGCGACTGGCTCGTCTGCATCGCCGTCGCCGGCAGCGTGATTTGGACGCGCGAGCTTTTCAAGTTCGTCGCGCGCCGCGCGCAACTCGGCTAGGCCGCCTTGCGAGGGCTGGCTGCCCAGACGCGCGCAATATCATCGCGCGGAATAGGCCCCCAGCCCGCGGCGCGCGCCGTTTTAGTTCACCCTGCCGTTGTATCCACCAGCTCGGCGTCGGGGGCATGGTTCTTGACCGAAGCGATGCCTTGCTCCATCGCTGAAGTCGAGGAGTACATCTGGCTGCGGCCGATGACGGCGCCGTTGGCTGCTTTGAGCACGAAGTAAGGCTGGCCGCCGCTCGACGTCCGGCGCTCGAACCGCTCATCCAGCGGCGCATTGATGCGCACCGATTCGATGCCGTTGAGGGCGCTGCGCCGCTCGCTATAGGTTTCGCTGGTGAGGATCACCTGGCCGTTTGACGCGATCAGGTTGAACAGGTATTCACCGTGGCTAGAGGTCTTGAGTTCGAACTTGCCGGGCATGTCTTTGGTTTCTCCTTGATGAAGCTGATCTGAATTCGCGTCGGGCTAGAACTTCCGGCTCCACTCTTTCGGCCAGCGTTCGACGACGACTTTGGTCTCGGTGTAGAACTCGACGCCGTGCATGCCCTGGGCATGCAGATCGCCGAAGAAGCTCTCGCGCCAGCCGCTGAAGGGGAAGAAGGCCATCGGCGCGGCCACGCCGACGTTGATGCCGACGTTGCCGGTGTTCACCTCGTAGCGGAACTGGCGCGCTGCCGCGCCGCTGCTGGTGAAGATGCAGGCCATGTTGCCGTAGCTGCGGTCGTTGACCAGCGCGATCGCTTCCTCGATGCTCTCGGCGTGCATCAGGCTAAACACCGGGCCGAAGATCTCGGTGCGGGCGATCTCGCTCTTGGGCGGCACGTGGTCGAGGATGGTGGGGAAGACGAAGTTGCCATCTTCGTAGCCCTTCACCTTCTTATTGCGCCCGTCCACCAGCACCTGCGCGCCTTCCTGCTCGCCGAGCGCGATCAGCTTCTCGATGCGCGCCTTGCTCTCCGCCGTGATCACCGGCCCCATCTCCACGCCTTCATCCAGGCCATAGCCCACTTTGCGCGAGACGGCTGCGTCGGCCAGTTGCTCCACGAAGATGTTGCGCGCTTCGCCCACGGTGATGCCGACCGAGGCGGCCAGGCAGCGCTGGCCGGCGCAGCCAAAGGCCGAGTCGGCCACGATGCGCGTGGTCATGTCCATGTCCGCGTCCGGCATGATGACGACCGGATTCTTGGCGCCGCCCTGCGCTTGCACGCGCTTGCCGGCGCGCGCGGCGCGCTCGTAGATGTAGCGAGCCACCGGCGTGCTGCCCACAAAGCTCACCGCGCGAATGTTGGGATGGTCAAGGATGGCATCCACGGCTTCCTTCGCGCCGTTCACCACCTGCACCACGCCGGGCGGGAAGCCGGACTGCTCCAGCAACTGGAAGATGCGCTGAATCGTCATCGGCACCTTTTCGCTGGGCTTGAGGATGAAGCAGTTGCCGGTGGCGACGGCGTAGGGCAAGAACCACAACGGCACCATGCCTGGGAAGTTGAAGGGCGTAATGGCGGCCACGACGCCCAGCGGCTGGCGGAAGCAGTGCTCATCAATGCCGCGCGCGATGTCTTCGTTGTTGAAGCCTTGCATCAAGCTGGGAATGCCGCAGGCGACCTCGACGTTCTCGATGGCGCGCTGCATCTCGGCCTGACTTTCGGCGTAGGTCTTGCCGCACTCGTTGGTGATCAGGCGCGAAAGCTCATCGCGATGCTCTTCGAGTAGGCGCTTGAATTTGTAGAGATGTTGCACCCGCTCGACGGCCGGCGTGCGACGCCAATCCTTGAACGCTTTGACGCCGGCCTCGGCAGCCATGTCCACTTCTTGCTTGGGCGAGAGTGGCACCTGCGCCATCACTTGGGCTGTGGCCGGGTTCTTCACATCGAGGAAGGCGTCGGCGCTGGATTCCATCCACTGGCCGTTCACATAGTTGAGCAGGCGACCGTTGGTTGACATGTCCTTTTCTCCTGGAGATATGCGCTTCTTGGCTTTAAGGTGATTATAAGTTCGAGCGCCGATAGGATTGGAAGATTCTGGGCGGGATGAAGGCATTGCCTTCATCTCACCCAGGGATTCGCCCATTCGTTACCAAGCCTGCTTGTATGGTGTGATGCATGGGACGTTGAAGGTGATCGGCGTCACGGTCAATCGTTGCGGCGGGGCTGCGCCGGCGCAGCGGTGGTCAGCTCGCGCATCAGCGCGTCCACGTGGCGCTCTATCAGCGCGAATGCCTCGGCCGCCGGCATGAGGTGAAGATCATGCACGCGCCAGTACGTGATGCAGTTGCGCCACGCGGGGAAGTAGCGCTCGACGTAGCTGCGATGCTCTTCCTCGTCCAGCGCGATGATGCGCTGCGCCGAGTGAAGGTCGGCTTCGGTCAAGCGGCGCGGGTAGGGTGGGTCGGCGGGCAAGGGTAGCCCACGCTCTTGCGCGCGTTGGATTACGCTCACGGCGATTGGGCCGGGGTTGAGCGGGTTGGGGGCGAAGCCGCGCGAAACAGCGCGCCAGCCCAAACGCGCCGGCGCGGTCGCATTGAAGTACAGCTCGGCGTAGCGGCTGCGGTAGTAGTTGCCGGTGCAGATGAACAACGCTGTGTTGTCGGACATGCGTCACCGGCCCTGCGAACGGCGCCAGGCTTCATATTCCTCGCGGGCATCTTCGCGCAGCGGATAGTATTTGCGCAGGTCGCCGCCCTCGGCCAGCTTCATGCGGGTGAAGTCCTCCCATTCGGCGTGCTCGCTGGCCTTCTTCAATAGCTCCGGCGCCAGCTTGATGGGCACCACCACCACGCCGTCGTCGTCGGCGATGATGATGTCGCCGGGCATGACCAGCACGTTGTTCATGGCGATCGGCACGTTGACGGCGAAGGGCATCAGGTTGGTCTGCGTGTGAAAGTTGGGTGTGACGCCGCGCAGCCACATGGGCAAATCCAGGTTTTTGACGTGGGGGTAATCGCGGATGCAACCGTCAATGACCACGCCGGCGCCGCCGCGGCCCTTGAAATAGGTCAGCATCATCTCGCCGAAGACGCCGCTGCCCATGTCGCCGCGCGCATCCACCACGACGATGTCGCCCGGCTGGGTGTGATACAGCACGTGACGGTGGAGTTGCGCCTCGACGTTGCTGTATTCGCTCTCGCCGTAGAGGTCTTCTCGCTTGGGCATCATCTGCAGCGTGAGCGCGGGGCCGACGACGCTCTTGCCCTTGTTCCACGAGACCGGGCCGCGAATATGCGCGTCGCGGATGCCTAGGCGATACAACTCGCCGACGGCTGTGGCGCAGCCGATATGGCGCAGTCCTTCGATGAGTTCTTTGGGGGGACGGACGATATCCGGTGTCTGAATCATATCCGGCACTATAGCGCCGTTCAAACAGGGGGCAAGCGAGGGCCGGGTGGGCGAAGGCGATGCCTGGGTGGGCGAGGGCATGCCTTCGCCCACCCATGTGGATCAAAAGTGCGTCGGTTCGCGCTTCAGGAATTGGCCGCGCCCAATTGTGCCGACGAACTCGCCATCGCGCACGGCTATCTCGCCGCGCACGGTGACCACGCTAGGCCGGCCTTTGATCTCCCAGCCCTCGAACGCGTTGTAGTCCAGGTTGATGTGGTGCGTCTTGGCCGAGATCATGCCGCGATAGTTCGGGTCGTACACCACCAGGTCGGCGTCGCTGCCCACGGCGATCGTCCCTTTGCGAGGGAATAGGCCGAACAGCTTGGCCGCCTGCGTGCTGGCGCAGTCCACAAACGTGTTCAGGTCCAGCCGGCCGGTTGTCACGCCGTAGGTGTAGAGCAGATTCACGCGGTCTTCCAGCGAGGGGATGCCGTTGGGGATCTTGGTGAAGTCGTCGCGCCCCATTTCCTTCTGCCCCTTGAAGTCGAAGGGCGCATGGTCGGTGGCGACGGTCGAGACGAAGCGTTGCTTGAGCGCGTTCCAGAACACGTCCTGATTTTTCTTGTCGCGCAGCGGCGGCGACATGACGTATTTCGCGCCCTCGAAGTTGGGCAGTTCGGCGTAGCTCTTGTCCAGCAGGAGATACTGGATCAGCGTCTCCACCCAGACGTTCAGGCCGCGCGCCTTGCCGGCCATCGCCTCCTGCAGCGCCTCTTCACAACCGGTATGCACGATGTAGGTGTGCGCGCCGGTCATCTCGGCGAATGACAGCAGGTGATGCACCCCCTCAGCTTCTACGCGCGGCGGACGGCTCCAGTAGTGATATTCCGGCCCGGTCTTGCCTTCGCTCAACAGTTGCTTTTGCAGCTCCAGCACGAGGTCGGCGTTCTCGCAGTGCGCCGTCACGATGACGCCGAGCTTTTTGGCCAGCCGCAGCGTGTGATACAGCTCCTCGTCGGTAATGCCGAAGGCGCCCTTGTAGGCCAGGAAGACCTTGAAGCTGGCGACGCCGGCTTTCACGATCTCGGTCAGTTCGGCTTCGGCTTGCGCGTCGTAGCGAGTCACCGATTGATGGAAGGTGAAGTCGCATGCGCTTTTGCCGACAGCCTGACTCATCCAGAACTCGAAGCCGTCGGCCAGCGGTCGGCCGCTGCGCGCCTGGCAGACCATCTCGATCAGGGTGGTGGTGCCGCCGATGAGCGCCGCCTTGCTGGCGCTGACGTAGTCATCTTTGGCGAACGTGCCCATGAAGGGCAGAT
>JBKBID010000105.1:0-6219 GCA_046299515.1 Thermoflexales bacterium | reverse complement strand
GGCAGCGAAGGCTACGGCTGGCGCTTCGACCCAGAGTTCGAGGTAGAGAGCTATCTGAACTATCGCGGCCACTCGTTCACCAAGCGCTTCGACGCCAACTCGTTCCTCTATCTGAGCAAGGCGATGGACTATTTCGACCTATCCTACGGCCTACCCTCGCTGGCCGACGCCTTTCGCAAGGTGACGGCCAAGTTCCTGGTGGTGAGCTACACCTCGGACTGGCTCTACCCATCGTGGCAGTCGAAGGAACTGGTGCGCGCGCTGCTGCAGAACGACATTGACGTGACCTACGTCGAGATAGACAGCAACTACGGCCATGACGCATTTTTGCTGGAAGTGGATAGACTAGCGGAGCTGACGCGCGATTTCTTAAAACGCGTCGAGTCAGCGCACTAACCATGGAAGTCTGGGAGCGTGGATCCGAGCAAGTGCGCGGAGCATCCGGCTCCCCCATTTTCAAAGGAGGTGTATTCCTATGTGTGTTCCGCAATGTCAAAAGAAGATCGCAGAAACGCTCGACCGCCGCAGCTTCCTTAAGGCGACCGGCGGCGCAGCCGCTGTCGCCTCGGCAGCATTCCTGGCGACGCCGGTAAACGCCAAAGAGGATCTCTTCCGTCCGCTTTCGGTTCGGGTGAACAAGGTGATTGATCTGACGCACCCGCTGACGCCGGACTTCCCAACGTTTGGCGGTCAACCGCAACTTACGATCAAAGAAATCTTCACGCTCAAGAAAGACGGCTACAACCTGAAAGAGTGGACAATCAATGAGCACACTGGGACGCACATGGATGCGCCCTTCCACTTCTCGGACCAGGCAACGGCCGATCTCATTCCGCCAGAGAACTTGATCGGCCCACTCATCGTGGTGGATATACGCGAAAAGGCAGCCAAGGATCCAGACGCGCTGGTCACCGAGGACGACCTGCGACGATGGGAGCGCCGGTGGGGCCGCATTCCGTTCGGCGCGATCGTGGCCATGAACAGCGGCTGGGACGCCTACGTCAATACCCCGAAGTTCCGCAACGCCGACGATAAGCAAGTGATGCACTTCCCTGGCTTCGGGATTGATGCCATCGAGTGGTTGCTCGCTAATCGGCAGGTGAAGGGCATTATGGTGGACACTCTCAGCCTAGATCATGGGCCATCGCAAGATTTCGCCGTGCATTTCAAGTGGCTGCCCAGCAACCGCTGGGGCATCGAATGCACCGCTAACTTAAGCCGGCTGCCGGCGCGCGGCGCAACTGTCGTCGTCGGTGGTCCAAAGATCGCTGGCGCCACCGGCGGCCCAAGCCGGTGCTTCGCCCTGCTTTGAAGCCCAGAAGCATGATCCTCTGCGAGGTGCGCATGCGCCTCGCAGAGGCACACCGATGACCCTCAACGGAAAACGTCCCGATCTCGACGCCATCGTTGCACTGGTCCCGCCCAAAGCCCGCGTGCTCGACCTGGGCTGCGGCGACGGCGAGTTGCTGGCGCGGCTGATACACGAGCGTCAAGTCCTGGCCCGCGGCGTGGAATTGAGCGAAGCCAATGTGCGGGCTTGCATCGCGCGCGGGCTATCGGTGCGCCAGGGCAACATCGAGGAAGGACTGGCCGATTACCCCGATGGCGCATTCGACTACGTCATCCTCAGCCAGACCTTGGCCTACCTGGATCATCCAACGTCGGTCGTGAGCGAGATGTTGCGCGTGGGGCGGCGCGCAGTGATCTCGTTTGAGAACGCCGGCTACTGGCGCACGCGCTGGCGCATGTTGCGCGGCCAGGGCGTCGGCGGCGACTTGTGTTCCGGCGAAGCGCGCGCGCGGGCGATCACGCTGCCGCAATTCGAGGCGCTGACGGCGTGCGTCCAAGCACAGATCGAGTCGGTTCGACTCTTTGCAGGCGATAAGCCGGTGCGCGCCTTCCCCACCTGGCAAGCGCGCATCGCGATCTACGTCTTGAGCCGGGCGCAAGCTATGGTATAGTTGCCCTCCGCGGTAATCGCTCGGAGGCGTGGTGTAGAGGCCTAACACGCTGCCCTGTCAAGGCAGAGACCGCGGGTTCGAATCCCGTCGCTTCCGCTCACGGAATATGCCGACTGCAGCAAGTCGGCATATTCGCTTTTCAACCCAGAGCGCTGCGGCCGCCGCACGTCCAGGCCAACCTTGAATGCCTCGAACGCCGCGCGCGATGGCGGCTCGCTCCTGCGGCGTCGCGCGAATCGAAGTCACCCACGCTCGGCGCGCAAGCGCGGATCGAGGTAGTCGCGCAAGCCGTCGCCCAGCAGATTGAACGCCAGCACGGTCACGGTGAGCGCCAGGCCGGGATAGAACATCGTCCACGGCGCAGTTTGAACAAACTTCCGGCTATCGTTGAGCATCAGCCCCCATTCCGGCTCCGGGCGTTGCGCGCCCAGGCCGAGAAAGCTCAGCGCCGAGGTGTATAGAATGACATAGCCCACGTCCAGGCTAATCTGCACCAGCAAGATCGGCAGGATGTTGCGAAACATGTGACGGCTGAGGATCTGCGGCGCGCCCATGCCGACGGCGCGCGCCGCTTGCACGAACTCGCGCTGCGAGAGCGCCAGCACTTGCCCACGCGCCAAGCGGGCATACCAGGGCCAGTACACGACGCTCAGCGCCAACATCGTATTCGTCAGGTTGTTGCCCAGCGCCGCGCCGATGGCCGAAGCCAGGATCAACGCCGGGAAGGCCAGAAACACATCCGTCAGACGCATCAGCGCGGTGTCCACCCAGCCCCCCAGCAGCCCGGCGGCTGCGCCGATCAGTGTGCCGACCGTCACGGCCACGCTCAGCACCACAACCGCAACCTGCACCGAAATGCGCGCTCCGCTCAATACGCGGCTAAAGATGTCCCGGCCGAAGTCATCGGTGCCGAACCAGTGTGCCGCAGAGGGCGGTTGCAGTCGCCGGGCCAGATTTTGTTTGCGCGGGGGATGGGGGGCAAACGCCTCGCCGAATATCGCCGCCAAGAGGATGATCGCGCACAGCACTGCGGCAAAGCTATTCAGCCGGCTTTGGCGCAAGAACCGCCTCATGTCACCCTCAAACGCGGGTCGGCCAGGCCATACGCAATGTCCACCACGACGTTGGCGACGGTGTAAATCGTCGCCAAGACCAACGTCACCCCCATCGTGGCGTTGTAGTCGGCGGCCAACAGCGCATTTGCCGCATACAACCCCAGGCCCGGCCATTGCAAAATGCTCTCGATCAAGAACGAGCCGCTCATCAGCAGGCCGACCTGCAAGCCCAGGATGGTCAGCGTGGGAATCATCGCGTTGCGCACGGCGTGCCGCAACACCACGGCGCGATGGGTCAAGCCTTTGGCGCGCGCAGCGCGGATGTAATCCTGCTGCAACACCTCCAGCAGGCTGGCGCGCATGATGCGCAGGAACACGGCGATCACCCCAAAACTCAGCACGAACGCGGGCAGGAGCAAGTGCCACAGCGCGTCCGCAAACGTGGCCCACCGGCCGGCAAGCGCGCTGTCCACCGTATAGAAGCCGGTCAGCGCCGGAGGGGGCGCGATTTCCCGGCTCAGCCGACCGCCGACCGGCAACCACGACAACACGTAGTAACCCACCAACTGACCTACCAGCGCCACCCAGAACGGCGGCAGCGACACGCCCAGCGTGGACAAGAAGCGCCCGACGTAGTCAAAAGGCGAGTTTCTCCAGGCGGCGCTCAACACACCTGCCGGCAGGCCGATCAGCAAGCTGATGAGCAGCGCCGCGATGGTCAGCTCGGCGGTGGCCGGCAGGAAGGTCCGAATATCTTGCAACACCGGCCGTTTGGTGCTGAACGACCAACCGAGATCGCCCTGGAGCAGTCCGGCCATGTAACGGGCATACTGCTCAGGGAGTGAGCCGTTCAGGCCGAGCCGCTCGCGCAACGCTTCAACGGCCTGCGGGTTGGCGCGCGGCCCGGCGATCAAGCGCGCAGGATCCTTGGGCACTACGCGCGCCAACACAAACGTCGCAACCGAGATAGCCGCCAGCACGGCCAACAAGCCGAGCAGGCGGCGCAAGACAAACTGGCCGATCACTCGCGATAGAGGCCGTAGAAGTCAAACGTCTTGACGTGGATCGGGTTCCACGGATGCCCCTTCACGCTGTTGGCGATCAGAATCTCCTCCTGGGGTTCAGCGGCGTATAGGCCGGCGGGGTCGTCGAACATCAGGATTTGATGCGCGCGCTCATAGATCGCTTGCAGCTTAGCCGGGTCGGTCTCGGTCTTGCTCTGCTCGATCAGCGCATCCAGCTCGGCGTTGCTGTAAAGCGCGCCGTTGCCCAGCCCGTCGTTTTGATCGTTGCGCGTGTGAAAGACGGGATTGACGTAGTTGTAGAAGTCGTCGTAATCCGGCCACCAGGCGTAGCCCATAAGGTCGGGCAGCTCCTCCACCGGACGCGAGCCATAGAAGATGTCGTTGAAGGTCGCCTCGTCGCGTTCCTCCAGCTTGAGCTTCAGCCCGATCTGCTCCAAGCCAGCCTGAAGCACCTGTCCCATACGCTCGTAGTAGCCATAGCCGGTGGCGTAGAGGTAGGTGATCTCCGTGCCTGGGGGCACGCCGGCTTCCTGAAGCAGCGCCTTCGCCTTGTCCAAGTCGAAGGTGTATTGAAAACCGCGCGTCCCGACCGCGCTGCTCATGCCGCTGGGCCAGGGAGAGGTGCCGCGCTGCATCAGCCCACCCTCGACGTTTTTGGCGTAGCCGTCGTAATCGAAGGCATACGAGATCGCCCGGCGCACGCGCGGATCGACCAACACGCCGCGTTTGGTAAACGTGATGTAATTGATGCGGAAGAGCGGCTTGTCGCTGCCCTGGAAGCGTCCTGTCTCGCGCAGCGCCTTGTAGTCTTCCACGGTCGAGATCAGCGCGATGTCGGCGTCGCCCTTCTCCAGCAACTGGCGGCGCGTGCTAGGCTCAGGCACGTTGCGAATGATGATGCGCTCGAAGCGCTGCTTGCCATCGTCCCACCCACGCCAGTAATTCGGGTTGCGAACAAAGACGATTTCCTCGTTCGGCTTGATGCTCTCGACCATATACGGCCCGGTGCCGGCTGCGTTGTTGGTGAACCAGGCTTGCGCATAGTCGCTTTTGCCATCGGCGACCTGCGCATGCGCCTGCAAGGCCTTAGGAGACACGAACAGCGTGCCGTAGGCGGTGCCCAGCGCTTGGGGCAAATTCGGACACGGGAAGCCGCAGCGCCACTCCAGCGTGTACTCATCCTTCACCACCAAGTTGTTCTCGACGTCGCCGTCGGTGAAGCGATTGATCGTGTTCCCCAACAGGCCGATATCCACCATGCGCTTATAGCCGATCTTGGCTGCTTCGGCGTTGAAGTCCGCGCCGTCGGTGAACTTCACGCCACGGCGCAGCCTAAACGTCCACACGCTTTGGTCGGCGTTCGCCTCGAACGACTCGGCCAGCACCGGCTCGACCTCGGTGGTGCTATCGCCCTTGAAATTCACCAATCCCTCGTATAGCGCGCGATGGAGCATGTTCTCCGCGCCGCTGGTGGCGACGCCTGGATCAAGGTTGGTCGGCAGCGAAGGCATGGCCAAGATCAACGTGCGCGCGCGGTCGGCGGCCGGCGCAGCCGGCTGCGCCGCAGCGTCCGTAGCCGGCGCAGGCGAGGCGGGTTGCGGCGCGCCGCACGCCGTCGCAAGCGCGACGCACGCAGCAAAAGCGGATAACACGCGACGATTCATTGGGCTTTCTGCTCCTCCAGGTTTGAAGAATCTCGCGTCAGCGCAGGCGACATGGCTGACGTTCGCGCGGGATAATACTATCGTCTTCGGCTTTTGCAACGGGGCGCTCACCGCGCCGCGCTGTTGTTCCGGGCGGCCAGAGATAGCTCAGCGGCTACAACAGGCGCTGCACCGTAACCGCCACATCGCGCCGAGGAGAAGAGCCATTGGAGGATCGACAAGGCATCGGGCCGTCGGCTTACGCGCCCGTAGGCTCCGGCCGCACCAGCAACACCGGCGCATGTGCATGGCGCACGATGCGGTCGGCTACGCTGCCGAGCAAGAGGCGCTGGATGCCGCTGCGGCCATGCGTCGCCATCGCGATCATGTCCACCGCATTTGCCGCTGCGACATCGAGGATCACCTCGGCGGGCCGGCCAAGCTGGACCATCGTCTCAACCGTCACGCCCGCCGATTTGAAGACCGACGCCGCAGCGTTCAAGTTGCTCTGCGCGGCTTCCATCTCGCGCTCGGT
>JBKBID010000104.1:0-6359 GCA_046299515.1 Thermoflexales bacterium | reverse complement strand
GGTGGACTTCGTCGCTCCAGGAGCTTCTGTGACATATCAGCGCATCTATTCCATAAGCTCAAACGTCCCTGACAACGCGCGATACGTGACGATGGAATTTCGATACACCGTCACCCCTGTTTTGCTGAGAGAATAAACGGAGGCCGAGCATGTATCAGTATCGCTACTTTCTCGACGCGCAAGGCCGCGCGTGCGCGCCTGGCTACACTGCAGCGGCAAAGGGCATCCCTTTCGCCGAATATCGCCCGCCGGAAGCCGCGACCGAAGTGGACTTCGCCACGTGGCGCGAGGCGATATTGCAGGCGCAGATCGCGCGCGACTTGCTTCCGGCAATCGAAGCGCTCGGCGTCAACGTCGTCATCAACGCCGGCAACGATCTGCCGAAGGTGTTGCTTGATGAGTTAGCCAAAGAGGAAGCGGTCTAATGGACCCGAAACAGCTCATTGACGCCGGCGCGCTGGGCATCGTCGCGCTGTTGGCGCTGGCCGCCATCAGCATCGTCGGCTGGGTCGTGCGCAGCTCGCATGAAGCCCAGCAGGAATGCGAAAAGCGCATCGAGCGCATCCTGCAACAGCATCAGCAGTTCACGATGTCCATCGCGGCAGAGAACGCCAAGATCATAGCCGACATGCGCCATCTGATCGAGCGCATCGAGGCCGCGATTGACGAGCTGTTGCAGATTAAGCAGGGGGAATGAGCATGGAGACAACGCCCATCTCAATCGCGGCGCTGGCCTTCTTCGCGTCGTTGAGCGAGCGATTCCTTGAGAGGCTGGAGGCGTTCCAGGCGCTGAGCGCGGAGAGCAAGCGCCTGCTGGCGCTGCTCAGCGCGGCGTTCCTGGCGCTGCTCGTCGCCGTGATCGAGGCGCAGGCGACCGGAAGGGAGCCGAACGAGCTGCTCTACGTCATCTTCACCGCGTTGGCGCAGCAGATTCAGCACGCGCTAACTCGGCAGAAAGAAGGTTGACCAGCGGCGCGATCTCGCGCAACTGCTGCGGCGTTAGGAGCAGGATGCGCCAGCCGAGGACGGCGGCGGCGTTGAACTTCTCGGCGTCGCGCAGGTAGGACGCCGCGCGGTTGTGCCGTCCGTAAACCCACAGCCCGCCCTGCACCTCCAGCGCGAGCAGGCGGGACGGCCAAGCGAAGTCGAATCGCCACTTGCGGGTAGGATGAAAGCGATACTCCGCGAGCGGCGATTCGATTTTCGCCAATTCGCAAGCCAGCCTCACGCAGTCGTCGTAGCGTGCGCTGACGGCGGCTCGAAGCGCGCTACGGCACATGCTACGGCGAATAGAGGGCATACACCGTCACCAAAGCCGCGAAAGCAAGCAGAAAGATGAGACGAAGCGCGTTATCGCACTTGCCGGCTATATGCGCATAGACCAGCGCAGCGATAAAAGCAAGGACGACAATCGCCGCGACCATTTTTTATCTCCTTCATCTGCAATAGGCGCGAAGGAGACGCGATAGCCGTTGGCGCAGGCCACGCGCTCGACGAGTGCGGCGAACGCGCGCCATTGCGCGGGGGTCAGGCGGTAGTTGGGCTTTCTGCCGCGCTTAGCCTTAGCCATCGCGTCCCCACGACTATCATCACGCTGCCATCGTACAGGCGCACGAGCCTGGCCGACTTCAGCGCATCAGCTCCTCCAGAGAGACCATCCCGTTCTGTTTTGGGGCTTTGGCCCCCTGCTGGAGCTGCGGCTTGCTCGTCCTGAATCGGTCGCTGCGGTAGTCCACGACCTTCGTCAGGACGGTCATCGCGGCGATGCCGGCGAGCAGGACGGTCGGCGACATGCCGTATAGCCACACCAGCGCGTTGATGACCGGCTCGCGGCGAAACTCTGCGATGCTCGGCGCGGTGTTGGCGGCAACTGCAGCGCCGTTGATGGCGATGAGATACGCTGCGACAAGCAACCCAAACGCGCTCCAGGCGATGAGGTCGAAGGCGTCATAGACGCCCATCTTGCGCCTGGCGTCGAGCTGCGTCTGGATGTTGGCCTTGATGGCCAGGAAAGTGACGTCGGCCATCACCGTCGCAGCCAAACAGCCGAACACGCCGACCTCGGCCACGCGCTGGCCGAAGTCGTACAGGTGCACGGCGCTGGTGACGATGGCCAGCGTGATCGCGACGTTGGGCATCAGCGAGGCGATCACGACCTGCCCGTCCTCGTTGGCGCGCCGCTTGCCCGCCTCGTCAACGACTACGGCGGTCAGCGAGATGGTCAGCCCGATGCCAAACAACGCAGCGTATAACGTTTGGCCGAGCGAGAACAGGTCGGCAGCGAAGCGCTCGACCAGCACGCGCAACTGCGCGTCGAGGGACAGCACATAGTAGGCCGACATGGACACCGAGATCAGCATCCACGCGGCGAACGCGATGCCATGCGCCAAGCGCGAGCGGGTGTGCTCGCTCCACGTCGCCGCGCCGTGGCCGATCACGGCAATCGGCGTCGCCAGGCTGACGACCAGCCTGAAGATGATCGGCTGGTTGAACTTAGCGCCAAGGTCGAGCAGGGCGACGAACAGGGCGATAAGGAACAGCCCGACGGCGGTCCAAACGTAAGCGATGGGCTGGCGCAGGGAGCGCTCAATACGGAGGTTTACTTCGTTCTTCTGTGTCATGGGGCGGATTGTATCACCGCGAGCGCGCCGCGCAACCGTCACTCGTCGCTATGCGGCAACGGCGCGTCTGGGTCTCTGAGCCGGCTCAGCCACTCGCGCACGCGGTTGCGCATGCGCTCAGGCATCCCTTGCAGCAGGCTTTCGGGGTCGCTTGCTAAGCGCTCGCGCGTCATCGCGACGATGGCGTCGAACGAGCCTGATGCGTCGGAGGCCAGGTAAGGCGAAGTCGCCCAATACGCCACGCCGTACATCTGCGCCTCGTCGCGGCTCATCTCGCGCAC
The DNA here is from genome assembly GCA_046299515.1 of Thermoflexales bacterium. Lineage (GTDB taxonomy): Bacteria > Chloroflexota > Anaerolineae > J036 > Brachytrichaceae > JAAFGM01. Next base: position 3,457 of record JBKBID010000104.1, on the reverse strand, counting down.
GCAGCAGGCGCACAGCGCGCCGCATTGCGTCTCGACGCCTGGGACGGGCAGGTTCTCGACGGGCGTCGGCTCAATCGCCGTCGCAGCTTCGAGCGCGACGCAGTCGGGGCAGTGCCGCGACACCATCCGCCGACAATCCGTCACCCAGACGCCGTAGATGGTCTCCTCGTCCTGCGGCTCTTCCGCCTCTTCTTCGCGTCCTTCCGTCTCATCCTCGCGCCTTGCTTCTGGAGGCTGCTCACGCCCGAAGGCCGAGCAGATGAACTGCCCGATGCGCCGGAGCAGCCTGTCCAGGCCGTACAGCCCGCGCTTGGCCTCGCCGTATTCCTGCGCCAGCTCCTCGGCCTCCTTCGCCTTCTCGCGCGCGACCGATTGCGCGTCGGCGAACATCGTCGGCTCGTCCACGCCTGCGACGGCGGTCAGATTGCGCGCCATAGCCAAGCGCTGGCGCGCGCGGGCGTAGGACTCGCCGACGGCGGTCATGAGCCTTTGCGACGCCTGCGCCGTCGCGCGCGCCGTCGGGTCTTTGCTCAGCGCTTCAACGAAGTCCTCGCCGGCCTGCGCCAGGTGCTCTTCAACGTCAATGTCGTCGAGCACGGTCGGGTCTGCTCCGGCGGCGAGGCGCGCGGCGAGGATGTAGGGCGCAGCGCGCTCGTAGAACGCTTCCAGCGCAACCTCTACGTCTTCCACGCCGGCGAATTCCTCGATCAGACCTGACACGACGGCCTGATACTCCTCGCTCAGCGCGCGCAAGGCCAACTCGTCAGGCTCGCCCTCTTCGGCCTCCATCGCCTTGAGCAGTCGGTTGAGCAGGCGGTCGTCTTGCAGCGCCTCGCTCATGGCTTCGATGGCGTCTTTGGCCGCCGCGTGGCGCTTGGCTGCTGCGGCGATTTGGTCATCGCCGACGGCGGTTGAAGGGTCGCCGAGCAAGCGCCTGGCTGCGCGCACGAAGCGCGCGTAAGCGGAGCGGATGCGGCGCAGGGCGCGCAGCAGGGCGCGCCAGAGTTGGCCGCCGAGGACGCGGGCGCGGTTGGCCAGCTTCACCGCAGCGCGGCTGAGCGCGCGGACGCTCGCGCGCGCGGCCTGCGTGGACGCCGAGACGAGCGTCCGCCCCACCCGCGCGATCTGGCTACCCAGCCGCGCGCCGCCTACAGCCGCAGCGCGCGCGCCGGTCGCGGCGATTGCGGCGACGCGCGAAGCAGCAGCAAGCAGCGCGGCAGGGAGCGGCATCTATTACGCAACCTCAAACAGACATCCGGCGTCTATGCACAGCATCTCATGATGCTGATACTTGTAGTACGCCAGATGCAAGCGCTCAGGGCCGAACTTCTGCATGGCGACCGCTGCGGCGATTGCGCTGCTGGGAGAGAACGGCGACAGCAGCAGGATCACGTCCCCGCCGTAGTTCACCTCGTGGATGGCGGCGGCGATCTGATGCGCGCCGGCGCACAGGTCGTTGGGGTCGAGCCAGTCCGTCACTGCGCTGACGCCGACGACGCGCATGTTGAGACGGCTCTCAAGCTCTGCGATCAACGCCGCCGGCGGCGTCCTGCCCACGGCGATGACGTGCGCCTCCGGCGCGTATTCCGACTTCCCACGCCCCGACGACGAGGCGCGCCCAGCGGTTGGGGAAGTAGAGACTAAGTATGGCGTACGCCTTTCTGACATTGCTCCTCCTTTTCAAAGCTCGCTTGGCGAGCGCGTTTGCGCCCGCGTTGGCCGAGCGCCGATGGGCTGCGGCAGGCCGAGACAGCCTGATCATCGCCCTCAGCGCCGAGAGTTTCCTGTCGCTCATTGCGCAGCAGTCGGCAACACCGAACCGCCGACCGAGACTTGGCCGCTTGTGATCATCTCGATCACGATGGCTACGGCGTCGGCGGCGTCGAGCTTGCCGCGTTCACGCGCCAGGTCGAAGTAGCGGCGGATGCCCTGCGGCACGTCCGTCGGCGAACCTGCGGCCTGCGCGAACTTGCGCGCGAACTCGTCGGCCACCTGCTGCCAACGCCCGCGCGCGGCGTTGGGCAGGCCGGGGATGAACACAGTCCACTCGCTCTCATCGCCCATGCACGACAAAAACATGGACAAGAGGAGTGACGCGGCGTCGTTCGGGTTCTCTTCGGGGAACAGCTCTGCCGCGACGCGCTTGAAATTGGCGAGCTTGCTCTGCGGCACGAGCATTTTTATTTCTGTGATCTTGTCCTGCATGCCGTCAATATATCACGCTTGCGGCGAATCATCTGCGCCCAGTATCGCGCCCTGATCATCTTCGGGGAAGCCGAAGCGCTCGTCCATCGCCTGCTTTTGCGCTCTGGTGAACCAGCCGGCCTGGTGCAACTGCGCGACTTCGAGCAGGGTCGGCGACAGCCCGTCGCCGCGCCCGACCACGATGCGCGGCGCATACAGCTCGGCGAACGTCTCGCCGCAGTTGACCAGCAGCAGCTTGTAGCCGAGCTGAGTCAGCGAGTCCTCGTACCACGCGCGGATCGCTCTGACGGTCTTAGACACCATCTCGCGGTCAAACTCGCCGGTCGTCGAAGCCGCCGCGTCGTTGTTATTGGCCAGCATGCGCGAATATATCGCGCGCAGGATTTCGCGGTTGAGCAGTTTGTGCAGCTCGATGAAGTAGTTGGCCGATGCGTTCACTTCAATATCGAATGACTGCACCTCGGTCGTCGCCGGCACGACGCCGCCGTCGCCGTTGGCCAGCGCCTGAAGCACCTGAAGCAAGTCCTCGCGCGGGCGGATGTATTCCTGCTCGCCGGTCTCAGGGTTGGCCACGCAGACGTTTTGCGCGTCGGGCGGCAGCTTGCCGAGCCACGATTTGCGCCAGCGCTTGGCCAGGCGCATCATCTGCTCCTCGATCTCCTTCTTCATCGCCCACGGCTTGAAGGCCGGCGTGAGGAGGCTCTCGCCGGTGGGGTCAAGGCCGATGCGCCGGAAGACCAGATGCAGCAGCTTGACCGACGGCACGACCATCGGGTCGCGGACGCGCGCGCCAGAAGCGAAGATGGCGATGGGGCTTGCAGTGGACACTTGGCTCGGCGTGATGCCCAAAATGTCGCCCTCCGCAGTGACGGCGAACGAATATCGCGACGGCAACGCGGGCACGAGCTTGTGCAGCGTGAAGGCGTCATCCGCTTGAAACGGCAGCGCCAGCGGCGCATACAGGTCGGCCTCTTCGATGCGATAGACCATCTCGGACACGGCGTGGCCGTAGACGAGACACGTCCGCAGCAAAGAGCGGAACAGCTCAAGCAGCGCCACTTGGCCGCGCATCGCGAGCGCGTCGAGCTGATGCGCGACGAAGCGAGCCGCGCGCTCGGCGTACGGGTCGTCGTCTATGCGCGGGCGGACTTCCGGGCGCTGCGTGACGACGCCGGACACGATGTCGTTGAGCGCGCCGGCGATCATGGCGTCCTGCGCCATGTCCTCGTAGATGCGCCAGCCGTATTCGCGC
>JBKBID010000103.1:0-6990 GCA_046299515.1 Thermoflexales bacterium | reverse complement strand
GGGTGTGGGGGGGGTGGGGTATATTATGGGGTGGGGGGCGCGGGGGGGGCCTTCGCCCACCTCGGCCATACCTTGGCGCACCCGGCGGCGAAAAGTTGCGTCACTTGCGCCAAGGCTTGCGCAGGCGTGCGGCAGCGTAGTCAACGCCTACCACTGCGCCGCCGACCGCGCCCACCAGCAACACATCGCCGCCCAGGCCGGCCAGCCCTTCCAGCGGCTCAAAGTGCTCGTTGAGGGGACTAGGGCCTTCCGCGCGCTGCCTTCCCCTTCCCTCGCCGGCGCCGCGGCGGGGTCTGGTGTGCTCCGCTTCACCATGCTCATCGTCTTCATGTTCGCCGCGCGCTTCAGCGGCCTCCCCGCGTCGCTCGCCGTTGTCGAGCAGGACGAGGAGCTGAGGCCGCAGCGCTTGCTCAACGGCATACACCGCGCCGGCCGCCAGGCCGATCACGACCAGGACAACCAACAACCGTCGTAGCGTCGTCATAGCAACACCTCCTTTTCATCCAGCCTGCCGAACGCTGCGGCGGGCGCGAAAGACGTAGCGCCGCAGCGCATCCGCGATCCAGCGCCAGTGGAGCGCCACGTGCACGGCGACGATGACCAGCGTCGCATCAGCCGAGAGCGCATGCAGGCGACGCCATACAAAGTCGCGCATCACCGGCCAGCCGAGCACCGGCAGCACGCTGCGCGAGATGGCGTAGCCGCTCACGAACACCGTCGTCATGGCCAGCAGCAGCCCAACATCCAAGACAAAGTTGAGCCGCGAGCGCTCCCACCGCGCCAGGAAGCGCCGCCCCACGGCGATGATCCAGTCCCACTGACTGAACACGTGCGCCACAAATCCCGCGATGGCGGCGGTGGCCAACCATTCGTGGATGGGAATGCCGGTCAGCGCCGGCTGCATCAGCGCCAGGAAGGCGACAAAGATCGTCATGTCAATCAACAGCTTGGCTCGCGTCGTTATGCGCATTGCTCACCTCCGCTTGCTCCGATTTTCACAATCAGCTTAGCAGCGGGGTGTGGAGATTCGATGGAGGCGTGCGTGATGAGTGCGGTAGACTCATCTCGCGATTCATCCTCGTTTCACTTTCACCAAGGCAATCATGATGCGCTTTATTTATCGGCTCGCGCATCTTTCATCCCAACCATTGCGGATGGGCGCGTTGGCAGCGCTGGTCGGGCTGACCGGCGGCGCGGGCATTTGGTTCTTCAAGCGGCTCATCGAAGCGCTTCACAATCTGACCTTTGGCGCGCTGCCCGGCTGGACAGCGCTCTTCGCCCCCATCCTGGGCGGGCTGCTGGTCGGCTGGCTGGCGGCGCGCTTTTTGCACGACGAGAAAATTCACGGCACCGCAGCGGCCATGCAGGCAGTGGCGCTCTTCGGCGGACGCCTGCCCTACCGCAAACTGCCCGTCAAAACGCTGGCGGCGATTCTCTCCATTGGCATGGGCGCTTCGGTCGGGCCGGAAGACCCCTCGGTGCAAATCGGCGCCAACCTCGGCTCGATGGTGGGACAAACCTTGCGCCTCTCGGAGGAACGCATCCGCACGCTGGTGGCGGGCGGGGCGGCTTCGGCAATTGCCGCCGCCTTCAACGCGCCCATCGCCGGGGTGTTCTTCGCGCTGGAAATTCTGCTCGGCGAGGCGGGCGGCGCGGGCGTGGGGCTGATTCTCGTCGCGGCGGTCACGTCTTCGGTCTTCACGCAGGCGGTGGAGGGCGCTTCGCCCGCCTTCCCGATTCCGCCTTACGCCCTGCGCTCGGTCTGGGAACTGCCGCTCTACCTGCTGCTGGGTCTGCTGGCGGGACCGGTCGCCGCGCTCTACGTCCGTCTGCTCTATCGGATGCAGGATTTCTTCGGCGGCTGGACTCTGCCCCGCCCGCTGCGGACGGCTCTCGCCGGGGCGCTGGTGGGGCTGACCGGGCTGTTCCTGCCGCAGGCGCTGGGCGTGGGCTACGAAACCATCGGCGCGGTTCTGACGCGCGGCGGCTTCAGCCTGGGGCTGCTGCTGGCGCTGCTGCTCGCCAAACTCGTTCTGACTCCGCTCAGCCTGGGCGGGGGCTTCTTCGGCGGGGTGTTTGCGCCGTCGCTGTTTGTCGGGGCGATGCTGGGGGGCGCGTTTGGGCTGGGGGCGGCGGCGCTGTTTCCGGGTCTGGGAATCGAACCGGCGGCGTTTGCCCTGGTGGGCATGGCGGCGGTGTTGGCGGGCGCGGTTCACGCCCCGCTGACGGCGGTCCTGCTCCTGTTCGAGATGACCGGCGACTACCGCATCATCCTGCCGCTCATGTTCAGCGTGGCGGTCAGTTTGGCGGTCTCGCAGCGCATTGCGCGCGATTCGGTCTATACCCTAGGCTTGGCGCGGCAGGGCATCCGCCTGGAGCGCGGGCGCGATGTGGACGTGATGAGCGCGCTGACGGTGGGCGAGGTGATGGAGACGAACTTTCCCGCCCTGCGCGCATCCATGCCGCTGGAGGAAGCCGCCGACCTGATGACCCGTCTGCGCCGCCAGGGGCTGCCGGTGCTGGACGAAGCGGGCAGCCTGCTCGGCATCTTGGCTACGCAAGACCTGACGCGCCCGGCGCGCACGGTCGGCGAGGCTTGCACGCGCGCGGTGGAGGTCGTTTATCCCGATGAGACGCTGGATGAAGCCCTGCGGCGCATGAGCCGCCTGGACGTGGGGCGGCTGCCCGTTCTGCCGCGCGACGGCTCGCGGCGGGTGGTCGGTCTGCTGCGTCGCTCGGACGTGATTCGCGCCTACGAACTGGCGCTCACCCGTCGTCAGACGCAGCGGCATCATCAACAGACGGCGCGGCTGGATGCGCTCACCCCGCCCGAAGTGCAGGTGCTGGAACTGCAAGTCGTCCCCGGCTCGGCGGCGGATGGCTGCTGCCTGAGCGAACTGCGCCTGCCGCCCGGCTGCGTCATTGCCAGCCTGCGGCGCGGCGGGCAGGTCACCGTGCCGCGCGGCGCGACGCAGTTGCACGCCGGCGACGTGCTGACGCTCACGGTAGAGCGCGCCGCGCAGGTGGAGGCCCTGCGCGCGTTGATCGAAACGCCGCGCAGATAGAAAAACGGCTGAGCCGTTGTCCCACAACCATGAAGAAACCGCTCGCCGGCGGGGAGAGGCCCAGGCCGCCGACGTGACCGTCAGCGCCTCGAGCAGACCTCGGTAGCGATTGGCGGGAGCGTGATTGTGCAAGAACTCACCGCTGCGAATCCTTCGATCAACTCGCGACAGGCGCCAAGAGCGTAGAGACTTTCGAGTGATGTTGCTGTTGAGGTGGACCGGGAGCAGCAGCGCATCATCATTACCCTGCTCGGTTCTAGCCTTCCCGGCGTGGATGAGGAATTTGGCCGTCAGGTGGCTGAATTCATCAAACGGTACCGTCCGGCTTTAGAAGCCCTAGCTCGCCGGTGAAACTGCTCACTGTTGAGCAGGTGCTTTTCCTGCTCACGGGGATTGCCGCCGCTGCCCTCTTCCTGCGCCAGAACGGCTATCGCTTGACCACCACCAATGAAGGACTTGAGGCATTCACGCGCTACGTTGCCGAGTCTAGCCCAGAGGTTCCCGAATTGGCCGCCTGGCTGAAAGATCGCTCCACCCCCACCCCGCTAGGCGCTTGAGCCATTCCGCATCGGCCGCCAATCGCTTCAGCTCGCGCCAATCGTCGCCTGCTTCTTCAACAGCGCGACACCTGCGCATGCGCGCAATAACCGCTAGCCGGCTGCTGCCCGGCCCGGCCGCTGGACAAATCGGCTGAGCACGCGGTAGATCGTCAGGAAGAGCACGCTGCCGCCGGCGAACCAATACAGCGCCTGGATCGCTGCGTCGCCGCTGTCGCTGCCCGCAGTGATGCCGTGCGCCAGCGCCATCACAAACACGGCGAAGCTCAGGTAATGGATCAGCCGCCACACGCGCTGCGTGATCACCCGCCGGACGTAGAAGGAGAAGGTGACCAGCGCGAAGAGATAGAACGCCACCTGCCCTAGCGCCACCTCCATCACCCGATAGTTCACGCTGCCCATCGGCACGAGCAACTGCGCCAGCGTGTAGTTGATGTAGCGGTCGCCAAGCAGCACCAGCGCATGGAAGAGCGCGAACGCCAAACCCAGCACGCTGGTGTACTGATGCAGCTCGAACGCGACCACATGCCCCGGCCAACTGGTGGACAGTTTGCCGGTCATCAACAAGCCAAGCACAACCGAAAGCCACAACAGGCCAAATGCGACGAACGCCGTGCTGCGCGAGAAATACCAATACGCCTTCGGCGATTCGCCTTGTAGCGACTGCGCCAGCGACGGCACATACGTCGGCGCGACCAGCAAAGCCAACACCGCGCCGGCCACAGCCGCCAGCAGCGCGCCGATCAACGCGGCGAACGATCCCTCTGGAAGCTCATCCAGCGATTGAGGTTGATTCATCTCTCACTCCGAAAACCATCCCATAGCGCGCGAATTGGGCGGCGCTTTGCACTTGCCCATCCTCGCGCACGATCAAACCGGCCAACTCCGGCTGGGCTTCGAGCCAGTCCAGAGCGGCCACGCTGCCCCACAACACGGCCGCCTTTGCGCCGGCTTCGGCGCGCACGGCGTCCGGCGCAATGACCGTGGCCGCCAGCACATCCGTCTCCGCCGGCGCGCCCGTTTGGGGCGCGATGAGGTGATGCACCATCTGGCCGCCGACCTCCCAGCGGCGATAGTCGCGCCCCGAAGTCGCCACACAGCCGGCGGTCAGCGCGACCTGAGCGATGTCTCCGTCCTCGTCGAACGGATTGGCAATGCCGATGGGGAAGGCGGTCTGGCGGTCGGCGGACGGCGCAACCGCGATGTCGCCGCCGGCATCCACCAGCGCCGGCGCGATCCGCGCGAGCCGCCGGGCGGCTTGCTCCGCGCACCAGCCCTTGGCCACGCCGCCCAGGTCAACCCGCGCGCCGCGCGGAAGGCGCACGGCCTGCCGCGCGGGGTCGAGGGCGATCTCGCGCCAGTCCACCGCCGATTGCGGCGGCGGCAATTCCACGAGCTGAACCACCTCGCTGCGCAGCCGCTCAAACGAGCGGTCATAGCCCACGCGCAGCAGCGCATCGTGCACGGTGGGCGTCACGGCACCGTCGGTGAAGCGGGCCGCTTCCAGCGCAGCGTTCAGCGCCGCCCACAGCGTGTCGCTCACCTCCACCCACTCGCCGGCGCGCGCGTTAAGCCGGCTCAGCTCGCTGGACGGCCGGAAGCGGCTCAGGCACTGCTCCCACACCTCGAACCAGACCGGCACATTGCGCAGCGCCTCGGCAGCCTCTGGCGCGTCTGAATCCACCACCGCCGCCATTTGGCAGCCCATGGCGCGAAAGCGGATGCGCTGCATCGGTCAACGCGAGGAGCGCGAGCGCGCGACCGGCCGCGGAGGCGGCGCGGGTGGCGGCGGCGGCGCCTGCACGCGGCGCAGGACGGGCTGCGGCGCCGGCGCGACCGCCGGCTGGGCCTGCGGCGGAGGCGCTTGCTGCGCGATGGCCGGCGCAGGGTTAACCGCCGGCCGGCGCGGCGCAGCCGCCGATGGCTTGGCCGCAGCCGTCGGCGCCTGCACTCGGCGCAGCGGCGCAACCGTCGGCAGCGGCTCCAACACCACCAACACAGGCGCCGGCGCGGGTGGTTGGACGGTGGGCAGCGGCTCTGCCGCCACAAGGGTCTCCACCTCCCACGTTTGCGCGGCTGACGCGCTGCCGGTGGTCCCATCGAACGCAGTGTCCTTCGCCGGTTGCGCGAACTCATCAAACTTTGTTTGTTGCGCGGCCAACCACGCGCCGCCCCCGACGGTAGCGGTCAGCGACGCCGCGCCGATCAGCAACTTGGCGGCCGAGGCGGCTACCTGCTGCGCAACACGCCCCTGACCTGGTGATGTCGCTCTAGCAGTCACGGTTGCTCAGCTCCTTACCCGTGTCAATCCTCGTGCTTCTCCTCTTCCTTCTCTTCCTTCTCGTGCTCCTCGTGTTCGTCGTCGTCGTCACCGTAGTAAACGGGGGGAGATTGCGGCGGTGGAGGCGGCTGGACCACGACCCCGTTGTAGAGGATCGCGCCGCTGTTGGCATCCACGTAGATGGCGCCGGCGTTGAGCAGCACTTCGTAAGCGACCGCGCCCTGGAAGTCCACCAGCTCCGGCATGCGCTGGGCCACCGTGCCGGGCGCGGTGATGAGCGCGATTTCCAGCGCGCGCTGCGGCGTGAGGGCCGCCTGAATCACCGGCTGCGGCTGCTGCGGCGGCTGTGGCTTCGGCTGCGCTGGGGCAGATTGGACAAGCGGACGTTGCGCCGGCTGCGCCGCCGCTTCCACGATAGGGTCAGGCGCTGCCTGGGTTGCCTGAGCCGCTTGGAGCTGCTGTTCTAGCTGCGCGAGTTGTTGATTGGCTGCCTCCAGGCGACGGTTAGCCTCATCCAACAGCGTGCGATACTGCGCCTCGCGCTCGGTCAGCGTAGCGAGAATGTCCACCGTCGGCGTGGCAGGCGGCATCGCCGGCTGCGATGGAGACTGCGTCGCCTCGGCCGGCATTAGCGGCCGGAGCGACTCCGCCGCTGCCTGAGCCTGTGCGTCGGTTGCATCGGCGGTTTCCAACGTCGGTGTGGCGGTCGCCGTCGCGTCGTTCGAGAAGTCGAGCCGGCCGGCGAGCATTCCTACGCCGACCAGCAAGAAGGCCGTCAGGCCGCTTGCGATGAGAAAGGCAGTTCGCTGCTTCATGCGTCACCTCGTTCGAGAACTCTGCCGGGCAGTATGAGGCGACAGGGTTGTACGACGGTAGGCGCTGGCTGAGAATCTCCTCCGGCAATTCCTACCGTGTTCCAACGATCGCCGTTGCAGAATGTGGGCGTATGCGCGTGCTGATCGTGGAGGACGATAAACAGTTGGCCGAGCTGATCGCGCGGGTGCTGAAGCGCGAGGGCATTCAGGCCGACGTCGCTCACGACGGCGACCTGGGCCTGGAGATGGCGCTCACCAACGCCTACGACGTG
>JBKBID010000102.1:0-7022 GCA_046299515.1 Thermoflexales bacterium | reverse complement strand
GATCCGGAAGCGCGCGAGCAACTCAAGGCGCTGGTGGATGCACTGGTCGCGTGGGCGAGGAAGTTGGCGTAGCGTCGCCGTCGCCCTCCGCGAGGCATCCCCGGACGACCTCCGGCGGCGGGAAGGTCATGCGAAAGCCGCTCACGGCGATCACCGCAATCGGCCTGAGGCGCGAGACGTCGGGGAAGCATGCGCCGTCAACGCGCAGCGCGCGGACGCGACACAAACGCGCCCGGCCTTGCGCCGTCGAGCGCGTGATCAACAGGTCGCCGCGCCGGGCCTGCGCCACGGTCAACGGCGCGAGCGACGACGAGATCGGGAAGCGCGGCCCAAACGGGGCCAGCTCGGCGGAGAAGAACGTCCGGCCGTCGAGGGCGGCGCTGAAGGATTCGCTGCCGTCGCTGCGCCGCTCGCGCGCGAACGACGCCATTTCCTTGGGGATGCCCCAGTTCTCGATGCCGCCGCGGACGCTGGCCTCGGTGCTCACGTAAATCTTGCTGATGGAGAACAAGCGCCGTCCGCCGATGCTGAACCGGCCGGGGATGAATAACAACTCGCGATACGGCCCGACGTTCGTCTCGCGATAGTCCACCAGCATCATCGCGCCGAGCGCGCTCGCCAGGCGCGCGCGCTGCCAATCGGCCATGAAGCCCTCGCGCTCGACGAACGCGCGCGGGAAGCGAAACAGCCAGATGAAGCCGTCGCCGGTCAGTTGCCACGGTGGAGGGGGGATCACAGCGGTATGTTCCCGTGCTTCTTGGGCGGGTTGGCGTCGCGCTTGTTGCGCAGCATCTGCAGCGCGTTGATCAGGCGCGGGCGGGTGTCGTGCGGCTCGATGATGTCGTCAATGAAGCCGCGCTGGGCCGCCGTGTAGGGGCTGGTCACTTCTTCCTGATACTGGCGCACCAGCTCGGCCTTCTTCGCCGCCGGGTCTTCGGCGTTGGCGATCTCGCGCCGGTAGATGATGCTGACCGCGCCATCGGCGCCCATCACGGCCAGCTCGGCCGACGGCCAGGCCAGCACCAGGTCGCCGCGCGTCGCGCGCGGGCTGAGCACGCAATACGCGCCGCCGTAGGCTTTGCGCGTGATCACGCAGATCTTCGGCACGGTCGCCTCGCAGTAGGCGTAGAGCAGCTTAGCGCCGCTGCGGATGATGCCGCCGTGCTCCTGCGCCACGCCCGGCAAGAAGCCCGGCACGTCCTCGAAGGTGACGATGGGGATGTTGAAGCAATCGCAGAAGCGCACGAAGCGGGCCGCCTTCTCGCTGGCGTTGATGTCCAGCACGCCGGCCAGCACCGCCGGCTGGTTGGCGACGATGCCCACCGCATGGCCGCCCAGCCGCCCAAAGCCGATGATGATGTTGGTCGCGTAGTGCTCTTGCACTTCAAAGAACTTGCCGTCGTCCACGATCTTGGTGATCACCTCTTTCATGTCGTACGGCTTGTTCGGGTTGTCGGGCACGATGGCGTCCAGCGCGTCGTCGGTGCGCAGGGGGTCATCCTTGCTCTTCACGAACGGCGGCTCTTCCATGTTGTTGCTGGGCAGGTAGCTGAGCAGCACGCGGATGAGGTATAGGCAATCGCCCTCGCTTTCGGCGGCGAAGTGCGCCACGCCGCTCGTCGTGTTGTGCACCAGCGCGCCGCCCAGTTGCTCGAACGTCACGTCCTCGTGGGTCACGGCTTTCACCACGTCCGGCCCGGTCAGGAACATGTGGCTGGTGTTCTTCACCATGAAGATGAAGTCGGTCAGCGCCGGCGAATACACCGCGCCGCCGGCGCACGGCCCCATGATCGCGCTGATCTGCGGGATCACGCCGCTGGCCATGGTGTTGCGCAGGAAGATGTCGCTGTAGCCGACCAGCGACATCAGCCCCTCCTGGATGCGCGCGCCGCCGCTGTCGTTGATGCCGATCACCGGCGCGCCGTTCTTGAGCGCCATATCCTGGATTTTGACGATCTTGCCGGCGTGCGCCGCGCCCAGGCTGCCGCCCATCACGGTGAAGTCTTGCGAGAAGACATAGACCAGCCGACCGTCAATCGTGCCCCAGCCGGTCACCACGCCATCGGTCAGCCAGTGCTGGCTGCTCATCCCGATGCCGCTGGGGCGGTTGGTGACGAAGGCGTCAATTTCGCGGAACGAGCCGGGGTCGAGCAGCAGATCGAGCCGCTCGCGCGCGGTGAGCTTGCCCTTGGCGCGATGCGCTTTGATCTTGTCTTCGCCGCCGGCGACCAGGGTCTGCGCGCGCAGTTCGCGCAACTTGCGGATGCGAGGGTCAGATGAGTCGAGCATGGTGGTCGGATAGTTAAGTTCAAGTGTCGGATTTCGGCGATGGATGCGCGTCGGCCTGGCGCGCCGCAGACCGACGCTCCAGCCACAGCGCGGCCCCGCCGACGCACAGGATAGAAAGCGCGCTCAGCAAGGCGCCGAAGCCGGCGCGCGCGTGCGCCTCGGATGAACGGGTGAAGGCGAGGTGGTTCAACCAAAAATTAGCCTGATACAACACAATAACCATGATGGTAACACGCGCCGCCCAACGGCGCGCGCGCGCCAGACCGAGGGCGCAGACGCCAAACCCGACGGCCCAGGCGGCGCTCATCAGCGCGACGTAAGGCGCCGGCGCGGCGGCCGGCAAATCCGGCAGTCGGGCGGCCTGCTGGGCGGCGAGGAGCGCGCGCGCGGCGTTAGCGAGCGCAAACAGCGCGGTTGCGACCACCAGGGCAAGCCTCATCGCCGATGCTCAGCCTGCGAATGCCAACGCCGCGATTCGCTCGGCGACGACGGGCGCCCAAGCCAAGCCGTATGCGCCCAAGCCAAGGGCGTAGAGCACGTTGCCTTCGACATCCAGGCGGCCGACGCGCGGCGCGCCGTCGTCGGTGGTCGTCGTCACGCCTGTGATCCATCGGCTGGTCTGTTCGGGCTTGCCCAGGTCGAACCGCCGGAGGAAGCGGCGCAGCGCTTCGGACGGGTCTTTGTCGGCGTCGCGTTCGCGCCAGAGCCACGCCGCGCCGTGCAACTCGCCGTCCTTGCCCGGCATCAGCGCCCACTGCGCGTCGTCGAAGAGCAACGGCATGCCGGTATACGGATGGCCGGTCGCGCCGGCGGCATGCAGCGGCTGCGATGACCAGATCGCCCCGCGCGCGCCGCGCACCGAATCGGCCAGGTAGGGCGAGAGCAGGCCGACATAGACGTTCGTCGCCAACACCACGCAACGCGCCTTGATCGTGAGGTCTTTGCACAGCGCGTAGGTCGCCCCGTCGCCGCGCTCCAGCCTGAGCACCTCGGCGTGCTGGCGAATCGCGATGTTGGGATGGCGCAATAGGCGGACGAGCAGCCGTTCAATATCCACCAGCGCGCTGTCGTGCGCCAGCAGGCCGCCCGCGAAGCCGGGGGGCAACAGGTCGCGCTGGGTCGTCCACTCGAGGCCGGCGTCCGGCGCAGCCTCGGCGAGTTGCCGCAAGGCCCGTTCGCCTTCGGGAGCAGTCGCCAGATGGAGCGCGCTGCACGATTGGAGCAGCGCGCCGTGCTGCGCGGCGAGGTGCTTGAGGCGCTGAAGCCCATATTTCGTCTCCTGGATGTGCGCCATGTGGGGGCTGGGCGTCGCCAGGCCGAGTGCGCGGCGCGTCGCCGCTTGGCCGACGCGCTGGGCATCCACAACGCCGACGCGCGCATGGCGCTCGGCGAGCTGCGCGGCGATCATCGCGCCGGTGAGGCCGGCGCCGATGACGAGGACGTCGGGGGTGAAATCATCCATGTCGCGTCGAGGCTGCGATTATCGGCGATGATGGCCTGCGCGGCGCGCGAAACGAAAACCCGACTCGGGCGAGCCGGGTTCAGGCGACCGTCACTTCTTCGCGCCGGTCTTCTTCTTGGCCGGCGCGGCTTTCTTCGTTGGCCGGGGCGCGGCCGCCGCTTCGGCCGCCGGGTTTAACCAGCGATACACCTCCTCGGCGTGGCCTTCCGGCTTCACCTTCTCCCAGACGTGTTCCACTTTGCCGTCGGCGCCGATGACGAACGTGGTGCGCAGGATGCCCATGTACTTCTTGCCATACATGCTCTTCTCGCCCCAGGCGCCGAACGCCTCGGCCACTTTGTGGTCGGTATCGGCCAGCAGCGGGAAGTTCAGCGCGTGCTTGGCGGCGAACTTTTGCTTCGACGTCACATCTTGCGGGCTGACGCCATACACCGGCACGCCGAGCGACTCGAATTTGGGCAAGTTATCGCGAAAGCCGCAGGCTTCCTTTGTGCAGCCCGGCGTATCGTCGGCCGGATAGAAATACAGCACATAGCGCCTGCCGAGCAGGTCGGACGACTTGACCGGTCCATTCTGGGACATCAGCTCAAACTCAGGGACGGGATCGCCAACTTTCAACATAGCGCATTAATGCGGTTGCGCCGCGCCGTTGTGACTGGGGGACGGCGGCAGCGCGATCATCGCCGGCTCAGGCGGATTGGGCTTGGCCTTGGCTTGGGCCGGGCGCGTGACGCGCCGCTGCCGCAGGCCGGCGGCCAGAGCCTTGCCGCGCTCTACGGCCAGCGCGTAGATCGCCCTCAGCCCCTCTTCGGTCAGCCGTTCGCCCGACCGGCTCCAACGATAGACGGCTTCGCCGATGGCGAACGTGCCGGCGAACGAGATCGCCACCTTGGGCGCGACGCCTAGCCCCGGCAGCCAGCCGACCGCCAGGCGCGCGACCTGCCGGAAGATGAGGCCGCCGCCGATCACGCCGGCGATCTGCGGCATGACGTGTTTGAAATCCGGGGACAGCCCCATCGCCAGCGCGATCTTGTAAGCCATGATGGCCTGGTTCTTCGTCAGGATGACGGTGTCGGCGACGGCGATCGGCAGGCCGGTGGCGGGGTTGATCTGCAACAGGCCGGAGCCTAGGCTATACGTGGCGTTGGCCGTGGCGACGTCTTCGATCAGCGCGCGGACTACCGGCGCGCGAAAGGCGGGCAGGTGGCGCGCCAGCGCCAGGTCGTCAATCGCTTTGAGCTGGCGGATCGCTGCCGTCAGGCGCTCAATCGCCGCCTGCTCATCGAGCGCGCCGCCGTCGAGCGGCAATGTGACGGCATGGCCGATGGCGGCGCTCTGCGCCGGCGGGGGCGCGCCGCGCTCTTGTGCAAAGCACATGAGCACGGGTGCGTTCGACGCTTCCAGCGCGCGCTTCAGCCGCAGCGCTTCGTCGCGAAGCTGCGGGTCGTCGCGCGTGACGATGACCACGACGTTCGCGCGCGAGATCGGCGCAGCATCGGTGATCGGCGCGCCGATCGCCGCGCGATAAGGCGGCGTGTCGGCCGGCCGGTCGCCGCGATACATCAAGGCAGCCAGATGTTCGGCAAACTGCGCGTCGCGGCTGACGAACGCGATCAGAAAGGGCGTCTCCGCCGCAATGCGCGCCGGACGCACATCTACCTCGCGCAGCACGCCCAGGACCGCGCCGAACGGCCCAAGCGACGAGAGCGCGGAAAAGGGAGACCTGGCCATCCGAAACGATGAGAGAACCGGAGGTTGAGCGCGAATCCCCGCCTCTCGCTGCTCAGTTCAAGAGGCCTTCGTCTCGCTGCCTTCGGCCTTCGTCTCGCCCGGCTTCTTCGGCTCGTCGCCTTCCAGGCCCTTGCGGAATTCGCGAATGCTCTTGCCCAGCTCACCGCCGATCTTGCCGATGCGGCCGACGCCGAACAGCAGGATGACGATGACCAGGATGATGATGATCTCGAACGGTCCGAGGTGTGGCATGCCTTTACGCTCCTTTTGATAAATCGCGCGTTGGCGCGATGATTCGAGTGCTCACCCTCCACCGCGATGGAGGTTGCCGGAGATTATAAGCGCCGCGCGAAAGAAAGGGGCAGGGGGCGTTTCTGGCGACGGCAGACGCAACCGACGCAAGCCGGCGATCCGCTGCCGGCGACTAACCGACGGCCGCCCGCGCGACGGCAAACGCCAACAGGACGACCGCCAGCCAGCCGTAGTTGTGGCGTGACAAGCCCAGGATCAACGACGGCGCCCAGAGGGTTGCCAAGACAAACGCGCTGATGGGTTGGCGCGTGAGCGCGGCTGCCAGCACAGCCAACGCATAGCCTGTGTTGCGCGTGCGCGGCGCTCCCGCGCGAATGCCGGCGAACGCCACGGCCACGGCGACGCTGACCAGCCACACGTCCGGCGCGACCGGCGCAAAGGTCGCAGCGCCCAGCAGCATCGGAAGCCCGACCACAGTTGCGCCTTCCAGGATGGCGCTTGGAGCGCCGTCTCCGCGACAGGCGACGACGGCGACCTGGGCGAGGCAGATCGCGCCGATGGCCAGCAGCGTCGCCGCCGGCCCCAGCGCCGCCGCCAGCACGATCGTGATGGCCAGCCCGGTCGCCCCGAAAAGCAGGGCCGCGCCGTAGCGCGGCAACAGTTCGCGTTCCAGCCAATTCACAAGCTGGCCGATGCGGAGCGATACGTATGCCGCGTCGGAATCCGGCTTGGTGTAGGGGAGCGTTCTGAGCGGCGCGCCTTGCGTCCAGCGTCGCCACAGCGACAGGGGGGCGGACCAGTTCACGCCGGCAATCGTCCCCCACACGCCCACCCAGGCCAGGCTCAGCAACATGGCCATCGCCAGCGTCAACATCCAGCCGGGGCGCGCGAGGGCGGCCCCGGAGGATACCGCGCCGCCGAGCACGGCGACCGGCGCCAGCCATGTCGCCTTGGGCAGGTAGGCAAACAGCGCGCGCGCATCGAAAGCGCGCGCACCGTCCGATTCGTCGGCGATGCGCGTGGCCTGTTCCTGCCCGGGAGCGAAGCTCATGGCAGCGGCGTCGGGGCGACGGTTGGGATGGGCGTCGGCGCCGGCGTCTTCCCCGAGGTGAGGAACTCGATGGCCGCTTCGAGTTGCGGGTCTTTGCCGTCGCGCGCGTCCTCCGGCGGGTTACTTACGATGTAATCAGGGGTGATGCCCACGCCGTGGATGGCGCGGTCGTTCGGCGTGTACCAGCGCTCGATGGTGATGCGCAACTGGCCGCCGTTGGAGAGCGTCTGCGGCGAT
>JBKBID010000101.1:0-7331 GCA_046299515.1 Thermoflexales bacterium | reverse complement strand
CGCTAGGGCATGCGCGCGATCGGCGTGTATATCACATACCCCGGCGGCGACCAGAAGCCGCCCTGCAGGGCATACGCGCCGCCGGTCGTCGGGGGCTGCGCGTCGGGCTGGCCGGCCGTGCCGCCCAGGCTGTACGCCCCGCCCGCGCTGAACGTCGCGCCGCCGCCGTCCACCGTGTTCCACGTCAGGTTGTAGCCGCCGCCGGTCTGGGCGACTGCCGCGCCGGCGCTCAGCAACAACACGGCGAGAAAAGCGATGATGCGTTTCATGGATGCTTCCTCTTCACTTATGGGTTCTTGAGTTCCACCGTCCGCACCACGGCTATCCAGCGCGCGGAGCTGCCTGGGCTAAGCGCTGTGATGCGCAACGAGGCGTCGATGCTGTCGGGTGTAACGGCTACATCCCAGTTAGAGTCATCTTCTCCGACGAGATCCACCGATGCAGCGCCGACGTAGGCGGTCGTGCCGCCGAAGTCCTCCACAACCCCGCTGATGCGGTAGCCGGCGGAGTTGCCGCTCGCATCGCGCCCGACGATCATCGCCTCGAAGTAAATCGTGCGGCCCGGCAGCGTCAACCGAGCGCCGGAGCCATCCAGGAATAATTCGGAGGCTGATGAAGAACCATCCGTCACGCCTCGCAAGATGTAGACGGACGTTTGCGCGTCGCCGGTACTGCTGAAGTAACCGGAGGCGTACGCCATCTGGCCGTAGCGATCGGCTACTGCGCCGTATCCGCCGGGGATGGTTGCCCGAAAGCCGCTGGCGGTGTTGCTGTAGCCGCCGCTGATAGTAGCCCACATGCCACTGGCGGTGTTCAGAGTGCCGCCGCCGACAAATGCAGCACCAGCACTGACGGTGTTGCTGTAGCCGCCGCCGATGGTGGCCAAGTCGCCGCTGGCGGTGTTCAGAGTGCCGCCGCCGACAAATGCAACATCAGCACTGACGGTGTTGCTGTAGCCGCCGCCGATGGTGGACCAGTCGGCGCTGGCGGTGTTGCTAATTCCGCCGCCGATCGTCGTGGCATCGCCGAGCGCGCGGTTGCCGCCGGTGAGAGTGCCGTCGTAGCCGCCGCCGCCGACGAACGCGCCGGCGCCGCCGGCAACATTAAGGCGCCCGCCGGCGAGGGTGGCGTATGGGCCGCTGACCGTGTTGCCGCCGCCGCCGCCGATGAAACCGGTTGCGCCGCTCACCGAGTTATTCCAGCCGCCGGCGATGGCGGCTTCGTTAGCATTAGTGGCATTGGACAACCCGCCGCCGATAGTGGCGTGAAACCCGCCGGCGGTGTTGTTGCGTCCGCCGCCGACAGTGGCTGCCGAGCCGTTTGCGGTGTTCTGCGCGCCGCCGCTGACGGTGGCCGTCATGCCGGCGGCAGTGTTGAACAACCCTCCGCCTACAGTGGCCGCATAGCCGCCGGCGACGTTGCCCCCGCCGCCGGCTACGGTGGCGTAAGGTCTGTCGTTGGTTGTGCCGGCCGCATCGCCGGCCTGGTTGTTGGAACCGCCGCCCACCGTGCCATAGTCGTCGGTCACGCGCTGGTTGTATCCGCCGATGCCGCCGCCGCCGATCGTCGCGCCGACCGCGCCGTTTGTCACGGTGTTGGCGTGGTGGCCGCCGATCAAGTTGGGGCTGACGGCATTCTGCTGCGTCCACAAGCCGGGCAGGGCCAGCGCGTGCGGCGCAGGGGTCAACGCCTGGCGCGGGCTAAGCGCGGTGTAGCTCCCGCTGCCTGCCGGGCAGCGCACACTGATCGCCAGCCAGCGCGCCTGCCCGTTGAATGCATTGGCGCCGAAATCCAGGTTGGGGATGGTGAAGTAGCCGGCGGTGACAGAAACACCGGACTTTGTAAGCGTCGTCCCGATCTGCGTTCCGCCGCTGAGCGCGTCCCACAGGTCGAACTGGAAGTCGCACGTCCCGTTGACCGGCGCGCCGCTGCTGGTGAGCCGGCCCTGGTAGGTGAAGCCCGTGCCCATGTTGGCCTGCGCCGCCGCAACGCTCAACGGCTCGATCTGGGCGCGGCTGTCGCCCAGCGTCGCGGCCAGCGTCAGGCATACGCCCAGGCCGGCTGCCATCATGCCTCGCATCGTCTTGAGTCTGTTCATTTTATGTCCTTATTTGTTTATGGTTTGGATTCATGCTCGCGCCAGGAAATGACGCGCTTCCTACTCGGCGAAGGTGCAGCTCCAGCGCCCTTTCATCCGCCGCGTCTCGAATGTGCCCGATTTGCCATCGCTGGCGACGATGATGACGCCGTCCCCGGCGAACATCTGTGGGTCTTCCGACGCCGACTTGAACAGGCCGACCTCGAAGTTAGCCGGCGTCGGCTGATTTGGCGTGACGGCGGCGCTGGCCACGAACTGAAAGGTGGCGACCGGCGTAGGCGGATTCTGGCCGGGCGGCACGGCAAACATGAGCATGAAAGGCGTCGCCGTAGTCCTAAACGAGCATATTGCGAATCCGGCGAAGGGCGGGATGATGTTGAGGCTCGACAGTTTCGTCACGCCGGCCATCTCCGGCGGCGCTTCGATGGCCACCTCCATGTCAATCAGCCCGCCGGAGCCCGGCGCCGGCGTGGGGGCGACCTCGGCAGTGGTCGTCGGCGTGAGGGAGAGCGGGTCAATCCGCTCGTCCCCTGCGGCCGGGCGGGGAGCCGATGTCGGGGCTGTGACGGCAACGGCGCTGCCGGAGTCGCCCGCGACGGTTGGCGTTGCGACAGAAACAGCCCCGGCGTCCTGAGCAGGCGCGTTGTCCGCGCCGCCGCAGGCCGATAGTAGGAGCGCGGCCCATAGCGCACACGATAGAGCGTAGGTTGTCTTTTTCATAATTCACCTCTTGAAGCGAAATTCATGAAAACACCTCCCTACGCTACAAGCCAAGCGTCCACAGAACGTCCACATCCTGCGCAGAGGGGTTGCTTTGCGCATGGCTGCGCTCGGCTCATAGGCAAAAAGGGTGGGCGAAGGCAGCGCCTTCGCCCACCCACCTGATTTCCGCGTAGCCCAAGTGGGCTTATGGTCGAGCGGCTAACGTCGCCGTCAGCGTGAGCGGCCGATTGTCGCGGATGAGCGAGAGGGTCACCGTTTCGCCTGCGCGCTTGTTGTTCTCCAAGTAGATGGTCAATTGATCGCGCGTGGCGATCGGGCGGCCGTCCACGGCGGTGAGGATGTCGCCGCCGATCAGTAGGTAGCCGCCGCGCACGCGCAGTTGCTGCGTTGCGCCGCGCACGCCGGCGCGGTCGGCCGCCCCGCCGGGCTGTAGCTGCGCGATCAACAGGCCGCGATCCACCGGCAACTGCAACGCGCGCGCCATGTCCGGCGTGATCTCGTAGGCCGTCAGCCCAAGCCACGGGTGGTCGTAGCGGCCCTTGGCGATCAGCTCCGGGACGACGCGCGTCACTGTGTCGGCGGGGACGGCGAAGCCGATGCCGACCGACCCGCCGCTGGGGCTGCGGATCGCCGTGTTCACGCCGATCACTTCGCCGCGCAGGTTGAGCAGCGGGCCGCCGGAGTTGCCTGGGTTGATCGCCGCGTCGGTCTGGATCACTTCGCCCAGCGCCGCCTGATCTTCGCGCTCGATGGCGCGGCCCAGCGCGCTGATGACGCCGGTGGTCAGCGTGCGGTCCAGGCCGAAGGGGTTGCCGATGGCCAACACGCGCATACCCACTTTCAAGTTCTTCGTTGTGCCCATCGGCAGCGGCTTGATCTGCTCCGGCGAGAGGCCGTCCGCGCGCAGCACGGCGAGATCGGAGTATGCGTCGGCGCCGATCACGCGGGCGCCGGCGCGCGTGCCGTCGGCCAGCACTACCTCGATCTCGTCGGCGCCTTCCACCACGTGGTAGTTGGTGACGATGTGGCCGAGGTCGTCGAAGAAGAAGCCGGAGCCGGCGCCTTCGTTCGGCACCACGCCACGGAAGAAGTCGAACACCTGCGCGCGGCTGGTGATGTGCACGACCGAGGGGCTGGCGCGCTCGTAGAGTTCCACGAACAATCGTTCGGCCAGCAGCTCAATTGCGCCCGGATCGGCGAGCGACGGCAGCGGCGCCGGCGTCGCCTCGGGCATTGGCCGGGGCGTCGCCGTGACCACGATGACGCGCGGCGGCGTTGCGCAGCCTGCCGCCAACGCGGCTGCAGCAGTCAGGCCGATGAGATGTCGAATGAGCCGGTTCGTCATACTTCACCTCGCCGGAGGCGAAGGTAGCAACCGCGCGTTAGCGCCGAGTTAGCGCTGCATCAACGGCCCGCTTGCGGCGCATCTCACTGCGCCTTATGCCGCAGGCGCGTGTTTTCCCTCGCGCTTATGCGCCGTAAGGCGCCCAGATGTTCTTCACCTGCGTCGCTTGGCGCAGCATCTCGGCCTGCTGCGCGGCGGTGAGCGTGAACCAGTCGCGCGGTTGCCCGTAGTTCACCCAGGTGCGCTTCAGGTTGTTCGCCGAGGCGCGCTCGACCATCGCGCTGCCCGCCGCGCCCCCGAAATACCACAGGGCATCCACGTCGGCGTGTTCGGCCAGCACCTGAGCCAGCTCATCGCGCGCGCCGGTGACGATGTTGACGACGCCGGCCGGCAGGTCGCTGGTGTCAAGCACCTGATACAAATCGGTCGCCGACAGCGGGTGTCGTTCTGAGGGGATCAGCACGATCGTGTTGCCTGCGCCGATCGCCGCCGCCATCAGCGTGACCGGCGCCAACAGCGGCGCCTCATCCGGGCAGGCGACGCCGATGACGCCCACCGGCTCGTTGACGCTTAGCGTTAGGCCGCGGAACGGCGTGCGATGCACGGCGCCGTCGTATTTGTCGGCCCAGGCGGCGAAGGTGAACCACCGGTCGAGCGCGGCGGCTACCTCTGCGTCGGCGGCGGCTGAATCGCAGCCGGTTTGCTGCGCCAGGCGCGCGGCGAACTCCGCCCGGCGCGCGCTCAGGTTCTCGGCGATGTAATACAGAATCTGGGCGCGGTTGTGCGCCGTCTGATCGCCCCAGGCCGCAGCGGCGCGTGCGGCCTCGACGGCGTTGCGGATGTCTTTGCGGTTGCCTGCGCCGACTTCGCCGATCACAGCGCCGTCGGCGCCGTAGATTGCGCGGCTGTAGCCGGAATCGGGCCGCGCCTGTTTGCCGCCGATGTAGAGCTTGGGCGTGCGATCAATGCCATCATCGGGAGCGCTGTGC
Organism: Thermoflexales bacterium; assembly: GCA_046299515.1. Lineage (GTDB taxonomy): Bacteria > Chloroflexota > Anaerolineae > J036 > Brachytrichaceae > JAAFGM01. The sequence goes on along the minus strand of JBKBID010000101.1, from coordinate 2,176 downwards.
GCTGAAGGTTTCGCGGCAGCGCCGTCTTCCTCGCGCGGCGCGCTGCGCTTCGATTGCGCTCCCCCCTGCGCGGGTTTGAGTTTGACGTACTCGAACAGCCCTTCTCTGCCGCCCTCGCGCCCGAAGCCGCTTTCGCGATAGCCGCCGAAGCCGGATGCGGCGTCGAACAGGTTGGTGCAGTTGATCCACACCACACCGGCCTTGAGCTTGCCGGCCACGTCGAGCGCCAGGTTGATGTCTTCGCTCCACACGCTGGCGGCCAGGCCATAACGCGTGTTGTTGGCCAGCGCCACGGCCTCTGCCGGCGTGCGAAAGGTCATCGCTACCAGCACCGGGCCGAAGATCTCCACCTGCGCGATCGTCGCTGCGGGCGAGACGTCGGTGAATAGGGTGGGTGGGTAGAAGTAGCCTTCGGTTGGGCAGGCCCAGCTCGGCTGCCACATCGTCGCGCCTTCGGCTACGCCCTGTTCGACCAGCCGGGCGATCTTTTGCAACTGCGGCGGCGCGGCGATCGCGCCGAGGTCTATCGCCTTGTCGAGCGGGTCGCCGATGCGCAATTTCTCCATCCGCGCGCGCAGCTTGGCGTAGAAGCGCGGCGCGATGCCTTCTTGCGCCAGGAGGCGGGAGCCGGCGCAGCACACCTGACCCTGGTTGAACCAGATCGCGTCCACCACGCCTTCGACTGCGCTATCCAGGTCGGCGTCGTCGAACACGATGAAGGGGGACTTGCCGCCCAGCTCGAGCGAGAGCCGCTTGCCGCTGCCGGCGGTCGCGATGCGAATCTGCCTGCCCACCTCGGTGGAGCCGGTGAAGGCGATCTTATCCACGCCGGCGTGGTTGACGATCATCTGGCCCACCTGGCCGTCGCCGGTGACGATGTTGACCACGCCAGGCGGCAGGCGAATGGCCTCGCAGACCTCCGCGAAGCGCAGCGCCGTGAGCGGCGTCCACTCGGCGGGCTTGAGCACCACGGTGTTGCCCATCGCCAGCGCCGGCGCGATCTTCCAGGCCAGCATCAGCAGCGGGAAGTTCCAGGGGATGATCTGACCGATCACGCCCAGGGGGGCGTAGTCGGCCAGCTCAGTCTCCATCAACTGCGCCCAGCCGGCGTGATGGTAGAAGTGCCGCGCGGCCAACGGGATGTCGAGGTCGCGCGTCTCGCGGATGGGCTTGCCGTTGTCCAGCGATTCGAGCACGGCGAACAGCCGCGCATGTTTCTGGATGTGACGCGCCATGGCGTAGAGATAGCGCGCGCGTATGTGGCCGGGCGTTTGCGACCACGACTTGAACGCCTCGCGCGCCGCAGCGACGGCGGCGTCCACTTCGTCCTGGGTCGCCTGGGTGATGCGGGCCAAGGGCTGGCCGGTGGCAGGGTTCACGCTGTCGAACAGGCGGTCGGGGTCGGGCTGCGTCCAGCGGCCGGCGATGAACTGGCCGAACGCGCGCTCATGCGCGTTCAGCCAGACAAGCGCCGGCTTGGCGCTCTCCGGCGCCGGGCCGTAGGCCATCGTTTGGAAGATCTCCGCAACAGGCGCAGTCATGGGATTGCTCGGCTCACGCCATCTTTTTGATCAGCTTCTTCAGGTGTTCACGGTAGCCGAAGTGCTCCACCTCGACGTAGTGCCGCGTGGAGTCCTTGTATTGGATGCCGCGATTGCGCGGCTGCTCGGCGGTGGCCTTTATCCGGCGCATCATCTCGGCCTTGGCCGGGTTGTTGCGTTGCGCGCAGATGAACTTGGCGACGGCCTGCGCCTGATAGTCCACCAGGCCCCATTGTCCGCTGTCCGGCTGGATCAGGCCGATGACGAACAGGTTGTCGTAGCGTGGATGGAAGATGTGCCAGTACAGCAGCGGCTTGTTGCCTTGCCAGTTCAAGTAGCGCTTCTCGATAAAGGGGAAGGTGATCTTGAAGCCGGTGGCGTAGATGATCACGTCAATGAGTTCTTCGCTGCCGTCTTTGAACAGGACGCGATCGCCGCGCAGCTCGGCGACATCCGGCTTGACCTTGATGTCGCCCTGTCCGACGTAGTAGAGGATCAACTGGTTGACGATGGGGTGCGTCTCGAAGAACTTGTGGTCGGGCTTGGGCAGGCCGTAATCCTGCGGCAGGCCGACCAGCAGCTTCAGGATGATCGAGTAGAGCCAGCGCTGCACGGTGAGCGGCACGCGCAGCCGC
>JBKBID010000100.1:0-7475 GCA_046299515.1 Thermoflexales bacterium | reverse complement strand
ATCAGGCGGCCCGTTGCGGCGCTCAGGCGCGCGTAATCGTCGAGCGCCCGACCGCCGCAGCGAAAGGTGATCCGCGTCTCCGCCCCGCGCTTCTCGGCTTTGATGATTTTGACCAGGCCGATCTGCGCCGTGCTGCGCACGTGCGTGCCGCCGCACGCCGACCAGTCGTAGTCCTTCACCTCGACAATGCGCACCGCGCCACTGACCTTGGGCGGGCGGCGCAGCGGGATTGACGGCAGGTCGGCGTCGCTCACCTCGTAGGCCAGGATCGGCCGGTCTTCCATGACGACGGCATTCGCTTCGCGCTCGGCGCGTTCGAGCGCATCGGGCGGCAGCGTCGCCGCCGGCAGGTCAATCGTGCAGTCGCTGCGGCCAATGTGAATGGCGACCGTGTCTAGGCCGACGGCGCGGATGAACGCCTGGGATAACACATGTTGCCCGCTGTGCTGCTGCATGTGGTCGAAGCGACGCTCCCAGTCCACACAACACTGCACCTCGTCGCCAGGTCGTAGGGAGTCAACAGCGTCGCCTTCGAGGATGTGCACGATCTCCCCGTCGGCATCCTCGATCACGTTGGTGACGCGCCCATGGGCGATCACACCCACGTCATGAGGCTGGCCGCCGGCTTCGGGATAGAACGCCGTCTGATCGAGGATGAGCGCCGGCGCGCCGTTGTGCGTCACGCGCGCCACAACCCGCGCTGTGAACGAGGTGAGGTACGCATCGGTGCGGTAAAGGCGAAGGGTCATGCGCGGGGATTATAGAGAACCTACCGACCGACGCAGCAGATGGTACGACCTAGGTGAGATGCGCTTTCGGACGCGCCCGACAACCCAACAACCCTGCAGTGAGGTGCTATGATTCAAGCACACGCTCATCAGCAGACCCGACCCAAAAACCGCTATGTATCCCGACAGCGAAATCCTCTTCCCAGCCCGCTCGATCCCGGAGATCCGCGACGCGCGCCCCGGAGTCGCCTGGCGCAAGCTGATTGACAAACTGAGCAAGTCGCCGGAGACCAGCGAGGATGTGCTGGCCTTCTCACTCATGATGATCAAACTAGGCAATTGCTTGACCTGCGACCTGGACAGCTACCGCGCCAGCCTGGGTTGCACGCAGTGCGCGCGCCGCACCGTGCAGAGCTTCAAGCAGAGCGACGAAGCGCTAATACAGAAGATGGAAGAAGCGCGCAAAGAGCTGAAGGAGTATTTGAAGAAGGCGTGAGCCAGGCTTAAGGCGATCACGCGCCAACACGCCGCCTCCAGTGATGTCTCGCATCATCCTGCCTCATCCCCCTTCGCGCGATGGCGCCAAGCTGAACACGCCGCTGCCGGACGACTACGGCGAGCTGGCCATGCGCGCTGACACCGCCATCCGCGCGCTCGCCGCGCCCTACCCACGCACGGCGAGAATGTACGAGATGCTCATCGCCGACCCGCGCGTAGATGCCCACTGGAATCTGTCGAACTACACCACCGTGGGCAAGCTGAATTACAACGACCACGGCCCGATCCACGCCCGCGTCACCGCATCGTATGCCTTGCAGATCATGCAACTGCTCATCGAGGCCGACGTGCCGATGGACGTGGTGAAGTCCGGCGCCGGCGACGTGGATGACGCCTGCTTGGTCGCGCTTGCCGGCGTGATGCTGCACGACATCGGCAACGCCACCCACCGCCTCGGGCACGAGTTGATGAGCGTCATCCTCGCCCAGCCGATCCTGGCCGATATGCTGGCCGAGTTATATGACGACGCCGAACAACAGGCGCTGATCAGCGATTTCATCCTGTCGGCCATCCAATGCCACGATATGAACCCCCCGCCGCTGTTCATGGAAGGCGGCGTAGTCGCCGTGGCCGACGGCTGCGACATGACCAAGGGGCGGGCGCGCATGCCGTTCGACCTGGGCAAGCTGGACATCCACGCCGTGTCTGCCCTGGCCATCGAAGAGGTGAACATCCGGCCGTCCAACGGCAGTCGAATGCCGGTGGAGATCGAGGTGCGGATGAGCAACTCGGCCGGCATCTTCCAAGTCGAGGAGACGCTGGTAAAAAAGATTAACGCCACGCTGCTGCGCCACTACGTGATGGTGCATGTGACCTCGATCCACCCGGAGCAGCACTTCGAGAAGCGCATCCTGAGCAACGCGATGCTCGAGAACGGGCGGCTGAAACCGGTGTGAGGGTTGACGCCTCGCGCGGCTAAACGCGAGAGCGCTTCTGAGCGCTGAGCTATGCGCGTTTGCGCGGCGCGCAAACGTCACGCCATCGCCTGGGCCAGATCGGCGATCAGGTCGTCGGGATGCTCCAGCCCGACCGAGAGGCGCAGCAGGTTGCGCGGCGTCGGCGTATTCGGCCCCTCAACCGATGCGCGATGCTCGATCAGGCTCTCCACCCCGCCCAAGCTGGTGGCGCGCGCGATCAGCCGCACGCGCGCGGCAACGGCCATCGCCTCGGCTTCGCCGCCGTTCACCTGGAACGACAACATGCTGCCGAAGGCGCCCCGCATCTGTCGGCCTGCAATCGCGTGGCCGGGATGCGCGGGCAAGCCAGGATAATGCACACACGCCACCCGCGAATGCGCGGCCAGGAATGCCGCGATGCGCATCGCGCCCTCCGACTGCGCGCGCACCCGATACGGCAGGGTCGGGATGCTGCGCAACAGCAGCCAGCAATCGAACGGCGACGGCGCCGCGCCGCCGAACACCTGATACGCCATTCACCATTCACCATTCACCATTCGCCGCCTCACCCCTCACCCCACTCCAGCTCATAATCGCCGATGTACACCACGTCGCCGGGCTGGATGCCGAGCCGTTCAAGTTCAGGGCCAATGCCGCTGCGCTCCAGAAAGCGTTGGAACTGAAGCACCGCGTCATCCAGGTCCCAGCGCGTGATCTGCACGCGGCGCTCGAGCAGCGGCGAGATCACGCGAAAGCCGTTGCCTTCGCGGACGACTTCAAAGGATGTCTCCGGCTCCGGCAATGCGTCCGGCTCCGGCTCAACGGCCGGGAGCGGCGGCAGCGCATCGAGCACGCGCGCGGCGCGGCTGAGCAGCTCACGCACATTCTCGCCGGTCGCAGCAGAGATCGGCAGCACGCTGAGCGGACGGCCGGGCGCAGAGAGAAGCGCATCCGGTTCATCTGGCGGCGCGCATCGGGCATCGGCGATCCTGCCCTCGCCGACGAACAGCTCGAACGCCGCGCGCGCATCCGGCAGGTCCATCTTGGTCATCGCCACCACCTGGGGCTTGTCGGCCAAGCCGTGGCCAAAGGCGGCCATCTCGCGATTGACCGTTTCATAATCCGCCAGCGGATCATCGCTCAGGCCATCGAGCAGGTGGATGAGCACGCGCGTGCGCTCGATGTGACGGAGGAAATCGTGGCCCAGGCCGGCGCCCTCGCTCGCGCCCTCGATCAAGCCGGGGATGTCGGCCAGCACGACCGTCCGCTCATCGTCCAGATAAGCAACGCCTAGGTTGGGGCGCAGCGTGGTGAATGGGTAGTCGGCGATCTTCGGCTTGGCAGCGGTGAGCGCGGAGAGCAGGGTGCTCTTGCCGGCATTCGGCAGGCCGATGATGCCGATGTCGGCGATCAGCTTAAGCTCCAATCTGAGCGTGCGGCGCTCGCCCGGCTCGCCGTTCTCGGCGATCTGCGGCGCTTGGTTAGTGGGCGTAGCAAACATCGCGTTACCGCGCCCACCACGGCCGCCCCTCGCTACGATGAGCTGCTGGCCGGGCCGGGTTAAGTCGCCCAACAACCGGCCGGTCTCGGCATCGCGCACGACGGTGCCGGGCGGCACTTCGACATATTTCGGTCGGCCGCTGCGCCCTGTCTTGTTCTGGCTGCCGCCGTTGCGGCCATCTTCGGCCTCAAACCGACGTTGGTGCTGAAAGCGCATCAAGGTGTTCAGGCGCGGGTTGACAACGAGGATGACATCGCCGCCGCGACCGCCATTGCCGCCGTCCGGCCCACCGCGCGGCACGCGCGCCTCGCGCCGGAAGCTCATCATGCCATCGCCGCCCCGTCCCGCCTTGACCGTGATGGTGGCCAGGTCGTACATGAACGATTGTTCTGCCATGTGACGCTCCGCAGAATGATTATTATCGCGGTTTTATCTCTACTTAGTCGCCCGCTTAAGGGCGAGCAACGATGACGGATGACAACGCGATGCCCTTGCTTTTGTAGTGAGCCAGCGCGCTCGACGAAAGGCTACATAGCGCCTAGAATCCGCTCTCGCCACGCACTATGAACATCGGCATCTTCGGCGGAACGTTCGATCCGCCGCACATTGGCCACCTGGTCATTGCCGACCAGGCGCTCACCCAGCTTAAGCTCGATGAGGTATGGTTTATGCCGGTCGGTCAACCGCCACATAAGGCCGGCAACTCGATCAGCAGCGCGCATCATCGCGCGCGCATGGTGCAACTAGCAATCGGCGACCACCCGGCCTTTCGGCTATCGTTGATTGACATCGAGCGCCCCGCGCCGCACTACTCCAGCGCGGCGCTGGAGTTGCTGGAAGCGCGCCATCCGCAGCACGACTGGTGCTTCATTATGGGCGCCGATTCGCTCAAGGACTTACCGCACTGGCACAACCCGCATCGGCTGATTGAGCTGGCTACGTTGGCCGTGGCCGGCCGACCGGGCGCGCGCCCCGACCTGAACGCCATTGAGCATGACGTGCCCGGCGTGAGCAGCCGCGTGCGCTGGGTCAACGCGCCGCTGGTGGACATTTCATCCACCGAGCTGCGCCGCATGGTGCGGCAGAATGCCTCGCTGCGCTACCTTGTCCCCTACCCCGTCGAGATATACATCAGAACCGAACGGCTGTATCGGGACTGATCACGGTCGGCGCAACATCGCCTCGAAGCGCGCGTAGGCATCATCCCAGCGCGCCGCTTCTTGCGGCAGATAGGTGACGAGCGGAAATGAACGCCGGATAACCTGGCGCGCGTCTTCCATGGAAGCCAGCTCGCCGCGCGCCGCCATCTGCACCAGCAAGTTGCCGATCGCCGTCGCCTCAACCGGCCCGGCCACCACCGGCGCGCCACATGCGTCGGCGGTGAACTGGCACAACAGCGCGTTCTGCGCGCCGCCGCCGACGACGTGGATGACCTCGACCGAGTAACCGAGCAGCGTCTGCAACTGATTGAGCGTGTAGCGGTACTTGAGCGCCAGGCTTTCCAGGATGCAACGCACCATCGCGCCGCGCCCGTCGGGGACGGGCTGGCCGGTGCGGCGGCAGTACTCAGCGATGGCCGCCGGCATGTCGTCGGGATGTAGAAAGGTCGCGTCGTCGGGGTCCACCAGCGCGCCGAGCGCCGGCGCCTGCTCGGCCATGGCAAACAACTCGCCGTATGGGATCAGGTCGCCCGTCGGCGACGCCCACTTGCGCCGGCACTCCTGCGCCAGCCACATCCCCATGATGTTCTTCAACAAGCGAAACGCGCCGCCCACCCCACCCTCGTTGGTGAAGTTGAACGCCAGCGCCTGCGGCGTAATCACCGGCTGACGTACTACGGCGCCCAGCAGCGACCAGGTGCCCGAGCTGATGTAGGCGTAGCGCTCGACGGACGCCGGCACGGCGGCGACCGCCGAGCCGGTGTCGTGCGTGGCCGGCGCAACGACGCGCGTCCCCTGCAGGCCATCCGCGTCGAGCGCACGGACGAGCGACGGCGACAACGCGCCAAGGTCGGCGCCCGGCTGGATCACCGCCGGCAGGAAGTGCGTGGGGATGCCCAGCTCCGCCAGCAGATCGCGCGCCCAATCGCCGGCGCGCGGGTCGTAGCACTGCGTCGTCGTCGCGTTGCTGAACTCGCAGGCCTTGTAGCCGGACAGCCAGAAGTGCAGCAGGTCCGGCATCATCAGGAAGGTGCGGGCAAATTCCAGCGCCGGCGCGCCGGCGCGCGCCATAGCCAGCAACTGGTAGAGCGTGTTGATCTGCATGAACTGGATGCCGGTGGATTCAAAGATGCGCCGGCGGTCCACGCGGGCGCAGGCCTCCTCCACCATGCCATCGGTGCGCGCGTCGCGATAGTGGCGCGGGTTGCCGATCAGCTCATCGTGAGCGTCGAGCAGCGCGAAGTCCACGCCCCACGTGTCCACGCCCACGCTGTCGAGCGGGCCGCATTGCGCGGCAGCCTTGCGCAGGCCGGCCTGCACCTCATCCCATAGCGCAAGCGCATTCCAATACAAATGCGCGCTTACGCGCACCGGCCTGTTGGGAAAGCGATGCGCCTCGGTCAGCCGCAGCCGTTCGCCGTCGAACGCGCCGACGATGGCGCGGCCGCTTTCCGCGCCGATGTCAAATGCTAAAAAACTGCATGACGCCATGCCGCGCAGTGTAGAAGCGAAAACTGCGGGGGACAAGACGAGCCGGCTGGGGTCGGCTTCTATAATGCCTGCATGGCGGATACCTCTCAGATCACGCCGGAGAAGTTCACCGAGGTTGCGCAGCAGATCGAGAAGCAAGTCTCTAGCGTGATCATCGGCCAGCAAGACATCATCCGGCACACGTTGATCGCGATCATCGCCGGCAGCCACGTGCTGCTGGAGGGCGTGCCCGGCCTGGGCAAGACCAGCCTGGTGCGCGCCTTCGCCGATACGCTCAGCCTGCGCTTCGTGCGCATCCAGTTCACGCCCGACTTGATGCCGGCCGACATCGTCGGCACCGACATCCTGGAGGATCAAGAGACGGGCAAGCGCGCCTTCCGCTTCCAACCCGGCCCGATCTTCGCCAACTTGATCCTGGCCGACGAGATCAACCGCGCTACGCCCAAGACCCAGTCGGCGCTGCTGGAGGCCATGCAAGAGCGCACGGTCAGCGTGCTGGGCCGCACCTATGCCACGAGCAAGCCCTTCTTCGTCTTGGCCACGCAGAACCCGATTGAGATGGAAGGCACCTATCCGCTGCCGGAGGCGCAGCTCGACCGCTTCATGTTCAAGCTCAACGTCAGCTTCCCCAAGCTGGACGAGCTGGCCGCCATCGTCGAACAGACCACCGGCGACAAGTCCGCGCGCGCGACGAAAGTCACGGACGGCAACACGCTGATCGCGATGAGCCAGTTTGCGCGGCAGGTGCCCGCGGCTTCGCACGTGACGCGCTACGCTGCCGCATTGGTGTCGGCCACACATCCAGATGGCGACGGCGCAACCGACATGGTGAAGAAATATGTGCGCTACGGCGCCAGCCCGCGCGGCGCGCAGGCGCTGCTGCTCGGCGGGCGCGTGCTGGCGCTGCTGAATGGCCGGTTCAATGTGGCCATCGAGGACCTGAAAGCGCTCGCGCCGGCAGCGCTGCGTCATCGCATCCTGCTCAACTTCGAGGGCCAAGCCGAAGGGATCAACCCCGACGACGTGATCGCCGATGTGGTCGGCAAGGTCAAAGCGAGCTGAAGACGATGCAGACGCCGATCCCGCTCTCGCTCTACGACCTCACGCGCGAACAACTGGCCCATCAGCTCGCCGAGTGGGG
>JBKBID010000099.1:0-7609 GCA_046299515.1 Thermoflexales bacterium | reverse complement strand
GTTTAGTGGCCCCCTTGCTCGGCGGGGCGTCTTCTCTGTACAAGAGAAAGGCGCGCACCGGCCCTATCTCGTCCGCGCCACCGAGTCCCGCGCAGACAAGCGCATCTCAATTCAGCGCAGAAGACATCCTCGGTTCGCATATCCGCAACGTGGCCGGCGACTACACCGAGATCGCGGTCAAAAACATATTTCCCGCTTGGAAGACGCCCTCCGCTATTCCTATCAATCGGGTCGCGCTGCCGCCGCGCAAGCAGTTTGTAGGACGAGAAGATTTGCTGACGCGCTTGGAAGAACGCCTGAAAGGCGCCGATGGGATGAGCATCATCGGTCTCACCGGCGCAGCCGGGGTTGGCAAGAGCGCGCTTGCGCTGGAGGCGGCTTATCGGTTCGGCGACTTCTTCCCCGATGGCTGCTACTGGGTAGACTTGCGGGGCAACAACTTAGTGGAGGCGCTGCGCGAACTATTGAACGCGCTGGGCGTAGCAGCGGCCGAGGAACTGGGCGAAGACGCGCTCAGCTTGGCCGAAATCGCGCGCGGCCAATTAGCAGGCAAGCGCGCTTTGTTGATCCTGGATAACGCCGAAGGCGTTGTGCGCCATCACCGCCAGCATGTGCTCGCCATGTGCCCTGCGACGCCGGCGAAGACCATTATCACCAGCCGCATCATCATAGACGTGGACGACCTGCGCGTGGACACGCTGAGCGACGGCGACGCGCTAAAACTGCTGGAAGCCAAGGGCATCTCTGTTGCCGACCAATATGACGACGCGCTCAAGCTGGTCAGGCGACTCGGCAATCTGGCGCTCGCCATCGCCATCGTTGCACGGCGCATGCGCATTACCCAGCCGGCGCAGTCGTGCGCCGACAGCTTGCAAGAAATAGACAAGAGCGCCAGCCTAATGGACGCGCTCAGGCTCCCCCTGAGCAATACGCCTGATGACAGCCTGGCTGCGGCGTTTGCCCTTTCGTATGAGTTGCTCGACGAGCCACTGCGGATGGCTTTCCATGCGTTGAGCCTCTGTGCGCCTTCAGGGGCTTCCGTTCAGGGGATCGCGCGCATGTGCGATGTCACCGAGCCTGTCGCACGCGACAGGCTGCGGGCGCTGGCCATGCTCTCGTTGGCCGAGTTCGACGGCAAGCACGCGCAGCTACATCCTCTGCTCAGGGAGTGGGCGCACACCCTCCCGTTCGAGCGCGACGCGCTGATCACACGACATGCAGCGCACTTCGGCCTGGAAATCGGCGGCCGCTACCAACAGGCGCTCAACAGCGAGCAGGATCTACTTCCCGCGCTCATCCAGATTGACGCCGAGGCGGCGAATGTGCAGCTCGCCCAGGAACGCGCGCTTTCGCCGAACTTCCCGGCGGCGGAGCTGGCCGTGAAGATCACGGATTGCCTTGCGCTCTACTGGCGCCGGCGCCATGTCCATCCCCAGCAACTCCTGCGGTGGATCAACCGGGCCTGCCGTCTGGCGGAGCAAACGCAACAGCAGAGTCATCTGGCCAGCCTGCTGCAGGCAGCCGGCGATGTGCAGGCATTCTGCGACCGGCGCGACGAAGCGCTGAAATCTTACCAACAGGCGCTCGACTTGTTCATCGGGCTGGACGACCGCCTAGGGCAGGCCAACACGCTCAAGGCCATCGGCGACGCCCAGGCGCTGCGCAAGGAGGACGACGCGGCGTCGCAGTCCTATCAGCAAGCGCTCGACCTTTTCACGGCCGTCGGCGACCGGCTGGGCCAAGCCAACACGCTCAAGGCCATCGGCGACGCCCAGGCGTTTCGCAAGAAGAACGACGCCGCGTTGCAGTCCTATCGGCAAGCGCTCGACCTGTTCACGGCCATCGGCGACCGGCTGGGCCAAGCCAACACGCTCAAGGCCATCGGCGACGTGCAGATATTCTGCGACCAGCACGATGCGGCGCTGCGCTACTATGCGCAGGCGCTCGACCTGTTCATCGCCGCCGGCGACCGGTTGGGCCAGGCCAATTCGCTCAAAGCCATCGGGGATCTAAGCGCCTCGCGCGATCAGTATGACGCAGCGCTGGATTCCTACGCGCGCGCCCTCGACCTGTTCACGGCCATCGGCGACCGGCTGGGCCAAGCCAACACGCTCAAGGCCATCGGCGACATCCAGGCCTTCCGCAAGGAGAGTGACGCCGCCATGCGGGCGTACGATCAAGCGTTGGGGCTGTTCTCCGCCGCAGGCTCATCACTGGGACAGGCCGGTGTGCTCAAAGCCATCGGCGATGTGCTCGCCTTCCAAGACCGACGAGACGCGGCTCAGCAAGCATATCAGCGTGCGCTCGAACTGTTCACCGTAGCGGAGTCGAAGCTGGGCCAAGCCAACACGCTCAGGGCGCTCGGAGACATCTCAGCGCCTTACCTCGAGCACGACGAGTATAACGAGAGCGAGGCTGCGCTGGCATGGTATCAACGCGCGCTTGAGTTGTTCAACGAGATCGGCGACCGGCTGGGTCAGGCCAACACGCTCAAGGCCATCGGTGATGCCCATGCCCAGCGCGGAGAAAGTGACGCCGCGCTGCAGTCGTACGAACAAGCGCTGGAGCAATATGTCGCAACCAACTCACAACTGGGGCAGGCGCACACTTTGCACGCAATCGGAGATGTGCAAGTAGCGCTGGGGCAGGAAGCCCAAGCGATCAAGCTATATGAGCAAGCGTTGACGCTCTTCACCTTGACAGGATCCACGCTTGGACAGGCTAACGTCTACGCATCCCTCGGTCGCGTCAGCGGCAAACGCGCCCACTTCGACAAGGCCATTCGGCTATACGCCGGCATCCACGATTTATACAGCCTCGCCCGGTGCAAGTTCTACTACGCGCTTAGCATGCTGGATCACGACAGCGACATCGCCCTGGAACTGCTCACGGATGCCAAGTCGCTGTGGAGTCAGATCAACTTCGAGGAAGGCATAGCAGCGGTGGACGATTTGTTGAACCAGCTCGCGGTCGGATAAACTGCCGCCATCCGTCCCTACTCCGCGTTCTCCTCGGTCGTCTGTGACGACTGTCCGTCGGCGCGCTGAAAAAAACCCGATTTGCGGTAATTTGATATCTGGCGGTCCGGTTCTGTCGCATCCTTCTCAATCCCGCAGTCAGTTTTGGGCAAGAAAATCCATGGCCTACGAAAAGATTTCTTCCGTCTTCCATCGTCTTGAGAGCCAGTCTGCTGCGAGGACTCCTGTGTCAAGCAATACTCCTTCTGCGCGTTAAGCTTTCAGGTCAGACTGCCTCAGGCGAATGTGCCGGTGCTGCGCAGTATAGCAACAACTCGCTACGTTGGCAGGTTGCCAGGTTGGCAGGTTGTCGCCGCATTTGACCACAGCGCGCCTTTTCGCTAGACTTCAGGGCTAGTGGATGTCGCACTTTCGCCTATACGGCCGGCCCGCCGCGTCGCACCTGCCCTCGCCGTCGTCCTGATCATTCTAACGCTTGCCATTGCTTGGGAGCTGATCAAGCTCATCTTCGACCTCGATAAGCGCACGCTGCCGCATTTGTGGGAAATCGCCGCGGCGTTCGCGCAGCCTTCGCGTCGCAACGGGCCGCCGCTGATCAGCGTGTTGGTCGAGGCGGCGCTCTACACGTTGCGCGGCGCGCTGCTGGGGTTCTTCATCGGCGCAGCGCTGGGCTTCGTGCTCGGCACGCTCTTCGCGCATTCGCCGCTGCTCGAACGCAGCCTGGTGCCCTACGTCGTCGCCTCGCAAACCGTGCCCATCTTGGCCATCGCCCCGATGGTGGTGATTTGGCTGCGCGGATCGTGGTGGTCGGTGCCGGTCATCGCCGCGTATCTCACTTTCTTTCCGGTTACGATCAACACGCTGCGCGGCATGCGCTCGCCCGACCCGCGCGCCGTCGAACTGATGGGGTCGTATGCCGCCTCGACCTGGCAGACGTTGTGGAAGTTGCGCTTTCCATCGGCGCTGCCGGCGATCTTCACCGCGCTCAAGATCGCCGCGACGGCCAGCGTGGTGGGCGCGATCATCGCCGAGCTGCCCTCGGGCATCCAGCAAGGGCTGGGCGGCGCAATCTTGAACTTCAATCAGTACTACATCACCGGCCCGGAGCGCCTGTGGGCAGCGATCTTCATGGCCGCCTTCGTCGGCATCTTGTTGTTCGTAGCCGTGTCGGCCATTGAGCGCATCGTGTTGAGAAACATCGCGCGCAGCGCTTAGCACCGGGTGGGCGAACTCGCCCATCGGTAACGGATAACTGCTGCTATGCAATCGGTTGTCTCACTCAAGAACGTCAATAAGACCTTCGGATCGGCCGGCCGACCGACCACCGTCGCGCTAAAAGACATCAACCTGGAGATCGGCCGGCGCGAATTCATCTCGCTCATCGGCCCCTCCGGCTGCGGCAAGTCCACCTTGCTGCGCGCGATCGGCGACCTGATCGAAGTCACGAGCGGCGAACTGCGGGTCAACGGCAAGCCGGCGCGCCAGGCGCGCATCAATCGTGAATATGGGATGGTCTTTCAGGCGCCGGTGTTGTTCGAGTGGCGCACCGTGTTGAAAAACGTCGAGCTGCCGTTGGAGATCATGGGGGTGCCCAAAGCCGAGCGAACGCAGCGCGGGCGGGCGATGCTCAAGCTGGTCGAGCTACAGAACTTCGAGCGCCACTACCCCTGGCAACTGTCCGGCGGCATGCAGCAGCGCGTGGCCATCGCCCGCGCGCTCGCCTTCCGGCCGGAGCTGCTGCTGATGGATGAGCCGTTCGGCGCGCTGGACGAGATCACCCGCGAACGTATGAACGCCGAACTGCTGCGCATCTGGCAGGAAACGCAGACGACGGTGGTGTTCGTCACCCACTCGATCCCAGAAGCGGTCTTCCTCTCCACCCGGGTGGTGGTGATGAGCGCTCGTCCGGGGCGCATCAGCGACATCATTCCGATTGACCTACCCTACCCGCGCAACATCGAGACGCGCGAACACCCGCGCTTCTTCGAGCTGGTCACGCTCGTGCGCGAGGCGCTGCGCAAGGGTGAGGAGATGAGGGAGACATGATGGCCGGCGCTTCGCGATTCCAGCGCTACGCGCCTCCCCTCATCGTCTTCTTTGCCGTGATCGTGCTGTGGGAGGTGCTGGTGGACTTGCTGAATGTGCAACGCTTCCTGCTGCCGGCGCCGAGCGTGATCGCGGAGGCGTTCGTCCGCACGTTCTCGACCATCATGAGCAGCGCGGCCTACACCATTCGCAGCGCCGTGATCGGCTTCCTGCTCGGCGCAGGCGCCGGCATCCTCGTCGCGCTGGCCACGGCGCGCTGGACGACCATGCGCGAAGGGTTGATGCCGTTCGCCATCGCGCTGAACTCGGTGCCGATCATCGCCTTCGCGCCGATCATGAACAACTGGTTCGGCAGCACCAACCCGATGTCCAAAATCATGATCGTGGCGATCATCACCTTCTTCCCGATGATGATCAACATGGTGCGCGGCTTAACGCTGGTCGAGCCGGCCAAGATCGAGCTGATGCGCTCGTATGCCACCGCGCCGTTCGAGGTGCTGACGAAGGTGCGCATCCCAAACTCGCTGCCTTACTTGTTCAACGCGCTGAAGGTCTGCAGCACGCTGGCGCTGATCGGCGCCATCGTGGGCGAATACTTCGGCGGCCCGCGCGAATCGCTGGGGGTATACATCCTTCAGGAAGCGCAGTTGTTTCGTTTTGACAATGCGTGGGCGGCAATTATCATCAGTGCGTTACTGGGCATCGCGTTCTACCTCATCATCCTTGCTGCTGAAAGGGTCGCGATTCCCTGGCACGCTTCAGTAGAGAAGTGATGAATTTCAAGAGGAGAAAAGGAAACATGAAACCAACGATCAAAGCATTCTCATTCGCGACGCTCGCTACACTCATCCTAGCGGCATGCGCTGCCCCCGCTGCGCCGGCTGCCCCTGCCGCGCCGGCCGCCACCGAAGTGCCCGCTGCCCCGGCTGCGCCCGCTGCGCTCACGCCTGTGCGCGTCGTCTTGCAGTGGGTGCCGCAGTCCCAATTCGCCGGCTACTACGCCGCCAAGGACAAGGGGTTCTACGCTGCCGAGGGTTTGGACGTGACCATCATCCCCGGCGGGCCGGACATCGCGCCTGCGCAAGTCGTCGCCTCCGACGGCGCCGAGTTCGGCGTGGCCTGGTTGCCCGGCCGCATGTTGGCCGCGCGCGAGGCCGGCGCCGACCTGGTCAACATCGCCCAGATCTTCCAGCGCAGCGGCACGCTGATGGTCTCTTTCAAGGATAAGAACATCACCAAGGTTGAGGACTTCAAGGGCAAGAACATCGGCTCGTGGTTGCTGGGCAACGAGCCGGAGTTGTTCGCCGCGATGCGCAAGGCCGGCCTCGACCCGGAGAAGGAGAAGATCATCAAGCAGAACTTCGACATGAGCCAACTGCTCAACGGCGAAGTGGACGTGGCCCAGGCGATGATCTACAACGAGTACGCCCAGGTGCTGGAGACCAAGAACCCGGCCACCGGCGAACTCTACAAGCCCGAAGACCTGAACGTGATCAACTTCAACGAGGTGGGCACTGCTATGTTGCAGGATGGCATCATGGCGCGCGAGTCGTGGCTGAAGCAGCCGGGCAACGAGGACATCGCCGTCAAGTTCCTGCGCGCCACCTTCAGGGGCTGGATCTTCTGCCGCGATAACTTCGACGAATGCGTGGAAGTCGTGCTAAATAACGGCACCGCGCTGGGCGAGAGCCACATGCGCTGGCAACTCAACGAGATCAACGCGCTGATCTGGCCTTCGCCCAAAGGCATCGGCCAGATGGACGAAGCGCTCTACAAGCAAACGGTGGAGATCGCCAAGACCTACGGCATCCTAAAGCAAGACCCCGACGCCGGCGCTTACCGCACCGACCTGGCCCAGAAAGCGCTGGAAGGGCTGGAGGGTGACATCAAGGGCGAAGGCTTCACCAAGATCACCGTAGAGCTGAAGGAAGGCGGCAACTAGCCGTTCATCCGAAGACGTGGATCAGGGGATGAGGGCCGCCGTTGCGACGCCTTCCCCCTGATCCTCAGAAATGTGACACCTGACGCTATGGCTAAGATGGATTTCGGCATTACCTTCAAAAGCGACCTCGACGTCCGCCGCGAGGTCAAGATCGCTATGCAGGCGGAAGCCGCCGGCTTCGGCTATGTGTGGAGCTTCGACAGCCACGTGCTGTGGCAGGCGGTCTTCCCGCGCTTTGCCCTGTGGGCGTGGAACACCAAGAAAGTGCACATCGGCACGCTGGTCACCAACCCGGTGGTGCGCGACGTGACCGTGTGCGCCAGCGACTTCGCCACGCTACAACGCATCAGCAAGGGCCGCATGGAGATGGGCATCGGGCGCGGCGACAGCTCGCGCCGCCGGCTGGGCAAGAAGCCCACGACAATGGCCAACCTCGAAGAGTTCGTGGATCAGTTCCGCAAACTCACCGCCGGCGAACACATTGACTACGACGGCGTGGATACGTATCTGAGCTGGGCCGACGGCGGCGTGCCGCCGGTCTGGGTGGCCGGCTACGGGCCGATCGCCCTGCGTTCGGCCGGGCGCATCGCCGACGGCGTCGTCCTTCAATTCGCCGACCCCTACCTCATCAAATGGTGCTTGC
>JBKBID010000098.1:0-7747 GCA_046299515.1 Thermoflexales bacterium | reverse complement strand
GACTTTAGCTATTTCAGGTCGAGCAACTAGAGAAGCGATGCGCCGCACTGCACATGTTTCAGTGTCCTCGTGCGGACTTTAGCTATTTCAGGGTCTTTGCGCATTATTCTGCGCATCGCCTCATCCCTCGGCGCTGACACATGCGTCGCCGCAGGCGACAGCGACGCGGAGTGGCTGTATCGCCGCTTGGCCCAACGCGGCATTCGCACGTTGTGGCTGGATCCCTACGCCAGCCGCCACGGACAGCCGCGCCTGGTCAAGCACTCGGCTAAACTGGTGTTAATCGAGCGCGCCGGCAAGCGCAACTTCCTCGAGGCGCTTGAGCTGGCCGCCTCTGTCGTCTAATTGCGCGCTGACTGTTGCGCACAACTCCAAAGCACCTTTGGATCCGATGAAAGCAAGCGTACCTGCAAGCCCAGTAGGTCGGCGTGAGGAGGCGGCTGCCTGTTGCTCAAGTGTTTAGGCGTCACTCTGCTGTGCGACTACAACTACGAACATGCAAGCCAGAAGATTAACGAGTTTGACAAAGACAGGCGAATCCTGTGCCGCTTTGTTTGCCCGCCCGTCTTTTGGCGGACACGAGAGATTCACCTTTCGGCATGGGTGGCTAAAAAAGGGCTTTGACGCCGTTGTGGAGAACTCCTACATTTTTAGTCAGAAAGATGCGTTTGTTGTCCTCGGCGTTGGCAAGAACATGGCGGCTTCAATCCGTTACTGGGGGCTGACGTTGGGCTTGTTTGAGCCTGATACAGGCCGTTCTCGCGCGCTGCGCCCATCGCGAATAGGGAGCGCGCTGTTCGCCGACGATGGCTGGGATCCGTATCTGGAAGACATAGGTTCATTATGGCTGCTACACTGGAAGCTTGCCAGCAATCAGGAACGTGGGTTAGTGTGGTATTTAGCCTTCTCACGCTACTATGATGTTGAGTTCCATAAGTCAACCCTGGTGGAATTTCTCAAAACACAGCTAGCCCAGCGCGGCCTGGACACAACCGAATCCATGATCGAGCGTGAGTTCGACGTCTTCATTCGCACATACGTCCCCGCTCGCGCTCAAAAAAAAGACGGCGAAGAAAATCTAGGCTGCCCACTGGAAGAGTTGAATCTAATCTATCTGATCCCCGGCGAGAGCGTATATCGCTTCGATGTAGGGCCAAAACCGTCCCTGCCATCGCCTATTTTGGGGTATGCCCTGCTGGAGTTTCTATCAGACAAGATAGCCCAACAACGCACAGCGCTGGTAGACGAGTGTGTTTATTCGCCGGGCAGCCCGGGACAGATTTTCAAGCTGGACGAGGACAGCGTAATGAATTATCTGGCAGATTTAGAATTGCTCACTCGCGGCGCTTTGCGCGTCCAGGAGACTGCGGGAATACGCCAGATTTATCTGCACGCAACATCGCGCGACCTGGGCTGGCAACTATTGACGACTTACTATGGCTGAGGCAGCGTTGTTGAGCGATGTTATCCAGATCCGTTATGCGCGCTTGCGCGCCATACGGCTAGAAGATGATTTGCCCGATGGCGATTTGCTGAACGGCTATACGCTGACCGCGCAGGCTGTTGTAGCGCTGCAGCGCATTGCGGAGGGCCTGACCAACCATGCCCGGGCCTGGACGTTGACCGGCCCGTATGGCTCAGGGAAATCTTTCTTTGGGCTGTTCTTAAGTCATCTGTTCGACCCGCAACGCTCAGGACACAAAACCGCATGGCAAGCAGTGAACCAGACTGACCCGTTCCTGGCGCAACAACTTCGCCAAGTACTAAAAGCCATAGGCGGGTTGCGAACCGTGGCTGTGACCGGCGCGCGCGCCTCTCTACAGAAATGCCTGGTGCGTGGATTCGACCAGGCGTTGCGAGCCGGAGATTTCCCCCCCTATTTGCGCAGGGGCCTGGAACGGGCCGGTCGGGCCGGTAGTCGCGCCTTCTTGGACTGGATAAAAACTTTTACCGAAACGGTCAGCAGTGTTTGCCCGAGGGTGAACGGCGCGCTGATTATTTTTGATGAGATGGGCAAGGCGCTGGAACAGGCGGCCGCTCATCCACAGGATAGCGATGTTTATCTGCTTCAGGAATTAGCGGAACTCGCCGCGCGCAGCCGGGAACATCCGCTTGTCTTCATCGGGATTCTGCATCAGTCGTTTGAAGGATACGCTGCTTCATTGGATCGGACTACCCAGCGGGAGTGGACAAAAGTGCAGGGGAGATTCGAGGACATCCCCTTTCAGGAGCCGGCTGTTCAACAAATGCGCCTGCTGGCTGATGTCTTCATGCCGCCGCGCTGCGCCCTGCCTAAGTTGAATTTTGATCTGAAGGCGTGGCGCCCGGCGACGATGGACGCCGACGAGTTCGAGCGCCTTAGTTGCAAAACCTATCCCTTGCACCCCAGCGTCCTGGCGGCGCTGCCCCATATCTTTCGCCGACTGGGGCAAAATGAACGCTCGATCTTCAGCTATCTTTCCTCCCAGGAGCCATTTGGATTTCAAGCGTTTCTGGCTGCTCATCGTCTGGGCGAGACGCTGCGCCTGCCTGATGTGTTCGACTATCTGGCAGCCAACTATCGCAACCGCATCTATGGCGCTGATCGCATGCGTGTGCTCACCGAGACGTTAGAGCGGCTAGAGAGCGCGCCCAACCTGAAACCAATCGAGCAGGCTCTTGTGAAGACAATCGGCTTGCTGAACTGGCTGGGGGAGACGACGCAAATGCAAGCCGAAGAGTCAAGGATCTTCAGCGCCTTGACGCCGGACTACACACGTGGCGACCTACGCGCCGCACTGACGGCGCTTCAGCGTCGTTCGATGATCGTGTACCGTCACTTCAATCGAACATATTCCGTTTGGCAAGGAAGCGACATCGACTTGGAAGAGCGCATGGAAACAGCGCGCGCGGCGGTGGACAAGACGTTGAGCCTGGCAGAAACTCTACAACGTTATTTGCCGCCCCGCCCGCTGCTGGCAGGGCGCCACAGCTACCTGACCGGCGCCCAGCGCTTCTTTGAGGTGCGCTATGTGGACAGCCACAATCGGCTGTCTGTCCCTCTGACTGCCTCACCGGGCGCGAGCGGAGTTGTGCTATTCTGCTTGCCCGGCGCGTCGCACGAGATTTCTGATTTCAGTCAGTGGGCGCTGGGCGAGCAGCTGCGTGGCCGGTCTGACCTGGTAGTGGGGGTCGCAAAGCGCGCGATTCGCCTAAAAGAGCTGGTCCAGGAGTTGAGCAGCCTATACTGGGTGCGCGAGCACACGCCCGCTCTGCGCGATGACCCGGTCGCGCGGCGCGAGTGGCGCGCACGGGTTGCTGTCGTCGAGCGGGCGGTTCGCGCCGAATTGCATCAGTCGCTCAACTTGCAGCAAATCTCCGCTTTGCAAGCGTGCCAGTGGTTCTACCAGGGTGAGGATGTGTCCTCAAAGACTCGGCGCGGATTGTCAGCCTTGCTCTCAGATATTTGTGACGCGTTGTATGCGGTCTCCCCGCGCCTGCGCAACGAGCTTCTCAACCGGCGCGAGCTGACTTCGCAAGGCGCGGCAGCGCGCCGAACGCTGGTTGAGGGGATTCTCACACGCGCCGAGCAGCCGCTGTTGGGCATCCAAAAATTCCCGCCCGAGCGCAGCATGTATGAGACGCTTCTGCGACGCGGAGGATTGCACCGGCAGCAGGGAGAAGAATGGAAAATAGTTCCACCGCCGCAGGAAGACCCGCTCAATCTGCAGCCAACGTGGGAGGCCATCGCGCAGTTTGTCTTCGGCAGCCAGCCAGAGCCAAGACCGCTGACCGATTTGTATGCTCGGCTGTGCGCCCCGCCTTACGGCGTCACAGCCGGCCTAGCGCCGGTTCTGCTTGTCGCCTTCTACAAGGTGCATGAGCAGGAAATCACACTGTATAAAGAGGGCAGCCTGCTGGTCGAGCCAACTATTGCTGACTGGGAAGTGCTGCTGCGCCGGCCAGAATTGTTCGCGCTGGCCGGATGCCGGCTAAGCGGGATGCGCGCTGCTGTCGTGGAACGTATGGCGCGCGGGCTGGGCGTCCCGCCTTACGTCATACCGGTCGTGCGATCGCTGATCGGGCGGCTTAAATCTCTGCCCGAACACGCCTGGCGCACCCGTAATCTGCCCGAAGTATCCTTGCAGGTGCGCCGTGTGGTCGAAACGACTCGTTCCCCTGAGCGCTTTCTTTTCGTTGAATTGCCCGAGGCGGTTGGCCTGCCGCCTTTCGAGGCCGAGGCGCTTGACCTTGCTCGGTTCGACGAGTTCTTTGCGCGATTGAATCAGGCGTTGGAGGCGCTGGGCAGGGCTACGCCAGACCTGCTTGCGCGCGCGCGCGATACGTGGCTGCTGGCATGCGGACTACCCACAGGTGAAGAAGGATGGCAAATATTCCGCGCGGAAGCGCAACATCTGGTTGCGCGTGTTTCGCACCCGAAACTGCTGCCGCTGCTTAAGCGCGCAGCCGAAGCAGCGGACTCTCGTTCCGCGCTCGAGAGCGTTCTGGCCTTTATCGCGGATCGGCCGTTGCGCGCATGGAGCGACGCTGATGTAGAGCAATTTGAGGCGCGCGCGCGTCATCTAGCGGAGGCTTGGCGCGCCGAGCGCGACGAATGGGCCTTTCCGGCGCTCTCGCCGGAGCTTCAAACGCGCGCGGAAGCGCTGGCGAATCGGCTCGAAGCGGTCTTGCGCCATAGCGATGAACCGCCTGAAATGCTGCGCGCCGCTGTGTGCATACTACGCGAACGTTTGAAGTCATAGATGCTATACTAGGATTATGAATACGCAAGGACTCATTAAACTGGAAGCGGGGGGGAAGTCTGAACAAGCCATTCGCCACATTGTTTCTCTTTCTGGCGGGAAAGATAGCACTGCACTGGCAATTTATCTGAAAGACCGCGTCCCTGGCTTGGAATACGTCTTCTGCGACACCGGCGAGGAGCTGCCTGAGACATACGAATATTTGGATAAATTGGAAGTTTTTTTAGGCAGAGAGATCAAGAGACTTAGGGCGCGGCAATCATTTGAAGATATGCTCAAAGCTCGGCGAGGCTTCTTGCCATCTAGTCAAGTTCGCTGGTGCACAGAGTATCTTAAGATAAAACCTTTTGAAGAGTATATCGGAAGCAGTACATGTTATAACTATATCGGCATCCGAGCTGATGAATTGCAGAGAAAGGGATATATCTCGACAAAGAAAAATATCATACCGCGATATCCATTTATCGAAGATGGTATCAAGAAAGAGGATGTTATTAGGATATTAGAAGAAAGCGGTCTGGGTTTGCCTGAGTACTATAAATGGCGTTCTCGTTCTGGATGTTATTTTTGCTTCTTCCAACAAAGAAACGAATGGCTTGGTCTTCTGGACAATCATCCTGACTTGTATGAGAAGGCTGAATCGTTTGAGAAAGAGAACGCAGAAACCGGCGAGCGATACACATGGTCGCAGAGCGAGAGTCTCAGAGAACTGCGCTCGCCTGAGCGAAGAAGGGAAATCCTAGAAGAACTCGAACGTAGAAAAAGGCTTGAACAACAAAAGCGAGCAAACTTGAACCTGCTTTCTCTCTTGGAAGCGGAATCAGCAGATGAAGAGAGCTGTCTGATTTGTCATTTGTAAAGGCCAAACATGAGTTTGACGTTTCATCGCACTTTCTCGCTTTCATGTTCGTCTATAGCAAAGGTTCTACGTGTCGCCCAGCAAATCCCAGGATTTAAGCAATCCGATCTTGCAGCGAGCACCGACCTAGGCACAATTTATCAGGAAGCCATGCCGCGCTATGCTCAACGTGCTGGCTTGTTGGATACGAAAAATCACCTCACCCTGCTGGGCCGATTTGTTGTCGAGCACGATCCAGCTCTAGACAAAGCCGGTACGCAGTGGCTACTGCATTATCATCTCTCCGCGCCGCATGGTCCAACTACCTTTTGGCACTACCTGGTCAAGCGACGATTTTTGCCTGGCAATGTGTTCACCAGCGCCGAGCTGAGCGCCGATCTGACCGACTTTCTGCGCAACACGGCCGAGAAAGACCCCGCGCCGCGTTCGGTGCGCAGCACTGTGACGGTGTTCACCGGCACATACACCAAGAGCGACGGGCTGCGCCGCCTGGGTCTGCTAAGCGAAGAAGGCAAGGAAACCTATCGCGTAGCTTCGCCTGCTCCGCCGCCAATGTGGGCGTTGGGCTATGCTTTGGCCGAGTATTGGCAAGCACACTACGGCCAACGCCTAACGGTTAATCTGGCAGACCTGAGCGGGGAAAGCTTCGCTGGCCTCTTCATGCTCGGCGAGGCTAGTTTCACGGAGCTGCTGGCGCAACTCAAACAAGAGGGGATGGTTGACCTTTACCGCATCGCGCATCCCTATCAGGTCGTGCTGCTCCAACCTAGCCTAGAGATTGCGCTGGAAAGGCTGTATGCTTGACGCAAAACGGAGGCTGCGATGAGCGCGATGGATATTCGGTCGCTAGCGCAACAGCTTCGTCGGCCGGGCGCGCGCATCGGCGTCGGCGTGTGGCTGTTGCCGCGCGAGTGGCTGGGGCGGGAAAAAGAGCTGGCCGTCAGGCTGAACTTGCAACCGCTGGACGCGCGGCATGCCTACCTCGACTCTCTGCCGGAAGGAGCGCATTTCTCCGGCCTCACTCGCCCGGATGCCCACCAAAAACTGCTCGACCTGCTGCGCCGCCTGATTGCACAGACGCATAGCCGCGATTGTCTGCTCGTGCATACCCTCGATCTGCTTCTGTTGGGCATGGAGGTTGATGAGCGGGAACGTTTCTGGCGCGGCGCACTGGAAGGGTTGCCCTATCCGCGCACCCGGCTGATACTGACGCTGCCAGAACACGCCGACGCGCTCTTTCCGCCTGAGCAATACGATTCCCGGGTTGCCAGGGGAAGCCTGTAACTGCACTGAACAAACAGGGAGAGACTATATGCATATCAAGGACCTGGTGAACATTGACGAACACGGCGCGCTTCGCTCCGATGTTCAATTAAGCGATTACGACGATCCTACCCTCAACCGCGACCTGTTGCGCAACTATATCTTCACGGTCAGCGCGCCGTCCACCAGCGGCGCCGGGCGCGACATGTCTGCCAAAGATGTGCTGGACGCGCTCAAAACTGCTTTTACCCTGGATCGCGTCGAAAACCGCATGGTGCTGACTGCAAACTACGGGCGCGGCAAGAGTCACCTGGCGTTGACCCTGGCCAACTTCTTCGCGCGGCCGGCGGACTCTGAGGAAGTGAGCATCATCTTCGAGCGTCTGGGCCAGGCGCTCAACAATGCGGCGACGGTCAGAGGCTATCAGGACTTCAAACAGAGCAAAGGTGAATTCCTGGTCATCCGTCTGCGTGGTGACGGGTTCGACGACCTGCAGGATGGCTTTTTGCGAGCGCTGGAACAGGCGCTGAGCGAACATGAGCGCACGCGCGACGTTAAACTGCCCTTCTGGCATGAGCACGCCAGGGAATGGCTGGACAAGCTGAGCGGCGATTCCCGACAGAAAGCGGAGGCTTTTCTGGCCGATCATCGCACCGACCTGAAGACCCTGCGCCAGGATTTGCGCAAACAGGGCGCCTATGAACTCGTGCAAGAAACCTTCAAGCATGTCACCGGCCTGTATGCTGACTTTGGGCGCGAAGTCAGCTTGAAAGATCTGGTGCTGTGGGCAGTGGACGAGGTCTGCAAGCCGAACAAGATGGGGGGCTTGTTGATCCTGTTCGACGAGTTCAGCCTCTTTCTGCAGAAGTATGCCGGCTCACGC
>JBKBID010000097.1:0-7997 GCA_046299515.1 Thermoflexales bacterium | reverse complement strand
TGATGCGTCATGTCCTTCATCTGGCCCGCGATGTTGTTGTCTCTCCTGGCGCTGCTGCCGATGGCCGCGCTGTATGCGCGCGCGCAGGCGCGCCGTCGGCAGATGATGGCGCGCTATGGCGGCATGGGGTTCGCGCAACAGCCCGGCGGCCGCCGGCTCGGCGCGCGCCGACACATCCCGGCCGCGTTCATGTTCGCCGGCCTGGCGACGCTGGCGGTCGCCCTCGCCCGTCCGCAAGCCGTGCTCAGCCTGCCCCGCGCGCAGGGCGCGGTTGTGCTTGCCTTTGACGTGTCGGGCAGCATGGCCGCCGATGACATCCAACCCACGCGCATGGAAGCGGCCAAGGCGGCGGCGCGCGAATTCGTACAGCGCCAGCCGCGCACGGTTCAAATCGGCGTGGTGGCCTTCAGCGACAGCGGCATGGCCGTGTTGCCGCCGACCGACGACCAACAAGCCATCCTGGCCGCCATCAGTCGTCTGTCGCCGACGCGCGGCACGTCGCTGGCCAACGGCATCTTTGTCGCGCTGACCACGATTGACGACCTGGGCAAGAAACCGGCGACGAATTACTACAGCAACCGCGAGCCGCAGCCGACGCCCACGCCGACGCCGATGCCGCCGGGGGTGTATCAGCCTGCCGTCATTGTGCTCCTCACCGACGGCGAGAACACCACGTCGCCCGATCCGCTCGCGGCGACCGAAGCGGCGGTCTATCGCGGCGTGCGCATCCATACCGTGGGCGTGGGCAGCCCGGAAGGCGCGCTGCTGAAGATCGAAGGGTTCACCGTGCATACCCGGCTTGACGAGTCCCTGCTGCGATACATCTCGGAGCGCACCGGCGGCGTTTACTACAACGCGCAGACCGAGGATGACCTGCGCGCGATCTACGATAGCATCGGCGCGCAACTGGTGGTCGAGCCGAAGGAAACCGAGATCACGGCCATCTTCGCCGGACTGGGCGTGATGCTATTGCTGATCGGCGGGACGCTGTCGCTGGCGTGGTTCAATCGCCTGCCGTGATGCCTGAACTGTGGGAGGTCAACCGTGAGCTTGCTCTGGCCGGTATTCCTTGTTCTGTTAGCGGCGATTCCTCTGTTGGTCGCGCTCTACTTGTGGATGCAGCGACGACGGCGACCCTTTGCCGTGCGCTTCTCCAGCCTGTCACTGGTGCGCGAGGCGCAGCCGCATCATTCGCGCTGGCGGCGATATTTGCCGCCGGCCCTGTTCCTCGCGGCGTTGGCGAGCCTGGCGCTTGCGCTCGCGCGGCCGGTGACCGTGTTCGCCGTGCCCAGCAGCAAGACCACCATCATCATGGCGATGGACGTATCGCGCAGCATGTGCTCGACCGACATCCCGCCCAACCGGTTGACGGCGGCGCAGAACGCCGCGCTGACGTTTATCGAGGGCCAGCGGCCTGACCTGCCGATCGGCATCGTGGCCTTCGCCGGCTTCGCCGAGCTGATCCAGGCGCCCACCACCGATCGGCAAGCCCTGCGCGAGGCCATCCTGAGCCTGACGACCGGCCGCCGGACGGCGATCGGCAGCGCCATCATCAAATCGCTGGAGGTGATCGCCGAGGTGGACGCCGATGTCCCGCCGCCGGTGACGAATCGAGCGGCAGCCGCCCCGCCGCCGTCGGTTGCGCCCGGCCAATTCGCGCCGCACATCATCGTGCTGCTCACCGATGGCGCCAGCAACACCGGCCCGCTGCCCGAAGACGCGGCGCAGCAGGCCGCCGATCGCGGCATCCGCGTATACACGATCGGCTTCGGCACCGAACAGGGCGGCGAGATGCCCAACTGCAACCCCCGCTATGTGGGCAGCGAGCCTTATAGCGGCTACGGCATGGGGAGCGGCGCGTTCGGCGGAGGATTCATGGGTCAGTTCCGGCGCGGGATTGACGAGGAGACGCTCAAGCGAGTCGCAGCCATGACCTCGGCGGCGTATTACCCGGCGGAGAGCGCCGAGGAGTTGGTGAACGTCTTCCGCGAGCTGCCGACGCACCTGATCGCCAAGTACGAGACGCAGGAGATCAGCTTCGTTTTTGTCGCGTTAGGCGCGTTGCTGGCGGCGTTGGCCTTCGCCCTCTCGCTGTGGTGGCATCCGCTGTTGTAACTCAGCGTCCCGCTTCGCCCAGGTAGGCGGCCTTCACCTGCGGGTCGTCGAGCAGGCGCTTCCCCTCGCCGGAGAGCGTGATCCGGCCGGTCTCCAACACATAGCCGCGGTGGGCGATGCCCAGCGCCAGGCGCGCGTTCTGTTCCACCAGCAGGATGGTGGCGCCTTGCTGATTGATCTCCTGGATGATGTCGAAGATCTGTTCCACCAACACCGGCGCCAGGCCCATCGAAGGTTCATCCAACAACAGCACGCGCGGGCGGCCCATGAGCGCCCGGCCGATGGCGAGCATCTGTTGCTCGCCGCCGGAGAGCGTGCCGCCGCGCTGGTTGATGCGTTCGCGCAGGCGCGGGAAGAGCGCGAACACGCGCTCCATGTCCCGCCGGACGCCGTCGGCGTCGCGGCGCTGATAGGCGCCCATCTCCAGGTTTTCGCGCACCGTCAGCCGGGGAAAGATGCGCCGCCCTTCGGGAGATTGCAATACGCCGCGCGTGACGATCTCATGCGGCGGCAGGTGGTCAATCCGCTGACCCTCCAGCAGGATTTCGCCGTGGCGCGGCGTCAGCAATCCGGAGATCGTCCGCAGCGTGGTGCTCTTGCCGGCGCCGTTCGACCCGATCAACGTGACGATCTCGCCTTGCTCGACCGATAGCGAGATGCCTTTGAGGGCGTGGATGTTGCCGTAGTAGGTGTGGACGTCTTTCAGCTCGAGTAGTGTCATGCTGCGCTCGGTAAATAATTAAGAGTAAGTCCTCACGGGTCATATCGGAGTGGGCGAGGGCGCTGCCTTCGCCTACCCATGCCCCTACCCCACGATAAGCGCTCAATGGGCGGCCGCCGCGCCGCGCCCCAGATAAGCCTCAACGACGCGCGCGTTGGCGCGAATCTCCTCCGGCTTGCCCTCGGCGATCTTCTCGCCGTAGTCCAGCACCGAAATGCGCTCGGAGATGGTCATGACCACGCGCATATCGTGCTCGATCAGGATCACCGTCAGCCCCAATTCGTCGCGCAGGCGCTGGATCAGCCGGGTCGCTTCGAGCGTCTCCTGGGGATTCATGCCGGCGGTCGGTTCGTCCAACAAGATCAGCTTCGGCTCGGTGGCCAACGCGCGGGCGATCTCCAGCCGGCGCTGGTCGCCGTAGGGCAGGTTCTTGGCCAGCTCGTCGTACCGGCCCTCGAGGCCGACGAACTTCAGCAGCTCGCGGGCGCGGGCGCGCGCGCGCGGCTCCTCCGCGCGCACGCTTGGGCTTTGGAAGATGATCTGCCATATCTTGGCGTTCAGGCGCGCGTGCATCCCCACCAGCACGTTCTCGATCGCGGTCATGTTGTTAAACAGCCGGATGTTCTGAAAGGTGCGGGCGATGCCCTGCTGGGTGATCTGGTCGGGGCGCTGGCCGGCGATGGATGCGCCGTCGAAGATGATGCTGCCGTGATCGGGCTTGTAGATGCCGGTGAGCACGTTGAAGAACGTGGTCTTGCCGGCTCCGTTCGGGCCGATCACGCTGACGATGCTGCCGCGCTCTACGGCGAGCGACACGTTGTTCACCGCGGTCAGGCCGCCAAAGGACTTGGTGACGTTTTGTGCTTCGAGTAGCGCCATGGTCGTCCTCTATGCCGGTTTTGCTTCGTCGGCTTCGGTTTTGGCCGATGCCTCCTGATCCTCTGTCGCGTGCGCTTCTTCGCGCCGGCGCTGGTCGGGCAAGATGCCCTCCGGCCGGAAGATCATCATGATGATCAGCAGCAATCCGAACAGCGCGCGCTGATATTGCGCCGGGTCGAACCAGTCCGGGATGACGACGCCTTGGCGCTTGAGCGCGCTTAGCTCGGTCGCGATGCGCGGCAGAATTTGCAAGTCGAGCAGCGTGACGAGCACCCCGCCCAGAATCACGCCGGGGATGCTGCCCATGCCGCCCAGGATTACCATGGCCAGGATGCCGATCGAGCGGATCAGGTCGAAGGTCGGCGGGTTGATGAACTGCTGCTTCGCTGCGAACAACACGCCCATCACGCCGGCGAACGACGCGCCTACGGCGAAAGCCATCAGCTTCATCCGCACCAGCGGGATGCCCATGGCGATCGCGGCCGTCTCGTCCTCGCGAATGGCCTCCCAGGCTCGCCCAATGCGCGAGTTCTTCAGCCGGAAGACGGTCAACACGGTGACGCCGACGATCAGGAGCGCGAGCGCGTAGATGAAGAGCTGATAGAGCTGAGGGTCGTTTAGCCCCGGGAACAGGGCGCGCAGAAAGTCGGGCAAGGGCGGGCGAGCGATGGACTTGATGCCCTGTGAGCCGTTGGTGATGTTGATCGGCCGGTCCAGGTTCACGGCCAGCACGCGGATCACCTCGCCCAGGCCGAGCGTGACGATGGCCAGGTAGTCGCCGCGCAAGCGCAGCACCGGCAAGCCGAGCAAGACGCCGAAGAACGCGCCGACGAACAATCCCAGCGCCATGAACAGATAAAAAAGCTGCGGCGAGATGGGCGAAGCGCCCGGCGAGATTTGTGCGATCTGATCGGTGCTGAAGATGCCCCACAAATACGCGCCGACGGCGAAGAAGGCCACATAGCCGAGGTCGAGCAGGCCGGCGAAGCCTACCACCACGTTCAGCCCAAGCGCCAGCGCGACGAAGATGCCGGCCTGAATGGCCAACTCGATGTAATAGGCGTTCATCGTGCCGAAATAGGGCACGACGCCGATCAGCATGACTGCGCCGAGCGCCAGTTTGTAGCCGTTCGACACCTTGGCGCGGTAGATCAGCAGGAAGCCCAACACGAACAGGATGAACAACACGTCTGTGCCGAGGCTGGTGCGCGTGTTCGTCACCATCAGCGCGCTGGTCACGACGACATAGGCCGTCAGCGCGATGTAAGCCGGCAGCCCACGGCTCAGCGCGGCGAACGGGGAGTTCGGCAGGGAAGTCGTGCTCATGGTCTATACCTTCTGCGCGACCGCTTCGCCCAACAGGCCGGATGGGCGGAAGATCAAGATCAGGATCAGGATGGCGAACGCGACGATGTCGGCGTAGCTGGCGCCGGAGAGTGCGCCGCCGGTGAGCAGCGACAGATAAGAGGCCACGAACGCCTCCAGGAAGCCGAGCACGATCCCGCCGACCATGGCGCCGGGGATGTTGCCGATGCCGCCGAGCACTGCGGCGGTGAACGCTTTCAGGCCGGGCAGGAAGCCGATATACGGGTTGACCGTGCCCACGCGGATGCCGAACAGCACCCCCGCTGCGCCGCCCAGCGCGCCGCCGATCAGGAAGGTGAGCGCGATGATCTGGTTGACGTTGATCCCCATCAGGCTGGCGGTGGGGCGATCCTGCGCGACGGCGCGGATGGCCGTGCCCAGCTTGGTGGCGTTCACCAGATAGTTCAGCCCGATCAGCATCAGCGTGGCGGCGACGATGAAGATCAGCGCGCGCACGTCGAGGATGAGCGGGATGGTGCGCCCGTTGGCGGCGGGGATCTGCGCCAGTTGCAAGGGCGGGCCAAAGTTCGGCGTCGGGAAGCGCGCATTGAAGCCCAGGCCGGTGACGTTGGCGATCAGGCGCATGCCGTCTTGCAACAACAGCGAAACGCCGATTGCCGAAATCAGCGGCACCAGGCGCGGCGCGTTGCGCAGCGGCCGGTAGGCCACGCGTTCGATCGTCATGGCCAGCGCGCCGCTGACGGTCATGCCCACCGCCACGGCGATCAGGACGAACAACAAAGGCGGGATGGCTTTCAGTACTCCCGACGCCGCCAGCGCTGCGCCCAGCGCGGCGCCGGAGAAGGCGCCGACCATGAAAATCTCGCCGTGCGCGAAGTTGATGAACTCCAGCACGCCGTACACCATGGTGTAACCCAGCGCGATGGTGGCAAACAGGAAGCCGCGCACCAGCCCGTCAACGATCACCTGCGGCAGGATGGTGAGCGTCGCCTGGACGAGGTCCACGTTGGCGCGCGTGCCGCGCAGCAGAAAAGCAGCCAGCACGGTGATCGCGCTGAGCACGATGGCGCTGCTGAGGACGAAGATGAACACTTGGCCCAGCGGCCCGAACACGCCGGCCAAGGTCATGCGCAGCGTGCGGCGGCTGGAAGGGGCGGGAAGAGCATCTGCTGCAATCGCCATAGGGAGGTGGATTGATCTGCTTGGTTTCGCCTCTTTCGATCTTCGCATGCGCAGGCGCATCTGCGCAGCTTGGCCACACAGTCTAATACAAAACGGGCGAGGGAGGGTAGAAACTCCCCCGCCCGTTTTACGCAGCGGTAGGGATCGGGTGAGCTTTACGGCGCCGGAATGTCCAGCTTCTTGACCACGGCGTTCTGGTTCCACACCTCGCCGGGTTCGCCATCCTTATTGCTCACCTGCAACACGAAGTAGGTGGAGGTGACGGGATCGCCCTTCGCGTTGAAGGTATAGGCGCCGGTGATGCCCTTGTATTCGCCTGCGTCGCGAATGGCCTGGACGACCTGGGCGCGGGAGGGCTTGCCGCCGGCCTTCTCCGCCGCCTGCGCGATCGCGCGGATGCAGATGCCCATCGCGTCATAGGCCTGCGCAGAGAACGGCGGCGCGTCCTCGTTGAACTTGGCCTTGTAGTCATCGGCGAACTTCGCCGCGTCGGGGAACTGGCTGACCGGCGCAGCCACCGATGTGTAGTACATGCCCTTCACCGCGTCCCCGGCCAGCTTCAACAGTTCGGGCGAATCCAGGCCGTCGGGGCCGAGGAACTGCGCCGTGATGCCGCGGTCGCGCGCCTGGCGGAACATCGGGCCGGCCTGGTCATAGATGCCCCCGAAGTAGATCAGGTCGGGGTTGGCCGCCTGGATCGGCGTGAGGATGGACTCGAAGTTCGACTTTTCCTCTGTGCCTTCAAAGCCCAGCACCTGGATGCCGTTCTTCTCGGCCTGCTGGCGGAAGAACTCGGCGACGCCCTGACCGTAGTCGGTCTTGTCATGGATGATGTAGACGCTCTTGATGCCCAGCTCGGTGCGGGCGAACTCTTCGCCCACCGCGCCCTGCACGTCGTCGCGACCGACGATGCGGAAGGCGTTCTCGTAACCGCTCTCGGTGATCTTCGGGTTGGTGTTGGCCGGCGAGACCATCGCCAGGTTGTTGTCCTTGTAAGTGGGCAACGAAGCCAGCGCGACGCCGGAGTTCAGGTGGCCGACGATGCACAGGATGTCCGGGTCGGAGGCGATGTTCTTGGCGTTTGCCGCGCCGACTTCAGGCTTGGCCTGGTCGTCGAAGGGCGCCAACTCAACCTCAAAGCCCATGTCGGTCAGCATCTTCGCCATGTCTTGCAGGCCGAGGTCGGCGCCGTTGCGGATGCCGGTGCCGAGCGCAGCTTGCGGGCCGGAGAGTGGGCTTTGCGTGGCAATTTTGATCTTGCCGCTCATGGTTGGCGCAGTCGGGGCCGCCGTCGGTTCGGCCGGCGCAGCCGTGGGCTGGGCTGGGGCCGGGGCGCATGCAGCGAGCGCGCCGATCAAGAACGTCGTGAGCAACAATTTGCTGGATGGGTGTTTCATGGCTCTTTCTTCCTCCTTAATCCTTTGAAAGAATCTGGTTGACTCGCGAAACCCAGAACACAGGGGCGCAATGCGATGAATGAGTTGACACGTGAGCAGCTATTGAGTTCCCGGGAACGTCCGGCAAGGCATGGCCGCCCGGCCTGGGTAATCTACACTAAGGTGAAATCCTTTGTCAAGCGCGGGCGGGGCGTCGCGGGCGCGGACTTCAGCCATTTCAGCCAACCTGCAACCTGCCACCTGTAACCACCGCGTTTCAGTGTCCTCGTGCGGACTTTAGCTATTTCAGAGTGCCGAGCCAGATTTCGGGGTCGGTGTGCTCGTCCATGCGTTTCAAGATCTGAAGAGAGTCGTGTAGTGCTAGAGTTTATGTAAGG
>JBKBID010000096.1:0-8000 GCA_046299515.1 Thermoflexales bacterium | reverse complement strand
GATCGCCTCGAGCACGCGCGGCAGCATCACCAAACCCAGGTGGCCGGCCCAAGGGAAGCGCTCCACCTGCTCCGGCAGGAGCGACTCGATGACGATCTCTTTCGGCAAGTCGGCGCGGACGAGCACGGCGTCGGCAACGTTCATCCCCGCCAGCGCCTGCAACGCCACATCCAGGTTACCCAACGTCGCACTCAGCCCCCACGCGCGCAGGTTCGGCTGCCAGCGGCGCAGCCTCGCCAGCGCCAGTTCGGTCTGCGCGCCGCGCTTAGTGCCGAGCAATTCATGCCACTCATCCACGATCACGCAGCGCAAACCGAGAAAGCGTTCGCGCGCGTCGGGCCAGCTCAGCATGAGCGAAAGGCTCTCCGGCGTGGTGATCAGCGCGGTGGGCAGGCGCGTTTTCTGTTTGGCGCGCAGCGATGTCGCCGTGTCGCCGGTTCGGCGCTCGACCGTCCAGTTCAGCCCCAGCCGCTCGACCGGCTCGCGCAGCGATTGCTCGGTGTCGGCCGCCAGCGCCCGCAGCGGCGTGACCCACAACACGCGCAGCGGCGGCGCAGCATCGCGCCGAACGCGGCGCGACGGTGAAGCATCGGCTTCACCGCGCCCGACCGCTTGTTCGGCCAGCGCCTCGGCCAGCGCGCCGAGCCATGCGGCATAGGTCTTGCCGGCGCCGGTGGAAGCATGAATCAGGCCGCTGCGACCTTGCAGATAAGCGCGCCAGGCCTGACGTTGAAAGTCAAACGGCTGCCAGCCCTGCGCAGCGAACCAGCTTTCGACGCGCGACAGGGCGGCTTCCTGCGCTGCGCTCAATGCGCCTTCCTGATCACCGACCATGGCTCACGCCTCAGATTCGCTAGGCAACAGGGCGCGGATGGTCTCCAGGGTGTCGGCGTCTTCGATGCGCTTGTCGTCGCGCAAGCGCAGGATGCGCGGGAAGCGCACGGCGACGCCGCTTTTGTGGCGCGCGGAGCGCTGGATGCCTTCAAATCCCAGCTCGAAGACGAGCTGAGGCTTCACGGTGCGCACCGGCCCGAACTTCTCCAGCGTGTTGGCGCGGATGAAGGCATCCACGCGGCGAATTTCGGCGTCGGTCAGGCCGGAATAGGCCTTGGCGAACGGCACCAGCCGGCCGCCATCGCGCGGGTCGCCGTCCCAAACGGCGAAGGTGTAATCGGTGAACAGGCTGGCGCGACGGCCATGACCGGCCTGCGCGTAGATCAACACGGCGTCCGCCGTATATGGGGCGACCTTCCACTTCCACCAGTCGCCGACGATGCGCCCCACCCCATAGCGGCTGTCCAGCCGCTTGAGCATCAGCCCTTCGGCGTCATGCGCACGGCTGCGCTGCTGGCGCCGCCCCAGCGCTTCCCACGACTCGGCAGCCACAATCGGCGAGAGCTTCAGCGCAGGCAAGCGACACGCTTCCACCAACTGCGCCAACTGCGCGCGACGCCAGCGCAACGGCCGGCCGCGCACATCTCGGCCGTCCAGCTCCAGCAAATCGTAGGCAAACAGGGCGACCGGCGCCTCGGCCAGAATCTTCTTGGTAAGCGTCTTGCGCCCGATGCGGGTTTGCAGCCGGCCGAACGGCAAGACGCGCCCATCCTTGAACGGCAGAATCTCCCCATCGAGCACGACGCCATCCGGCAGCGCCGCGCCGATTGCGGCGATCTCCGGGAAGCGCTCGGTGATCAGCTCTTCGCCGCGCGACCACAGGTAGGTTTGTCCGCGCCGGCGGATGAGCTGAGCGCGGATGCCGTCCCACTTCCATTCTGCTTGCCAATCGCGCAGGTCGCCCAGCGCAGCCTGTAACGTCTCGGCGAAGGCGACCGGGTCGGCGTCGAACAAGCGCCCGCGCGCGTCGGTGGGGAGTTTGCTCTCCAGCGCGTAGGCTAGGAAGAAAGGATACGGGCGGCTGATGTCGGCGTCGGTCGTCTCGGGCGCGACGAGCTGCGCGAAGAAGTCGGCGCTGGGTCGCCATTCGCCCATCAGGCGATGCGACAAAGTTGCCTCATCCACGCCGCTCACTTCGGCCAGCGCGCGCACGACGAGCTTCTGCGAAACGCCCACGCGAAACGCGCCGGTGATCAGTTTGTTCCAAACGAAGCGCTCACGCGAATCGAGCGAGGCCCAAGCGCCAAGCACGGCGCGCTTTTTATCCGGCTCATCCATCTCGCGCAGGGGCAACAGCACACCCTCGACCCATTCGGTCAGCGAGCGCGGAGCATCGGCCGACGCGCGCGCGTCGAGCAGCGCCATGGTCTCGGCGAGGTCCCCCACGGCGGCGTAGCATTCCTCGAACAGCCAATCGGCGATGCCGGCAGCTTCGGCCGCCCAGGCGCGCAGATTAGTCGCGGAGACGGCCTGGCGCGGTCGGCGGCCGATGAGGAAGTAAATCGCCCAAGCCGCATCGGCTGGGGGCGCGCTGCGCAGATAGCGCACCATCGCCGCGACCTTCTCATTGGTCTTGTTGGTCGCATCCAATTCGGCGTAGAGCAAAGCAAAACTTCGCACGGGCGTCTCAGGCGCGAATCATACGCGAGCGCATGAGCAGGAAGCGAGAGGCGAGAGGATCAGCAGCATGGCACAATTAGCGCTGGAATGAACTCGCTATCACCCTCTTTGACGCAAGCGCAAAGCGCGCCGGGGCCTGTGGGACTGATCGACGGCCTGCGCAACTTGCGCGCCTTTCAAACGGACATCCTCGGCTTTCTGACGCGCATCGCGCGCGAGTATGGCGACTTCGCCCAGTTCAGCTTTGGCCCGTTTCGCATGTATCTCGCCAACCATCCCCACCTGATCCATCAGGTGCTGGTAGAAGACGCAGCCAAGTATTACAAGACGAAGCTCACCAAGACACTGCTGCGCCCCTCGCTGGGCGACGGCCTGCTGATCAGCGACGGCGAGCTGTGGAAGCGCCAGCGCAAGCTGATCCAGCCGGCCTTTCATGCCGCGCGCATCGCCGCCTACGCCGATACCATGACCGCCTACGCGCAACAGGCCATCGCCGAATGGCAGCCCGGCCAGGCGCGCGACATCGGCCATGACATGATGGCGCTCACGCTCGACATCGTGATCAAGACGTTGTTCGGCGAGCAGCTCACGCCGCAGGAGCGCGAAGACATCGGGCGCGCCGTGGACATCGGGCAGCAACAGGTCGGCCAAGCGTTCAAGACGATCTTTCGCGCGCCGGACTGGCTGCCCACGCCGGCCCGGCGCAAGGGCGAATGGGCGACGCAGACGGTCAACGCCGTCATCGCGCGCTTCATCGCCCGCTACCGGCAAACCGGCCAAGATCGCGGCGACTTGCTTTCGATGATGCTGGCGACGGTGGACGAATCGGGCGGCATGAGCGACGCGCTGGCGCGCGACGAGGCATTCACGCTGATCGTGGCCGGCCACGAGACCACGGCGAACACGCTCACGTGGGCGTGGTATCTGCTGTCGCAACATCCGCAGGTCGAAGCGGCGCTGCACGCCGAACTAGATGCGGCGCTGGGCGGGCGCGCGCCTTCCTTCGACGATCTGCCGCGCTTGCCGTTCACCGAGGCCGTGGTGAAAGAGACCTTGCGCCTGTATCCGGCGGCCTATGTCACTGCGCGCGAGCCGCAGGAAGACGCGCGCATCGGCGGCTACCCCGTGCCGAAAGGCAGCACCGTGCTGATCTCGCCCTACGTCACGCAGCGCGACCCGCGCTGGTTCGACGCGCCGGAACAGTTCAAGCCGGAGCGCTGGCTGGGCGACCTAGAGAAGCGCCTGCCGAAGTTCGCCTACTTCCCCTTCGGCGGCGGGCCGCGCATTTGCATCGGCAACGCATTTGCGCTCATGGAAGCGCGGCTCATTCTGGCCACAATCGCGCAGCGCTTCCGGCTGGCGCTCGCGCCGGGGCATCGCGTGAGCGTGGATCCGCTGGTGACGCTGCGCCCCAAGCACGGCATGCGCATGGTGGTGCAGGCGCGCTGACGCGCATTCGATTCTTTCCATGTGTGATAGCGCCATCGTCATCCGCTGTCTTCCACTGCGTCAATATCGTCTGCATCGCCTGTAAACCGCGTCAGCAAAATCTCGGCCTGCAGACCGCGTTCCTGAAGGTATCGGGCGACCACCGCCGTGTAGCCGTGCGTCAAAAGCACACGCGCGGCGCCGGTAGCCTGAATTGTCCGCATCAGCTCGTCCCAGTCCACGTGATCGGACAAGACGAAGCCGCGATCCACGGCGCGCCGGCGGCGCATGCCCCGCACTTGCATCCAGCCGCTGGCGATCGCCGTGGCGCAATCGCCGAATTTGCGCACCCACGGCGTGCCGTTGGCCGACGGCGGCGCGACGATCAGCGCCTGGCGATAGCGCGCCTTATCCGTCACCCCGCCCACGTAGTCAGTGGCCGGCAGGGCGACGCCCGATTCACGGTAGGCCGCATTCACGCGTTCCACCGCGCCATGCGTGAGCAGAGGGCCGATGGATGAATCCACGCCGGCCAGGATGCGCTGCGCCTTGCCCAGCGCGTAACCGTAGATCACGCTGGCGCGGCCGACGGCCGCGTTTGCTTGCCACCACGCATGAATCTGCGCAAAGACGGTTCGCGGATCGGGCCAGTGGTAGATCGGCAGGCCGAACGTGCATTCGCTGACGAAGACGTGACATCTCACCAGCTCGAACGGGGTGCAAGTTGGATCAGGGGTCGTCTTGTAGTCGCCGGCGACCACCCACACCTCGCCCTTGCGCTCAACGCGGATCTGCGCAGACCCCAGGATGTGCCCGGCCGGATGCAGGCTCACGCGAACGCCGTTCATGGTGATGGGCTGACCGTAAGGCGTCGCTTCAATGATCGCACTAGGGCCGAGGCGCAAGCGCAACACGTGGCGGCCTTCGCTGCTGGTCAGATACGCTTGGCTGCCCGGGCGGGCATGGTCGGCGTGGGCATGGGTAATCACCGCCCGGCGCACCGGTCGCCACGGGTCAATCCAAAAGTCCCCCGCTTCACAATACAGGCCGTCGTCGGTGAGTCGAAGAAGGTCGGACATGGCGAAGGTAGAAATCCCGAGGGCTGATGATAAAAGATGGCGGCTAAGCCTATACCTAGGCTGGGCGAAGGCGGTGCCTTCGCCCAGCCATGTTCCCTCACAGCCTATGCGCCCGAATCGTGCTAGCATCGCCGGCATGGCGCAAGTGGCCCTGTTCGTGACATGCATCGTGGATATGCTGTTCCCCGAGGTCGGGGAAGCCGCGTTGGACATCTTGGAGGGGCAAGGGCTGACGGTCGAATTTCCCGAAGCGCAAACCTGCTGCGGCCAACCGGCATTCAACGCCGGCTTTCACGGCGATGCGCGGCCGGTGGCCGAGCACTTTCTGGACGTATTCGGCGCTTACGACGCCATCGTGACGCCCAGCGGGAGCTGCGCCAGCATGGTGCGACACTACTACCCGGAGCTTTTCAAAGGGCACGCCCGCTTCGCCGAAGCCGAAGCGATCGCGGCCAAGACGTGGGAGTTGACGCAGTACCTGGTGGACGCGCTCGGCGTGACCGACCTGGGCACATCGCTCGATAAGCCCACCCGCGCAGCCATTCACGACGCCTGCCACGGCTATCGCGGCCTGGGGATCGGTCGGCAGCCGCGCGCGCTGCTGGCCAACGTGGGCAACCTCTCGCTGGTCGAGCTGGCCGGCCACGACCAATGCTGCGGCTTCGGCGGGTTGTTCGCGATTAAGATGGGCGAGATCAGCGCGGCGATGCTGAACGACAAGCTGGCGAACATCCACGCCGCCGAATGCGACATCATCATCACCGGCGATGCCAGTTGCGCGATGCACATGAACGGCGGCCTCTCGCGTCGCCGTTCCGCCAAGCGCGCGGTTCACGTGGCAGAGGTGCTGGCGGGCAGGGTTTGAACGGAAAGCAGATCGTTAACCGGCTATGTCTCGAACAGATCAATTCTCTCGCTCCGTCACGGTCGCCCTGAGCGACGTTCAACTACAAACGGCGCTGGACCGCGGCACCACGCGCGGGGTGAATGCCCGCATCGCCGCGATGGGCGAGACGACCGACGCCGACGCGCTCCGTCGCCAGGCGCGGCTGGCCCGCGAACATGCCCTGAACCATCTGCCCGACCTGCTCGAACAGCTCGAGCGCAACGTGATCGCCAACGGCGGCCATGTGCTCTGGGCGCGCGACGCCGCCGAACTGAACCAGGTCATCCTCGACCTCTGTCAGCAGCACAACGTCCGGCGCGTGACCAAGGGCAAGAGCATGGTCACGGAAGAAAGTGAATTGAATCACGCGCTCGAAGCGCGCGGCATCGAAGTGACGGAGAGCGACCTGGGCGAGTACATCATTCAGCTCGCCGGCGAGACGCCCAGCCATATCGTCTTCCCCATGTTGCACAAGACCAAGGAGGCGACCGCGCAGCTCCTGCACGACAAGCTGGGCATGCCGATGACCGACCGGCCGGAGGACATGACGCGCTTCGTGCGCGGCGTGATGCGGCGGAAGTATCTCGAAGCCGACATGGGCATCAGCGGCGTCAACTTCGCCATCGCCGAGACCGGCACAATCGCCACGGTCGAGAACGAAGGCAACAACCGCCTCTCCACCAGCGCGCCACGGGTGCATGTCGCCGTGATGGGCGTCGAAAAGGTGATCGCCACCTGGGAGGACTACGCCATCCTGGTGCAACTGCTCGCCCGCAGCGCCACCGGCCAGCGCTTGTCGGTCTACAACAACCTGATGAGCGGCCCGCGCCGACCAGACGAGCCGGACGGGCCGGAGGTGTTCTACCTGATCATCATGGACAACGGCCGCTCGCGCATCCTGGGCGGCGAATACGCCGAGAGCCTGGCGTGCATTCGCTGCGGCGCATGTTTGAACGCCTGCCCGGTATATCAGAACATCGGTGGGCACGCCTACGGCTGGGTGTACCCGGGGCCGATCGGCTCGATCGTCTCGCCGTTGTTGCTCGGCCCAACCAACGCGCCGAAGCTGCCCTATGCCAGCAGCCTGTGCGGCGCCTGTCAGGCGGCTTGCCCCGTGGAGATCAACATCCCCGACATGCTGCTCAAGCTGCGGCGCGACCTGGTGCAAGCCGGCGATGCGACGCTTGCCTGGCGCGCGGGCATGCGCCTGTGGCGGCAGGCAATGCTTTCGCCGACGCTGTATCGCAGCGGCGGCTGGCTGGCCGGCCTCGCCACGCAGATGTTGGCCGGCGCCGATGGCAAGATCGAGTCGCTGCCGCCCCCGCTGAAGGCTTGGACGGACAGCCGGGACTTTCCGGCTTTCGCCAAACAACCCTTCCGCGAACGGCTGAAGCAGCGCAGGCGCAGCAAAGAGGAGCCAAGCGTCGGCGCGTAGAATGCCCACATGTCATCCGCCCGCGAGGATATCCTCGGCCGACTGCGCCGGGCGCTCGCCCAGCAGCCGCCCTTCCCCGATCAGCCGCGCGCATCCTATTTGCCGGTCACCCGGCTTTCGCCCGATGAAGACCTAAAGGCGCGCTTCATCGCCGAGTGCGAGCGCGTCAAGGGCGTCGTGCGCGTCGCGTCGGATGAGGCGGCCGCGCGGGATGCGCTGCGCGATCTGCTGGCCGGCCGCAACGCCCGGCGCGTCACCATGTGGGACGAGGCGCATATCCCGCTGTCCGGCGTCGCGGCGCTGTTGCAAGGCCTGGGCATCGCGCGCGTCCAGGGCGACCATGCCGATGTCGCCGCTGCCGATGCCGGCATCACCGGCGCCGATTGGGCGATCGCTGCGACCGGCACGTTGGTGTTGTCGTCCGGTCCCGGCAAACCGCGCATGGCCTCGCTGTTGCCGCCGATCCACATCGCCGTGCTCACCGAAGATCGCATCGTGCCGCGCCTGGAGGACTACATCGCCGCGCAACGCGCCCAGCAGCTCGGCGTATTCCGCCGCAGCAGCAACGTCACGCTGATCACCGGCAGCAGCCGCACCAGCGATATCGAGATGCACCCGGTCTTCGGCGTGCACGGGCCGCTGGAACTGCATGTGATCC
>JBKBID010000095.1:0-8207 GCA_046299515.1 Thermoflexales bacterium | reverse complement strand
TTTTGCGACGAGGTCCACCTCTTTCGTCACGGACACGTCCAGTCTCAAGTCAACGGCGCGGTTGCGGCCGGTAGCGCGCACCCTGGATTCGAGCACGCCGGCGATGGCGTCCACGTGCTCCTTCACCTTTTCTTGCACGGCCTCGGTGCTGATGCGGATGGTGCTGCCGCCGGTATAGCGGGCGATTTCGATGGTGCGCGATCCGGGCCGGCGCAATTCCCACCACAGCAGCAAACCGATCAGCGCTACCCAGATGATCGCCAGGATCAGGCGCACGAGCACGCGCCCGGTGTCCGAATACGCGGCGAATACGGTGCCGCGAAACCAGTGGGCGACGGCCTGCATCAGGGCGAGGAAGCCGGCCGGCGTCACCAGCGCGAATGCGCCGAGGACGAGCAGCATGCCCAGCATGGCGATGACAAAGACCCGGTTGAATATGTTCATAGTCGCATGCGCCATCGCAAGCGCGCGAGGCGATGCCGCGCATTGTAGTATCTTTCGCCAGGGCGATAATTCGCCGCTATGGTGCGCATCTTATGCGGCGACGGTCAAAGCCCGCCGGTCGAATATCCCGGCAGCGTGGACATTCGAGGACTAGTCGCCGATCCTTCCAACGTGTTATGGGTGGACATCTGCGACCCAGAGAACGAAAACGGGGCGCACCCCGAAGCCCTGCGCGTCCTGCGCGACGTGTTTGAGTTTCACCCGCTGGCGGTCGAGGATGCCTTGATCGAAAGCCATGTGCCTAAGGTGGACGACTGGGGATCGTATCTCTACATCGTCCTGCACGCCGTTCATTTCGAGCGCGGCAAGGAGCACTTGGAGACGCGCGAACTCGACATCTTCGTCGGCCCGAACTACCTGGTGACGTATCGGACGGAGGAAGTCCGCGCCCTGGAACAACAATGGCGCGTCACCCAGCGCGACGCGCGCCATACTCGTCGCGGCGTGGACTATCTGTTGTATGAGCTATGCGATGCCATCGCAACCGACTACTTGCCGGTAATGGATGCGATGGACGAAGCCGTGGATCTGCTGCAGGACGAGGTGTTCGAGCGGACGGACGCGCGCCTGGTCGAACGCATCTTCAGGCTCAAGCGCGCTGTGCTGGACCTGCGGCGCGTGCTCAGCCCACAACGTGAGGTGCTCAACAAGCTCTCGCGCGGCGACTTCGTAGTTATAGACGACAAGGATCGCGTGTACTTTCGCGATGTGTACGACCACTTCGTGCGCCTGGTGGACCTGAACGAGTCGCTGCGCGACGTGGTGGGCGGCGTGCTCGACACCTATCTATCGGTCGCCGCCAATCGCACCAACGAGATCATGAAGACGTTGACTATCGTGTCGCTGATGTTTCTGCCGCTGACGTTTATCACCGGCTTCTTCGGCATGAATTTCTTCGGCGGCAGCATCGAGTTGACCTTCGAGACGAGTCGCAGCTTGTTCTTTCTCGTCAGCATGGGGATCATGATCGGGATGCCGCTGGCCATGCTGTTGTATATTCGCCGGCGTGGCTGGTGGTGACGCCCTCGCTCGCGCGCTCGACGGGTTTGCCGCAGCCTGCTACCGTCTGCGGCGAAGCGACCTCGCCCGCCGGGTGTTCATCCTGCTCGTCGTGGTCGCGCTCGGCCTCATGCTCTTCACGCGCCCTGGGCAGCTCGAAAATCAGACCGTCCGCGATGTCGCCATCGGCGACATCTCGATTGCCAGCGTCAACACCTATGTGCGCGTCAGCGGCGTCCTCGATCCGACCGGCGCGTATCGCACCAGCTACAGACTGGGCGGGTTCGAGTTGTACGGCAGCCGTTACATTCCGCTTATGGCGCCGGGCACGCCCGACGCGATCTGGGTAGCCGATGAAAACCTCCCCGCGCGCGATTCTGCCGGATACGTCACACTGGTCGCGCAAGTGATGATGGGACAGGGGATGCAACAGCCGA
This sequence comes from Thermoflexales bacterium, assembly GCA_046299515.1. Lineage (GTDB taxonomy): Bacteria > Chloroflexota > Anaerolineae > J036 > Brachytrichaceae > JAAFGM01. Next base: position 6,267 of record JBKBID010000095.1, on the reverse strand, counting down.
CGCTGTATCTCCAGGTCGGCTATCCGCCGAACGTCATCTTGGCCAATCTGCTCTCCCAGTTGGGTTCGATGCTGTTGGCCCTTTTACTGGTCGCGGCTTTCATCGGTCAACTGGTCGAACGCCTGGACTACGCGATCCCGCTGCCGTGGAACGTCGGCCTGGCGGCGAATCCGCCTGCGCTGCTTTGGTTTGGCGCGCTGGGCCGCCAATTCGACGATCGGGTATTGCGCAGCTTCCCTGCGCGATTCAGCGCCACCCCGCGCGAGGCGCGCTTTGAATCTGCGGATCCGACCAACCCGTGGTCGGTCGCCATCCGTCGGCTGAGTCAGGTGCAACTCTTCGATGTAGCGACGCAGTATGGCGGGATGCCGGCGGCTCGCTTGCGCTTCGAGGACGAGCGCGGCCTGCAGCGGCGTGGAGTGATCGCCGCCGGTTCAGCCGAGTCGCGCGACGCCATCCTGCGCGTGCTCAGCCTAATTTGCTGACGCCGCCAGCCGCGCGCTCACCGCGTGATGCCGTTTAGATCGGGACGCTTGCACTGGCACGGCTCGCGCCTTAAGTCACCTCGCACCAGCGCGCCGTCGTATTCGCGCGGGCCTTCCACGGCGATCCAGCCCTCCAGGTCGAACGGCGTCGCGCCCTGAGCGTTGATCCACTCGCCGTTGTACTTGCGCGCCAAGTGGAGGTGAGCCGCCTGCGCCAGCCCGCCCTCGCATGAAGGATGGCCGATCGGGTCGCCGGCCTTCACCCGCGCGCCGGCAGGGACGCGGTTTCGACTGCCGATGTGCAAATACAACACGCTCCAGCCGATGCGCTCGTCGCCGCTGGGGTCGAGCGACTGGCCGACTTCACCGCGCGCGCTGCGCGTGATGACGCCGTCGGCCACAGCCGTCACCCAGTCCTGTAGTTCGGCGCAGCTGGCCACGTTGACCGACGTGAAATCCAGCGCGCCCCAGGGGGTGCCTGGCCCCCAGGCGCTATGCGGCCCGCCGGTGAAGTACCACATCTCGCCCTTGCGCCACGGCAGCGCAAGAGGCGGTTGTCGCAGGTCGCCAGGTACGAGCGGGCCGAAATCATATTGCCAGGGGTTGCCGAAGAGCCGCCGGTAGGCGCGCATGAACGCGCGTTCTCCGTCGCTTTCGGCGATGGTCGGCCAATCTGGGAGCGTGCTGATCGCTGCCAGGTAGTTCTGCAGGCCGGCCGTGCCGGCGTTCACCCCTGAGCCGATGGCGAGATAAGCGCCGTCATCCAGCCGCGCGTAGCCGCGCGTGTTCAAGCGCCAACCGTAATAGCCCTCATTCAGGCGAAGCGCCGCCCAGTTCAACTGCACGTTCAGCCCTTCCAGGTTCGTGCGCTTATAGCCGAGCGGATAGCGTAGTTGATCCTCGGTCGGTTGCGCTTGCGTCACCCATCCGCCCACATATTCCAGCGCAGCCAACAGGATGCGCGGGTGCACGCTGAACTGTTCGGCCACGCGCTCCACGATCTGCGCGCCGGTCAGCAACTCGCCGGCGACGACCTCGGTGTAGCGGCTGAGGTAGCCGCCCTGCCGCGCAATGAAGGCGGCTGCGTCAAACGCGGCGGCCGTTGGGCCGTTGACCAGTTCGCTATCCGGGATCAGCTTGATGGACGGCGCGCGTCCCTCAATCTGGCGACGGATCAGCAGTTGCTGGCCGACCTGTAGGGCGTTTGGATCGCGCAGGCCGTTCAGTTGCTGCAACTCTTCCGGCGTCGCGCCGGTGGCATACGCAATGCCGCTGAGCGTGTCGCCGCGTCGCACGGTGTAAGTGAGGGTCAACACGCCGCCCGAATGGACGGGACGAGGCGGATCGAGGGTGGGCGTGCCGATGGGGATAGGGTGTCGCGTCGCAGTGGGCGCCGGCGCCGGCGATTGCGTCGCGTCGGACCGGATGGCAGCCGAGATGGCCGGCGTCGGATCAAAGGTAGCGGTCTGGGGTTTCGGTTCGCCGGCGCAGGCAAGGAGGATCGTCGCGCACGCGACGCCGCACGCCGACCTGATCAGATGTTTCATCTGCGAACATTATTCCACGGGCTTCGCGCGCAGCGCGGCGCGAAGCGCGCCATTCCGAGATGATAGCCATCGCTACAGCAGCGCGCTCATCTCGTCCTCGACGCGCGAGGCGAACGGCATCGTCAGCTTTGGTTGGTCCGCGCGGGGGTATATTCGACTATATTCTTCCTCCTCTCATCCAGATTCAGCGATGACCACATTAGGACAGTTCGAGCAGGGCTTGCGCCTCGATCAATACATCGCCACTATGGCGCAAGGCAAGGAGAACTTTCGAGCCAACTTCATCAAGGCAGCGGAGGCTTTCGGCGCGGATGACCTGGCCTTCTTTCGCGGTTTGCCGACCCCGATCAACGTCGCCGTTGCGACTGAAGATGCCAACCTCGACGCCTTACGCGACGTGCCGCTCATCGGCCGGCTATCGGTCGAAGTGGGGAAGCTGGTCTTGCGCCTGTTCCGTCCGACGACGCACGCCGACGCCGTGCAGGCTATCGCGCAGGATGTGTTGTCGTTGACCACCGCCGGAGCTGACGGCGATGCCCGGCTGCCGATCATCGCGTTCTATACGCCAGAAATGCAACTGATCGGCGCGCATGTGTGCCGCCTGCCCGAGCTGAGCGCCGAGATGAATCGCCGCCGAGCGGCATGGATCGAGAGTCATCCAGAGGTCTTGGACGCGCGCGAGCCGATGGACAGGATGACGCCTGTCACGCGCACGCGCCTGACGCAGGCTTTGTATGCGCTGACTTCGGAGCAGCGCGCCGCATGGGGGCGGCTGACCGTGCAGTACTGGCGGCGCATCCTCAGTGGGGCATCCCCGCTATCCAGCTCATCCAATGAGAGGTTGAGATGAGACCAGCACAAGATGACGTTGTCGGTTACAATCTTTAGAGAAGGCTCTAATTCAAGATAGCAAGGAGGGAGCGATCCATGTATCAAAGTGTAACGGTTGTCGGGCGCCTCGGGCGCGATCCGGAGATGCGCTACATGCCGAGCGGCGAGCCTGTCACGTCGTTCAGCCTTGCCACCGACCGCGTCTGGAGCGATAAGAACGGGCAACGGCAAAAAGAGACCACCTGGTTTCGCGTCTCCGTATTCGGCAAGTCGGCGGAGACGGCAAACCAGTATCTGAGCAAAGGCAAGATGGTGCTCGTGGAAGGCCGACTGCGCGTTGATCCAAAGACGGGCGGGCCTGCCGTCTTCACCCGACAGGATGGGACCGTTGGCGCGAGCTTTGAGATCATCGCGAACACGGTGCGCTTCTTGAGTCCGCGCGACGAGGCCGAGTCCGGCCATCCGGAAGGTGACAGCGGCATGGACGGCGGCGATCAGCCGGCTGAAGATATTCCCTTTTAACGCTCATTCGCGCTAAAGAACCTGACGCAAGCGCCTGGCCGTCAGGTTCTTTTGTTTACGCCATGACTCTGCCACATTCAGTTCAACCCCCTCCGCACGCGCCCGCTCCGCAGGGGCTGCAAATCGAACTGCCTGCGCACTTAGACGCGACGTATTCCAACCTCGTCGTCATTCAGCATACGCCATCGGAGTTCGTGCTGGACTTCGCGCGCATCTTGCCCAACATGCCGACGGCGCGCGTCGGCGCGCGGATCGTGACCACGCCGATGCACGCCAAACTGCTGCTGCGCGCGTTGCAGCAGAATATCGAGCGCTTCGAGGCGCAGTTCGGTCCGATCTACGTGCCCCAGCAGGGTGAAGCGCTGGCCAATCAACTGTTCGGCGCCTGAGCGTCCTCTGTAGGCGCGGGGGGCATCTTTAAGTCTGTCGCCTGATCGCGCCGGCGGCTTTGTATCAGCGCGGCGACGATCAACACGGCGAGCGCTGCTGCGATCCCCATTAGCGCGATGAACACGGCATCGAACAGCCCCGGCAATGTGGAGAAGGGCAGGATCAGGAACAGGACGATAGGGATCAGGATCGGCCATGCGCCGTTCAAGTTGATACGTTTCATAGGGAATCTCGGTTAACGAATTACTTCTGCGCTGCTTGGTTCAACATCTGAGGCCGTATGGCCGTTTAGGCCATCGGGTGCCTGAACGACGCCGAATAGGCGCCGGTGACGTGGTGTTCGAGTTGCCGTTCGATGTCGGCCAGCAGCGCGCTGGCGCCGAAACGAAAGAGACTCGGCCGCAGCCATTCATCGCCTAACTCCTCCTTGATGAGGATCATCCAGTCGAGCGCTTGCTTGGCGGTGCGAATGCCGCCGGCCGGCTTGAACCCCACCTTGCTATTTGTGCGCGCGGCGTAGTCGCGAATCGCTCGGCACATCACCAGGCCAATCGGCAGCGTCGCGTTGACCGCTGCCTTTCCGGTCGAGGTCTTGATGAAGTCGGCGCCGGCCATCATGCACACCAGGCTGGCCTGATACACCTGGCGCAGCGTAGCCAGTTCACCGGCCTCCAGGATCGTCTTCATGTGGACGCCGCCGCATGCCGCTCGAAAGGCGCGGATTTCGTCGTAGAGCGCGCCCCAGTCGCCGGTGAGCGCGTGTCGCCTGGAGATCACAACGTCTATCTCTTGAGCGCCCATCTCGATGGCGTATTCGATTTCTTTCACGCGCAGGTCGAGCGGGGTCAGGCCGGCGGGAAAGCCGGTGGAGACGGCCGCGACGGGAATGGCAGAGCCGGCAAGCGCTTTCACGGCAACGGGCGCCATCTCGTAATACACGCACACGGCGGCCACGTGGACCGGCAACTCGTGCGCGCCGAGCGCCTCGAGCAGGTCGCCGCGCACCGGTCGCCGCGCCTTGGCGCATAAGCGCTGCACGTTGCCGGGCGTGTCGTCCCCTTGGAGCGTCGTCAGGTCCATGAGCGTAATCGCGCGCAGCAGCCAGGCGGCCTGCCAGGCTTGCTTGACCGAACGGCGCGCCGGCAAGGTTGCGGCCCGGCGCTCTACGGCGCTGCGGTTCACGCGCGCGGCTTCCACCCACTGCAAGTCGAGCGGGATGCCGGGGTTGCGGCTATGGTGCGTATTCATGCGTTTGCAAGCTGCTCGAGCCTGCCTATAAGCCGGATTCTGTCTAGGCCCGAAGGCCCGAGGCGATCATCCCTCTAGGACGCGCATTACTGCGCGCCTCCAGCCGCCTACCTGCGCATCAGCGGGCCGCCTCATCTGCGCGTCTTGGCGTTGCTCCCGGTGGGGTTTGCCAGGCCGTCGCATCACTGCGACGCCGGTGCGCTCTTACCGCACCATTTCACCCTTACCCTTGCGGGCGGTATGTTTTCTGTTGCACTTTCCGTCGGGTCGCCCCGCCTGGCCGTTAGCCAGCACCGCGCCCTGTGGAGTCCGGACTTTCCTCATCCCGCCTCGCGGGACGCGACCGCCCGGCAGGCTCGAACACGCCTGATTATCGCAGCGAATCCTACAAGGGACATTTGCGCCGATGCTACAATCGGCGCGGCTTTAAGGAGAGCGATGCTATGACTGTGAGCACTAATGGCAGCAATGGCGCGCGCGACCTGTATGACGTGACGATCATCGGCGCCGGCCCATCGGGCTTGTTCGGCGCCTTCTACGCCGGTCTGCGCGAGATGAAGGTGAAAGTGATTGATGCCCTCGACGACCTCGGCGGGCAATTGACGGCGCTATATCCGGAGAAGTTCATCTACGACACCCCTGGCTATCCCAAGGTCCTGGCGATGGATTTGGTCAAGCACCTGGTTGAGCAGGCGAAGATGTTCGAGCCGACCATCGTGCTGGGCGAGCGGGTGGAGCAGTTGGAGCGGCAGCCGGACGGCACATTCAAGCTCGTGACGAACAAGGGCGAGCATCACACCCGCGCAGTGGTGATCTGCGGCGGCGTGGGCGCCTTTCAACCCAAGAAGCTGCCCAATCCGGAACTCGTCCCTTACGAAGGGCGCGGCCTGTATTACACCGTGAAGGAGAAGGCGGCCTTCCGCGGCAAGCGCATCTTGATCGTCGGCGGCGGCGACTCGGCGGTGGACTGGGCGCTCAACCTCAAAGACTACGCCAAGCACGTCACGCTGATTCACCGGCGCGATCAGTTCCGCGCCCATGGCGCATCGGTGACCGAGCTGCTGAACTCCTCGGTCGAGGTCAAACTGTTCTACGAACTCAAGACGGTCGGCGGCAACGGCAAAGTGGAGCACGCGGTCATCTTTGATAACCGCACCAAGGAGGAGATGACGCTGCCGGTGGACGCCGTGATCCTGACGCTGGGCTACAGCGTTGACCTCGGCCCGATCAAAAACTGGGGCTTG
>JBKBID010000094.1:0-8357 GCA_046299515.1 Thermoflexales bacterium | reverse complement strand
CGGCTACATCTACGTCGCCGACACCGAGAACCACCGCGTGCAGGTCTTCGACCGCAACACGCTGGGCTACGTGGCCACCATCGGCGGCAGTTACGGCGCGGGCAACTACCAGTTCAAGTACCCCACCGACGTGGCCGTGGACGCCGCGGGCAACATCTACGTGGCCGACTACGGCAACAAGCGGGTGCAGCAGTTCAGCCCAAGCCGCGTCTATCAGCGCACCTACGGCACCACGGGCGACTCCTACATGGAGGCGAACGACCGCTTCTACTACCCGGAGGGGGTGGCGGTCGGGCCGGACGGCAGCATCTACGTCGCCGAAGGGTACGGCCACCGCCTGGTGAAACTGAACGCGGCGGGCGCGCCGCAGTGGACGGTGGGCGAGGCCGGCCAGCCGGGCGACGACAACGCGCACTTCGGATACCTGCATGATGTGGCTGTCGGACCTGATGGGCGCATCTATACGGCGGAGGCATGGGGTTCAGCTCCCTACATGCCCGGCGGCAACCATCGCATCCAGATTTTCAATCCAGACGGCAGCTACTACGGCGGCTTCGGCGGCCACGGCAGCGGTAACTATCAATTCGACGTGCCAACCGGGCTCGGCTTTGACCGCAACGGCTATCTCTACGTCGCCGACCGCGAGAATCACCGCGTGCAGATTTACGACCGCCAGTTCGCCTACGTCGCCACCCTGGGCGTGACCGGCACGCCAGGATCAGACAACGCGCATTTCAATCGCCCCTTCGACGTGGCCGTGGACAAGGACGGCACCATCTACGTGGCCGACGAGGGCAACGACCGCGTGCAGGTCTTCGACAGCAACCGCCAGTACGTGCGCACCATCGGCGGCGGAGGCACAGGCAGCGCCTTCGACCGCTTCAGCGGCTGGGGGCCGCACCACCTCGCCGTGGACAGCCAGGGGCGCCTCTACGTGGTGGACTCGGGCAACAACCGGGTGCAGGTGTTCGACAACTTCGCCAACGGCAACGCCTACCTGACCACCATCGGCGGCGCAAGCGGCACGCAGCCGGGGCGCTTCAGGCACGTAGTGGGCATCGCCATTGGCCCGGACGATAGTGTTTATACCTCTGAAATCCATAACAACCACCGCATCCAGAAGTTCGCCCCCGGCGTGCCGGGGTGGCGGCAGGTGAACCTCAACGGGTTCGGGGAGCGGCGAAATGGGTGGATCAGCAGTCTGGTAAGCTTCAAGGGGCATCTGTATGTCTCAGGCTTCCAGCCATACGTCTGGCGGCTGGAGTCGGACGGCACCTGGAGCGCCGTCAACTCGCTGGGCTTTGGCGACCCGACCAACGGTGAAATTGACGCCATGGCGGTGTTCAGCGATCACCTCTATGCCGCTACATTCACTTTCGTCTGCGATGATCCCGAGTGCAACACCTGGCACACCAACGGGCCGCAGTTCTGGCGCACGGCGGATGGAACCACGTGGGAGAACGTCACGCCCCCTGGCAGCATCGGCAGCGACTATCGGTGGGTGCCCACTATGGCCTCGCTGGGAGGTTACTTGTATGCGACCCTGGATAGAGGAGATCAGAATACGCTAGGGGCTGAGATCTGGCGCACGGCCGATGGCCAGAACTGGCAGCAGGTGGCCTCCGGCGGCTTTGGTGATCCGTACAACACCGGCGTGCTCTCGTTGGTCGAATACAACGGTTACCTGTACGCCGGAACTCGGCACGGGGACTGGCAAGATGACGCCCATCCCAACGGTCCCCTTGGCGGCGAGGTATGGCGCTACGATGGAACAACCTGGACACGGGTCAACGATCCCGGCTTCGGCGATGTCGAGGCGCATCGGGTGGAGAGGTTGATCGTGTTCAACAACGCCCTTTATGCCTTCATTTCCCGTGTGGGCGGTACGTCTAAGGGCGCCGAGGTCTGGCGATGCACGGCAACTGTCTGCAATAGCCAGAGCGATTGGGAAAAAGTGGCGGACAACGGCTTTGGCAATCCACAAGATCAATACATCTTTAGCGGCGCTGTCTTTGGGAATCACCTCTACGCAGCCGTTGCGAACTACAGCCTGGGCGTGCGGCTGTGGCGAACCGCCAACGGCACGAACTGGGAGCAGGCAGCACCGGATGCTGGCTTGGGTGACAGTAACAATGGCTACGTCTGGCTGGGCGCTATGGCCGTCCACAACAACCGCCTGTACGTCGGCACCACCAACTGGGCCAACGGCGGGGAGGTGTGGAAGAAGACGGTCACCGCCGACTTCACGGCCAGCCCCACGGTGGGCGCGCCGGGCACAGTCGTCACCTTCACCAACCTCGCCGGCGGCGACGTGGTGACGGCCACCTGGGACTTCGGCGACGGCTCGCCGCCCGAGGTGAACAACGCTGCAGTAGTCACCCACACCTACACCACGGCGGGGGTGTACACCGTCACCCTCAGCGTCACCGACGGCGTAGACACCGACGTCAAGGCGCGCCCGGCCTACATCCAGATCGCCCACCGGCTCTTCGTGCCGTCGGTGGTGCGCAACTACAACCCGCTGATGGCGCTCTACGACAACTTCAACTATGCGGGCTTCAACGGCCACTACAACCCGCTCAAGTGGCGGTTCCGGGGGAATGGCAACTACTTCAGCATGAACCAGCAGAACGGGGTGATGGTGCTCACCACGACGGGGAACGCGCCGGCGGAGCGCGATACGGTGCTGGTGGCGAGCATGCCGCTGTATCGCACGCTGAGCCAGGTGCAGCGCTTCCAAGCGAAGTTAATGTTCAGCGCAAGTACAGCAGGCTGGGCGCCAAAAATCCAGATAATGGCGGAAGACATTGGAACCCCTGGGCGATATTGGTGGACTTCCTGCAACCTGTTCGTTCATGGTTTTGGCTGCAGTATCGCCAGCTCGACCGGCCATGAGTGGGGGGTGAGTGCGCCGTTCACTGTGTATCCCAATCAATGGTATGAGGCGCGCATTGAGATCAATCCTGCGACAGCCCAAATCTGTTTCTACGTGAACAACACGCTGCTTGGCTGCCGCGTGCCAAACGATGCGGCCGCGCTGAAGACGGCCACGACCTTCACCGCCCGCATCGGCGCCTGGAACGGACAGGCCAACCCAACCGGCACGCTGTACTTCGACGATGTGTATCTCACCCCGGTGGGGCCGTGAGGGGCGAGGACACATGAGGAGAGGCCTGAGGACACTATGTCCCCGGGCCTCTCCTCATGTTGGGGGCGCAGCCGACCTGTGCGACACACCCTCCACGCGCCCGGCGCCGGCCTGGTTAGTTTTCTCATCTTGATTTTAGGCGCGCGGATCCCTAAAAGTAGGTGGACGAGTTAGACGCCGATTGAGGCTTGGAGAGGGATTCGGCAATGAGCGACGAGTTATCGCACATGCGGCATGTGCTCAGCGCGACCGACGCGCTGCGCGGACGGAGACGCAGCGCGCTCGCGTGTTCGCCTGCTGCGCGGGTTGTGATAGCGACGCTCGTGGCGCTTGTCGCCCTGTTCGGCCAAGCTCGCGCGCAGCCCTCCTCATTCCCGCCGCCGAGCCAGAAGGATGGCGTCCCGCGCTCAGGGGTGCGTCTTGTGCCGTTCGGCCAAGCCCCCTCCCCCGAGCCGACGCAGCAAACAGCGACGATGCAGGAAGTCGCGCTGCCTCAATCTGACACCCTGGACCTCGAGCAGGCCGTCGTGGAGGCAGTGCAGGCCATGATGGGGGAAGAGAACGTGTCAGGCGTCATCGTCGCAAATATCATGACGGCAGAAGACTGGGCCTTCGGCACGGCGGCTGTGCCCGCCCAGGGAGAGGACGGGGCGCCGGAAGGCTTTCTCTTTCTTGGCCGGCGTGAAGAGGAAAAGCCGTGGCAGATTGCACTCAGCGGCCAGCCGGAGTTTGAGGCATGGCGCAACCTGGCGCCGGCTAGCTTTCCGCTGTTGCGTCGCAGCGATCTCACCACTCAAAGCACGCTCGGCGACGGCAGCGCACAGTTGGGCCTACCCTGGAAGGTCGGCGAAGCATGGACGCTTACGGGCGGGCCGCACACTAACCTTGGTTATGTCGATGGTCAGCCAGATTGGGGACGCCCGCGCAGCGCGCTGGACTTTGCCGGCGGCAGCCAGGTGGTGTACCCCGCTCGCGATGGCATCGCCTACCGTCCCTGCGCCAATTTTGTCTTGATTGACCATGGCGATGGCTGGTACACCGGCTACTACCATCTTGACAGTATCCGCGTTGGGAATGGCGTGCAGGTGTTTCGCTGGACAACGCCGCTGGGAAATATTTCCGGCCAGAGCGGTTGCGGCGGCGGCGCCAATGGGGCGCACGTGCACTTCACGGTGCGTCGCAACTCCAGCAGTGGGTTTGTGGAGCTGAATGGCATGGACATCGGCGGATGGACGGTGGAAGAAGGCCCAGCGCCCTACCAGGGTTGTCTCGTGCGAGGAAACGATCACCGATGTGTCGGGGCAAGCGTAGTCAATGACGGCCGAGTTGGAAGCAGCGACCCACCACCGCCTAACTGTCCGGCCGGCGACGGCGTCATTTTGTATCAACATGCCAACTACGACTGCGGCGGCGCAGGGGAGGGAGTGGGATATGTCCGCCGCGGCAGCGCCGGCTTTCAAAACGTGTCCGACACCTTCCACGACCGCGCTTCCTCGATACGCATTCCGAACAACTGGTCGGTTCGTCTGTTCGAGCATAGCGAGCGCAGCGGCGCCAGCGTGTGCGTCAACGCTCCGGGCGACTCTGATTTCAGCAACGACCGCTACCCCGATGGCCGCTCGCTCAACGATACGGTGTCGTCGTTTGAAGTCTTCACGATGCCTAACTGTGGCGACAGTGGCTCAGGCGGCCCAAATTATCCACCCAACACGCCGACATTGCGCAGTCCACACGACTGGTATGTTGCGCGCGATGGCCGCGCGCCGGTGCTGTGCTGGAACAACAACGGCGACCCCAACGGCGACGCTGTTGAGTTCTTCGCCGAGGTGTTTGAAAGCGCGCGCAACGCACAAAGCGGCTGGACGCGCGAGACCTGCTGGCGCCCAGCACAGCTTGACGGCGGCTACTTCGGCTATCAATGGCGGGTCAAGGCGCGCGACGCGCGCGGAGCCCCAAGCGGCTGGAGCGAGGTGTGGCACTTCAACATCGAGCAGCCCCCGCAGCCGCCACAGACGAGCTGGCAGGCCGAATATTGGGACAACAGGGAGTTAAGGGGAGACCCGCGCGTCCGGACGAGCGAAGGTGGCGTGTATTTCTTCCGCAAATGGGGCTGGGAAGGCGGCCCGCATGGTCTGCCGGGTGACAACTGGAGCGCGCGGCTGATCAAGCGCACCTACTTCCCTGGCGGCCGCTATCGCTTCCATTGCCAGCACGATGACGGCTGTCGCATCTTCGTGGATGGCCGTAACCTGATCGACGCTTGGTGGGACTCCAGCTTTGATGGCCACGACCAAGCTACCGACCTTTCTGCCGGCGAGCATGAAGTCAAGGTGGAATATTACGAGAAAACCGGCTTTGCCGCTCTGGAGGTGTGGTGGCAAGGGCCGGGCTATTTGCCTGAACCCGAAAGCTGCGACCAGGATGTCATGTGGTGTGGAGAGTACTGGGGTAACCGCGATTTGATGGGGGCTCCAGCCATCCAGCGTCGGGAGGGAAGCACACTCCGCCTCCAGTGGGGTGGAGGCGGGCCTCATTTCAGCTTCCCTACCGATCACTTCAGCGCCCGTTACCGATATCGCCCGCATTTTGCATGTGGCCGTTATCGCTTTCACGTCTTCGCCGACGATGGCGTCAAAGTGTGGGTGGATGACGTGTTGCGCCTCGATGAGTGGCGCGACCAGGTGGCCAGCTTTGCTTTCGATCTTGACCTGGGCGAAGGCCGCCATCAACTACAAATGGAACACTACGAAAGCGGCGGCGGCGCCGCTATCGAGATGCAATGGGAGAAGTTGCGCGACTGCGCCCCAGAAGTGACGATCCAGCAAGTCTCCGAGCATCACGTTAGACCTGGCGTGAGCGTTGATCCGCTGGTAAGCGTGCAGGTGCAACGCGGAAGCCTTGACCCACAGCGCGCAGATGCGTTGGTGTGGGCGGGCGGCCATCGCCTCGGCGCTCCTTCAACTGCGCAGGTGGTTCGCTATCCAGTCCATGCCGGCCAGCAAGTGCTCTTCAACACCACGGACTATCCCGGATTCAGGATGACCGCGCCTGCGCAGGATGGCGTTTATGAGAGCGTGTGGCGCGTGCGCGCTGCCGGGGCGGAGGTGGGCGCGCCGGCGATCATCCGCGTCACCGTGGACAGCACGCCGCCGATCTTATCCAACCTTGAAGTCTCGACAATTCACACGCATGTTTTGCGAATCGCAGCATCGGGATATGACAACATCGGCATTGAGCGGATGCGCTTCTCAGCAGGTTATTACAAGCCTGGGGAAACCTGGCAATGGCGCACGCTCGGGTGGGACACGGATGGCGCCGACGGTTGGGCGTGGCATTGGCACGTGATGGATGTGCCCGACCAGAGAGATATCGCCCTTCTTGTTGAAGCATGGGATCGCGCCGGCAACCAGACACACTATTTGGTCACTGGCCAGACACTTGATCGCCAACCGCCGCGCACGCAACTTCATCCGCTGCCCTCCGAGCTGGACAGCACCGCTATTTTGCTCAGGTGGGCAGCCGAAGACCTTGTTTCGGATGTTGCGGGCTTCGACTTCAAAGTGCAGGAAGACAACGCTGACTGGCAGGACTATAGCTTGCCGTTCGGTGAAGCGCGAGCGGCCTTGTTCCTTGGGCAACTGGGTCGGCGCTATCGCTTCCGCATGCGCGGTGTGGACGAAGTCGGCAACGCTGAACCCTTCCCGGATGCTGCACAGGCAGAGGTGTGGGTAAGGCCCTGCATCGGAGACGCCTTTGAGCCGGATAACGATCTTGCCGGCGCGCGCGAACTGGCGCTGAACGTCCCTCAGCGCCGCACCTTCTGCGGCCTGAACGACGAGGACTGGGTGACCTTCTGGGCCGAGCGCGGCAAGCGCTACGTCCTGCGCACCTACGATCTGGCTCGTGCTGAGGATGGCAGCTTCGCCACGGACACTGTGCTCTCGCTCTACGACCCCGACGGTGTCCTCATCGCCGAGAACGACGACTGGAACAGTACGCTCGCCTCCTACATTGCCTGGACGCCGACGGTGAGCGGCTGGCATGTCGCGAAGGTTCGGCAGTGGAATGGCGACTCGATCGCCGGCAATGCCGTGGCCTATACCCTGGTCTTGTTCAATGCGCATAAGCTCTTCTTGCCCCTTGTGAGCCGCAGATGATGCAGGAGGTGTGTAAGTTGTATGAATAGACAACGGATAGGCGGATGCGCCCCCGCCCTGCGCCAAGCGATGGCGCTGGCGCTGCTGTTGTTGTGCGTAGCATGGGCTGCGCCTAGCGCAACAGAGGCGCAGATCAAGTACGGCACCTTTGAATTTGCGCCTGCCCAACCTTCCCCAGAGCCAATCGCAGGCTGCCCCCTCGCTCCGCCCAAATCGGATCTCGATGAGGTTCTGAGAAGTCCAAAGGCGCTCCGCAGCATCGCTCCTGTGCTCAGAGGATCGGACTGGTTGGGCGGCGGAGGGGTAAACGTCTATTACCATCCGCAAGGCTGCGCTGATGTGAGTTGTAGCGTGCAGCTTTCCGAGACTTTCAACACTTATTCCTATCAGTGCGTGGACTTGGTTGTGCGCTTATACGGCCGAATCGGCATGCTGAACAACTGGCAATTGCAAAACGCCTACGAGTTCCGAGATGTGCCACAGCGCAAGGAAACAGAATTCAGCCATCTGAGGTTCTACCCGAACGGAGAGTCCACGCGGGGGCCAGCGCCGGGCGATATTCTAGTGTTCGGTGCGACTTCAGATAATTCGGCCGGTCACGTCGCAGTGGTGGATGGGGTGCTCGGGGACTACCTCACCTTTGTCCAGCAGAACATGTACAACGCCTGCCGCGAGGCGCAACCCTACGGAGGAGCCTTTGTTGACCAAGACAACGGAGGCCGATTTTCCGTTAAGCCGATCGGCGCACAGGATGTCTCATACCCTCCATTACTGGGTTGGTTGAGCACGCCATGTATGAAACGCCTGGTGGATAGCTGGCCGGCCAACATGCAACATCCGCTGAACGGCCTCTCCTGGAACCGCGATCAGAGTGGCGTGTATGTATACCTTTCGCCAGAGCGCACGCGTCAGCTCAGCCGGTCCTCAAGCAACGCTGCTGAGGCCATAGCAGCAGAGCTACGACGGAATGGGGCCTTAAGCTTTACCGATAGCGCGTACGCCGAGTGTGTTATCAGAGAGGTAGCGTCCTGGCTAAGGGAGGATGCGCGTTT
>JBKBID010000093.1:0-8371 GCA_046299515.1 Thermoflexales bacterium | reverse complement strand
CGCTGGATCTCCTCGCGCAGGGGGCGATGCGCCTCCACTAATTCGGCCTGGGTGATCAGGTCGAAGGCCCGCCCCTTCGCCAACAGCAGCCGCGTGCGGGTAAACAGCTCGATGTGGCCGGCCTTGCGCGACGTCGGCTTGCGCGCCCCTTTAGCCAGGACGCGCAACTTGCCGTAATCCGGCGTCAACAAGGTGACGAGCCGGTCGGCCTCGCCGTAGTCATCGCGGCGCATCACGATCGCCTCGGTCGCATAGGCGCGTGACCTGCTCATGCGAGCGTAGTGTACTCCTATAATCGCGCTCGCCATGTTCAACATCCTGATCCCAGACGACCTCTCCGCGGCCGGTCTGGAACTGTTGCACAACGACCCCGCCGTGCACGTGGACGTGGTGAAGAAGATGCCGCGCGCCGAACTGCTCGAGCGAATCCCCGAATACCACGCGCTGATCGTCCGCAGCGAGACCAAGGTGGACGCCGAGGTGATCGCGCGCGGCAGCAAGCTGCGCGTGATCGGACGCGCCGGCATCGGCGTGGATACCATTGACGTGGAGGCGGCTACCCATCGCGGCATCATTGTGATGAACACGCCGCAGGCGAACACCACGGCCACCTGCGAGCACACCCTCGCCATGATGCTGGCGCTCGCCCGCCACATTCCCCAGGCCGACGCCTCGCTGCGCCGCGGCGAGTGGACGCGCAGCAAGTTCATGGGCGTGCAGTTGCAGGGCAAGACGCTGGGCGTAATCGGCCTGGGCCGCATCGGGACGCAGGTCGCCAAACGCGCCCAGTGTTTCGGCATGGAGGTCATCGCTTATGACCCCTACGTCAGCGAAGAAGCCGCGCGCGCGAACAAGGTGATCCTGGTCTCGCTCGACGAGCTGCTGGCGCAGAGCGATTTCGTCACGTTGCACTCCTCGCTCACCCAGGGCAGCCGCGGCCTGCTGGACGCCGCCGCGATCGCCAAGATGAAACCCGGCGCGCGCGTGATCAACGTTGCCCGCGGCGCATTGGTGGACACGCAGGCGCTCTACGAGGCGCTGGCGAGCGGCAAGCTGGCCGGCGCGGCGCTGGATGTGTTCGAGGAAGAACCCCTGCCCGCCGACTCGCCGTTGCTCAAGCTGCCGAACATTGTCCTGACGCCGCATCTGGGCGCGAGCACCGCCGAGGCGCAGCGCGACGTCTCGATCCAGATTGCGGAACAGGTGCTGGATGCCCTGCACGAGCGCGACGTGCGCAATGCGGTGAACTTTCCGCCGATTGACCCGGCTGCCTGGCCGATCATTCGCCCGTACCTTAAGCTGGCGGAGAAGCTGGGCCGGCTGCAGGCCGGGCTGATGGAGGGGCGGCTGGCGCGCATCGAGGTCGAATATCGCGGCGCCGACGTCGCGCCGCACGTCAAACCGTTGACCGTCGCGCTGCTGCGTGGCCTGCTGGAGCCGATCCTGGGCGGCGAAAAGGTGAACTACGTCAACGCGCCGGTCATCGCCAACGAGCGCGGCATCATCGTAACTCAGGCGTTGAATCTGACCAGCAGCGACTACACCAACCTGGTCTCCTGCCGCGTCACCACCGACCAAGAAGAGCGCACCATCGCCGGCACGCTGTTCGACGGCGCCGAACCGCACATCGTGCAGATAGACCACTTCCGCATTGACGCCGTGCCGGAGGGGCTGGTGCTGGTGATCTCCTCGCGCGACGTGCCCGGCGTGATCGGGCGCGTCGGCACCATCCTCGGCGCGCACTACGTCAACATCGCCGAATACCGGCTGGGCCGCACCAAACCCGGCGACCGCGCTTTGTCCTTCATCAACCTGGACAACCCCGTGCCGGACTACGCCCTGAAGGCGTTGCACGACCTGCCGGAGGTGGTCTGGGTGAAGCAGATCACGCTGTGAGCGGACGCGCCGCGCGCGGCAGTCGGCGCGCGTCTCGCTCAGCTTGCTCTTCAAAATGCAGGCGAGAATGACCGGCGAAAATTGAAAGCAAGAGGATCGGTATCTCAATGACTCAACGAAAGGCAATCATCATCGGTTCGGGCATCGGCGGCCTTGCGCTCGGCATCCGCCTGCAGAGCCTGGGGTTCGACACGACGATTATCGAGAAGCTGGATGGGCCGGGCGGCCGGGCCTACGTGCGCCGCGCACACGGGTTCACATTTGACATGGGGCCGACGGTCATTACCGTGCCGCACTTCATCGAGGAGCTGTTTGCGCTGGAGCGCGGCGTCCACAACCTGGACAAGCCCGATTTCCCCTCGCACGTCCTCGCCCCGCGGAATGGCGGCGCGCCGGCGCTCACGCACACGTCGCGCTACGTCCAGATCGTGCCGATCAAGCCCTTCTATCGAATCTACTTCGACGACGGCTCGTATTTTGACTACGACGGCGACCGCGATCACACGCGGGAACAGATCAAAGCCATCGCGCCGGATGACCTGGAAGGATACGAGCGCTTCCACGCCGCGGCGCAGGCGATCTTCGAGCGCGGCTTCTTGCAGCTTGGCTATACCTATTTCGACAGCCTCGGCTCAATGCTGGCCATCGCGCCGGAGTTGCTCAAGCTCGACGCCGTGCGCACGCTGTTCTCATTCACCAGCAAGTACTTCAAGAACGACAAGCTGCGTCGCGTCTTCAGCTTCGAGCCGCTGCTGATCGGCGGCAACCCGCTGGCCGTGCCGGCGATCTACGCCATGATCCACTTCGTGGAGAAAACATGGGGGATCCACTTCGCCATGGGCGGCACGGGCGCGCTGGTGCGCGGCTTCGTCCAGAAGTTCGAGGAGCTCGGCGGGACGATCCGCTACAACAGCGAGGTCAAGCGCATCCTCGTCTCCGGCCCGGACGGCGCGCCGGTGCGCGGGCGCTTCGGCCGCCGCATCGCGCAAGGCGTGGAGTTGGCCGACGGCTCGCAACTGCGCGCCGACATCGTCATATCCAACGGCGACTACGCGCACACCTACATGAACCTAATCGAGCCGCGCTACCGCCTGTTCAACACCGACGCGCGCGTTAAGCGCATGCGCCAATCCATGTCGCTGGTGGTGATTTACTTCGGCTTTCGCGCAGATGGCCTTGACCTCGGCCTGCGCCATCACAACATCATCCTCAGCTCACGCTACGAGGAACTGCTGCGCGACATCTTCGACCGCCGCGTGCTCGCGCCGGACATGTCGCATTACCTGCACGTCCCAACATTGACCGATCCCAGCCTAGCGCCGCCCGGCCATCACGCCGCCTACACCTTGGTGCCCGTGCCCAACAACCGCAGCGGCTTAAACTGGTCTCAGATCGGCGACGCATTCATGGACAAAGCCCTGCGCTTCCTCGACGAAGCCGGCTACATTCCCGGCCTGTGTGAACGCCTGGTCTACAAGAGTTTCATCACGCCGGACTACTTCGAGCGCGGCCTGAACAGCTACCTGGGCAACGCCTTCGGGCCGGAGCCGACGCTGCTGCAAACCGCCTACTTCCGGCCGCACAACAAGAGCGAGGACATCGAGAACCTCTACCTGGTAGGCGCAAGCACACAGCCGGGCGGCGGCACGCCCAGCGTGATGATGAGCGCCAAGATGACCGCGCGCATCATCGCCAAGGACTTCGGCCTGCTCTAGGAAGCCGTCCAAAGGGATTCCAAGGTAAGCAAAGGGACTCCCGCAAACAGAGGGATTTCAGGGTGGGCGAAGGCATGCCTTCGCCCAACCGCCTGCAGTCTGGCATGCCTGCTCTCCCCCATATCCCTTAGCGTCGGTGAAATTCCAGGACGTGTATCGCGTGGTGAAGCTCATCCCCAAAGGCATGGTGATGAGCTATAGCGGCGTGGCCCGCCAATGCGGCAGCCCGCGCTCGGCGCGCTACGTCGGCTTTGCGTTGCATGCCCTGCCTGCCCACACGCGCGTGCCGTGGTGGCGCGTGATCAACGCGCAGGGGCGCATCTCCAATCAATACGCGCCGGACGAGCAGCGACGCCGCTTAGAGGCCGAAGGCGTCGTGGTCAACGACCAGATGCGCGTGGACATGCGACTGTTCGACGCCGAGGCCATCGTTCATCGGAAGTTGAGTCGCGCCCGCGCCTTGCGCGGCGCAACCGCCGATTCGGGCGGCGGGTCACACGTCGCCTAAATAGTCGCGCAGCCGGCGGCTATGGTGGGGATGGCGCAACTTGCGCAGCGCCTTCGCTTCAATTTGCCGCACCCGCTCGCGGGTCACGTTGAACATCCGGCCCACCTCCTCCAGCGTGTGCGTCTTGCCGTCGCGGAAGCCAAAGCGCATCTCCAACACGTCGCGTTCGCGTTCGTTCAGATGCTGTAGCATGCTGCGCACCTGCTGCTTGAGCATCTGCAGCGCGGCGGAATCGTATGGCGAAGGCGCACTCTCATCGGGGATGAACTCCCCCAGCAAACTGTTCTGCTCGGAGCCGATCGGCGATTCAAGCGAAATCGGCTCAAGCGACATGCGCATGATCTGCTGGATGCGCTTGACCGCTTGATCGAGCTTGCGCTCCAGCGCCGGATCAATCGGCTTGCCGTTGGCGTGGGCCTCCATAATCGCCACGAGTTCTTGCTCGTCGAGCAAATCCATCTCCATCGCCAAGTCTTCGGTGGTCGGCTCCTGGCCCAGTTCCTGCGTCATGCGACGCTGCACCCGATTGAGCTTGTTGATGGTCTCCACTAAATGCACCGGGATGCGGATGGTGCGCGCCTGGTCGGCGATCGAGCGGCTGATCGCCTGCCGAATCCACCAGGTGGCATAGGTGCTGAACTTGAAGCCGCGCCATGCGTTGAACTTCTCGATCGCGCGCAGCAAACCCATGTTGCCTTCCTGGATCAGGTCCATGAACGAAATGCCCCGCCCGATGTAGCGCTTGGCGATGCTGACGACCAAGCGCAGGTTCGCGCGGGTGAGCGAGCTTCGGGCTTCTTCCGCGCGCAATTCGACCTCGCGCAGGTGCTCTTCGCAATCGGCCTGAGGCGGCATCCAGGCGCGCGCCTCGTCCCATTCGGGCAGCGCCGGCGAGAACTCGACATGCTGCATGAGCTGCTCGACAAAGGCAGTCGGAAGGATGATCGTCGCCAGGACGACCTCGAACAGCGGCTTGCTGATCTTCTCGACGGTTTGGTCCTGCCCCCAACCGAGCGCGCGCAGATACAGTTGCACGTCGGAGAGGAGCGGGTCGGTGTAACGCCACGGCATGTTGCGCGCGTCTTGCAACATCACCGCTAACGCCGGCGGGTCAACCTTGCGCGCGGCGCATTCGTCGAGCACGGCTTGCCAAGAGCGGACGAGGTGCTCATACACCAGCGGCCAGAACGCCAGTCCGCGATCGTATGCTTCGGCGCGCAACCGCTGGGCGAGTTGTTCGGCGCCAAAGGTCGCGCATGTCCTTAGCTCCTGATCGGCGGTTAGCAGCGGCGTCGAGCTGATTTCGCGCAGATACATCCGAACGGGATCCGCGCCATCCAGGTCGTCAATCTCGGCGAGCTGGCGCGAGTCGAGGTCGGATAAGTCCACCTCATCAGCGTCGTCCATCTCGGCCAGGGCATAAGCCGCCGCCTCAGCCTCGGCATCCAAATCCTCGGTCGAATCGAACAAATCCAGTTCGGCGAGCGACGCATCGGGGCTAGGCTCACTGGGTTCAGGCGCAGCGATGGGCGAATCTATGTCATCGCCGCCGACCAACGTCGCCGCTTCAAGTTCATCCACATCATCGCGCCTCGGCTCGGCATTCTGCGCCGGCGGGTCGCTCTTCTGTGGAGATGGTTCGCCGGCCGGTTTGCCCCTTCGCGAAGATCTGGCGGAGGCGCTAGATCGTTTTGGTCTCGTCACGGGCATCTTTCCTCTCGAGCGCGATCAGGTCACGTTGAGCGCGCTGCGCAACTGCAGCGCTTTTTGTGCCCGCAGATGTTGCGTGAGCACGCGACGCAGTTCGAGATTATACCGTGCAGCGACATCAGCCTCGTGGGCGCGCTTTGCTTCTTCGATCATCGCATTGATGCCGATCCGGTCGCGGAACAGGTTGCGCTCGCGCAAGCGCAGCGCCGCGCGCACGACCTCCTCGCGCAGCAGCGCTTCATCTGCCGCCGACAGGTCAAGCGCATCGTAATCGGCGATGATCGCCAGCCAGTCCTCCTCCGCCGCCTCCCCTTCCGAAGGCGACGGCGGCGCGCCCATCGCCACGCGGCTGAGCCGACGAAACCCCGCGCGCAGCGCCGGGTTCGTGAAGTCGCGCTCGTCCAGCACGTCCAGGTTCGCGCGGGTTAGGGCGACGTTGGCATCCAGCAGCAACTGCGGGCGACGCCACAGCGCGGCGATCAGATGCGTCTCTAGGTCGGTCTTTTCGGCGCCGCGACGCTCCGGGCGCGGCGCGTGACCTGCGCTGTCCGGCCCCCCCTGCGCCCCCTGACCACGCATCCCGGATCCCCCCGCCTTGGGCCGCGCCTCGCGCGCCGCCTCGCTGACCACCGCCAGCACGGCGCGCGGGCTGATTTGCAGGCGGCGCGCCAGAAGTTGAACGTAGAAATCGCGCTGCACCGGGTCGGATGTGTCCAGCAAGACCGGGGCGACGGCCCGCGCCGCCTGCGACTTGGCATGTGGATCGGACATATCTCGGCTGCGCAGGATGACGTCTATCACGTGCTCGACCACCGGCCGGGCATTGGCGACGACCTCGCGCCAGCGCTCCGGCGATTCCAACACCAGCTCATCCGGGTCCTTGCCCTGCGGCAACACGGCCACCCGGATGTCCGCTTTCAGCTTCGACTCGCAGCGGATCGCGCCGCGCGGGTCGAAGAACGGCTGCGCTTCGCGATCCATGGCCTCGCGCGCGACCTCCACGCCGCGCAGGACGGCGCGGTCGCCGGCGGCGTCGGCGTCCAGCGCCAGCACGATGCGCGCGGCCAGGCGCTTCAGCGCGCGAAACTGATCCTCGCTGAGCGACGTGCCCATGCCGGCGACGACGTTGGCGAAGCCGGCCTGGTGGCAGCCGATCACATCCATGTAGCCCTCGACCAACACCGCCACTTGCTCGCTGCGAATCGCCAAGCGGGCGCGGTGCAGGCCGAACAGCAAGCGGCCCTTGTCGAAGACGGCGGTCTGCGGCGAGTTCATGTATTTCGGTTCGCTGCCGTCGAGCGAGCGCGAGCCGAAGCCGACCACCTGCCCCTTGGCGTCGTGGATCGGGATCATCAGCCGGCCGCGGAAGCGGTCGTAGCGGCGGCCTTCCTCATTTTCAACCACCAGGCCGGCGTCAATCAGCTCCGGCACGCTGAAGCCGCGCGCCGTCAGGTGGTGAGTCAGGGCGTGATAGTCGGCCAGGCTGTAGCCGATTTGCCAGGCCGCGATCGTCTCGTCGGTGAGCCGGCGCTTCTCGCGCAGGTATGCCCGGCAGGCCGCCGCCTGGGGCGCCGTGAGCAGCAGGTGATGGAAGTAGTCCGCTGCCTGCGCCAGCGCATCGCGCAAACGCGCCGCATGGTCGGCGGATTGCTGCTGCTCCGGCGTCTGCTCATCCAGTTGCACGCCGGCGCGCCGGGCCAGTTCGCGCAGCGCCTCGCCGAACGTCCATCCCTCCTTCTTCATCAGGAAGGAGAACACGTCGCCCTGCTCGCCGCTGGAGAAGTCTTTGAACGTTTGCGTGTCGGGAAAGACGAAGAAGGACGGCGTGCGCTCGCTCTGGAACGGCGACAGGCCTTTGTAGTTCCGGCCGCTCCGCGAGAGCTTCACGTAGCCGCCGATCACCTCGACGATATCCACGCGGCGCTTGACCTCTTCGACCACGGACATGCTTCGGATTGTAACCGCGCAAAAAGCAGGCGGGCCTTGCCTTCGCAAAGCCCGCCTCGTTCGCCTCTGTCCCTGAACCGGGTTACGGGTGCGGTTCGACCTCAGGGCCCGGCGGATCGTCCGGCGCGCCTGGGCGCTCGCCGGCGGCCATCAACGTGCCGCAGCTCACCTTCAGCGGCTTGGCGTCGTAGTACTTCTGGGTGCCTCCCTGCATGACGCGGAACTCGATGTTGTAGCCGCCTGCGCTATTGAACTGGATGCCGATCGAGCCGCTCGGCGCGGTCGTGCCTACCGAGGCCCAAACGTTGGCAAAGGTGTTCGGGTTGGTCGTGGACGGATTGCCCAAGCCGCAGCCCGCCAGGTTGCTCACGCCGATCACCTTCACCTGGACGGAGTCGTAGGGCTGCAACGCTTGCAGGCCGAACCAGTAATAAGTGGCCATCTGGCCGGCGTTGATGTTGAAGAGGATGTCCCCGTTGCAGGTGTTGCCCGGCACGCGGCTGTCGCACGTGGGCGGCTGGTTCGGGTTGCTGGTGAAGATCGGCCCGGCCGTGCCGCCGGCCAGCCCGGCGTAGCT
The DNA here is from genome assembly GCA_046299515.1 of Thermoflexales bacterium. Taxonomy (GTDB): domain Bacteria; phylum Chloroflexota; class Anaerolineae; order J036; family Brachytrichaceae; genus JAAFGM01. The sequence continues at coordinate 18 of JBKBID010000093.1, read as the reverse complement.
CCAACGGATGCGGTAGGG
>JBKBID010000092.1:0-8414 GCA_046299515.1 Thermoflexales bacterium | reverse complement strand
TGCGCGCCACGCCGTTCTACGTCGAGAGCGGTGGCCAGGTCAGCGACACCGGCCTGATCTGCGCGCGCACCAACCCGCAGACGGAAGAAGAACCGGCCTGGTGCGTCGCCGTCAAAGACGTGCGCCGACCGTCGCCGGAGTTGGTCGTGCATGTGGGCCAGGTAGAGTGGGGCGAGCCGGCCGCCGGCGACCTGTGCACCGCTCAGGTGGATGAAGCGCGCCGCTGGGCCATCATGCGCAACCACACGGCCACCCACCTGCTGCAGACCAGCCTGCGCGCGGTCCTCGGCCATCACGTCAGCCAGCAAGGCTCGCTGGTCGCGCCGGATCGCCTGCGCTTCGACTTCTCGCACAACGCGCCGCTGACCAAGGACGAACTCGACCAGGTCGCCGACATGCTCAACGACGCCATCCTGGACAACTTGCCGGTGACGGCCCGATACATGCCCTACGCGCAGGCCATCGCTGCCGGCGCGCTGGCCTTCTTCAGCGAGAAATACGGCGACGTGGTGCGCGTGGTGAGCATCGGCAGCGACGGCGAACAGCCCTTCAGCATGGAGCTGTGCGGCGGCACGCATGTGCAAATGACCGGCGACATCGGCAGCGCGATCATCGTCAGCGAGAGCGCGGTGAGCGCCGGCGTGCGCCGCATCGAAGCGCTCACCGGGCGCGGCGCCCTCGAATATGCCCGCCGACAGGCGCGCCAGTTAAACGAGGCGGCGCGCGCGCTGGGCGCTGCGCCCGATCATCTGGCCGAGCAAGTCGGCAAGCTCACCGCTCAACTGCATGAGGCGCAGAAGCGCCTGGAGCAGGCGCAGCGCGAGCTGGCGCGCGTGCGCTTCGCCGAGCAGATGGCGCAGGCCGAAGTGCGCAACGGCGCGCGCGTGCTCGTCGCGCAGGTTCAGGCCGATACGCCCGAATTGATGCGCGAGATGAGCGATTGGTACCGCGAGAAGTATCACAGCGGCGTAGCCGTGCTCGGCGCGATCATCGGCGAAAAGCCGTCTCTGCTCGTCTCGGTCACGCTAGACCTGGCGAAGAAGGGCGTGGACGCCGGTAAGCTCATCCGCGAAATCGCCCCAATCGTCGGCGGCGGAGGCGGCGGCCGCCCCACACTGGCGCAGGCCGGCGGCAAAGACCCCAGCAAGCTGGGCGAGGCGCTGGATCGAGCGCGCCGGCTGCTGGCCGAGCTGCCCCTCGCCTAGCCCATCGGTCCGGGCGAAGCCTTGCTCACGATGATCGGACGCATCGTCACGCTCGACCCTGCCGATGACGCCCCCGGCGCGTGCGACCGCATCGAATGGGCCGACGCGGATCGCGTCGCCCTGGTCATGCCCGAAGGCATGCGCTGGCGCGAGCTGGACTTTGCGCACGTGCGCCGCGCCGCGCGAGACTACGGCGTCGAAGTTGCGGTCGTTCATCCCGACCGCGCGCAACGCATGGCCGCGCGCGAGGTTGGCCTGGCGACCTTCGCCAGCGTCAACGACGCGATCAACCGGCAGTGGCTGCCCGATGAGCACATTGAGCCGATCCGCCGCCTAACGCCGCCGCGCCGGTTCGCGCCGGATTCGTTGCAGCGCTTCTTCCCAGTCCACGCGCGGCGCCTGATGATCGGTCGGGCTGTTGTGTCGCTCGTCGCCCTCGCCGTCATGGCGGCGTCCGCCCTCATCCTGCTGCCTCGCGCCAAGGTCACGCTCACCGCGTCCAGCCAAAGCATCAGCGCCATCGTGCCGGTCACGCTGGACGTCCGCGCCGACCGAGTCAACTTGGCAGCGCGCACGATCCCGGCGACGCGCATTGATGTGATCGTCGAAGGCCGGATGAGCACGAACGCCACCGGCAAAAAGAGCATCCCGAGCGCGAAAGCGCGCGGCCGGGTAACTTTCACCAACGTGCTTGCCACCCCCTTCGTCGTGCCGCGCAACACGGTGGTGCGCACCACGGCGACGGGCGCGCCGGCGCGCTTCGTCACGCTGGAGGACGTGGAAGTGCTGCCCGGCGGTCGAGCAGAAGTCGAAATCGAAGCGATCGAAGCCGGGCCAAACGGCAACGTCGCCGCCGGCCAGATCAACCAGGTGGAAGGCGTGCCGGCGCTGGCCGTGACCGTGTTCAACGCCGCCCCGACGGGCGGCGGCGGCAACGTAATTCTGCCCGCCGTGGCCGAAGAGGACTATCGGCGGCTGCGCCGCGCGCTGCGCGACGAGCTGCTCCAGCAAGCCGCCGAGAAGATGCAGCAGCAGCGTGAAGTCGTCAACGACGGCTTGATCGTCCTCCCGGAGACGTTGTTCATCGCCGAGCGGCAGGATGAGACGTTCGACCGCTTCGTCACCGAGCAGGCCGACAGCGTCACCTTGAACATGCGTCTGCAGGTTGCCGGGTTGGCCGTGTCGCCGCGCGACCTGGAGACCGTAGCGCGCGAGGCGCTCCGGTTGAAGACCCCGGAGGACTTCGAGCTGCTCTCTGCAGAAGCGTGGCGCGGCGAGGTGGCCGAAGAGGGCACCGGCAATGAGACGCTATTGTTCATTGAGGCGCGCGGATTGGCCGGCGCGGCGATTGACGAGAACGCCGTCCGGCGGCTGGTGCGCGGCAAGACGCCGGCCGATGCGCAGGCGGCGCTGCTGCAAAACTTCGCGCTCAAGCGTAACCCGCGCATCGAAGCCGGCCCCGACTGGTTGATGCAGTTCGTCAACCGCCTGCCGCTCGTCACCTTGCGCATCGAGACGAAGGTGGAACGGGAATGAATTGAGAATGCAGAATTGATAAAGAACAGCTCTCAATTCTCAATTCTCAATTCTCAATTCTGCATTCTCAATTCTCAATTCTTAATTCTCAATTCTTAATTCTCAATTCTTAATTCTCAATTCTGTGGCAAGGACACTCGCACTCGACATAGGCAACCGCCGCATCGGCGCAGCGGTGAGCGATGTGACGAAGCTGATCGCCCGGCCGCTGTGCGTGATAGATCGCAAGCGCGAGGACGCGGTTGCGCGCGTCATCGCGTTGGTCGCCGAGCACGAAGCCGATGAGGTGGTGGTCGGCCTGCCGCTGCACGCCGATGGCAGCCTCAGCGAGCAGGCTCGGCAAGTGCAGGCGTTTGTCGAAGCGCTGGACGCGCGCCTCGGCGTGCCGATTCGTTGGGTGGATGAGCGCTACACGACGCAGGACGCCAGGCGGTTGCTTGCCGAGGTCCGGCGGCGCAAGCAACCCGATCACGACGATGCGATCGCCGCTGCGGTCATCCTGCAGCGCTATCTCGACGAGCGCGTAGGCAGCGCGCGTTAATCTCCCGCGATCATCAACAGGCTATGAACAAATCACGATTCTCGATCTTGAAGTTAGGGGTCTTCGCCGCGACCCTGGCGTTGCTGGTGTTTGCCGGCGCGACGTGGACGCAGCGCATTCGCGGCGTCGGCGTCCCTGACGCCCAGCGCATGACCGGCCTGGACCGCTGGCTGATCGGCACATATCTCGACCTTCTGCGCAGCAACGACCTGAGCCGCCCGGCCAGCAGCGACCCCACCCCGCAGACCTTCGTGGTTGCCCCTGGCGAGTCCGTGGCCGAGATCGGGCGAAAACTGCGGGCGCAAGGCCTGATTGACGACCCCGACCTGTTCCGGCTCTATGTGCGATTCAAAGGGTTGGATGCGACCATCAACGCCGGCGTATTCACGTTGCGGCCAAATATGAACATTGAGCAGATCGCGCTTGCCCTCCAGCGCAGCTCCGCCCGCGAGGTTCAGGTCACCATCCCCGAAGGCAAGCGACGCGAGGAGATCGCCCAGCTTCTGGAGCAGCAGCTCGGCCTGAGCGCCGATGAGTTCATCCGGCTGACCAGCCGCGCCCGCGCGTATGGCTATCCCTTCTTGCGCGGGTTGCCCACCGACGCCACGCTCGAGGGCTATCTCTTCCCGGACACGTATCGCCTGCCGGAGAATCCCACGGCCCAAGATGTCATCCTGCGCATGCTGGATAACTTCGGCGTCAAAGCGGCGCCGTTGTTGGAGCAGGCCCGTGAGGCAGGGCGCAACCCGCACGAGCTATTAACCCTGGCGTCCATCGTCGAGCGCGAGGCAGTCATTCCGGCCGAACGGCCGACCATCGCCAGCGTGTTCCTCAACCGCCTGCGGGTGGGGCAACCGCTGCAGGCCGACCCGACGACGCAGTATGCGCTGGGCTATCAGCCGGATCAGGGCACATGGTGGAAGAAAGGGCTGACGCTGGACGACTTGAAGTTTGTGGATCCGGGCGGCTACAACACTTACACCAACCCCGGCCTGCCTCCTGGGCCGATTGCCAACCCCGGCCTGTCCTCCATCCAAGCCGTGCTTCAGCCGGCGCAGACCAACTTTTACTACTTCGTCGCGTCGTGCAATGGCGACGGCTCACATCAGTTCTCGGTGACCTTTCAGGAGCACCAGGCCAAACTGTGCCGGTAGGAAGGGCGCGCGGCGTGCGTCGGCGCTACTCGCCGATGATCTTGACCAGCACGCGCTTGCGGCGCATTCCATCAAACTCGCCGTAGAAGATCTGCTCCCATGGGCCGAAGTCCAGCCGGCCATCGGTCACGGCCACGACGACTTCCCGCCCCATCACTTGGCGCTTGAGGTGCGCATCGGCGTTATCCTCGCCGGTCAGGTTGTGTCGGTAGCGCGACGGGCCGGGGACTTCCGGCGCCAGCGCCTCCAGCCAACGCTCGAAGTCGTGGTGTAGGCCGCTCTCGTCGTCGTTGATGAACACCGAGGCGGTGATGTGCATGCTGTTCACCAGGCATAGCCCCTCGCGGATGCCGCTCTCGCGCAGCGCTTGTTCGACCTGCGGCGTGATGTTGACGAAGGCGCGCCGTTGAGGGACGTTCATCCAGATTTCTTTGCGGTAGGACTTCATAGCGGTTGCGGTTCTGGGTTCATCGTTCGTCGCCTTCTCCGCCGATGGCGCCGCGCGCCTGGCGCGAGGCGAGCTTGTCCAGGTTGTGTCGGGCCACGTCTTCCAGCGACAGGTTGAGTTCGGTGCACACCTGGGCCAAATACCACAGCACGTCGCCCAGCTCGCCCTTGAGCGCCTCGCGGTCGGCCTCGCCGATGGCGCCGGCTTTGTCGCGGAAGATTTTCTTGATCTTGCCGGCCACTTCGCCGGCTTCGTTGGTCAGGCCAAGCGCCGGATAGATCACCGGGTGGCCGATGGATGGATATTGCGCCGTGCGGCGCGACAGGCGTTGGTAGTCGGAGAGGTTCATATGCGACACTGCGGCCCTTGCGCCCACACTCACCCGCCGAAGTTGGCGATGAGGAAGAAGCCATTGCGCGCGGGCGCCACGCCGAAGCCGACTTCTTTGTAGCGCGGCGAGAGGATATTCTTCAAGTGCGGCCCTTGGCTGGGGATCTCTTTCGTGTACCACATCTCAAAGGCTTGATCGGCGCCGCGGGCGAACGCCCAATTCTCGCCGGTCACGCGACCGGGGTAGCCGGCGCGGGCGATGCGCTGGCTGGCGCGCGAGCCGTCGGAGCCGATATGGCTGCCCGCGCCGCGCGCGGCGCAGTCCTCGGCGTGCGCCTGCGCGGCGGCCTGCAAAACCAACGAATAGGCCAGCGGCGGGATGCCGTTGGCGATGCGCGCCTGGTTGTACAACTCCAACAGGCGCGCCCGCATCGCTTCAATCTCCGCGACTTCTGCGATAGGATACGCCGCCGGTGCAGCGCCCGATCCGCGGCTTGCCGGAGATGCCTGCGCGGTGTCGCCCGCCGGCGCGGAAGTTGTGACCGAGATGAGCGGGATGAGTTCGACGTCCGGAGCGGGAGAGCGCGCTGCCTGAGCTGCGCCCCTGGCCGGGATGACCAATTTTTGGCCTACGCGGATGATCGCGTCTTCCGTGATCCGGTTTGCGCGGGTTAAGTCGCTGACCCGAAGCTGAAAGCGCGCAGCGATGGCGCCGAGTGTGTCGCCTGGCCGGACGACGTAGAGCGTCGAGAGCGCGCCCTCGCCGGCTTGCAGCGGCTGCGCCGGAATCCTCAACTTCTGCCCGGCCTGGATCATGTTGGGGTCTGGCAGGTCGTTGAGCGCCTGAATCGAGGCCACGGACACGCCAAAGGCGAGCGCGATGCCGAGCAACGTGTCGCCTGGCTGCACGACATATTCGCGCGGGGGATTCGCCGGCCGGGCGGCGCGCGCGCGCTGGGCCGGACCGAGGACGCCGGCTGCCATAAGGGCCAGCGACGCGCACAGGATGAGATATTTCTTCATGGCGGTTCTCGCTTGTAGGACGAGCTCTATAGCTTGTAGGACGAGCTCTATATAGGTTCGGGGTTGTCCTGCTATGCTACGGGAACGGCGGCAAGTATACGCGACCGACCTGCGCGCGGCTCATTCGCCGGGATGATCAACTGCTGACCCGCGCGCACCAAGCCGGGGTTGGTCACCGCGTTCACGCGCAACACGTCGGCGAGCGGCACGCGAAACTTTGCCGCGACCGCGCTCAGCGTCTCGCCGGGTTGCACTGTGTAGATGAACCACCACGGGCTTTCGTCGGGGTGCAGCTTGTCCTCCGGCAGCTTCAAAACCTGCCCGGAACGGACGACTTGCGAGTCGCCCAGGTTGTTGAGGAGCTGGAGCGCGGCGATGGATGTGCCGAACTTGACGGCGACGAACGATAGTGTGTCGCCGGGTTGCACGGTGTATTCTCCGGCGGCCGGTGAAGGCTGTCGGCTTGGCGCTTCGATAGGCGTGGGAGGCGTGACGGTGGGCGATTGAACCGGCGCAGGACCGGCCGGCGGCGTGCGGCCGGGCGCCGGCGCTGCCGTTGGGATGTCGGCCAGCTCGCGCGCGATGCGCGTCTGCATCGCGCTTGGGTCGGGCGTCGGCGTTTCCCCCGGACCGGCCGCACACGCCGCTAAAAGCAGCCAGCTTGCCAGTGCGAGCGGCGCGCGCATGCGAAAACTCTCACGGGGATTATAAGCAGCGGGCGTTACAATGTCACCGAGCGATGCGTGCCGCGATTGCCGCCGACATGGCCGATGTGAACGCCGTGCTCGCCCGCCTGCGCGCCGACCGCGAATTCATGCGCGACGTGTGCGATTGGCAGCGCGCGCCGGCCCGCCCCGCGCGATTCGCCGAATTCCCTGCCGCGCTCGATCCGCGCCTGCGCGAGACGCTCAAGCGGCGCGGCATCGAGCAGCCCTACACGCACCAAGCGCGGGCGATCGAGGCGGCGTTGAAGGGCAGGCACGTGATCGTGGTTGCGAACGCCGCCGGCGGCAAGTCGCTGTGCTTCCACGCGCCGATCCTGGACGCACTGCTGCGTGACCCGAACGCGCGGGCGCTCTGCCTGTTCCCCACCAAGGCGCTGGCGCAGGACCAACTCGCGCATCTGCGGGCGATGGTTGACGATTGCGGATTGCAGATCGGCGGTTCGGCCGGCGATCGCCGTTCATCCGTCGTCCATACCTACGACGGCGACACGCCGCAGGCGATGCGCGCCGAGATCCGCCGCGACGCGCGCGCGCTCATCACCAACGCCGACATGCTGCACGTCGGCATCCTGCCGCACCACACGCGCTGGGCGGCGTTCTTTAAGCATCTGCGCTACGTCGTCATTGACGAAGTGCATACCTATCGCGGCGTCTTCGGCAGCCACGTCGCCAACGTCATCCGCCGGCTGAAGCGCCTGTGCGCGTTCTACGGCTCAAATCCGGTGTTCATCCTGGCTTCGGCGACGATTGCAAATCCGAAGGAACACGCCGAGCGCCTGATCGAGGCGCCGGTGACGCTGGTGGATGACGACGGCAGTCCGCGCGGCGAGCGCCACGTCGTCATCGTCAACCCGCCGTTGACCGACCCACAGCTTGGCCTGCGCCGCAGCGCCGATTTCGTCGCCCGCGACATCGCGGCGCGCTTCATCGGCGAAGGGCTGCAGACGATCTGCTTCGCGCGGTCGAGGAATAAAGCCGAGATTTTGCTGGCTTACCTGCGCGCAATGTGGCCGAATGCCGGCGGCGAGTCGGAATGCTCTGCTGCGCAGTCCCCGATCCAGATCAGCGGCTATCGCGGCGGCTACCTGCCTGAGGAGCGGCGCGCGATCGAGCAGGGATTGCGCGAAGGCCGTGTGCGGGGTGTGGTTGCGACCAACGCGCTGGAGCTGGGCATTGACATCGGCGCGCTGGACGCCTGCGTGATGCTCGGCTATCCGGGCAGCGTCGCCAGCTTCTGGCAGCAGGCCGGACGCGTCGGCCGGCGACAAGGCGCCAGCGTTGCCGTCATGGTTGCCACTCCCGATCCGCTCGATCAATACCTGGCCGCCCATCCCGACTATCTCTTCCGGCAGTCGCCTGAGCACGCACGGATTGCGCCGGATAGCCTCGGCGTGTTGACGGATCACGTCGTCTGCGCGACCTTCGAGCTGCCGTTCGTCCGCGGCGAGCGAT
>JBKBID010000091.1:0-8788 GCA_046299515.1 Thermoflexales bacterium | reverse complement strand
AACGCGCCATTGAAAAGGTGCTCGAGTTCGTGACCGAGTTCGATGACCGGGCGCAACTTGCCGTGCTGCAGCTTTCACCGCAACCGAACGACCGCACCCAGGCGCTGATCGAAGCGCTCCAAACGCACTTCACGATGAAGGAAATTCCGGTGAAGTCGTGCGGCGCTGCGGTGGGCCACATCATCGGGCCGCGCGGCGTCGGCGTGATGGTCTATGAGGGCGAAATCTGACCGCCCATCCGCGACGATGGATGAAAGGTGATAAATTACACGAAGTGTCTATGCTGAATCTGAAGGAGTATCACCGTCCGCAGGGATTGATGGAGGCGGTCGAACTGCTCAAGCGGAAGGAGCCGCGCACGTTCGTGCTGGCCGGCGGCACCTGGTTGGTGGGCGAAGCGCCGCGCGACGTGGAAGCCGTGGTGGACATCGCCAACCTGGGCCTGAACCGCATCGTGGTCGAGGGCAACCTGCTGCGCATCGGCGCTGCCGTGACGCATCAGGCGCTCGTAGAGAGCGAGCTGCTCGGCCTAAACGCCCGCAGCGCGCTGCGCATCATCGGCGAGACGGCGCAGGCGATGTCCGGCCTCAACATCCGCAACCGCGCCACAATCGCCGGCGCCGTCGTGACGGCCGACGCCGCCTCGCCGTTGGTGACGGCGCTGCTGGCCTGCGACGCCGAAGTGGTGGTGGCCGGCGCCCGCGACAAATCCAAAGACGCGCAAGAACCGGACGACTTCTGGAAGGTGATCCCGCTGGCCGGCTTCCTCGCCTACCGTCGGCAAGTGCTGGCAGAAGGCGTGCTCATCACCGAGATCCGCATGCCGCTCCCTACGCCCGACACGCGCAGCGCCTACCGGCGCGTGGCGCGCACGCCGAAGGACTATCCCATCGTGTGCGCTGCGGCATCCTTCGCCATGAAGGATGGCATCGCCGGCAACGTCCGCATCGCCGTCGGCGGCGTCGCCCCTACGCCGATCCGCCTCAGCCGGCTCGAGTTCGGCCTGGAGAAGAAGCAGTTGGCGGACTGGCTCGAAAGTGAGCTTGATGCGCAGGTGCAGATGCTCAACCCGCAGGGCGACTGGCTGGGCAGCGCCGCATACCGCAAGGAAATGGCGCGCGTGCTGGTGCGCCGCGCCGTTCTGTCCATCGCCGATGACGCGCGCGAGGCAACATAGGGCATGTTCGTGTTCCGAATCGGGTTGGTTGAAGGTTGAAGGTTGAAAGTTGAAGGTTGAAGGTTGAAGGTTGAAGGTTGAAGTGGAAAGTGAGTTGTTGTGGCACATCGCAAGATCCCGACCTTGGGCGCGTCGCGCAGCCTATCGAGTCTGCTCGAAGCGTTCAAGAACCCTAGCGCCTTCCTCCTTAGGCTGAGCTGCGCTGCCGGAGACATCGGCCAATTCAAAGCCGGGCCGGTGCACATCATCTGCGTGAACCGGCCGGAGTGGGTATATGCCATCCTCGTCGAGCAGGCCGGCGCCTTCCGCAAAATGCCGGCGGTAAAGACCCTGAGCGTCTTCACGGGCGATGGCCTGCTGGTCAACGACGGCGCAACGTGGGCCAAGCACCGCCGGCTGGCCGCGCCGGCCTTTCACCGGCAACGCATCCTGGCTTACCAGGAAGTGGCGGCGCAGGCGGCGCGCGAGGCGATCGCAAGCTGGCAGGATGGCCAGGTGATTGACCTGGAGCGCGAGATGAAGCGGCTGACGCTCACCATCGTCGGCCGCGCGCTCTTCACCCGCGACGTGAACGAGATCGCGGACGGGTTCAGCCGCGATGTTGACTGCGCGCTGGACTACGTGAACGGCCTCTCCGGCCGGGTGACGCTGCCGATCGTCCGCTCGCTCGCGCGCCGCAACCGCGAGGCGTTAGCGGCCATTGCGCGCGTGGATGCCACCGTGCGCAGCTTGATCCGCGCCCGGCGCGCGCAACCGGCGCCGCGCGGCGACGATTTCCTGGACATGCTGCTCGCGGCGCAGACGGAAGACGGCGAATCGCTCAGCGACGATGAGGTGCGCGACGAGGTGATCACCATGTTCGTCGCCGGCCATGAGACGGTGGCCACTGTGCTGACGTGGTTGTTCTACCTGGTAGCGCGCTTCCCGGAGGTGCAAGCCGGCCTGGAGCGCGAAGCCCGCGAGATATGCGCCACCGGCGATGCGCAGAACGGCGCGCCCTTCCAACGGCCCTACGCCCTGCGCGTATACAAAGAGGCCATGCGGCTCTATCCGGGCGGCTTCACAATCGGGCGCGAGGCGATCCGCGATGTGCCGCTGGGCGATTACATCATCCCGGCAGGCGCATGGGTGATGATCTCGCCGTACAGCGTGCATCGCAACCCGGCCATCTTTCCGGAGCCTGAACAATTCAACCCCGAGCGCTTCGCCCCAGAGAACGAGCAGGCGCTGCCACGGGCCGGCTACATCCCGTTCGGCATCGGCCCGCGCGCATGCATCGGCGGCCAATTCGCGCTCATGGAAGGACAAATCATCGTGAGCACGTTCGCGCGACATGTGCGCCTGGTCAACATCACCCCAGGCGAGGTAGGCATCAGTCCGCTCGTCACGCTGCGCCCAAGCCGGAAGATCGAGATGCGCGTCGAGAAAATCACAAGCGATTAACATGGGCGCAATGAACATCCTCGGCCTTGCCTCGCAATGTATCGAGCGCGGCGAACCTTGCGCGCTCGTCACCGTCATCCGCACCAGCGGCAGCGTGCCGCGCCACGCCGGCGCGAAGATGCTCATCGCCGCCGACGGCGCTATCCTGGGCGGCACCATCGGCGGCGGCGAGATGGAGAGCCGCGCCATTCAACTGGCGCAACGCGCCATCACCGATGGCCAGGCGCGCGTCGCGTCTTATTCACTGGCCGACCTGGCCAAAGGCGACCCCGGCGTGTGCGGCGGCGTCGTCGAGCTGTTCATCGAGCCACTCTTGCCGTCCCCCACCTTGCTCGTTGTCGGCGCGGGCCATGTCGGGCGCGCGCTGACGCATCTGGCCAAGTGGTGCGGCTTTCGCGTGATCGTCAGCGACGACCGCGCCGAGCTGTGCACGCCCGAGCAATGCCCCGGCGCAGATGCCTACCTCCCCGGCCCGCTGGGCGCGCGGCTGGCCGAAGTGCCCCTCACCGCCCAGACCTACGTCGCGCTCGTCACGCGCGGCTACCCGATTGACGTGGACGCGCTCCCCGCCCTGCTCGATTCGCCGGTCGCTTACATCGGCGTGATCGGCAGCCGACGGCGCTGGATGACGGCAGCCGAGGCGCTGCGCGAGCGCGGCGTGAGCGATGCGATGCTCCGGCGCGTGCGGGCGCCCATCGGCCTGGAGCTGAACGCCGAGACGCCGGAGGAAATCGCGGTCAGCATCATGGCCGAGATCATCATGCTGCGCCGCCAAGGCGACGGGAGGCCGATGTCGGGCGAAAGCAACCAGGAGTCGGAGACGGCGCACAGCAAATAGAGGCTCGGCGCTCAGGGGTTGCTCGAGCCAGAGAGGGCCGCCGTCACGCCCAGGCCGACGTACACTGCGCCGGCAAAGATGCGCTGCCCGCTCCAAAAACGCCGGTCGCCGCGCAGCCAGTTCCCCAGCGATCCGGCCAGCAGCGCATAGGCCGCGTCGTTCACGATAGCCAGCGCGACGAAGAGCAGGCCGAGCAGCAGCACCTGCGCCGCCACGTCGCCCCGTGCGGGGTCAACGAACTGCGGCAGGAAGGCGAAGAAGAACAGTGCGGTCTTTGGGTTCAACACGTTGACGACGACGCCTTGCGCGAAGATGCGCCGCAGCGGCTCATGGGGCGCAGCCGGCGCGCCGGTTGCCGGTTCGCGCGCCAGCCACTGGCGCGCGCCGAGATAGCTCAGATAGGCTGCGCCCAGATACTTCACGACGTTGAAGGCCAACGCAGAGGAGAGCAACACCGCCGAGAGACCCAGCGCTGCCGCGACGATATGCACCGAAGCGCCCACTTGCACGCCGGCCGCCGAAACCATGCCGGCCAGCCGGCCCTGGCTCACGCTGCGGGCGACGATGTAGAGCACAGCCGGGCCGGGCGCCACCAACAAGGCGAGCGAGGCCAGGATGAACAGTTGAATCTGCGCCGGCTGTAACATCGCTCAAGTGCGCTGGCCGTATGCGTTGCTATAGCGGTCGTGCAACTTCGCAATATCGTCCGGGGCGATGGGGATGGGCGCGCCGAGCTGCAACGCATAGAACGACGTGTGCGCGGCATCTTCAACCATCACCGCAGCTTTAACCGCAGCCTCAGCGGTCTTGCCGATGGTGAACACCCCATGGTTCTGCATGATCACCGCCTTGCCATCCCCGATCACGCGCAGCACTTCCCGGCCGATTGCCTCGCTGCCGATGAGCGCAAAGCCGCCGAGCGGGATTTCCCCGCCGAACTCGTCGGCCATGCCGGTGAGGAAACAGGGGATTGGCCGGCCGACGGCGGCGAAAGCCGTGGCGAATGTGCTGTGGGTATGGCATACGCCGTTCACATCCGGGCGATGGCGGTAGATGTACAAATGGGTCAGCGTATCGCTGGAGTAGGCCAGATCGCCCTCAACTACGTTGCCGTCTAGGTCTACGATCACCAGGTTATCCGGTCGCAAGTCCTCGTAGCGCACGCCGCTGGGCTTGATGACGACTAGGCCGGTCTCCGGGTCGCGCGCGCTCAAGTTGCCCATCGTCCACACCACCAGGTTGTACTTGGGCAACTCCAGATGCAACGCGTGAACTTGCCGCCGCAGCGAGTTGAGCATCATGGCCGAGCCAAGGTCATAGGGATAACGCGCGCCGGCCGATCGGCCTACTTGTATCTGTAATGCTGCACAATGTGCAGGTCGCTCAACGGCCAGTAGAGCAGCAGGGCGCGGCCGACGATCTTATCCGCCGTCACGGGGCCAAACGCGCGCGAATCTTGGCTGAAGCTGCGGTTATCGCCCATGATGAAGTACTCATCGGGGCCTAGCGCCCATCGCGCGCTGCCGTGCATCGGGCCGGAGTAGGCGCCGGGCGGAAGATACGGCTCATCGAGCGGCTCATTGTTCACATACACCCGGTTATCGCGCAGCTCGATCACATCGCCCGGCTTGCCGATCAGACGCTTGATCAGTTCAATGTCTTGAATCGGCGAATGCACGATGACGACGTCGCCCCGGTTGTAGCCGAACAGATGCGGCGAGATCTTATCCACCAACAGCCGCTGATCTTCGTGGTAGTTCGGTTCCATGCTCTGCCCGAGGATCGAGTAGTTGCCGATGGCGAATCGCGCGACGATAAATACGACGACGAAGAGCGCAACCGTCTCGGCGATCTCGCGCAGCACGGCGCGGCCAGCGCTGCCTTTGGATTGCGCCGGCAACGCCGCAGGTTCCGCGGCATCTGGAATGGGAGCCGTCTCATTCATCCCCGCGATTGTAACCGGCCGCGGATGACCGGTCAGGCTATTCGGCGCCGCTCACCCCATGAACCCACTCACCCCAGCCAGCCCCGCGCGACGATGTTCTGATAGCTCCGGCGCACGCTTTCCAGCTCGCCCTTGGGGCACCTATCCTGCTCAACGATGTACCAATCCACGCCGCTGGCGTCGCCGGCCGCAAAAATGGCGTCGAAGTCGAGGATGCCCTCGCCGACGATCTCAAAAGTGCGCGATGGATCGGCGCTCATATCCTTCAGGTGGATCAGGGGCACGCGGCCGCTCAGCTTCTTGATGTAGGCGACGGGATCCTCGCCGCCTTTCTTGACCCAATAGACATCGAGCTGGGACTTGAGCAACGCCGGATCGGTGTTGTCGAAGAGCTGGTCGAAGCCGTATTTGCCGTTGGGCAGGCGCTCGAACTCAAAGGCGTGGTTGTGGTAGTGAAAGACCAGGCCGTGCTTCTGCGCCTGCAGCGCGGCCTGCTCCATCAGCTTGCCGGCGCGCAACCAGCCGGCCTCGCTGCGATACGATTCCGGCATCCACGCCACGCCGACGTACGCCGCCCCAAGCATCGCGTAGTCTTCCAGCAGCTTCTCAAGCCCACTGCCCAGCGCATCCATACCGACATGTCCGCTGACCATCTGGATACCCAGGTCATCCAGCAGTCGCCTGAGTGCTCCGGCGCTGTGGCCGCCCATGTCGCCTGCGAGTTCCACGCCCGTGTAGCCGATCCGGGCCACCTGCGCGAGCGTGCCGATGAAGTCCCTCTTGAGCGTCTCTCGAACGGTGTAGAGCTGAAGTGCGATTTTGCGCATGATAGATAACCGATGAACGATGGCTAACGGCCGATAGCTGAACTGCCTTGAATCGTCAATTTGATCCGCTTAAGCATCTTGATCGCGCTGTTCACATCTCGGCCGAAGTAATCGTGCAGCCGGACATATTCGCCGTAGAGCTGATCGTAGATAGGTCGATGCGCCGGGTTTGGCGCAAACGCCTCATCTTTTAGATGGGCCATGCGCTCGGCGGCGACTTGGATTGAGTCGTAACCGCCGGCCGCGCTGCCGGCGGCCACCGCAGCAAACATCGCGCTGCCCAACGCCGGCGTTTGCGACGAGGCGGAGACCTTGATCGGCAGTCCGACAACGTCGGCGGTGATCTGCATGAACAGCTTGTTTTTGTCCGGCAGGCCGCCGCAGGCGACGATCTCCTCGATGGCCAGCCCCTGCGACGTGAACGCATCCACGATGACGCGCATGCCGAAGGCGGTCGCCTCGATCCAGGCGCGATACATCTCCGGCGCGGTCGTCGCCAGCGTCACGCCGAGCATCACGGCGCTCAGGTCGGCGTCCACCAGGATTGAACGGTTGCCATTCCACCAATCCAGCGCCAGCAGGCCGGACTCGCCCGGCTTCAGTCGCGCGGCGTAGTCCTCCAGCACGGCATGAATCGAGCGGCCGGACGCCCGCGCTTCGTCGAAGTACTGCGGCGGCGTGCAGTGTTCGATGAACCAGGCGAAGCCGTCGCCCACGCACGACTGGCCGGCTTCGTAGCCGAGGTAACCGGGCAGGATGCCATCCTCGACGTAGCCGCACATGCCCTCGACCATCACCTCGCGGGTGTCGAGCAACATGTCGCACACGCTGGTGCCCATGATCGAGACGAGCGTCCCCGGCCGGGTGACTTTGCAGGCCGGCACCGAGACGTGCGCATCCACGTTGGCGACGGCCACAGCGATGCCGGGGCGCAGGCCGGTGAGCGCCGCCATCTGTGGCGTCAGACCACCGGCGCGCGAGCCGATCGGCGATAGATCGGATTTCATCTTCTCTTCCACAATGCGCTCCATGCGCGGGTGCAGCGCGCGGAAGAACTCGCGGCGCGGGAAGCCGTCGCGCTTCGACCAAATCGCCTTATAGCCGGCGGTGCACGTGTTGCGCGTCTCGATGCCGGTGAGCTGCCATACGACCCAGTCGGCCGCCTCGATGAGTCGGTCGGCGGCCTCGTAGACCTCCGGCGCTTCGTTTAGGATTTGCAACGCCTTCGGGAAGAACCACTCCGACGAGATCTTGCCGCCGTAGCGCGGCAGCCATGGCTCGCCCAGCTCTGCTGCGATGGCATTCACCCGGTCGGCTTCCGGCTGCGCCGCATGATGCTTCCACAGCTTGACCCAGGCGTGTGGATTGGCGCGGAATTCCGGCAAGCGACAGAGCGGCGTGCCGTCCGCCTTCGTGGGCAACATGGTGCATGCGGTGAAATCAATGCCCAGACCGATCACGTCATCGGGCGAAACGCCGCTCTGCCGGAGCACAGCCGGGATGGCCTCGCTGAAGACGCGCATGTAGTCGTCGGGATCTTGCAACGCCCAGTCCGGTTCGAGTCGGACGCCGCTTTCGGGCAAGCGCTCGTCAATGACGCCGTTGGCATACGCGCTGACTGCGCTGGCGACCTCGGCGCCGTCGCTGACGCGCACAAGCACGGCTCTGCCGGACAGGGTGCCGAAGTCAACGCCGATGGTGTATTTGGGGGACATGTGTCTCTGTGCTGCTTCGGGCCGGCGCGCCGACAGCAGCCGCTGTTCACTATGCTACTCCATCACGATATTTGCGCAAGCGCAAGCGAAACATGGTTGAGTTTGACATTTGCCGGTCTGGGAATAAGATTCGTTCAGCCTTCTCTCTGGTCAGATAGCAACACCTCTAACGATAGGATAAGGGGAGTAGCGCCTAGACCTTTCTGTTTTAAGGGCGCTTATGCCGCCAAACTTGATAAGGCTGATTGGGCATTCTCTGGTCGCTCAGAGACAAGTCGTCGAACGATTACTGCAAGCATTACAAAAAGCGGTTTAGATAAAATGAGAGCCAATTGGATACATGAAGATTCAAGCATAAAGAGATAGTTGCGCTCCTTTGAAAGGATCAAGCACGATCCCTTCACCAAGCGGTAAAGCGACGTATACGATTTGGCGAAGAAAAGATTGTGGTTTCAAACTTGGATGGCCCGCTATTGCGCGTTCTTTCTGAGGAGTGCGTTCACTCTCGATAACGTCTTCAAAAGGATTACCATTCGGTTTGCGGCGCAAGCCGCCTGTTTGGAAGCGTCTTAGACACTCACTTACTGTCATCCCTTCGGGGATGGGCTTCCGAAAGATGCCCCATGGCTCATAACAACCACGCGGCATTGAGCACACGTCAGGGAATTCATCTTCGGCATTCTTTGGCCTGTCACCACCCCGAAGCGTCCTAACCAATCGAACAACTTGTCCGCGAAACTCTAGACCGGCATTAGCGAGTGCGGCAAACACTATTTGAGAAAGGTAGACATTCGATGCGAGAAAGACATGAGCGCCAGGACGCAGGACACGCAAAGCCAACCT
>JBKBID010000090.1:0-8871 GCA_046299515.1 Thermoflexales bacterium | reverse complement strand
AGCGGCTTGAGCGACGCGCAGGCGCTCGAACAGGCTGTGTCCCTCTTTCGTCGGCTCGGCGACATCGCGCAGGCGCATGGAGTTGTGATTTGCCTCGAACCCAACCCCGTAGCATATGGCGCGAACTTCATGACCAACAGCCAGGAGACCGCCGCCGTCGTGACGGCGGTGAGCCACACTGCGATCAGGATGCAGCTCGATACCGGCGCCATGACCCTCAACGGCGAGAAGCCGGAGGAAGTGTTGGAAGCGTATGGGCACCTCGTCGGCCACGTCCACATCAGCGAGCCTTATCTGGCGCCCATCGGAGATGGCGCGACCGATCATCGCGCTGCGCGCGACGCGCTGCGGCGCTATCTGCCCGAACACGTCGTCTCGATTGAAATGGCGGCGACGAAGCATGAGCCACATACCGCATCCATTCGGCGCGCGCTCGCCAAGGCAGTTGCGTGGTATTGCGCGAGCTGAACCGAACCGTATATGACCATCACAGGTTACAACGCGAGCAGCTCAATCGGCGACATTGACCCGGCCTACCGCGCCGCATGGTCGGTGCCGGCCATGGAGGTTCCTCTGTGGCTTGGGAAGCGACATCCCTTCTGCGTCGTCATTCCGGTGATCAACGAAGGCGAGCGCATTCGGCGCTTGCTTGAGCGCATGGCGACGCACCACATCGCAGCGATCGCCGATATCATCATCGTGGACGGCGGCAGCACCGACGGGTCGCTGGCGCCGGAGGCCTTACAACAACACGGCGTGCGCGGCCTGCTGGTCAAAACCGGCCCCGGCAAGCTGAGCGCGCAACTCCGATGCGCTTATGCCTTTGCACTCGAACAGGGTTATCAGGGGATCGTCACGATTGATGGCAACAACAAGGACGACCCAGAGGCGATCCCGCGCTTCATCGCAGCGTTAGAGCAGGGCTTTGACTTTGTCCAGGCCTCCCGATTCCTGCCTGGCGGCAAGGGAGTGAACACGCCGCTGCTCAGGCACCTTGCCGTGCGATACATTCACGCTCCCTTGCTTAGCCTAGCATCGGGGTTTCGTTGGACGGATACCACTCAAGGCTTTCGCGCATACAGCCGAAGGCTGCTGCTGGATAAACGACTTGCGCCGTTCAGAGACGTCTTCAACACCTACGAGCTGCTCGCCTACATCTCATACCGCGCGCCCAAACTCGGCTACCGGTGCGTCGAAATCCCAACCATCCGCGAATACCCCTCGGATCAGATTCCGACCAAGATTAGCGGGGTAGCTGGCAACTTAAAGCTGCTCTTTATCCTCTTTGCGACATGCCTGTCGAAGTACAACCCTTAGCCTAGCTTTTTGAGCACACAAGATGACCATGTCACAAAACGCGAGACTCAACATTACCTCTACGCTCAGCATCCTGGTCGCATCGCTCGGCATCGCTATTCCTGCCCTCATGCTGATACTTCGAGTTGAATTCGGCCAAACCTACACAGAATTCCTAGCTGGCCATATCACCTCCACGGCCCAGGGGAAGTGGCAGGACCTCCTCGCCGTGCCCGTGTTTATCCTCGCTTTCTATCTGTCTTTCTCAGCGCTTAGCAGAGTAACCCGAGACATCCACCGTCTCGCCAGCCCTGCGGCTGCTGACGCCTTTGTCGAGCAAATCGCTTGGTGGTCGCTCCCCTTTTACTTCGGCTTTGCCACGATTCTCTTGGAATCTGGATTGACGCTCACGCGCGCTGAGCTGCTGATATCCGCCCTCGGCATCGTCGCCTTAACTGCGGTTGTGGCCTTCAACAGGCGCTCGTTGCAAGCGGCTGACATACGCTCCTGGAGCGTTTTGCTCTTTCTTGCCTTTCTACTGGCGCTTATCCCTATCAACTTAGCCGCCCTGCTGAGCCGGGCGCCTGTGAGCCTTGTCGGTAGCTTTGACCATGCACCCTTCGTTCAAACCAGTGAGACACTGCTGATCGTCTGTCCTGCGTTGATGGCGCTGCTGTTGGCTCTGTCGCCGCAGATAAACGCTCGACCGTGGTTTGCCAAGGCGCTGTACTGGCTATCGCATGCGACCCTGCCTCTGCTTTTTGTCACCTTATACCCGGCTAAATTCTTTGACGCTTCAACATCCCAGCTCCACGCTTACCCAGCCACGATTTACCTGAAGGCGGCTATCCCGGCCCTACTGCTTGTCTCTTATGTAGACGTGTTCGCCCGCTTTAGGAAGCTGAATCCGGCAGACCTTGGCCGCGCCGTCTCACCCTTTGCGCTGCTGGCGCTTGTGCTCGCAATACGCGCAGGTACGACTATTCCACCCTTTCTCAATCCCGATGATTACCATCTTGGAGAACGGCTTATCGGCCGATGGAGCTACGCACATGGCTTTTTGCCTTATGTGGATTACATGCCCCAGCACGGCCCGCTTGATGACGACCTTGCAGCGTTCATCTCGTCTGTCTTCTACGACGGCTCAGCCGCGACCCACCCCGACGCTTCTCGCCTTACTGCAGCGTTACTCGTCGCAATTGCTTTCTTCTCCCTCTATGCTTTCACGGGTAGCAAAGCGCTCAGCGCCGCAGTGAGCCTGACTATCTCCACATTTCGACTATGGATGACGTTCTTCGTTCCCTTCATCTGTCTGTGGTCAAGCAGCCGGCTGCGCGCGCGCCCACCGGTGTGGCTTGCGGCGTGGTTGCTGGGCTCGATTGTCTTGATACTTGTGGTTCCTGGTCAGGGGCTTGTCCTGAGCGCCGCCTTCGCTCCTCTTGCCGCAAAGATGGCCTATGACTTGCTGCGCGGCAGAAACAGGAAGGAGCTCGGCTACCTTGCCGGCTTGGTGATCGGCCTCGTTGTGGTCGTCGCCGTCACGCCGCTTTATCGAATGCTGCTCGGAGCTGTCGAATACACCCTACAGAACAGCGCGATCAATCAGATCAGCTATGGCATCCCTTGGAAGTTCAGCTTGAACTCCCCAACTAAAGCTAACAATTTTCTAGAGCTTGGGCTGGAGATAGGGGGCGCATCCTGGGTTATCCCCGTCATCCTGTTTCTCTTTACTGCGCAGAGAAAACTGCCAGAGATTGCCAACCGGCGGAGCGACGTGTATGTGATAGGCGCTGCCCTGATATTTGCTTTGCTGATGATTCCCTACGGCTTCGGAAGAATTGACTGGAATAATCTGGCACGCTCGCAATTCGTTTCCGCATTGTTCTGGTCCGCCTTTGTGCCGGTTCTGTTCTGGAAGGCGGCGCAGTATGCGCGCCGTGCCTTGCTCGCATTGGCAATTGTCTGTGCGCTCGCTTCGCCCATTGGGGAGCCTGCGTTTCTTTCTCGGCTCACCTCAGCCATCGTTCGGCGAATTAAGACGCCGCCCCTGCGTGACGCAGCAAAAGAGGGATTCCCAAACATCGGGCTGGCCCATACGAACGCGGAGCACTGGGCGCGCTTGACCAAGCTTAAGCAGCTCCTCGACGCCCAACTTGCGCCGACTGAGGCCTATCTCGACCTCACCTCACGCAATGCTCATTACTTCTACTTCAACCGACTCCCGCCGATTCCCATCACCGCTCCCTTCAACATGCCTCATCCCAATCAACAAAAGCGCGCGATCAGGATTTTGACTGCCTCGACGCCTAGAGTCGCACTCTTCCAAGGCGACAACATCTTTGCAAACTTGGAAGCCTTCTCAATTCGCAACTACTACCTGTATCGCTTCGTCATGGACACTTACCTGCCCAGGATGGAAGACCGCTTCATCCTCGGCTACTCCAAGCAAAGCGGCCTGCTTCCCCCGCCCGAGAGCCATACCCTCTCCGCCGAGATCAAGGACCTCACCGACGACAACTGGTTGAGCGGGATCGGCCGCAACGAGCCGGCCATTCTCCTCAGCGATCCTGTGCTCGTCTCTATGCTCCAACCCGGCGACTCGCTGCGCTTCGCCGACGGCAAGCCGCGCGCCATCCAGCGCGTCCGGCCGGAGGATTCCGCCGTCTGGTTCAGCCCCGATAGCCCTACGCCGGTTGCTCCCATCCAGCAGCGCTTCGTCGAGATCACCGTAAGCCCACAGGTGTATCAGGAGTACACCGCCTCGCTGTTCCAGCGCGCCTTCGGCTTATCTGACCTGATGAAGCTGCCCATCGCCTGGGGGCGCTCCGCGCGCGCGTTGCAGGGCAAGATGACCTTGGTCGGCGAGCTGCCATCGCCGTTCCAGACCTTCCACGTTTCCTCGACGGGAGATGCCTACAAGGTGGAGGGGGACGACCCGCAGGTGAGCTTTGACATCGCGCCCTTCGACATCTCAGGCCGACAGGCGGGCCTGCTCAAGTTCGACTTCGCCTGCCGAGGGCAGAAGGCCGAGCCGCGCCTCAAGGTGTTCTGGTGGGGCGATAGTCGCGGCTGGGCGTTTGAGTCGGCCAGCCTGCGCTTGACCGCCGAGGACGGCACGCTGATTGTGCCGCTGGACGTATCGCCGTGGTGGTATGTCCTGGCGCACGTGAAGGGCATCCGCATAGACCTTGACAACCCGCAGGCTTGCGAGGCCTTCCGCTTGTCCAACCTCGGGCTGTATCAGCGTGTGCTCGATTAAAGGGATCGCCCCCGGCGCTGCCTATCGCGGCGACGCCGCGCGCCGGGGCGGGCGTCTTATACTACTTCGGCGGCGCACGTCGGCCTCAGCGCGCCGCGCTCAATCGCAGCGCTGAGGACGTTCACCCCGTCGCCGGTGAGGAGGCAGAGCGGCGAGCAGTCATGGCCCGGCATAAACGCAATACCGCAACATCTCAATCGCAGTCCACTACAGCGACCCTCGGCTACGAAGCCCAGCTCTGGCAAATGGCCGACGCGCTGCGCGGCAACATGGACGCCGCCGAGTATAAGCACGTCGTGCTTGGGCTGATCTTCCTGAAGTACATCTCCGACGCTTTCGAGGAGCATCACCAACGCTTGAAAGAGGAACCATACGCCGACCCCGAAGACCCCGACGAATACCGCGCCCAAAATATCTTCTGGGTGCCGCCGCAGGCGCGTTGGGAGCAGTTGAAGGCGCAAGCGCGCTCCCCCGCCATCGGCCAGGTTGTGGACGAGGCGATGGAGGCCATCGAGCGCGATAACCCCGCGCTCAAGGGCGTGTTGCCCAGAGACTATGCCCGTCCGGCGCTCGACAAGCAGCGCCTCGGGCAGCTCATTGACCTGCTCACCAACATCCGCGTCGGCGATGGCGCCGCGCGCGAGAAGGACATCCTGGGGCGGGTGTACGAGTACTTTCTGAGCCAGTTCGCCAGCGCCGAGGGCAAGAAGGGCGGCGAGTTCTACACGCCGTCATGCGTGGTCAAGCTGCTGGTGGAGATGATCGAGCCGTATCGCGGCCGGGTATATGACCCATGCTGCGGCTCCGGCGGGATGTTCGTGCAGTCGGTGGCCTTCATCCGCGCCCACGCCACCGGCAACGGCAACGGCGGGCGCGCCCGCGCCGACATCTCCATCTACGGCCAAGAGTCGAACTACACCACCTGGCGGCTGTGCAAGATGAACCTGGCCATTCGCGGCATTGACGGCCAGATCGCCCACGGCGACACCTTTCGCGACGACCGCTTCCCCGACCTCAAGGCCGACTTCATCCTGGCCAATCCCCCATTCAACGTGTCCGATTGGGGCGGCGAACAGTTGCGCGAAGATAAGCGCTGGCGCTATGGCGCGCCGCCGGTCGGCAACGCCAACTTCGCCTGGGTGCAGCACATCATCCATCACCTGGCGCCGGGCGGCGCGGCCGGCTTCGTCCTGGCCAACGGCTCGATGTCCTCGAATCAGTCCGGCGAGGGTGAAATCCGCAAGGCCATCGTCGAGGCCGACCTGGTGGATTGCATGGTCGCGCTGCCGGGGCAGCTCTTTTACTCGACGCAGATTCCGGCCTGCCTGTGGTTTCTGCGCCGCAACCGCGGTCGTCGCGGCCAGGTGTTGTTCATTGACGCCCGGCAGATGGGGCGCATGGTGGACCGCACGCACCGCGAGCTGACCGACGAGGACATCCGCCGGATCGCCGACACCTACCACGCCTGGCGCGGCGAACCGCACGCAGGGACATACCGCGACGCGCCGGGATTCTGCCGGTCGGTTGGCGTCGACGAAATCCGCAAACACGGCTACGTGTTGACGCCGGGGCGCTACGTGGGCGCGCCGCCCCGCGAGGACGACGACGAGCCGTTCGCCGAGAAGATGGCGAGGCTCGTGGCAGAACTGCGCGAACAGCAGGCCGAAGCGGCGCGGTTGGATGAGGCGATCCGGCGGAATCTCCGGGAGCTTGGCTTCTGATGAATGCGCCTTTATCACGGAGAAAGACTGCCTCTATATTAAACGCACAGTTGAGCATGGGGAGTTTTCGGCGCCATGATAAACGCAGGCAATAACACACAACAGCGCGCAGGTGTTTACGTCCGCCAGCCGCATGGCTACCGCGCTTTTATCCCCAAGCCGCTGCCGCCCAATCCACCGATTAAGGTCAGTGGTTCCCTGCAGACGCTGCTTTCTCAAGCCGACTACGCCCTGGGCCGGCTCGACGGCGCCATACTGACCTTGCCCAATCCTGACCTCTTCGTGTTCATGTATGTGCGCAAAGAGGCCGTGCTCTCCAGCCAGATCGAGGGCACGCAAAGCTCGCTGCAAAACCTGCTGGCCGTGGAAGCGCAACTGTTTGACCCTGACACGCCTGGCGATGTCGGCGAGGTTATCAACTATGTGCGCGCGATGAACTACGGCTTGGAGCGGCTCGCCACACTGCCGGTCTCGGTGCGCCTCATCCTGTCGCACTACTTTAAGCAGCACCGCGCCGAGTATTACGAACGCCTGCAAGCCGTGCGCGATTTAGGCGACTGGGAGGGCTGGCTCGAATTCTTCCTGCGCGGCGTTGCTGAAGTGAGCGAAGAAGCGACCCGCACCGCGGCGGCCATCTTGCGCATGCGTGAGGAGTTTCGCGCCAAGATCACCGACCACTTGGGCCGCGCAGCGGCCAACGGACAGCGTGTGATGGAGCGGCTGTTTGAGCAACCTATCGTAACCGTCGCCGCCGTGCGTGACTGGCTGGGCATCACCCAGGCGGGCGCCAACCAGATTGTGACCCGGCTCGAAGGCATCGGCCTGCTCAAAGAGATCACCGGCTACGCCCGCAACCGACGCTTTCGCTTCGAGCCGTATCTTAAGTTGTTCGAAGAATCCGAGGAGACCAAGCCATGAGGACATGCAAGGGCCTGGCACAGACGACCGAAGCCGCAAGGCTTGACGCTGCTAGTGTCAACAACCTGAAGGAGCGGGGCTATGGCGGGTGAGTGGCGCACCGTCTGCTTCGGTGATGTGGCAAACCTAGTTCGTAATGCTGTTCAGCCACACGAAGCGAAAGGGTTTCCCTATATCGGGCTTGAACATGTTGGCGAAGGAACACTGTCTCTCATGAGCGTCGGTGTGGCAGAAGATACTTCGAGCACAAAGTGCCGATTTGTGAAAGGGGACATACTTTTTGGAAAGTTACGCCCTTATTTCCGCAAGGTAGTGCGTGCGCCTTTTGATGGCATTTGCTCGACTGATATCTGGGTTATTCGTCCCCAGCCCGGTGTTGATACTGGCTTCCTCTTCTACCTTATAGCATCGGAACAGTTCATCGAACCAGTAGTTCGTGCTTCTGAAGGAACGAAAATGCCTCGTGCAAAGTGGGAGTACGCTGTTTCGCTTGAACTGCCCCTTCCTCCCCTTCCTGAGCAGCGCGCCATTGCCCACATCCTCGGCGCGCTGGACGACAAGATCGAGCTGAACCGGCGCATGAGCGCGACGCTGGAGGCGATGGCGCGGGCGC
Source organism: Thermoflexales bacterium (assembly GCA_046299515.1). Classification (GTDB taxonomy): domain Bacteria; phylum Chloroflexota; class Anaerolineae; order J036; family Brachytrichaceae; genus JAAFGM01. The sequence goes on along the minus strand of JBKBID010000090.1, from coordinate 1,064 downwards.
TCTTCAAGGCGTGGTTCGTGGATTTCGAGCCGGTGCGCGCCAAGATGGAGGGCCGCTGGCAGCGCGGCCAATCCCTGCCCGGCCTGCCCGCCCATCTCTACGACCTCTTCCCAGATCGCCTCGTGGATTCGGAGCTGGGCGACATTCCGGAAGGGTGGGAGGTAGGCTGCGTAGATGACATATTCAACGTTGTAATGGGTCAGTCGCCGCCAGGCACAACCTACAATGAGCGTGGAGAAGGCATGCCGTTCTACCAAGGACGTGCGGACTACAAATTTCGCTTCCCTGAACGTCGGGTCTTTTGCACTGCTCCGACTCGCTTTGCTAGAGCAGGCGACACTCTGGTTAGCGTCCGGGCACCTGTCGGCGACATCAATATGGCTCTTGAGGACTGTGCCATTGGACGGGGTGTTGCAGCGGTACGGCATAAAAGTGGCGCTCGATCCTACACATACTACTTCATGCACGAGCTTTCTGACGAGTTTAGCCGCTTTGAGGCGGAGGGTACAGTCTTTGGTTCAATCAGCAAGAAGGACTTTCATGCGGTCCAGTGCGTCGTGGCTTCGCAAAGCGTGATCGATGCGTTCGAGCGACTTTGCAGCCCAATAGATGACAGAATCGAGCGTGACGACCGCGAATCCCGCACCCTTGCCGCGCTGCGCGATGCGCTGCTGCCCCGGCTCATCTCCGGCGCGCTGCGGGTGAAGGATGCGGAGAAGTTTTTGCAGGAGCGGGGGCTATGACATACGATCCACAAAAACACCACCGCCGCAGCATCCGCCTCAAAGGATACGATTATTCCCAGGCCGGCGCCTATTTCATCACCATCGTCGCCCAGGATCGGGCCTGCCTGTTTGGCGAGGTGGTAGACGGCGAAATGCGGTTGAATGACGCCGGACGGATGGTGTGGGATGAATGGAATGCCCTGCCCGATCGGTTCCCCGGTTTGGAATTGGACGCATTCGTCGTCATGCCCAACCACGTCCACGGCATCATCGTGTTGACCGGGTCCGCCCCCGACGACGCGCCCGCCCCCGCCGTTGGGGCGGGCCTTGGGGGCCCCC
>JBKBID010000089.1:0-9003 GCA_046299515.1 Thermoflexales bacterium | reverse complement strand
TCGCCTGGTCGCCGGCCGGCGCAAAAGTCGCCTACGTCGTGCGCGCCGACGAGCGCGAGCCTGGCGGGCCGCTCACGGTGCTGGACGTGAACACCGGCGCCAAGAAAGTGATCAGCAACAAACCGGTCGTGGCCTTCTTCTGGTCGCCCGACGGCCAGCGCATCGCCAGCTTCAGCAGCGCCAGCGCCACCGACATCCCGCCGGGCTTTAAGGGCTTCGACTTCACACCGCCGCTGGATGTGCCGTACATGCTCCTGGAGACGATCAACCCGGAGGACGGCAACGCGCGCGGCCTGTTCTACTTCGCGCCGACGGCAGCCTTCCAGCGGCTCGCCGCCGAGTTCGACCGCTATAGCCGGTCGGTCACCATCTGGTCGCCGGACAGCCGCAAGCTGGTGTTCACCTTGACCTACGGCAACGCCAACGGCGCGCGCGACTACGTGCTGGAGACCGAAGCATCGGGCAGCATCAACCCGCGCGTGCTCGGCAATGGGTCGCTGGCCTTCTGGTCGCCCAGGTGAACCCCGGCGGGCGCTCACAAATCGGGATAGAGCGCTTCGGCCCCGCGCATCAGCACGTATACCGGCGTGCCTGCGCTGCGCCACGAGAGGACGGCGTCCTCGAGGATGTCCATTGCCGTCGCCCAGTCGCGCGGCGCGCCCAGCTCGAACCGGTCGGCGTGATCGAAGAGGACGACGTAGCCCTGCGCCGGCGCCCATGACAGATCGTTGATGCACTCCTCAAAGGCGTCCCAGTTCGGGCGGAAGTAGGCGGGGAACTCCATCGCCGCGGCGACGGCGCGCAGGAAGCCGGCCTTGTCGCGAATCTCGCGCCCGTCCAGGTAGAACAAACGCCATCCCGCCTTCTCCAAGGCGCGCCTGAGCGTCGCCTCGGATGCGCGCGACCGGAAGCGGTATATCCCCGGCGGGCGAGCCTGCGAGAGGATGGCCTGAATCTTGCTCATCGCGTCACCACCCGCGCGAAGCTCTCATAGTGATCGGCAGTGTAGTAAATCTCGCCCCCATCGCCGACCACGAGTCGCCGCGCGCCTCGGTCTCGCTCGCCTGGCGTGCGCACCGTGTATTCGCGATAGTAGCCCCGCGGCTTGATCGGCAGTCGGCGTTCGCGATTCTGGAAGATCGTCCCATCCTGGCGGTAGGGGAAGGGGCCGCCCCGCCGGATGAGCGCCAAAGTTTGCTGCGCCTCGCGCGGCAGCTCATCCACGAACACCACCGGCAGGCCATCTATTCGCGCGGGCCGCGTTTGGGGCGCGACCGTGGGCCGTGCCGTTGCCGACGGCGCAGCCGCAACGATCTGCGTCGGCAGCGTAGTGGGCGCAGCGTACGATGCAGGCCCTTGCGGCGCTGCGCTGCACGCCCCAATCGAGCCGACGACAGCCGCGCACCACAACGCAAGCGCGACGACGAGCCGGCGCAATCGGGCGTCACGCATCATGGCCACACCTCCTGATTCGGCGCTTCGGCATGTGCGCCAGTATACGTGAGGACGACCGAATGCCGACGGGCAACATACCCGTCTGCATTGATCAGACGGCAAGGCAGCGCACGGGTGGGCGAGGGCGTTACCTTCGCCCACCCTCCACAAGTTGGCATCTCGATGCTGGATAATCTGAAGACGTTATCGGTGTAACTAAACTGCGCGAATCGCCGCAGAAAGCGCCACCGCGCAGCTCGCTCTCAGTATCGAACACACATGAGGATCGAAGAACTCGATACCCCCGCGCTCGTGGTAGACCTCGACAAGCTCGAGGCGAACATCGTCAAACTCCAGTCCTACCTTTCGTCGCACGGCATCGCCAATCGCCCGCACATCAAGACGCACAAGATCCCCGAGATCGCGCACATGCAGATCCGCGCCGGCGCAATCGGCGTCGCCTGCCAGAAGCTCGGCGAGGCCGAGGTGATGGCCGACGCCGGCATCCGCGACATCTTCATCCCCTACAACCTGCTGGGCGAACACAAGCTGACCCGCCTGGCCGGGCTGATGCAGCGCGCCACGCTCAGCGTCACGGCCGATTCCGAGGTGACCGCGCGCGGCCTATCCAAGGCCGCGCAGATGGCCAATCGTCAGTTGACCGTGCTGGTGGAGTTCGACGCCGGCGCGCACCGCTGCGGCGTGCAATCGCCGCAGGAGGCCGCCGCGCTGGCAAAATACATCGCCGGCCTGCCCGGCTTGGCCTTCGGCGGGCTGATGTGCTATCCGAACACGCCGCAACTCGACCCGTTTGTGCGTGAGACGCGCGCGCTGCTCGAAGCCGAGGGGCTGGGCGTCGCCCGCGTGAGCGGCGGCGGCACGGCGTGCATGTGGCAGGCGCACACCCATCGCGAATTGACCGAGCACCGCGCCGGCATGTACGTCTACGGCGACCGCGCCACCGTGCAGGCCGGCGCGATGCGCCTGGAGGATTGCGCGCTCACCGTCATCGCCACCGTGGTCAGCCGCCCCACCGCCGACCGTGGCATCCTGGACTGCGGCAGCAAGACGCTCTCATCCGACCTGCTCGGCCTGCAAGGGCACGGCCTGATCCTGGAGTACCCCGAAGCAGTCATCTACAGCCTGTCGGAGGAGCACGGCCACGTGGACTTTTCGGCCTGCCCAAAGCAGCCGGCGATCGGCGAGCGGGTGACCGTGCTGCCCAACCACTGCTGCCCGGTCAGCAACCTGTTCGACCGCGTGGTCGGCGTGCGCAAGGGCAACGTCGAGCTGACCTGGCGCGTGGCGGCCCGGGGCGCCGTGCAGTGAAACGCGGCGCACGCCGAGCGGTTTAGCTGCATTCCGGCGCGTGCGCGAACAGCGCCTGCGCCAGGGCCTCTAGTTCGGCCTCGGTGGTGTAGACCTGCACCGAAAGCCGCGCCAGCTTGAAGTGATGCCATTCGATCAACGGCATCTCGATCCGGTAGCGCTCGTGCAGAATCGCGCGCAGCGCGTCGAGGTTCACCCGATCCGGCAGCCGGATGGCGGCCATTTGGCTGAACCAGTCGAACGACTCAGGACAAATCGGCTCGACATCGAAGTGCGCCTCGATCCGTCGGCGCGTCTGGCAGACCATTTCGTGGCAGCGCATGCGCACGGTTGTCCAGTCGTGCCGACGCATGAAGTCAATCGCCGCCGGCACGGCCAGGAACGCGGCCAGGTCGCGCGTGCCGAACTGCTCCACGTAATCCTGCATCGGCTTGTCGGATACGGCGTCCGGCCGCCAGCCGTGGCCGACGATGAGCGGCTCGATCAGGTGCTGCGCCTCGCGCCGGGCGTAGAGAAAGGCGCTGCCCTTCGGCCCCATCATCCACTTGTGACAGTTGCCGGTGTAGAAGTCGGCGCCGATCTCGTCCAGGAACAGCTCCCGCTGGCCGGGGACGTGCGCGCCGTCCACCACCGAGAGGATGCCGGCCTCGCGCGCGCGGCGGCAGACCTCCTGGACGGGGAAGGTGAGCGCGGTGGGCGAGGTGATGTGGCTGAGATACACCACCCGCGTGCGCGGCGTGACGCCCGCCCAGAACGCCTCAACCCACGCCTCCGGCGTGCTCACCGGCAGCGGCATGTGCCGACGGATGTAGCGCGCGCCGGTCTTGCCGCACACGAACGCCCAGGCGTTGTTGCACGCGCCATACTCATGGTCGGTCGTCAAAATCTGGTCGCCCTCGCGCAGCCACGAGCGCAGCGAATGGGCGACGACGTTGACGCCCATCGTGGCGTTGGTGACGAAGGCGAGCTGGTCGGGCGTCGTGTGCAGGTAGTCCGCCAGCGCAGCGCGGGCGGCGTCCATGTTCTCCAGCCAGCGATGCACGTAGCCGCCGGGGTGACGCTCGAACTCGCGCTGCCAGCGTTGGTACTCCTCGAATACCGGGCGCGGACAGGCGCCGAACGAGCCATGGTTGAGCAACACGATGTCGCGGCGGAGCAGGAACAGGTGAGAGAGGTCGGTCGAGTCGGCGACGGTCATGGCGTGTGAACGGTCGGTTGGATCGCGATGGCGCGCATTGGATGGGCTGAGTGTACCGCATCGGCCGCCGGCCATGCTTCGCCCACCCCGGCCCTCGACGCCTGAAAAACTTGCGGTATAGTTCTAAATACTCATCAAGTGAGTATTCGACGCCGATGCAACGCCCGCCGAAGCGTTCCCCCTTTGCCGAGCCGGTTGTGCTGGGCCTGCTGGCCGAAGCGCCGGCGCACGGCTACGCCTTGTTCGCGCGCATCCACAACGACCTCGCCGGCGTGTGGCAGGTGGGCATGAACCGGCTATACGCCCTGCTCGATGCGATGGAGCGCGACGGCCTGATCAAAGGTCACGCCGAACACGCCGGCAACCGGCCGGAGCGGCGCGTCTTCCGCCTCACCGCCAAGGGACGCCGACGCTTCGAGGCCTGGCTGCGCGCGCCGAGCCGCAGCATGCAGGACATGCGCGTGGAGTTCCCGCCCAAGCTGTACTTCGCCCTGCGTCGCGGCCCGAAAGACCTGGCCGAGCTGCTCCAAGCGCAGCGCGCCGCCTGTCGGGACGAGCTGGAACGCCTCGCCGCGCGCTTGCGCGACACCCCGCCGGACGACAACTACCACGCGCTGGTTTACGACTTCCGCATCCGGCAGGTCCGCGCCGTCTTGGACTGGCTGGATGCGCGCGAGGCGGAATGCGTCGCCTCGCAGGCGAAGGCGTCGCAACTCACCTTGTGAGCCAAAGCACATGGGTAGTCGAAGGCAACACCTTCGCCTGCCCGCCGGTGTCGTCGAGTGAATTCCTAATCAGGAGAAAGCGATATGAGCATCAAAAATCAAATTTCAAGATGGGTCGTCCTGCCTCTTTCTGTGATCGGATTGCTGCTGGCGGCGTGCGCTGCGCCGCCGGTTGCCAATGCGCCAACCGTTGCGCCTCCGCCCACGGCGGGAGCGCAGCCGGCCGCCGAAGCGCCCGCGGCGGCTGACACAACGATCACCCTCACCGACGCGCTGGGGCGCGAGGTCACCCTGCCCGCCCCGCCGCAGCGCATCGTCCTGACCGGCCGAGGGTTGTTCATGATCGCCGACGCGATCTACACCTTCCCCGAGGCCGGCCGGCGCATCGCCGGCATGGGCCAGACCGCGCAAGGCAGCGGCAACTTCATCAAGCTGATTGACCCCGCCTACGCCGACAAAGCGACGCTGGAGCGCGACGCCGGCGCCGAGCAGGTCGCGGCGCTGCAGCCCGATCTGGTCATCGTCAAGAGCACGGCTGCCGAGGCCACCGGCAAGCCCATCGAAGCGCTGGGCATTCCGGTGGTGTACATAGACTTCGAGACGCCGGCGCAGTACTACCGCGACCTGGCCATCCTGGGCAAAGTGTTCGGCGACGAGGCGCGCGCGCAAGAGGTGATCGCCTTCTATCAGGCCCGCGTGGCGCAGATCGAGAAGGCCGTAGCAGACGCCGCCAAGCCGCGCGTGTTGTTGCTGTACTACAACGAACGCGATGGCGCCGTGAGCTTCAACGTGCCGCCGCTGAGCTGGATTCAGACGGAGATGGTGCAAACGGCCGGCGGCGAGCCGGTGTGGGCCGACGCCGAGCTTGGCCGGGGCTGGACGCAGGTGACGCTGGAGCAGATCGCCGCATGGAACCCCGACCAGATCTTCGTCGTGTCCTACTTTAAGAACCCCTCGGAGGTGGTCGCCGACCTGAAAGCCGATCCCAACTGGCAGGCGCTGCGCGCCGCCAAAGAAGGCCGGCTCTACGCCTTCCCGGCCGATCTATATAGCTGGGATCAACCGGATACCCGCTGGATCTTGGGCCTCACGTGGTTGGCCGGGCGGATGCACCCCGACCGCTTCCCCGGCCTCGACATCGAGGCCGAAGCGCGGGCGTTCTATCAGGCGCTCTACGGCCTGGACGCGGATTTCTTCGCATCGAAGATCAAGCCCACCTTCAAAGGGGATTTGCCTTGAGCGAACTCGCGCTACGCGCCGTCATCGCGCGCAATGCCCGCCGCCGGCACCTGATCGGGCTGCTGGCGGCCGGGCTGATTGCGCTGCTCGCGCTCTCCATCCTGCTGGGTCGCTATCCCGCGCCGGGGTTGATGCCCTGGTCGCGCCTGCAAGAGGACGAGCTGGCCGCGCGGCTCGTCTTGAATTTGCGTATTCCCCGCCTGCTGACTGCGCTGTTGCTGGGGATGACGCTTTCGGCAGCCGGCATGGTCTTCCAGTTGCTATTCAGCAACCCGCTGGTCGAGCCGGGCTTTCTAGGCGTCTCACAGGGGGCGGCATTTGGCGCAGCGTTCGCCATCGTCCTCCTCGGCGGCGGCGCCCTCACGACGCAAGCCAGCGCTGCGGCGTTCGCGCTGGCCGGCTTGGGATTCTCGTATGTGATGGCGCGCCGCTTGCGCTTCGGCGGATGGGTGCTGCGGCTGGTGCTGGCCGGCATCGCCGTCTCGGCGCTGTTTTCGGCCGGCGTCGGCCTGCTTAAATACATCGCCGATCCCCTTACGCAGTTGCCGGAGATCACCTTCTGGTTGCTGGGCAGCCTGGCCAGCATCACTTGGCCCAAGCTGCTCAGCGTGCTGCCGGCAGTCATGATCGGCCTGTTCGTCATGCTGCTCTTCCGCTGGCGTCTCAACGTGCTCTCGCTCAACGAGGAGACGGCGTTCTCCCTGGGCGCGGCGCCCAACCGCGAACGGCTGGCGTTGATCGTAGCGGCCGTGGCGCCGACGGCGGCGCTGATCTCGATCGGCGGCATGGTGGGCTGGATCGGCCTGATCGTGCCGCACATCACCCGTCGCCTGTTCGACGCCGACACGCGCTTCGGCTTGCCGGCGACGATGCTGATAGGCGGCATCTTCGCCGTGCTGTGCGATAACGCCGCCCGCACGTTGCTGGCCGGCGAAATCCCGCTCGGCATCCTCACGTCGCTGCTCGGGGCGTTGATCTTCCTCGGGCTGATGACGGCGCAGCAGTTTCGCTCACGACCATGACGCGCGACCGCGAAGCATTGCTGACGTTTCGGGATGTGACCTTCGGCTACAGCCGCAACCGCCCGCCGGTGCTGGAGCGCGTGAACTTCAGCCTGCGCGCAGGGCGCGTGTTGGCCGTCGTCGGCCCGAACGGCGCCGGCAAAACCACGTTGCTGGCTCTGGCGCTGGGGTGGCTCAGCCCCTGGCAGGGCGATGTGCTGCTGGCCGGGCGCGCCCTTCGCGACTACAAGCGCGATGAGCGCGGGCGCTGGCTCGCGCTCGTGCCGCAGAGCGAGCACACCCCCTTCGACTACAGCGCGCTTGAATATGTGCTGATGGGCCGCGCGCCGCACCTGCCGCCGTTGGGCATCCCCGGCCCGGCGGATTACGAGGTCGCGCTGGACGCGCTGGCGCGCGCCGGCATCGCCGCGCTCGCCAATCGGCCCGTCCCGCAGCTCAGCGGCGGCGAACGCCAGCTCATGCTACTGGCGCGCGCCATCGCCCAACAACCGCGCCTGATGCTGCTGGACGAGCCGACCGCGCACCTCGACCTGCACAACAAGGCGCGCCTGATCCAAATCATGCGTCGCCTGCGCGCGCAGGGCGTGACTTTGGTGATGACCAATCACGAGCCGGACGTGGTGCTGGCCGTCGCCGACGACGTGCTGCTCATGGAGGCCGGCCGACCGCCGGTCTTTGGCCTGCCGGACGAGGTGTTCACCGAGGATGCGCTCAGCCGCATCTATCATTTGCCCATTCGCCTGATAGAAGTGAACGGGCGCAAACAGGTAGTTTGGACATGACCCACAACGCCGCACGCGCATTGCCGCTCTACGCGCTCACCGGCCCGCGCGGCGCGGGCAAGACCATCTTCTGCCGCAAACTGATTGACCTGGCGCGCGCGGCCGGGCGGGACGTCGCCGGGGTGATCTCTCCTGCGGTCGTCGAGCAGGACACGCGCATCGGGTTTGACGTGGAAGCCATCCGCACCGCCGAGCGGCGCATCTTCGGGCGCGCTGCCCCGGCCGCCGGATTGGAGATCGCGCTGGGCCGCTGGTTCTTCAGCCCGGCGACGCTGGCCTGGGGCAACCACGTCTTATCAACGAGTTGTCCCTGCGATGCGCTCATCGTGGATGAGATCGGCCCGCTGGAGCTGCTGCGCGGCGAGGGTTGGACTGCGGCGCTGGATGTCCTGCGCGGCGGCGACTACCACATCGCGCTGGTCGTCGTTCGCCCTGAGCTGCTCGACGCCGCCCACGCGGCGCTGCCCATCGCCCGGCGCTTTGACGTGCAAAACGACCACGACAAAAATCAGCTCGTTGCGCTGTTTACCCAGTAACATCATCGCGCGCGTGCGCCATGCGCAGCTCGCCTTTCTCGCGGCCATCCCGATCGCCGCGCTGGGTGGGCTAATCGGCCTAGGCGGCGCGGAGTTTCGCCTGCCGGTGCTGGCCGGCCCGCTAAGGTATTCGGCCAAACAAGCCGTGCCGCTCAACCTGGCCATCAGCTTGATCACGCTGCTCACCGCGCTGGTGATCCGCAGCCGCGCGCTGTCCCTGCGCGCAGCGGCGCCATACGGCGGGCCGATCGTAGCGATGATCGGCGGCGCGATGGTGGCCGCCTTTGCCGGCGCAACGCTGGCCGGTCGGCTGTCCGGGCCGAAGTTCGAGCGCATCATCCTGGCGCTGCTGGTCGCCATCGGCCTGGCGCTGATCGTGGAGGGCTTCCTGCCCGAGCGGACTCCGGCCCTCCTCCCCGATGTCGCCCTGGCGCGCGCCGCAGCCGGCCTGTTGTTCGGCCTAGGCGTCGGCTTGGTCAGCAGCCTGCTGGGCGTCGCCGGCGGCGAATTGATCATCCCCACGTTCGTGTTCGCCTTCGGCGCGGACATTAAGACGGCCGGGACGTGCAGCCTGCTCATCAGCATCCCCACCGTCGTGATCGGGTTAATCCGCTACGCGCATCGCGGCGCATTTGCCGACCGCGCGCCGCTCGCGCGCGCGGCGGCGCCGATGGGGATCGGGTCGGTGATCGGCGCGCTCGTCGGCGGTTCGCTGGCGGGCGTCGCGCCGGCGTCGCT
>JBKBID010000088.1:0-9342 GCA_046299515.1 Thermoflexales bacterium | reverse complement strand
GCTTCGAGGTGGCCGAGATCATCAACCTGCAGGCCGCGCGCGACGCCGCGCGACAGACGCGCAACCCGTCTCAAGCTCCAGGAGGTCAGTCATGATCCAATGGACCGGCGATCCCTATGTGGACATCGGCTTGGCGACGATCCTCGCCTTCCGCGATAAGGACGATCCCGCTCAGCTCACGCCAGAAGACCTCGAAGACGTCGCCGGTTGGATCTTCGACAACTACATGCGCGACCCGCTCAAGTCGTTCCTGACCGTCGCGTTCACCAGCAACGCCTGGTTCGCCCATCCCTCACTCACGCTGGAACGGCGGCAAGAACGCGGCCGGCGACATTTGTTTGCCTGGCAGCAGGGCGACGCGGGCGATGCGCGTTGTGTGTTCACCGGCCTGCCCGCAGCCGCCCCTGCGCTCTCCGACAAGCTGACGCCCGGGCGCGGGGCGCGCGCGCAGATTCCGCTCACGCAGGGCGACGAGGACATCAACTTCTATCCCGGCGGGGATACCGGCCTGCCCATCTCCGGCGAAGCGCTGTTGTGCTTGCAGGCCTTCCCGTTGGGATGCGCCAAGGTAAACGGCCGGCTGCTGGCTGTGCACGCTTCTCAGCCTGCGCTCACGCTCGCCTTCGCGCGCGAGTTTCTGGCCATCAACCGTCAGTACATCGTCATCGCCCAACAAGCCGGCGAGAAGAAGCTGCCCGATACGCGCTACGGCATTGGCACGTTGCTGGCCGAGAGATTGACGCACATCCTCGCCGAGGGGCGCTATTTGGCCGACGACGACGCGCCGTTCTCCATCACGGCCTACTACTTGACCAACAGCGGCCAAAGCCCGGAGGTCGCCATCTATCACTTGCCGCTGGGTGTCAGCCGCTTTCTGCGTCTGGCGCGCACGCCGCGCTACAGCGCGGCCTGGGAGCGCATCGTGCAGGCTGCCTGGCCGCGCGAAGATAAGGATGCGGCCGGCGGCAAGCGCCGTCGCTCAGCCCAAGCCGGCGCCAAGCCCGCCATCCGGCGCAATGCGCTCTACGAAGATCTGCTGCGCCTGCCCGAAGACGCGCCGCGCTTCTTGCGCGCCTACTTGCTGCGCGACGCAAAACAACAAGCCAAGTCGTTGATCTCGGCCAAGCCCGACGCCGCGACGCAGAGCGAGCCGGCGGCGTGGGCGCTGACCGAGCTGTTCTTAAGAGAGGTGATGAGTATGGACAAGACACGCATCGAGCACATCCGCGCGCTGGGCGACCGGCTGGCGGAATACGTCAGCGCGGAGAACGACCGGCGCTTCTTCCGCGCCTTCTACACCGAGCAGCGCTACCCGCTGCTGCGCAACGCGCTGTTAAAGGCCAACCTCAGCGCCATTCGACGCAGCGGCCGGCCGCTGATCACCTTCGAGCAGTTCATCGAGGTGTTCGAGGAAGGGGAAGAGATCCCCTACAAAGACTGGAAGCTGGCGCGCGACCTGGTTTTGATCCGCATGGTCGAGCAACTGGCGCCGTGGCTATCCACCAACGCCGACGTCATCCCCGAAGCAGACACGGACGAGCTGGAAGACTTCGTCGCAACGGAGGAACAACCCTAACATTCGCCACTCACCACTTGCTACTTCGCTATCGGCTATTCACCATTCACCATATCTGAAACAGGAGGTTCTGATCCACTATGGCTTTTGTCACCGGATTACTGCTGATCGACGCTCCGGCGTCGGCTTTGAACAACCTCGGGCAGATCGAGGGCGAGCGCTACGACAACGCCAGCGGCGTCAAGCACATCAAGACCCGCGAGGGCACTTACCCCTATGTCTCGGCGCAGGCTTTCCGCTATTGGCTGCGCAACACCTTGCAGGCATACGTGCCCCAGTGGGTGGCTGCGCCGGTGTACCGCGAGGAGAAGGTGGCCTATACCGACGCCAACCCCATCCGCTACTGGGACGATGACTTGTTCGGCTACATGCGCGCGCCGTCGAAGAAAGAATCGGCCAGGGCGGCTCGCGAAGCCGATGCGGCGCAAGCGAGCGCCACGCCCACCTCCGACACGATCACCCGCGCGGCGCCCTTCCGCGTGAGCACGCTGGTGTCCATCGCGCCGGTGACGCTCACGATGGATTACGGCACGATGACGCGCATCGAGGGCAACCCGGTGCCGCACGAGCATCAGTTCTATCGCGCCACGCTCAAGGGCCTGTTCTCGCTCAACCTGCGCGCCTGCGGCACGTTCTCCTACGTCAACCGCACCGGCTTTCGCAACCTCGACGACGCGCGCATCCAGGAGGCCCAGAGCCAGAGGCTGGAGCATCTTGAGGCCGAAAAGGCCTATCGCCTGCCGCGCGATCAGCGCGTTGCGCGGGCGGCGGCGCTGTTCGAGGGCCTGGCCCAACTGGAGGGCGGCGCTAAGCTCACCCTGCACTACACCGATGTGTCGCCGGCGCTGGTCATCCTCGCCGTGACCAAGGGCGGCAACCACATCTTCAACCACGCGGTCGGCGCCGATGAGCGCGGCCGGCCGCTGGTGAAGGCCGACGCGCTCGCCGAGGCGCTCACGGTGTTCAGGGATGAAATCTTGTCGCCGGTGTGCCTCGGCTGGGTGACCGGCTACTTGGACGATCAGCGCGCGCAGTTCGCCCAGGCGATGGCCGAAGGCGGCGCCCTCCATCCGTTCGCCGAGCGGATCAAGGTGATGCATCCGCGCGAGGCCTTTCAGGCGATCGCCGCTGCGCTGCGCGATTCGGCCAACGCTGCTTGGTTGGACTAGCCGCCGGATCGCAAGGATGCTCAATCACGATGCGCGCGCTCAAAGTGACCCTGGAAGGCGTCATCACGTCCTTCCGCTATCCCAACTTCATGTTGGGCGTGCAACCTACCTACGACATGCCGCCGCCGGCCACCATTTACGGCCACATCTGCAGCGCGGTCGGCGACTGGGTGTCGCCGGAGGGCTTGCAGTTCGCCTATCACTTCACCTATGACGGCAAATTGCGCGATCTTGAGCACATTCACGTGCTAGCGCCGTCGAGCGGCAAGCTGCCCGGCGCACGGCTGCCCAAGGTGTTGGAGGGCAACATCAACCCGTTTCAGCGCGAGCTGCTCTTTCAAGTGCGCCTGACGCTCTACATCAACCGGCCGGAGTGGGAGGACGCCTTTCGCAGTCCGCGTTATCCGGTGGCGCTGGGGCGGTCGCAGGATTTGTGCAGCTACACCGACGTGCGCGTGGTCGAGCTGGTGGAAAGCCCAGAGGCATACTTCGAGCACACGCTCATCCCTTTCGATCACCCGTGGCGGCCGGCCCAGGGCGTGGTGGTGACGATGCCGCGCTGGCTAGACTACCGCAACAACCGCCGGCCGACCTTCGCGCGCTACATCGTCCTGCGCCAGCGCGTGATGAGCGATGACCCGCAGGCGATGCTCTTTGGCGCCGCGCCGACTGCGCATTGGACCGATCCTGAATCGCCGGAGTTCCACGGCGCCCGCATGGGCCTGATCTTTCACTCGTTCGTATGACGACCGTCACGCAATCGGCGAGCTGCGCGGCTATCGCACCCGACGCGGCGGCGCTGCCCAGCCCTTGGCCGAATTGGCTCGACGCGGTGTGGGCCAAAAGCCCGGCCGGCGGCGAGCCGCGCGGCGAGACGCTGGCCGAGCACACCTGGCGGGTGCTCCAGCGCCTGGGCGACCTGCGTCGCCTGCGCCCCGCGCTACACCAGGCGCTGGGGCAGCCGGAGCTGTGGTCGTGGCTGTTCTGGGCTTGCCTGTTGCACGACCTGGGCAAGTGCGCGCCCGGCTTTCAGCACAAGCTCCGCCGCGACCTGCGCGATTCGGCAGAAGCCAAGGGATGGGCCAAGCATCGCCACGAGGTGATCTCCCTGGCCTTCGTGGATTGGGTGTTCCCCAAGCCGGGCGAAGCGCGCGCGTGGGTGATCGCCGGCGTCGCCTCGCATCATCGCGACCGCGAGGCGATTGAACGCGCCTATCCGCCCGAGGCTGCCGACCAGCTCAGGGAGATCATCGCTTCAATCCCCGAAGACGTGATCGCCGGCATTTACGACTGGCTGCGCGATTGCGCCGGGCCGTGGGCGAGCGCCCTGGGCATCGCCATTGCGCCGGCGGCGCTAACCGAGGAGCGACAAGCGGCCGTGAGCCACGTGCGGGAGCGCGGCGACCAGGCCATCCTGCGCGCGCTGAAAGATTACGCCCGCTGGTCTCGGCAGCTCAAGCCGCCGGCCACCGCTGCGCTCATCCTGCGCGGCCTGATCACCCAGTCCGACCACACCGCATCGGCGCGCGCCGGCGTCATTCGTCCGCTGCGTTGCGCGGCGGACGAGCTGCGCGGCAAGTGGCCGCACATTCAGCGCTACAACGCCCACCAGGAGCGATGCGCCAAGACGGTCGGCTCGGCGCTGCTGGTCGCCCCCACCGGCAGCGGCAAGACCGAAGCGGCCCTGCTCTGGGCGTGCGCGCAGGGTGCGCCGCGTTTGTTCTACACCCTCCCCTACCAGGCCAGCATGAACGCCATGTGGCGTCGGTTGGCGGCTGCCTTTCACCCCCGCGACGTGCAGATGCAACATGGGCGCGGCCTGTTGGCGCTCTTCCGCTTGCTCATGGAGGCCGAGCCAGACCCGGCCCAGGCGTTGCGCCAAGCCCGCTGGCGGCAAAACCTGGCCCGCCTGCATCATGCGCCGGCGCAGGTCTTCAGCCCCTATCAGATGCTCAAGGCGATGTTTCGGCTGAAGGGCTACGAGGGGATGTTGACCGACTTTCACAGCGCTGCCTTCATCTTCGATGAGGTGCACGCCTACGAGCCGGGCCGCCTGGCGATGATCGTGGAGACCATCCGCCACCTGCGCGAGCACTTCGGCGCGCGCTTCCTCGTCATGTCGGCCACCTTCCCGTCGCTCATCCGCGAAAAGCTGGAAGAGGCGCTTGGGTCGCCGGCCCTCATCCGGGCTGAGGATGCGCTCTACCGCGCTTTCTGTCGCCATCGCCTGCATTTGCGCGAAGGCGACCTGCTCGACCCCGGCCGCTGGTCTGCCATCTTGCAAACAGCGCAACAAGGCGCAGCCGTGCTGGTGTGCGTGAACACGGTTGCCCGCGCCCAGGAAGCCTACCGCCGCCTGCGCGGAGACCTGCCGAATGCCGAATGCATTTTGCTGCATGGCCGCTTCAACGTGCTCGACCGCAGCCAGCGCGAGCGGCGCATCCGCGAGGCAGTCGGCGCCCTGGGCGCGCAGCGCCGGCCGGTCGTGCTGGTCGCCACACAGGTTGTCGAGGTCAGCCTGGATATTGACCTGGACACGGTGTTCTCCGATCCGGCTCCGCTTGAGGCGCTGGTGCAGCGCTTTGGCCGCGTCAACCGCCGGCAGCGCATCCGGCCGGCCGCGCCGGTGCACGTCTTCACCCAACCCATCGCCGATAAAAGGCCGTATGACGCGGCGCCGGTGGAAGCGGCGTTGGCCATTCTGCGGCGTCACGACGGCCAGCTCATCGCCGAGGATCACATCGGCCCGTGGCTGGACGAAATCTACACCGGCGAGGCCCGCGAGGCGTGGCTGAGCGCATACGAGCGCGCGCGCAAGGAGTTCCTGGATACCTGCGTGCGCACGCTGCGCCCCTTCCAGAGCGATGACGCCATCGAGGAGCAGTTCTATCAGGCCTTCGACGGCGTCGAGGTGTTGCCCGAATCGCTGGCCGAGGAATACGCCGCGTTGCGCGAATCGCGCCCCATCCTCGCCCAGGAGTTGCTGGTGCCGATCCGCTACGCGCAACTGCAACAGATCGCCCGCGCCGGGCGACTGAAGCGCCGCGCTCATCCAACCATTGTGGCCGTACCTTATTCCGGCGATGAGGACGGCGTGGGCCTCGATCTGCGCGTCCTGCGCGCCGATAACGCACTGCGACATTCGGAGGAGGAGTCCGCGCAATGACTGTACTTCCCCCTGCCCCCTTCGCCGCCTATCCGCTCCGCTTCGAGCTGGAGGCGCGCGAGCCGATCTACCTGCACGCCCACAACGGCAGCGCCCTGCGCGGCATGCTCTATCGCGCCGTGGTCGCCCTGGCCGGCGGCGACGCGCGCGCGCCCGACCTGCGCTTTGTCCCCGACCCGCTCGTCCGGCGCCTGCTTGCCGCCCTGGACGAGGAGAACCCGCGCGGCCAAGACCCGCCGCGCCCCTACGTCATCGAGCCGCCCGACCTGCCGCCACACAACGCCGACCGACCGCTGCCGCACCTCATCCTGCCCGGCCAGCGCTTCACCTTCGGCGTCACCTTGTTCGGCGACGCCATCGAGGCCTTCCCCGTCCTGGTGCTGGCGCTCAAGCGCGCCGAGCAGGACGGCTTGGGACGGCGCTTCGCCGCCCCCTCCGGCCGCGAGCGGCGCGGTCGCTTCAGCCTGCGGCGCGCCTTTGCCCATAACCCTTTCACCCGCACCTCGCAGGAGCTGCTGGCCCCCGGCGAGCGCACGGTGCTGACGCCGCAGGTGTGCGTCACCCACGACGACGTCGCTTCTCAAGCCGCGCGCGACGCCCAAACCTGCGCCGGCCGGCTGCGCATCCACTTCCTCACCCCCACGACGCTGAAGGCGCAGGGGGCGGTGCTCCGGCGGCCCAACTTCAGCGCCTTGATCCACCGGCTGATCGAGCGGCTGACCCAGCTCAGCCTGGCCTATGGCGGCGCGCTGTTGCCGTGCTTGCCCGTCGCCCGCGAGGCCAAAAACGCCTTGCTCCGCCAGGCCGACGCTGTGCAAACGACCGACGACCATACGCGCTGGGTAGAAGTGCGCGGCCACAGCGACCGCACCCGCGCCTCCACCAACCTCGGCGGCTTCGGCGGCCAGGCCGACTTCGCCGGCGACCTCGCGCCGTTCTTCGCCATCCTGCGCTGGGGCGAGCTGGCCCACGTCGGCCATCACGCCGTCAAGGGCAACGGCGCCTTTCGCATTGAGGCCGGGGGGATGAACGACGAGCGGCCATGAAGCGCCGGCAAGCCAACCACAAACAGCGGACAAGGAGGAAACATGACGACCCTCACCACTTCACCGGCCCCGCCGGCCCTGACCGGCGTCCAGCCCCTGCAAACGCTGATCGTCGAGGACTTCGGCGCCTATGTGGGCAAACACAGCGAACGCTTGCGCGTCACCGTCAAAGGCGAGCTGAAGGCCGAGGCGCCCTTGCTGTATCTGCGCCAGGTGATCGTGAAGGCGCGCGGCGTCAGCATCTCGTCCGATGCCATCCTAGCCTGCGCCGAGCGGGGCATCGCCCTGCATTGCGTCTCCGGCGTCGGCATGGCGTCGGGCGCTTCGCTCTACACGTCGGGGCTGAGCGGCACCGTGCTCACCCGCCGCGCCCAGTTGCTGGCCTACACCGACCACCGCGCGCTGCACGTGGCCGGCGCGATCGCCGCCGCCAAGATCGGCAACCAGGCCGGCCTGCTGCGCTACCACGCCCGCAGTCGCAAAACCAGCGCGCCGAAGCTGGCCCACGAACTGCGCCTGCTGGCCGATGAGGCGCTCGACCACCAGGCCGAGCTGGATGAGCTGTTGGCGCGCGCGCTCGCCGCGCCGGACGCCCGCAACGCCGCCGACGCGCCCGACCCGGCGCACGGACGCCATCCGATAGACCGCGCCCGCAACGCGCTGCTTTCCATCGAAGGCCGCGCCGCGCAGAAATACTGGGCCGGCGTCAAGCTGCTGCTGCCGGCCGAGCTGAACTGGGAGGGCCGCCGCACGCGCCACGCCGCCGACCCGTTCAACAGCGCCCTGAACTACGGCTACGCCATCCTCGCCCGCCAGGTCGAGCAGGCGCTGCTGCTGGCCGGCCTGGACCCTTACGCCGGCTTCTTGCACGCCGACCGCCCCGGCAAACCCAGCCTCACCTTCGACCTGATCGAGGAGTTCCGCCAGGCGGTGGTGGACCGCGTGGTGATCGGGATGATGGGCAAGGGCATGTCGCTCGGCATGCGCGAGGATGGCCTGCTGGACGACGCCGCCCGCCGCGCCATCGCCGAACGGGTGATCGCCCGCCTGGAAGAGAGCGCCGAACGCTACGAGGGCAAGCGGCACGCCCTGCGCGAGATCATCCAGATGCAGGCCCGACACCTGGCCACCTACCTGCGCGGCGACCGCCCGACCTATCTGGCCTTCACGGCGAAATGGTGAATCCGCCCCATGACCGCCGCGATGAACTGCATCGTGATCTACGACATCACCAGCACGCGCATCCGGAACAAGATCGCCGAGCTGTGCATGGATTACGGCTTGAACCGCATCCAATACAGCGCGTTTGCCGGCCGGCTGCTGCGCACGCACCAAGAGGAGCTGATCCGCCGCGCCGCGGACAAGCTGGGCAAACACGCCGGGCGCATTTATCTCTACTGCATCGGCGAGCGCGAGTGGGGCCAGCGCTTGGAGCACATGGTCGCGGATAAGTCCGCGACCGACGACGCGCCTTCGTCGCCCGACTGCGACAAACGTCAGCCATGTTTATCGTCACCGACCTGAAGCACCTGGCCTACTGTCCGCGCCAGGTGTACTATGCCTATTGCCTGCCGGGCATGCGCCTTGCGCCGACGGCCAAAATGGCGCTGGGGCGGGCGGCCAACGCGGCGACCGAAGACCTGGAACATCGGCGCAGCCTGCGCGCCTATGGGCTGCGCGAGGGCCGGCGCGAATTCAACGTGTGGTTGGAGTCGGAGGCGCTCAACCTGTGCGGCCGGCTGGATATGCTGATCACCGCGCCGACCGAGGCAGGCGTCGAGCTGATCCCGGTGGATTACAAGGACAGCGCGCCGCCCGAAGCGCGCGGGCGGCGCGTCCCGCCTGCCGTCTGGCATGATTGGATGATGCAACTGACGGCCTACGCGATGCTGGTGGAGGCCGCTCGCGGCCAGCCGGTGGCGCGTGGGTTTATCTACTACATCCCGGCGCGGCGCGCCCGCGAGGTCACCTTCGGCGAGGCGTTGCGTCAAGAGGTGCAGATGGGGCTGCGCGCGATTGAGGCGATGGTGATGGCGGAGCGACAGCCGCCGCCTACGCCGCACCGCAGGCGTTGCGCGGCCTGCGAGTATCGGCGGCTGTGCAACGACGTGTGAACCGCGATGGCGAAAACCTGCGCCCGTTTGACGCAAAAACCGGTCTTTGCCTTGGCCGAGCGAGTTTTGACTGCGGCGCTGTTTGCGGCTAGAATCCGATTCAACAGGAGGCGAGCTGAGGGCCGAAAGAGCCGCTTGAGGTCTTGGATGACCTATCGAACTGCGCAAGGCTATTCCGTCTGAAATAGCTAAAGTCCGCACGAGGACACTGAAACCGCATAAGGCGACGAGCCCGACGAGCTGGACCTGTTGTCTGAAATAGCAAAATTAC
>JBKBID010000087.1:0-9841 GCA_046299515.1 Thermoflexales bacterium | reverse complement strand
TCTTCGTATATCGCGGGTGGCGGCGGGGGGGCGTGGGGCCCAGGCCGCCGCCGCCCGATGCTAGGCTTTCGCCAGCGCGTCCCAGTAATCCACGCGCTGTTGCCGGATGGTGGCCAGGCCGCGATTGATCTCGTCGTCGTACTTGCCGCTCAGCAGGTCGCGGTAGAACTGGTAATCAATCCCCTTCACCTTCTCGTCGTCGGGGTAACGGTGATAGTTCTCCTTCGACATTAGGCTCTTGCCCTCGGCGATGATCTGGTGGCCGAGCGCCGAGCCGGGATAGGGCGCGTAGAACGAGATGGATGGCATCATGCGCTTGGTGTATTTGATCATGCGCATGGTCTTAAAGGCGTCTTCGCGCGTTTCGCCGGGGATGCCGAGCATGATGTTGCTCCAGAACACCGGCGGCTTCAGGCCCTTGGCTTCCATGTCGTCGCCGATGCGGGTGAGCAGGTCAATCGCGAAGTAGTTGTCTTCCTCGGTGCACTCTTTGTTGAGGATCTTCAGCACGCGGTCGCTGCCGCTCTCGAAGCCGATGGATACCGTGCTCCAGTTCGTCTTGCGCACGAGCGCCTCGAACAGGTCCGGCCATTGGCGGACGGTGTCGGCGCGCGCGGCGGCCCAATACGGCCACGTCTTGTTGGCGTACTTCGGGTATTTGTCCAGCCACTCCTCCAGCCAGGAGGGGTTCTGGAAGAACATCGAGTCGTGGATGACGACCGAACCGATCGGGCCGTAAGTCTCGTCCAGGTAGTTCAGCTCTTCGATCACCATGTCCACCGGCCGGCGGCCCATGTTGGGGATGTAGCTGTTCTCGTTGCAAAAGGAGCATTGCCAGGGACACACTCGGCTGGTGAGGATGGTCGCCACGGGCGGCGGCCCCCAGCCGCATTCAGGCTCCAGCGGCCAGTTGAACTTGGCCGCCAGCTTTTTGCTGGCCGGCTCGGGCCACAGGGTGCGATCAATCATCGGCCATTCGGCCATGCTCTTAGCGCCCACGCCCAGGATCACGCGCGGGAAGGCGTCGGGATTGGTCACCAGGTTGACGATGACGTTCTCGCCCGGCCCCTGACAGATCTTGTCGAACTCGGGCACGGCCAGCATCTCATCCAACGCGACGGTGGCGTGCATGCCGCCGGTGAGCACGATCCCCTTGGGATTGAGCTTCTTGAAGATCTGCGCCGAACGATAGGCGATCGGGAAGGTATAGCTGCGCACGTTCATGATGAGCATGTCGTAGCCCTTCATGCGCTTCTCCACTTCCTCCCAGCTCGTGCATTGGCGCGTGCTGAACATGTCGGTCATCACGCCGTTCTGATGGAGGATCGTGCGCAGCAGGCCCATGCCGTGGTCCTGCCATTGTTCGTGCGGGCCGGCAGGGTTTACCAAGTCGCCTAAGTCGCCCAGGTCCAGCCACAGGCGCCTGGGTTCTTTGCCCTCCGGCTTCACTTTTGGATTGAAGAGGTTCTTGAACATCGCTCTACGAAATTCGCCGACTCAACTGATATGCATACTAGCGCCAAGACCGCGCCTTGGGAATTGACACAGTGCAACGCCGACGTGCACCCGGCGGGAAAAGCGCCGAGTTCCAGACGCCGTGCGCATGCGCTGTTGAGGCGCTGCGGCATCGGCATCCAGAACTCGTCTTCGGTGTTATCAGTGGCAACCGCAGCCTGAGCCGCAGTTTGCGCCTTCGTCGGTCGAGGCGCTGTCTTTTGTGCGGAACGAGTGGCCGCAGCCGCATGAAGAGACGGCGTTCGGGTTGTCAATCTTGAAGCCGCCGCCCATCAGGCTATCCACAAAGTCAATCGAGGCGCCGCTCAAGTACATCAGGCTGGTTGGGTCAATGAAGAGCCGGACGCCGTTCTGGTTGACGACGGTATCAAATTCGCGGGGCTGAGCCTCGAAGGCCATGCCGTACTGCAGTCCGGAGCAGCCCCCGCCGGCGACGAATACGCGCAGGCCATAGGTGGGGATGTTGCGCTGGTGCAAAAGTTCGCGCAGCTTAGCCTCGGCGGCCGGGCTGAGCGTCATTGCCGGCGGTTCTGCTGTCTCAAGCTGGGCCTTCGTTTCGGCCAGATTAACGGTTGCCATCTTTTGCGTTACCCTCCTTCTCGTTCAAGCCACCAACAGAATCGGACGCGCGTCCGCTTCTGGGCAAGCATCCGTGACGCGGAGCGCCGCGCGCCTCGTGTGAGGATTGTAACATGGGCGGCGCGGCGCATAGATGCGCATTGCGCCCGATGGACTCATCGGAAAATAAGCCGGATGGGTATAATCGCGCCAGATTTCACAAGATGGCCGATCCGCTCTATTGGGATGACGCCTACCCGATCGCGCTGCTGCTGCGCTCTGCGCACCCCAACGTGGCCGACCCGACGACGCTCGACTTGCACGTGTTGCGTGAGTGGGTCATTCGGCTCGATGGATTCAGCGACGACTGCGAGGCGTGGCCGGTCGAATGGCTGGAGCGCATCCAGATGGAGTGGGTAGAACTGCTATAGCCGGTTGCTCGTTCGCCAGGTTGCCGCATTGCCGCGCGACCGGGCCGCTGTGCGACCGACGAGATGGAGAGTGTGGAGATGGCTGAACCGACAAATGCGAACGTGTCCGAAGAGTTTCAGAACGACCCGCGCGTGCCAGACGAGCTGAGGAACAACGTTTTTATCACCTCGCTGGACAAGCTATACAACTGGGGGCGCAAGCGCAGCATGTGGCCGATGTTGTTCGGCCTGGCTTGCTGCGCCATCGAGATGATCGCCACGGCAGCCAGCCGGCACGACCTCGCGCGCTTTGGCTGGGAGCTGATGCGCGCCAGCCCGCGCCAAGCCGACTTGATGATCGTCTCCGGCACGGTGACCAAAAAGATGATCCCGCAGATCGTGCGCCTGTATAACCAGATGCCGGAGCCGCGCTACGTGATCGCGATGGGCGCATGCGCCACGGCCGGCGGCCCCTTCAAAGAGGGCTACAACGTCGTCAGCGGCGTGGACAAGTTCATCCCGGTGGACGTCTACATCACCGGCTGCCCGCCGCGCCCCGAAGCCCTGCTGCACAGCTTCATCAAGCTACAAGAGAAGATCGAGAAGCAGTCGCTGCGCAACGTGCCCTGGTACCGCAAGGGCGAAGAGGACGTTGTGCCCATCCCGGCGCTAGGCCCTGATTTGGTGGATCTGCGCCGCGCGCAAGAGATCAAGGAGAAGGCCGCGCAAGCCGCGCCTGCGCCGGAGCAGCCGGCCGCTTGATAAGGAGAACCATGGCTGAAGAGACGACCAATCCCACCTCGGCCGAACCCGCTGCCGCGCCGAAGGCCGCGCCCGCGGCCAAGCCTGCATCACCCGCAGCGGCCAAACCGGCAGCCGCCAAGCCTGCCGGCCACGCCGCGCCCAAAGGCCCGCCGCTCGCCGCGCTGACGCCGGAATTGGCTCAACTCCAGCAACACTTCGGCGAGAGCGTCATTACGCCCGCGCCCTATGTGGGCGTGCTGGTGAACGACCTGGGCAAGCTGCGCGAGGTGATGACCTACGTGCGCGATCAGTTGGGCTTCGACATGCTCGCCAACGCGACCGCCGTGGACTACATTAAAGAAGGCTACATCCAGG
This sequence comes from Thermoflexales bacterium, assembly GCA_046299515.1. Lineage (GTDB taxonomy): Bacteria > Chloroflexota > Anaerolineae > J036 > Brachytrichaceae > JAAFGM01. Next base: position 6,239 of record JBKBID010000087.1, on the reverse strand, counting down.
TGGTCTATCATCCCCAGCGGTCGAAGGGCGGCCAGCCGCTCACCATCAAAGTGCGCGTGCCGCGCGGGAGCGATCCGGTCGCGCCCACGGAGGTCGCCGTGCCCTCGCTCACGCCGATCTACGCCGGCGCGGAATTCCAGGAGCGCGAAATCTACGACATGTACGGCGTGCGCTTTGAGGGCCATCCCGACCTGCGCCGCATCCTGACCTGGGAAGGCTTCTACGGATGGCCGCTGCGCAAGGACTGGCGCGAGCCTTACTACGAAGGGGACACCAAGCCGTTCGATTCGCGCTGGCCGGGCGGCCACCACGAGTTGGCCGAAGAGCGCGTGCCCTGGGCCGACAACGTCAACTATCCGCCCGGCTTCGACCCTTTGAACTTCAACCCCGATCCCGACGCCGGGCTGTATGACTCGATGTTGAGCGGCGTGCCCAACGCCCGGATTGAGTCGAACGGCCACACACAGCACGCGCCGCAGCCCAAGGGCGTTGGCGCGGCGGTGTCGGTATACGACCGCAACTACAACAACCTGGCCGACGAAGAAGAGCTGCAGACCGACCAGATCATCGTCAACATGGGGCCGCAGCACCCCTCCACGCACGGCGTGCTGCGCATGGTGGTCAAGCTCGACGGCGAGACGGTCACCGATCTGAAGCTCGCGCTCGGTTATCTGCATCGCAATCACGAGAAGATCGGCGAGCGCAACACCTGGCTGCACAACATCCCCTACACCGACCGGCTGGACTACATCTGCGGCATCGCCAACGAGCTGGGCTACGTGATCACGGTTGAGAAGATGATGGGCATCAAGCCGACCGAGCGCGCCGAATACCTGCGCGTGATCATGACTGAGCTGACGCGCATCGAGTCGCACTTCTGGGCGATCGGCTTTTTGCTCAACGACCTGGGCGCGTTCTACACGCCGGCGCTCTACTTCATCACCGAGCGCGACTTGATCCTCGACCTGTTCGAGTCGGTGAGCGGCAGCCGGCTGATGTGCAACTACATGCGCTTCGGCGGCGTCAGCCGCGACCTCACCGAGGAGCAACTCGCGCACGCCCGCGAATTGGCCTTCGACCGCATCCCGCGCAAGATAGACGAGCTGGAGCAGTTGCTCACCGACAACGAGATCATCAAAGCGCGCACGGTCGGCGTGGGCTACCTGCCAGCCGAGCGGAGCATCAACTACAGCTTGACCGGGCCGTGCTTGCGCGCCGCCGGCGTGCCCTACGACATCCGCCGCGTGGATCCCTACAGCATCTACGACCGCTTCGACTTCGAGATTCCGGTGTTCTACGGCGCGGATGTGTATGACCGCTATCGCGTGCGCGTGGCCGAGATGCGCCAGTCGCTGCGCATCGTGCAGCAGGCGCTCAACCAACTCGACCAGACCAAGCCCGGCGACATCCAGGCCGGCAAGAAAGCCTACAACCATCGCGTGCCGGCCGGCGAGGCTTACGGCCGCGTGGAGACGCCGAAAGGAGAGCTGGGCTTCTACCTGGTGAGCGACGGAGGGCAGAACCCCTATCGCTATCACGTGCGCTCAAGCTCGTTCATCAACCTGAACTCGTTGAAGGAGATGACCGTCGGCCAAAAGGTCGCCGATGCCGTCGTGATCCTCGGCTCGTTGGATATCGTTCTGGGAGAAGTCGATCGGTGAATGCTGCGTTCTGAGTTTGGGTTCTCGGCCGCCCGCCGCGGCCAAGAACCCAGACTTGAAACCGAGGTGAGCAATGGGTTTGATGGGAACTGGCATCCTGAAGGGCCTTGGCGTGACCCTCAGGCATTTCATTGATACCTACGCCGAAGACCTGAAATACATCTTGAACAAGAGCGGCGTGCAACAGCCGCGCCCGCTGCGCCGGCAAAGCCCCAAGAACAAAGGGCTGGTCACGGTCGAATATCCGCGCGAGCGCCTGCCGCTGCCGGAGAACTTCCGGTATGTGCCCTTTCTAGTCTATGACACCGAGAAGCAGGACGATAAGTGCACGTCGTGCGGCATCTGCGCCAAGGTGTGTCCGCCGCAGTGCATCTGGATCGTGCGGACGGAAGACCCGGTCACCAAGCGCCCCGTGCCGCAGCCCAAAGAGTTCTACATTGACACCACCATCTGCATGAACTGCGGCTATTGCGCGGAGTTCTGCCCGTTCGACGCGATCAAGATGGACCATGACTACGAGCTGAGCTACTACCCTCATCAGGAGCCGAGCGCGCGTCTGGTGCATGATAAGGCGCGCCTGACCAAACCGGATACTTATCACGCTTCTATCCATCCGACTGACTGGCATCGAGAGCTGGAGGATCGCGCCGCCGAAGAGGCAAAGAAGAAGGCGGCGGCCGAAGCGAAGGCCAAGGCCGACGCCGCTAAACCCGCCGGCGGCGCGCCGGCGGCCAAGCCGGCCCCCGCGCCCGGCGCGGCCGAGTCATCTGCTCCTAGGACGGAGAAGCCGGCGCAAGCCGATGCCGGCAAGGGCAGCAGCGAATAAGGCGCGCAGGTCTAGTAAAGTTCAGGCCCTTGAATCCACATGGGTAATCTCTTCGACTTCCTGTTCGTCAACCCGATGACGAACGCGCTCATGCTGCTGTATGGGTTGCTCTTCAACCAGTATGTGCTGGCCATCGTCGCGTTGACGTTGATCATCCGCCTGGTCACGCTGCCGCTCACCCTCAAGCAGCAGATCTCGGCTTTCAAGATGCAAGCGCTGCAGCCGCAGATCAAGGCGTTACAGGAGAAGTACAAAAGCGACCCGCAGCGGCTGCAGGCCGAGATGCGCAAGTTGGGCTTTAACCCGCTGAGCGGATGCCTGCCGCTGCTCATCCAGTTCCCCATCCTAATCGCGCTCTACCAGGCCATCATCCGCACGCTGACGGTGACTCCGCTCAGCACGTTGGAGTTGGGCAAGCACCTCTACGGCTTCTTGCCCGGCCTCTCCACGCTGGTGCCGATAGACTCTCGCTTTCTGCTGTGGGATCTCGGTCAGCCCGATCCGCTCTTCATCATCCCAATCGTCGTCGTGGTGAGCACCTACTTCGCCAACAAGGTAATGACGCCGCCGACGACCGACCCGACGATGCGGCAGACCAACCAGATGATGCAGTTGATGATGCCGCTGATGTTCGGCTTCTTCATGCTCAGCACGCCGGTCGGGCTAGGCGTGTATTGGATCGTCTCGAACCTGATCGGCATTGTGCAGTACTACGTCACTAAGCCGACCCTCGACCGCGCCCGCGCGCTGCATGCCGCGCCGGCCGTTGGCGTCGCCGCCGGCGCAGCTTCGCCCGCTAAGGCGGAAGCCGCCGGGAAGCCGCTCTTTGAGCCTCCCAAGTCCAAGGTGAAGGCCAAATCCACCGGCCGAGTGAATCGCTCCGCCTCGGCCGTAAAAAGCGGCGCTAAAGACGGCGGCGGCAAAGGCGGCAAAATGACGACCACCCCGCGGTAACCCTAATCTTGCTACATCGAACCAGCCGAAAGATGCCCGCAATCGAAGTTTCAGCCCCCGATGTCGAGAGCGCAATCGCGCAAGGTTTGCAGCAGCTCAACCTCATCCGCGCCGAGGTCAAGATCGAAGTGCTCGACGAAGGCAACCGTGGCGTGCTGGGGATCGGCGCAAAGCCGGCCCGCGTGCGTTTGACGCCGTTTGCTGAACTTGAAATGCCGCAGGCGGCTCCAGAATCCGCGACTCCGCCTGTTGCTGAAACTTCGCCCCCTTCCCCTTCGACGGCCGAGCCGCCTCCTGCTGCGCCGCAGGCGGTTGATCCGCCGCCTGAAGCGCCTGAGGAAGCCGCTGCGCCGAAAATCGAGGGCGAGGAACTCGCGCTCGCGCTGGTGCGCGACATCCTGCGACACATGGGGATGAAGCGCTATGAGGTGAAAGCGCACAGCGTCGTCCCGGCCAGTGGCGACGAAGAACCTTCCATCTGGGTAGATGTCACGCTGGGCAACGCCCACGACGAGGAGATGATGCTCAGCCATCAGCGCGAAGGCTTGAACGCTTTGCAGACCGTCGTGCAGACGATGTGGTCGCACCGCACCCGAAGCAGCCTGCGCGTGAATGTGGACATTAATGGGTATCGCCGGCGACGCGAGCAGCAGTTGATCAACATGGCCAGGCGCCTGGCCGATAAGGTCGCGGCTAACGGCAAGCCCATCACGCTTGAGCCGATGCCGGCCAACGAGCGGCGCATCGTGCACATGGCGCTGCGCGACCGCCCCGGCGTATTTACCGAGAGCTTCGGCGAAGGGGCTTCGCGCAAGGTGCAGATCAAACCGAAGCGGTGAGGCGCAACGCGCTGAGCATTGCGCCGCATATTCGCGGGTTGCCCCCATGCCGCCCGACTACCTCGCCATCGGCCACGTCACCGAAGATGTCTGGCGCGATGGCAGCGTCACCCCCGGCGGCACGGCCTGGTTCGCGTCACTGGCCGCCCGGCGCATCGTGGAGCGCGTGAGCGTGCTGACCGCAGCGGCGGAGCGCTACGACGCCGAAAAGCGCCTGCCGGGCATCCACGTGCATCGCATCCCGTCGCCGACCACGACGCAGTTCGAGAACATCTACACCTCGCGCGGGCGAATCCAATATGTGCGCCCTAGCCCGGTGCGGCTGGAGCCGGCTCACCTTACCCCAGCGCTGCAGCGCGCCAAGATCATGCATCTCGCGCCGGTGTGCGACGAAGTTAGTCCAGCATTTGCAACGGCGGCGGCCGCCGATGTGTTCGTCGGCGTGACGCCGCAGGGCTGGTTGCGCCGCTGGGACGAGACCGGCCGCGTCTACGCGAAACCCTGGGAGGCCGCGCCGCAAGTCCTGGCGCGCGCCGATGCCACGGTGATCAGCATTGACGACGTGGCCGGCGATTGGCGGCTGGCGCTCACCTGGGCCGCCCAGGCCCGGCTTTTCGTCGTCACCCTGAGCGCGGAGGGGTGTATAGTCTTCCTCGAAGGCCGACCGCATCACGTCCCGGCCCCCCAAGTTGAGGAGGTGGATCCCACAGGCGCAGGGGATATCTTCGCGGCGACGCTGTTCATCTCGCTGCAACGCGGGCAAGACCCGCTTGAAGCGGCTGCGTTCGCCAACTGCGTTGCCGCGCAATCCGTCACGCGCAAGCGACTGGCCGGCCTGCCCACCTCGGAGGACCTTGAGCGCTGCAGTACAATCACCCAGCACAAGGCGTAGTGTGGGGCGGCTCAGGACGACCCGACGCCCAAAGCGCAACATCCGCGTTTCATCATGACCCGCATCTATGCAATCGCCAACCAGAAAGGCGGCGTGGGCAAGACCACGACGGCGGTTAACCTCAGCGCCTATCTCGCGCTGGCCGGCCGGCGCGTTTTGCTGGTGGATATAGACCCACAATGTAACGCCGGCAGCAGCCTGGGCCTGGACAAGAATAAGGTGGCCGCCTCTTCTTACGAGGTGTTGCTGGGCAGCATCACGCCGGCGAAGGCCACGCTGAAGAATGCGCGGCTGAACCTGTCGGTCATACCGGCCTCGCCGGCGCTGGCGGCGGCGGAGATCGAGCTGGTGGGCGAGCTGGCGCGCGAATATCGGCTGCGGCAGGCGCTCGCCGCCGAAGCCGGCAAGTACGACTACGTGTTGATTGACTGCCCACCCTCGCTCGGCCTGCTCACCGTGAATGCGCTCACCGCAGCGAGCGGCGTGCTGATCCCGGTGCAGTGCGAATACCTCGCCCTGGAGGGGCTATCGCAACTGACGCGCACCGTGCAACTGGTGCGCCAGCGGCTGAACCCGCAACTCGAAATTCGCGGGCTGATCATGACGATGTATGACGCACGCACGGCGCTTGCGCAGCAGGTGGTGGCCGAGGTGGAGAAGTTCTTCGCCGACAAGGTGTTTCGCGCGCGCATCCCGCGCAACGTGCGCCTGAGCGAAGCGCCCAGCCACGGCCAGCCGATCATGACCTACGCGCCGTCGTCGCCAGGCGGTCAGGCCTACAAGAGCCTGGCTGAGGAGTTGATGGCGCAGGACGAAGCGGCGACGGCGTATGCGGCGCCGCCCAACGCAGCCGATGCGCCGGCGCCGCAATCGTTGCCGGAGGGCGCAGCCGCGCGCCAGACAGCCAACATTCCCTAGATTCTCGATCGCCCATGGCACCTAAAACCGGACTCGGACGAGGGCTTGATGCGCTGATCCCCGGCGCAAGTGAGGCCGAAGCAGGGCGCGGCGGCATCATCGAAATCGCCGTGACCGAAATTCGCGCCAACCCGCGCCAGCCGCGCATG
>JBKBID010000086.1:0-9923 GCA_046299515.1 Thermoflexales bacterium | reverse complement strand
AACCTGCTGAAGCCCAGCGACGGCGAACCCATCGTCGGCCCCACCAAGGACATGGTGCTCGGCGTGTACTACCTCACCCTGCTCGACCCCAGGCCGCGCAAGGGCGATGGGCGCGCGTTCTTCAGCCTCGACGAGGTGGAGATGGCCTACGAGCTGGGCCAGGTGGACATCCACGCCAAGATCAAGCTGGCGGCCGAGACATACTTTGACGACAACAACGTGCGCTACGCGGACGGGAAGCCGCGCCGCCGCCTGATCGAGACCACGGTGGGCCGCGCGCTGTTCAACCGCATCGTGCCGGCCGAGATGCGCTTCGTCAACCGCGTGCTCGACAAAGGCGACGTCCAGCGCCTGGTCAACCAGACGTATCAGGTGCTCGGCAACGAGCGCCAGGGCGAAGTCGTGGCGTTCGTGGACGACATCAAAGATATCGGCTTCAAATACGCCACCCGCTCCGGCGTCAGCATCGCGGTAAGCGACATCGTCGTGCCGCAGGAGAAATTCGCCATCCTGGCCGAAGCCGACGCCAAGGTGCAAGAGGTGGAACGCCAGTACCGTCGCGGCCTGTTGACCGAGGATGAGCGCGAGGCGCGCACCATCGCCATCTGGTCCGAGGCCAAGGACGCCGTCGCCAACGCGGTGAAGAAGTCCATGAACCCGGTGGACAACCTCAGCCTGATGGCCACCTCAGGCGCGACCAAGGGCGGCTTCATCCCGATCACACAGCTCGCCGGCATGCGCGGCATGATGGCTGACCCGTCGGGGCGCATCATCGCCTTGCCGATCCGCTCCAACTTCCGCGAAGGGCTGGACACGCTCGAGTTCTTCATCAGCACGCACGGCCAGCGCAAAGGCCTGGCCGACACGGCCATGCGCACCGCCGACGCCGGCTACCTGACCCGCCGCCTCGTGGATGTGGCCCAAGATGTGATCATCAACGCGCATGACTGCGGCACGCAGGCCGGCATCTGGATCCGCGCGACGGACGACGTGGGCGGCCAAAAGATGAAGGATCGCGTCGTCGGGCGCGTCGCGGCCTCGGACGTGGTGCATCCCAAGACGGGCGAAGTGATCTGCCCGCGCAACCAGATGATAGATGAGCCGATCATGGCGGCCATCGAAGCGGCCGGCATCCAGGAGGTGCATGTGCGCTCGCCGCTCACCTGCGAGCTGGAGCAAGGCATCTGCCAGTTGTGCTACGGCCGCGACCTCGGCCGCGGCAAGATGGTCGCCGTCGGCGCGGCGGTGGGCATCATCGCCTCGCAGTCCATCGGCGAGCCGGGCACGCAACTCACCCTGCGCACCTTCCACACCGGCGGCGTGGCCTCCGGCAGCGACATCACGCAGGGCTTGCCGCGCGTCGAAGAGCTGCTCGAAGCGCGCAAGAAGCCCAAGGCCGAAGCGCTGATGGCCGACATCGCCGGCCGCGTGCACATCGAGCGGTTGGAGGGCGGGATGCGCCGGGTCGTGATCACCCATCAGCAACTGCAGCGCGACGTGTACAACGTGCCCGGCAACTGGTCGGTCAAGGTTGAGGATGGGGACAAGATCAAAGACAAAGCCATCATCGCGACGCGCGGCGACCAAGAAATGCGCGCCGAACACGGCGGGCGCGTGGTGCGCGACGGCATGACCATCACCGTGGTCTACGAGAAGAAAGACGAGGTCGAATACGAAGTGCCGCCGGCTGCCCGCCTGCTGGTTACAGAAGGGCAGGAAGTTAACGCCGGCGACCCGATCACCGAAGGCACCAAGAACCCGCACATGCTGCTCAAGGTGCTCGGCCGGGAGGCGTGCCAGATGTATCTGCTCAGCGAGGTGCAAAAGGTCTATCGCTCGCAGGGCGTGAACATCAACGATAAGCACTTTGAGATCATCATCCGCAAGATGACCAATCGGGTGCAGATCACAACCCCCGGCGACAGCGACTACCTGCCCGGCGACCTGATCAACCGCCTGGAATTGGCGCGGGTGAACGAGAAGCTCATCGCGGAAGGCAAGCGACCGGCCGTCGGCGCGCCGATCTTGCTCGGCATCTCAAAGGCGGCGCTGGCCACCGAATCGTTCCTCTCGGCGTCGTCGTTCCAGCACACCATCAAGGTGCTGGCCGGCGCGGCGATCGAGGGCAAGCGCGACGACCTGATCGGCTTGAAGGAAAACGTCATCCTGGGCAAACTCATCCCGGCCGGCACCGGCTTCAACCCCAACATCATCCAAAGCTACGAAGGGGTGACGCTGCTGGCGGCCGAAGCGCCGCCGAAACCATCGCTGACGCAGCGCGCCGAGATGGCGTTGCTCGGCCTGGGCGACAATGAAACACTGCCCGCCGAGAACCTCCCTTCCCTGGAGGACTTCCTCCCCAGCGAAGCCAACGGCAAGGACGAGGCAGATGGTTAACGGACTGTCAAACTACTTGCCGTCGCTCAGAAGATCGTCTTGCCGAACAAGCTGGCCGTCAGCTCGACGGCCAGCTTGGCCGTGCGGTTGCGCTCGTCCAGGATCGGGTTGATCTCCACGATATCGAGCGAGGTGACCTTGCCGCTGTCGTGCAAGATCTCCATCAGCAAGTGCGCCTCTCGGTAGGTGAGGCCGCCGGTCACCGGCGTGCCGACGCCGGGCGCTTCGGCCGGGTCAAGCGCGTCCATGTCGAGGCTGACATGAATGCGCCGATACGCTTGCAGGTGCGCCAGCGCCGTGTGCGTGACGGCGGCGATGCCGCGCTCATCCACGTCGCGCATGGTGAGCACACGCACGCCGCGCTCGCGCAAGGCGACTCTCTCCAACGGATCGAGGTCGCGCGCGCCCAAAATGACGGCCTGCGCCGGCTTGAGCTTCGCGCCTGGGCGGCCGACGTCGGTCAGTTCCGGCGCGCCTAGACCCATCAGCGCAGCCAGCGACATGCCATGCACATTGCCGCTGGGCGTGATCTCCGGCGTGTTGAAATCGCCATGCGCATCTACCCAGAGCACACCGACGTCGTCCTCTTGCGCGGTGATGGCCGACACGGTGCCGATGCTGAGCGAATGATCGCCGCCTAGGAAGAGCGCGATTTCGCCGCGCGCGTTGATGTGGCAGGCGGCGTTGTAGATGTTGCGGCACACGTCGGCGATGCTGCGCAGGTGGCGCGCCCGCTCGGAGTCAAGCGGCACGGTCTCCGGCAGCGGCACGGGGATGTTGCCGCCGTCGGTAATGGTGTGGCCGAGCGCGCGTAGCTGTTGGTGCAGGCCGGCGTAGCGGATCACGCTCGGCCCCATGTCTACGCCGCGTCGGCGTTGGCCGAGGTCCATCGGCACGCCGATGATGTGAATATGGCGTGTCATCGTGTCGCCCAACTAAGCCACTATACACCGAGTGGGCTTCGATAAGCGCAACCTGCGCCCCACCCTGACTTACACTTGCGCCACAGACCCGCCATGCACATCTCAGAACTCGACTACGAACTGCCGCCGGAGCTGATCGCGCAACACCCGGTCGAGCCGCGCGACGCATCGCGCCTGTTGGTCTGTGACCGCACGACCCAGACGCACCAGCACCGGCATTTCTACGACCTGCCGGAGTTCCTTCGTTCCGGCGACCTGCTCGTCGCCAACGATACGAGCGTGATCAACGCGCGACTGCGCGGCCGCAAACCGACCGGCGGCAAGGTGGAGGTGTTGCTGCTGCGCAAGATCGATGCGGTCACCTGGGAGGCCTTAGTCGGCGGGCGCAACGTACGACAGATCGCCTTTCCGGAAAGCGGGAACGCCGGGAAGCCAATCAGCGCCGAGGTTGTCGCGCGATCTGGCGAGGCCGCCTTCGTCGTGCGCTTCAGCGAGCCGATCGAGCCGCACCTCGACGCACTGGGCGAGACGCCCCTGCCGCCCTATATCCATGAACAACTCCGCGACCCGGCGCGCTACCAAACCGTCTACGCGCGCGTGGCCGGCTCGGCGGCTGCGCCGACGGCCGGGCTGCATTTCACGCCGCAGTTGCTTGAGCGCATCCAGGCGATGGGCGCGCGAATCGCCTTCGTCACCCTGCATGTCGGCCTGGACACGTTCAAGCCGATCGAGGAGGAAACCGTGGAAGCGCACAAGATTCATGCCGAGTGGTGCGTGCTGCCGCCGGCCACGGCCGAGGCCATCAACGAAGCGCGCGCGCAGGGCGGGCGAATCGTCGCTGTGGGAACGACGAGCGCGCGCGTGCTGGAGAGCAGCGCCTTGGCGTCAACGCAAGCAAGCAGTCGCCCCCTCGTTCAACCGTTCAGCGGGTTTACCTCGCGCTACATCACCCCTGGCTACGAGTGGAAGGTAGTGGACGCGCTGATCACAAATTTCCACCTGCCCCGCAGCACGCTGCTGGCCATGATCGGCGCGTTCATGGGGATGGACTTTATGCGCCGCACCTACGCGCTGGCGATTCGCGAGCGCTATCGGTTCTATTCGTTCGGCGACGCCATGCTGATCCTGTGACGCCGGCGCGCGGCGGCGCAAGGCGTAGCACGCAGCCATACGCCGAAGCCAAGCGCCCAATTGGTAAGTGACCTTCTGCGCGCGGTTGCGCGGCCAGAACTCGCCGCAAGCGGCCTGTCAACGGAACCACTTGAACTCGCCGGTATATTCGTGGCGATAGGTGCAGCCTGGCGCCGCATTCGGCGTGAATTCGCGCACCATGGCCAGTGATTTCTCTGCCAAAAAAGTCACGGTCATCGTCACCACGCCGTCGTTGATAGCGCTCGGCCCGGCGAAACGGTAAATACCGGGGGCGACCCGCTTCATGCGATAGGGCTGCGGTTCTTGATTGCGCCATTCAAGCCCATCCTCAAGCGGGGTGATTTGCACAAGCCCATACACCGGCAATGGCGCGCTGCTGTCGCATCCGCCGAGCGCCTCGCCCGGGCTAACCTGAGTGTCCCACACCGAGCGCTGACCGGGCAACCAGTCTTGTGCTTCCGCAGCGATGGCCGAGGGTGTTGGCGTTGGCGCAGGGGGGACGGTGGTCTCAAGCGCTGGCATTAGCGCGGGGATTGCGGTAGGCTCAGGCGTATCCGTTGCGATAGGCGTCGCAGCCGGCGCGGGGGAACACGACGCGAGGCCAAGCGCGAGAACGCTTACAATCAATAGGCGCAGCATATAAACGATTCTACTTGTTGCGCAGGAGCGGAACACCTGAGATGAGAACGGGCATCACAAGCCGTGTCGCTGCGGCGGTCATGATGATCGCGCTAAGCGCCGCCGACGGCTTCGCCGGTTCGGCGCACGCGATTGACTTTGTGTGTGGCGACGCGCAAACGTCACAGGTGATGATTGACGTGGACGGCGCGTTTGCGCGCCTTGAAAACAACTGGCAATCGCCTGCCGTGGGCCGCATGTTGAAGTTCCAGTGCTTTGCGGCGCTCGCCCGCGACGAGGCGAACGCCTGGGTGCTGGTGAACTATGGCTACACCCGCGCATGGGTCAGTCGGAGCGCGGTGCGCTTTGCCGATGGCATGGACATTACCCAGCTACCGCTCAGCGAAGAGATCCCTCCGGCGACGCCGCCGCCGCGCCTGCGCTTGCCCGGCGTGCCGACGATCAGCAGCGCGCTCCAGCGCCGTTACCGTGACGCGGTTCAAGCCGGCCGCGCGCCCGGCATGGTTGCTGTCCTCGGCGACTGCAACGCCGAGCATCCTGTGTTCTTCGGTCGCTTGGCCTCCGGCGCATTTGACCTTACCCCTTATCCGGAACTCAAAAACACAGCGCGCGCCTTCGCCGCAGCCTTTAATCGGGTCAGCGTCGCTACCAGCGGCAGCTTTAACGCAATGACGGCCTTTGATCCTACGTGGGCCGATCCTAAGCAGTGCAAGAGCGACGAAGGGCCGCTGGCCTGTGAGTTGCGACTCTCTAACGCCAGCCTCCTGCTGATCGCGCTCGGCACGGGAGACACGTTTACCTGGCGCGACTTTGAGGAGCACTATCGCGCCATTATTGAGTATGCGTTGAGCTTGAAGGTGCTGCCGCTGCTCATGACCAAGGCTGACGCGCTTGAGTCGCGGCAGGGCGGCGCGCCGGCCGACTATATTAACGAGGTAGTGCGCAAGCTCGGCGCGGAGTACGGCTTGCCGGTCATTGACTTCGCGCTGGCCGCCCGACAGCTTCCCAATGGCGGCTTGGTCGCCGAGCGAAACGCCGGCCTGCAGTTCATTGAGCCTTTTCATGTCAACGAGGTGGGCATGGACGCGCGCATCCTCCTGACCTTGCAGACGCTGGCCCAGCTTCCGCGTTTAAGCCCGGCGCCGCAGGCGACTCCGCAACCGAAGAAGCAGCCAAGCCCGCCGCCCACCAAGCGGCCTCAGACCACAGCGCAGGCGTCTGCCACGCCGCCGCCCCCGCGCGCGCCAAAACAACATCTAAAGGAGGAATGACATGAGCGCCTGTCCCACACCCCATCATCGTCGCGCCTTAGCGGCGCTGCTCGCGTGCAAACTGGCGGCGCTGGGCAGCTTCTATCCCGCCCAATCGCAAGCCCCAATGCCGCCCAAGATCACGGTCACGGCAGAGCAGGCTTGGCTGCGACGCGCGCCGAGCTTAGTCGCCGGCAATACCCTGCCGGTATTTAAGGGGCAGTTCTACGATGTGATCGGACGCACAGCGGACAACACTTGGTGGCAACTGGCCTTGCCGGACGCCGGCAAATCCACAGGCGCCTGGCTGTTGGCCGACCTCGGCGCGCTTTATTCGGGCGATTTGAAAGCCGCCCCGGTGGTCAGCGCACCTCTCAAGCCGGCCTCAACCCCAACGAAGACTCGGCGCAGTGCACGCGCGACGCCCTTCCCGGCCTGGATCCCGCGCATCACGCCACGGCAGCGCGCAATTTGGCAAAACAGCGCGCGCGCCGGCAAAGACTTGAATCTGTTCACCGTAGCGGGCGATTGCAACTCGCAGCCATCCGTGTATTTGCGGCGCTTGGCCAGCGGTCAGTTCGACGCCAGCACACTTGAGCCGCGACTGCAGGCAATCGTGCAACGCTTCGCGCCATCATTCGGGCGGGTGAGCCTTGCGGCGCAGGGTGGGTTCGGCTCGCCCGCGATGATGGATCCAACCTGGGCCGACGGCGCGCTGTGTGGCACAACGATGGGCCCGTTCGAGTGCGAGCTGTGGGCATCGCGCGCCAGCATCGTGTTCATCTCGCTCGGCACACAGGAGCAATACACCTGGCAGGACTTCGAGAAGCACTACCGGCCGCTCATCGAGCATGCCCTGAGCAAAGGAGTTTTGCCGGTGCTGATGACCAAGGCCGACGACATCGAAACCCTTGCCGGCGCGCCATCCGGCCACATCAACAGCGTCATCCGCAAGCTGGCGGACGAGTACAACGTGCCGCTGCTCGACTTTTGGGCCGCCACGCGCGACCTGCCAAACAACGGCTTGATTGATGAAGGCGACAAGGACTTCCACTTGAGCAATGCCGGCTTAGACCGCAAGCTCCTGGTCACGCTGCAGACGCTGGCTGCCATTGCCGATAGGTGACACAAGATGGCCGATGGTTGTCCCAAGCGTTCCTGCGCGACGAGGGGGCGAGGGCTTCGTTGAGATTTACGTCAACACTTCGACCAGCGCATCGCCGGCGACCGCATAGATGCGATCGCCCGGCGCCGGCCGGATCGCAGCCATCCCCGTGAAGGCGCCGAAGGCCGGTAGGATCATGCGGCTCGGCCCGACGACGAAGCAGGGCAGTCTTTCGCGCAGCCCTGCCCTGCCGCGCAGGCTAACGGACGGGTGCACGTGGCCGGCCAGCGCGTAGTAAGCCGAGGACGCCGCAGGCGTGTGACGAAACGCCAGAGGCGGCTCAATGAAAGGCTCGTCCACACAGGCCATCTGCCACTCTGTAGGCGGATCGCCAGCTCGCGCGTCATGATTTCCTCTGATCAGCAAAAATTGCCTATGCGAATGCTGCGCGCGCCAGGCCGCAACGTCTGCGACCACAGAGGCCGCCCGCCCCTGGCGCGCATGCAGCACGTCGCCCAGGAAAACCACGCGCGCAGCATCCGTGGCCGCGATCAACCGCGACAGACGCCGCAGATCGTCCGCCAACCCGCCCTCCGGCACGGGGATGCCGGCGTCGCGAAAAGCCGCCGCCTTGCCGAAGTGAACATCGGCCACAAACAGCGTGCCTCGCCGCGGCCAGAAAACGGCCCGCTCCGGCCAAAGCTGTAACACCTCGCCGGCCGCCACGACCGTCACCATCGCTACTCCCCCACTTCGCCGCTTAGCCTTCCGCGAACTGCGCCTGCATCTTGCGCACGCGATCAAGCAGCGTCTCGCTGCTGAGCTGCTCGCGCAGCCGATCGACCATCAGCGGAAAGGCCAGCGGCGTCGGCCGGGCCACATCGAGCAGCGTAATCCGCCCGCGCGAGATGCGCTGCAAGGCGCGCGCCAGCCGGCTCTCCTCTAGCTGACGCTCCAGCACCTCACGCCGCGCCTGCGCCAGGAGCAGGTTGTCGGGATCGTACTTGCTGAAGACCTCGTAGAACAGCGCGCTGGATGCCTGGAGCTGCCGGCCCGACTTGCGCCGGCCGGGCAACCCCTCGAAGACCAAGCCGGCGATGCGCGCGATTTCGCGGAACTGCCGCCGCGCCAGCTCTGCCGCGTTCAAGCTGGCAGTCAGGTCGGCCGCCAGATGGTCAGGGCTGAACAGCTCGCGGAGGCGCGAACCATCCGCCGAATCCAAGTCCACGCGGTCGGGCGAAAGCAGCTCAAAGCCATAGTCGTTGATGGCGAACGAAAAGGAGATGGGGCGCAGGCGCGACAGGCGATAGGCTACCAACGCGGCCAAGCCCTCGTTCACCGCCCGACCATCGAACGGGAAGAAGAACAGATGATGCCCCTCGCGCGTCTGGACGCGCTCGATCAACAACTCGTCCGGCTCGGGCAACTTGGAGCGCCGCGCCTGCAGCTCCAGCAGCGGGCGCGCGGCGGCCATTTCCTCATCATCGTATCGCCCCAGGCGCGCCTGGTCGAGCTTCTCGCGCAGCATGTGCGCCAGCTCGGTGGAAAGGGGCATGCGGCCGCCCATCCAGCGCGGCACGACGGGCCGCTTGCCGGTCGCGCGGCGCACCCATGCCGTGTTGTCTTGCAAACGCACGAACTCCAGCAGCTTGCCGGCGAACAGGAAACATTCGCCGGGCTTCAACCGGCTCACGAACGACTCCTCCACCGTGCCTAATCGCCCGCCTTTCAGGTATTGCACATTGATGGCCGCCTCGCCGACGATCGTGCCGATGGACAGGCGATGGCGCTGCGCGATGCCGTCGTCGGCCACGCGATACACCCCATCCTCGCAAATCACGCGCCGGAACTCCGGATAGGCGTTCAACGCCCGCCCGCCGCGCGTCACAAAGTCGAGCACCCATCCCCATTCGTCATCGCTGAGGTTGCGATAGGCGTATGCCCCGCGCACCTCGGCGAGCAGCTCGTCACTGCGAAAGCCGCCGCCGGCGGCGACTGTGACCACATGCTGCGCCAGCACATCCAACGGCTTGCTCAACGGTGGGCGCGCCTCGACATGGCCTCGGCGGATCGCGTCGCGCGCGGCCGCAAATTCGACCAGCTCCAGCGCGTGGGTCGGCACGCAGATCACTCGGCTGGGCCGGCCAGGAGCGTGGCCGCTGCGGCCGGCGCGTTGCAACAGCCGCGCCGCGCCTTTGGGGCTGCCCACCTGCAACACACAATCCACCGGCGCAAAGTCCACGCCGAGGTCGAGCGAGGACGTGCACACAACCGCGCGCAGCCGGCCGGCTTTCAACCCGCATTCCACGAACTCGCGTTCGGCCTTGTCCAGCGAGCCATGATGCAACGCGATCTGCCCGGCCCACTCCGGCCGCGCCTCAAGGATGGCCTGATACCACATTTCGGTCTGCGAACGGGTGTTGGTGAAGATGAGCGTCGTCGCGTTGGCCGCGATCG
>JBKBID010000085.1:0-10082 GCA_046299515.1 Thermoflexales bacterium | reverse complement strand
CTGGGCATCAGCAGCGGGGCAAGCCTGGGCGTAGCGTTGGTGGTGCTGGGCGGCGCGGCGGCCGGCGCCGGCGTCTTCGGCCGCGCGGCCTTCCTGGGCGAGTTCGGGCTGGTGAGCGCAGCCTCGCTGGGCGCGGCTGCCGTGTTCTCGCTGGTGATGCTGATCGCCCGCCGCGTGCAAAGCGCGATCACGCTGCTGGTGCTGGGGCTGATGATCAGCTACCTCACCAGCGCAGTGGTCAGCGTGCTGCTGTACTTCGCCCTGCCGGAGCAGGTCAGCGCCTACATCCACTGGACGTTCGGCAGCTTCGGCGGCGTGACCTGGCAGCAGATGCGCGCTTTCGCGCCGGCCGCGTTGCTCGGCTTGGGCATCGGCTGGTTCACCGTGAAGCCGCTGAACGCACTGTTGTTGGGCGAGAGCTACGCGGCCAGCATGGGGGTGAACGTGCGCGCGGCGCGCTGGTGGGTGACGGCCAGCGCCTCGCTGTTGGCCGGCGCGGTCACGGCGTTCTGCGGCCCGATCGGCTTCCTCGGGCTGGCCGTGCCGCACCTGTGCCGCGCCCTGTTCGGCGCCAGCGACCATCGCGTGCTGCTGCCGGCGGCGCTGCTGCTGGGCGGCGGGCTGGCGCTGATCTTCGACCTGATCGCCCAGATGCCCGGCGCGCGCGCCGCGCTGCCGCTCAACGTGGTCACCTCGGCGGTGGGCGCGCCGGTGGTGCTGTGGATCGTCCTGCGCCGCCAGAGCTTCGGGCGGGTGTGAGGCCGCAATGAGGACGGAGCAAGCGACGCCATCACGCAACGGCCATGGGCCTCGCGACGGCGAAGCTGCTGTTGCCGCGGCTGCTATGCGCGCGGTGCGCCTCACCACCGGCTATCGCAACGGCGGCGGCGTGCGCGTGGTGCATCGCGATCTCGACCTCAGCCTGCAGCGCGGCCGGCTCACCGCGCTGCTCGGCCCGAACGGCGTCGGCAAGAGCACGCTGATGCGCACGCTGTGCGGCCTGCAGCCGGCCTTGGGCGGCGTCGTGTGGGTCGAGGGCGAGCCGCTGCATCGCCTCTCATCCGCCCAGCGCGCGCGCAAGCTGGCCGTGGTGCTCACCGACCGCGTGGACATCGGCTACATGACGGCCTACGGCCTGGTGGCGCTGGGACGGCATCCCTACACCCGCTGGGACGGCCGCCTGACGCCGGAGGATGAGCAGATCGTGCAAGAGGCGATGCGCGCGGCGCGCTGCGAGGCGCTGGCATGGCGCTTGGTCGGCCAACTCAGCGACGGCGAGCGCCAGCGCGTGATGATCGCCCGCGCGCTCGCCCAACAGACGCCGATCATCCTGCTGGACGAGCCGACCGCTTTCCTCGACCTGCCGCGCCGCATCGAGATCATGCACCTGCTGCGCGACCTGGCGCACCAAACCGGCCGCGCCCTGCTGCTCAGCACGCATGACCTGGAGCTGGCGCTGCGCTTTGCCGACACGCTATGGCTGATGGGCGGCGATGGCGCGTTCGTCGCCGGCGCGCCGGAGGAGATATACCGGCGGGGGGACCTGCTGCGCGTCTTCGCCGGCGAGGGCGAAGAAGTACAACGCTACCTGCAGGAGATGCACGAGCGATGGCGAGCCATGGCACAAGCTAAGCAAGAGGTGACGAAACATGAACGGCGAATCGAATGAAATGCAAACGACAGACCGCTTCGGCATCGAGCGGGCCAACACACCGCTGCGCAGCGACCCTGATCGCGAAGCGAAGCGCCAGGCCGTGCGCGAGACGCATCGCCCCAAAGGGCTGGTGATCGTCAACACCGGCAAGGGCAAAGGCAAGACCACAGCGGCCATCGGCATTTTGGTGCGCGCCTGGGGGCGCAACCTGCGCGTCGGCGGCGTGCAGTTCTTCAAGCACGAAAAGGCGTCTTACGGCGAGTTGAAGGCGCTGGCCAAGATGGGCATCGAGCTGACGCCGATGGGCGACGGCTTCACCTGGACCAGCAGAGACCTGGACGAGACGCAGGCCAAGGCGCTGCACGGCTGGGAGGTGGCCAAGCAGAAGATCGCCGGCGGCGAATACGACGTGTTCCTGCTGGATGAGTTCACCTACGTCATGCACTTCGGCTGGCTGGACGCGAACGAGGTGGTGGCATGGCTGCGCGCGCACAAGCCGCCCATGACCCACGTGATCATCACCGGCCGCGACGCGCCCGAAGCGCTCATCGCGTTCGCCGACCTGGTGACGGAGATGCGCGAGGTCAAGCACCCCTACCGCGACCAGGGCATTCGCGCCCAGCCTGGGATTGAATTCTGACGATGAGCAGCGCACAGCCCCACGCGCGGCAAATTATCGCCGCGCGTGGAGCGCGCGCGATCAACCGCCCTCTCTGCTCACGCGACGCTCACCGGGCAATCCCACACGCGCCGGCCGACCGGCATCGGCCCCTCGCCGACGACCTCGAACGCGCCGGTCAGTCGGATGTCCTCCGAGGAGCTGCCCACCATGACCTGGATGCGGCCCGGCTCCAACACCAAGCGCAGGTCGGCGTCGTAGAAGGCGAGCGCGTCCGCCGGCAAATGGAACGTCACGCGCCGGCGCTCGCCCGGCGCCAGCGTGAGCCGCGCAAAGCCCTTCAACTCCTTGACCGGCCGCGGCAGGCTGGCGTATTCGTCGCGCACATAGAGCTGCACCACCTCATCGCCGGCGCGCGCGCCGCTGTTGCACACTTCGAGCGAGATGTTCACCTGCTCCCCGCGCGTGACCTGGGCCGGTGCGATGGATAGATCGCTGTAGCTGAAATGGGTGTAGCTCAGGCCGTGGCCGAAGGGGTATAGCGGCCGCACCGACTCATCCACGTAGTCGCCGTGCCAGTTCGAGCGCGAGGCGGAGGGCTTGTGGTTGTAGAAGATCGGCGCTTGTCCGGCGCTGCGCGGGAAGGTGACCGGCAGCTTGCCGCCGGGGTTGACCTCGCCGAAGAGCGCCTCGGCGATGGCCGGGCCGCCCTCCTCGCCGGGCAGCCACGCCTGGAGTATGGCCTGGACGCGCGACGCCAGCCCCGTGAGCACATACGGCCGGCCGGTGACCAGCACGAGCGCGACTGGCTTGCCGGCGGCCAAGATCGCCTCCGCCAGCGCCTCTTGCGCGCCAGGCAGGCGCAGCGAGGCGCTGTCGCGCGTCTCGCCAGAAGTGCAGCGCGGCGTCAGGCCGGAGCGATCGCCCAGCACCAGCACGACTGCGTCGGCCTGTTCGGCGGCGCGGACGGCCTCGGCGAAGCCGTCCGTGCTGGGATCGAGGTTGTCGCAGCCGCGCGCGTAGAGCAACTGCGTCCCCGGCGCCATCAGCGCGCGGATGCCGTCTAGCACCGTGGGGATGCGCGTCAGCTCTTGCGCCGTCTCGGCGGGGAATTGGTCTTCGAGGTGGGCCGGGTAGGTGTAATCGCCGAGCAGGTTGCGCGCGTCGTGGGCGTTCGGGCCGATCACGGCCAGCGTGCGCAGATCGCGCGGCAGCGGCAGCAGGCCATCGTTCTTCAGCAGCGCCAGGCTCTGGCGCGCCAACCGACGGGCGAGCGCGCGATAGCTTGGCTCGGCGAAGGCTGCGGCGGCGCGCTCCACGGCCACGTAAGGGCGCTCGAACAGGCCCAGCTCGAACTTCTTTTGTAGGTTGCGGCTCACCGCCTGGTCAATCGTCGCTATGTCCACCTCGCCGGCCTCCAGCGCCTGGCGCAGCAGGTCGCCGTAGCAGCAGGTGGTGGGCAGCTCGATGTCTATGCCGGCCTGGATGGCGAGCACGGCGGCGCGGCGCAGGCTGTCGGCGGCGAAGTGATACGTGTGGATCATCATGATCGCCTCGTAGTCGGACACCACCAGGCCGTCGAAGCCGAGCCTCTCGCGCAGCAGCTCGGTCAGCAGCCGGCGCGAAGCGGCCACCACTTCGCCGTCTAGCTCAGGGTAGGCGTTCATGATGGAGGCGAGGCCGGCTGCCTGGATCGCCGCTTGGAAGGGCAGCAGGTAGGCCTCGAACAGCTCATGGCGGCCCAGCAAGGCCGGCGCGCAGTTCAGGCCGCCCTGCGAGGCGCTATGGCCGATGAAGTGCTTGCCGGTGGCCATCACGCCGTCGCGCAGGTCGTCGCCCTGCAGGCCGCGGATGTAGGCCACGCCGCAGCGCGCGACGAGGAGCGGGTCCTCGCCGAAGGTCTCCTCCAGGCGGCCCCAGCGCGGGTCGCGGGCGAGGTCGAGCACCGGCGCCAGGCCGTGATGCAGGCCGACCGCGCGCAGTTGGCGGCGGATCGCCTCGGTCATCTCGGCGATGAGGTCTGGCTGGAAGGCGCCGGCCAGGCCGATGGGCTGGGGAAAGATAGTGCCCTGGCGCACCATCGCGCCGGCGCAGCACTCCTCGTGCAATATGGCCGGGATGCCCAGCCGGGTCTCCTCAACGAGGAAGCGCTGAATCTGGTTGGCGGCCTCGGCCAGCGCGTCGGGGAGCAGGGCAGCGCTGCCGCCGGGGCGGGTGATTTGGCCGATGCCGTGGCGGAGGTGCCGGCGCAGCTTGTCGGCGTCGAGCCGGCCGTCGGTGAGCAGGTCGCGCATCCAGCAAGCGTTGAGCTGGGCGAGTTTCTCTTCGAGCGTCATGCGGGCGAGCAAGTCGCGCACGCGGGGGTGAACGTTGGGCGTCATAGTCTTCTCTTCGATCTCGGGGTACGGACTGAGTTCGGGACTGTGCCCGCGTTGATTCTAGCAACTCGGCGCTTAGGTATTGCTGGCCTGGATCGGCGCACTTTGAGGTTTTCGTGCGCTGTGCGCCAACTGTCGAATCCCACATGCAATGAGCGCTGCCATTCTTTGGTTGGTATAGTTCGAGCGTTTGTCAGGGGACGCGACAGAAAGAAGACAAAAGTAACATGTTCGCCAGCGCAACTTTGGTGGATTATCTAAAGCAGCCCAAGCTGTGGCTCTCGAAGCAGTCGCGAGCCAACGCGCTAGAGTCTTTGCTCGGTTGGCTGATATTCCTTGCCATGCTGGCCTGGTTCTACCGGTTGCCGCCCTGGATGTGGAACACCCATCTTCACTACGGCGGGGACACTATTGAGGCTGTCTGGCAAGCCAACTTCTGGCGCGACGCGGTGCTGAGCGGCGACTTCAACCTAATCAGCCGGGAGATGGCCTACCCGATGGGCACTCATCAGTTTGTCGAGGCTCACAGCGGGCCAGGCCTCTTACTCCTACCCTTTTCACTCGCGTTCGGCGGGACGGTGGCTGTTAACATAGGCTTCGTTGGAGGATTCATCCTGTGCTTCATCGGTGCGCGACGATTCCTGCGTTTCTTCACGTCCTCTGAGTTGCTCGCCTCTTTGGGCGCCAGCGCAGTCACGTTCGCCTTTGGGCGCACAGTTCACATCGCTGGACATTTGCATGTCTCGCTCGGCTCAACAGGCCTCGTTTGGTTTGCGGCAGCGCTCATGGCGCTGCGCCGGCGAGCAGATGAACCATCCGCTTGGAAGAGCGCAGTTGCTGGCGGCTTCTGGTGGGGTGTATCAATCATCGCCCAGCCTTACTTTCTCTTCCTGTGCCTGCCCTTGATGCTGTTGCTAGGTCTGCAGCGAAAGGCTTGGCGGTATGCTCCTGTGATCGCGCTCACTGCGGCAGCCATCGGCGGTCCTTACCTGCTTTTAGTTAGCCAAGCTGTAAGCTACATGGAGGCCCTACCCCCGCTCCTCCAAGAACTCGCTCACTACACCTCGAAGCCATGGGACTATGTGGGATGGGGATATCTGAGTTTCTGGAAGGATTTAGCGCAAATCAAGATGACTTGGAAGCCGCCAACACAAGAGGCCAACTTCCAGAATTGGGGTATCGGCACTCTCATCCTCTCATCCATCGGTGCGCTAGTTGTGTGGAGGGTGAGGAAGATGCGCGTTCTGACAGCGCTGATTGCTATTATCCTAATCCTTTCATTTGGCCCAGTTTGGCGGCACGGAAACCAGAACCCTCCTTCCCTTCAACGTCTAAACGAACTCCTGTGGCATCTTGGGGCGCGCGTCAAGCCATCAACATTTAGTGAAAGCTCCAGCCCACTGAAGAGCGACAGCGTTCCCCTGCCCGGCATCCTGCCGGTGATGTTCGTGCCGCGGTATGAATCTGCCCGCGCAGCAGCCCGACACTCTATCGCCTTAGGTTTGATTGCCGCCGCACTGGTTGTGACGGCGATCAATCAAATGCGCAGTGGATTGGCTATTGCGCTTGGTTGCTTGTGGCTTATTGAGCTGCTACCTAATCCCAGTCCAACCATTCTGCTGCCTCAGCAGCCTCATCCAGCCCACACCTGGGCTGCTCAACGACTTGCCGGCAGCGACGGAGCCACTTTCACTCCGCGATCTTTGGAAGGGTCTCTGTTTCTGTTGTACTCGCGCTACCTGGCCAATCAGCTTCCAAGCACTAACGTCCAATATCTTGTATATGTGGCCTTGGTATGCGAATCTCAATTCTGAGGAGTTGCTTAACGACCCGGCCAACCTAGCGATGCTGCGCCGCGCACAGGTGGAAGTGATCTTTGCGTCCCCGAAGAGCTTAGAGCAGGCTAAACAAAATAGCGCTTTGCGATTCGTGGAATGCTTCGACCCCGAGCCACATCAAAAAGCCCACTACCCCACCCTGTGTGCGTTTGAAGTGCTTCCCGACCCTGACGCATTCTTCACCATCCTGCCGATCAAAGGGTTCTCCACCTTTGGGCCTCAGCAGGTATGGGTCGAAGGCAAGCACGCGCAAGCCGGCTGGTGGATGAACAAGCCGGCTCCTCGACAACTGGAAATTGCCCTGCGCGCCTTCTGTCCCGCCACAGGCGAGCAAACGGTGACCATCAAACTCAACGGCCAGGCGCTGGCTACCCATCGCTGGGTCGGCAACTGCTGGGAACTTTGGCAGACACAACTGATGCTGTCTGCTGAGCAACTCAGGCCTGGGCTTAACCGCCTTGAGATTGTGGCTGCTTCCACTGCACAACCTTACTTATACGACGCAAACAATCCAGACCGGCGACATCTCTCCGTGCTGGTCGAGCGGTTGCGCGTGTTGCCGGCGGAAGCCGCAGTTTTAGGTTGGTAGAATGGCGTGCGCTGTTCCATACACTGCATGTTCTCGGTCTTGCGGCCAATGGCACGAATCAACGGCGCCATGTTCCCCTTTCCGATGCTCTTGTCTGTGGTTTGCGTGCTGCGCAATCAGGCCGAACACCTGGAGGAACTCGTCCGCGACGTCTCAAGCCAACTCGCGTCGCTTGTGACGGATTATGAGTTCATCGTCGTTGACAACGCCTCGGAAGATGACAGCATGGGGGTGCTCAGACGGCTCACCGGCGAATCGGGCTACCCCAATCTCCAGGTGTATGCGCTGACCAAGGCGGTGGATAACCACACGGCATGTTGGGCGGGAGTCGAGAACGCGCTGGGCGATTTTGTCGCAGTGCTAGACCCGTTCGTAGACGACATTCGATTTTTGCCAACTATGCTGGAGCACGCGGCCGCCGGCGCCGACGTCGTGTTCGCGCGGAATTTGCAAAAGCCAAGGCAAGGCCTCGCATACAGCGTAGCCTCTTCCGTCTTCAACACGATCTACCGTCTGTTCAACGGCCTAGACCTTTCCAAAGAGGCGCCCGGCTATCGGCTGCTCAGCAGGCGGGTGGTGAACTTCATCCTGCGACACCCTCAGCCGGTCATCAGTTACAGATATCTGCCCGCGACAAGCGGCTTCGCTCGCGTCAATCTTGAATACAGCGTTGCCCCACGCGCGCAGCTCAGCAAAAAGCTCGGCGAGAGCATCGAACAAGGCATCCGTCTCATCTTCTCAACCACGCGCGCGCCGATGCGCATGGTGACTTCGCTGTCGCTCTTCGGCGCCGTCGCCAATTTGCTTTACTCCGTCTATGTGGTGCTGATCGGCGTGTTCAAACGCGACGTGGCTCCTGGTTGGATCAGCCTATCACTTCAGCAATCCGGCATGTTCTTCCTTTTGTCTCTGGTGTTGCTGGTGCTGGGTGAATACATCCTGCACATGGTCCGGCTGAACAACGAAGGCCCGCCCTACCACATCGGCCAAGAATTGACCAGCGCGCGCCTCACCCGCAGAGAGAAGCTCAACATTGAGGAAGCCGCGACCCAGCCGTCGAACCTACGGCAAGATGCGCGCCTATGACAACTGCAGATGTTGTAATCATCGGCGGCGGCTTCTACGGGTGCGTCATCGCGATTTACCTCGCCCAGAAGGGAGCATTCGGGCGCATTGTGCTGTTCGAGCGAGACGCGCAGTTGCTGAGCCGCGCCTCATACAACAACCAGGCGCGCATCCACGCCGGCTATCACTACCCGCGCAGCTTCACCACCGCCTTTCGCAGCCGGGCGAACTTTCCCCGCTTCGCGCGCGATTGGCCTGACGCCGTGCAAAGCGACTTCATCAAGCTCTACGCCATCGCAAGGCATCACTCCAAGGTCACCGCGAAGCAATTTGAGCGATTCTGCGCCGAGATCGGCGCCAAGTTGCAGCCCGCCGAGGCCGCGCTCAAACGACTCTTCAACCCGCACCTGGTAGAGGAAGTCTTCCTCACGGAGGAATATGCTTTCGACCCGACGAAGCTGGCAGAATGGGCGCGGCAAGCGCTGCGCCAGGCCGACGTGCAGGTTTACTATCGGACCACGGCGACAGCCGTTGCTCGTTCTCAGGTCGGCGACGGGCTGTGTGTGACGGTCCAGCGGCCCGACGGTGCGCTGGAGTCGCTCTCGTGCCGCTACGTCTTCAACTGCACGTATAGTTGGCTTAACCAACTGCAGGGCGACTTCCCCGGCGTCCAAACCGGCCTCAAGCATGAGATCACTGAGCTTGCGCTGGTCGAGCCTCCGCCGGAGCTGAGAGAGATAGGCGTCACCGTCATGGATGGGCCGTTTTTCTCCATCATGCCCTTCCCTGCGCGACGGCTACACACGCTGTCGCACGTTCGCTATACACCGCATCTGAGCTGGAAAGATGAGCGCGGCAACGATCCTTACCAAAAGTTGGCCGAGTATGACCGACAGACGCGCGTGGATCGCATGTTGAGAGACGCAAGCCGCTATCTGCCTTGTATGCTCAAGGCGAGATACGTAGACTCCCTGTTCGAGGTCAAAACTGTGCTGGTCAAAAATGAGGGCGACGACGGCCGGCCGATCCTCTTCGAGAAGTATGCCGCGCTGCCGGGCTGTTACTCCGTGCTGGGGGGAAAGATAGATAACATCTACGACGTTCTGGAGCGCCTGGAGCAGGAGCTTGCGCTACAACGTGCGAAGGCGGAGGTGACATGAGCAACGCCCTTATCGGCTACACCGGTTTCGTTGGGAGCACAATACTTAGGCAGACAAACATCTTTGATGCGCTCTATCGCTCAACCAACATTCACGACATTCGCCAGCGCGCGTTTGAGATGATCGTGTGCGCCGGCGCGCCTGCGCAGAAGTGGATCGCCAACCGCGAGCCGGACAAGGACCGAAGCAACATTGAGCGGCTGATAGATTGTCTTCAGACTGTTGACTGCCAACACTTCATCCTGATCAGCACGGTGGATGTCTTCAAGTCGCCGATTGGGGTTGACGAGTTATCGCCGGTAGAAGAAACAGGCTTGCACCCCTACGGGCTGCATCGCCGACTGCTCGAAAAGTTCGTTGAGGCGCGCTTCCCGCAGCATCTCATCGTTCGCCTGCCGGGACTGGTCGGCCCAGGTTTGCGCAAGAACGTGATTTACGACTTGCTTCACCACAACAACCTCCATGCTGTGGACAGCCGGGGCATCTTTCAGTTCTATCCGATGGTGAATCTGTGGCGCGACATCCAAATCGCGCGCGAAGCCGGCTTATCTCTCGTGCACTTGACGGCGGAGCCGATCAGCGTGGCCGACGTCGCGCTGCACGGCTTCGGGCGTACTTTTGCGCAGCAATTGGATGGCGTGCCGGCGCGCTACGACATGCAGACCAAGCTCGCTGCCCTTTTCGGCGCGCAAGGGCGCTATCAGTACAGCGCGCGGGAGAGCATTATGGCGATTCGCTGCTACGCGCAGTCCGAACCTCGCTGAGCGAGGCCTAGTGGC
>JBKBID010000084.1:0-10250 GCA_046299515.1 Thermoflexales bacterium | reverse complement strand
ATCCCTGATCCTCGTGCCGGAGATGAAGGGGCGCGCGGGCTGATGCGATCGCAGGTTCAAGTCTCGCTCAGCGCCTGCGATGTTCAAGGTCACAGCGAGGATTCTAGCGTCTAAGACGTGTAATCCCCCTTACAAGGGATGACATTTCTGACGCCTCCTCTAGGGTTTTCTACATCTCCTAAATAGCGCGGAATCACGTGGATATGGGCGTGCGGCACAGTTTGACCTGCTGCCGCGCCGATATTGATGCCTATGTTGAATCCATCTGGTTTGAAGCGTTCACTCAGCAGATGTTTTACGCGGTCAACCATCAGCCATAACGCCGTCTTAGTATGCGCAGAAAGGTCAAAATAGTCCGTGACGTGCTTTTTGGGAATCACCAGCGCGTGACCCGGGGAGACAGGAAATTTATCCAGCATCGCGTAGCATGTTGCGGACTCGGTCAACAGTTCTCGCTCTGCTTCTGGTGCGCAGAAAGGACAGTTATTAGGGTTGGGATGAGGTATCTGATTGTAGTGTCGGTATTCGTAGATTTCGGCGCCTCTTGTGCGCAGAATGCTTAAGAAGGGCAGTTTGACATTACACTGATACACATCTACTTTGTATTTGAAGTGGGTACGAAAGCCATCTCTTCCAATATCACGCCGCACAGCGAAATAGGCGCGTCCGGTGGGCTGCAATAGCTCTGCGACAGCCATCAATGCGTGCGCCTGTTCTTCAGGAAGCAAAACGTTTAGAACATACAAACAGAGGATGGTATCAAAGCGCCCCTGCGGCTTTTCAGGGGCATAGTATGGATCGTAGCCAGCTACATCAAAGCCTTTTTGCCGCAGAAAGTTAACGTCTGCCCCAAGCCCGCAGCCAAAATCCAACACCCGCCCGCGAATCAGATTGCTTTGCAGTAGGTGACGAACGGGGAACGAGGGCTGAGACCGCTCTTTGACGGTGAGATGGCTATTTGGGTTTTGTGGTGAGCGATAGACAAAATTCATGATGTGTACTTCCAGCCTGCTGAGAACCCCATGTTGGCAGCAATCTGCCACTGGGGAGCGATAACAGCGTGTAGAGAATCTCGAAAGCGAGTGAAATCCATAGCTTGAAGCTCGCTTACAGTGCCAGCTTTGAACAAGAGGACATAATCCTCAAGCAGCCTAGGGGCTTGGGAAGTTAGTAAAACAGCCTGCAATGCTTTGTATTGCACTTGAGCGAAGGGGTTGAAGTAAGACAGGTCAGGTAAGTTGTCGCCCTTCGACGAGTTCACTACCTTGGGGGTGGGAACCAGGTTCCAGAGCAGGTCGTGGGCGACAAACCGCCACGGCAGAAAGTGATCCAGAGAAAGATGTGGAGGTAAAAGCGGCAAGCCAGAGTAGATGCAGTAAAACGGCCCGCCCTTCTCAATTGCTATTTTCCAGAACTGATGCGCCAGGGAAAGGGAGCGAGCTTGTGGCTCAAAAAGTTTGGCCGGGATACCTGGGACATTAGGGTTATTGCGTTGCAGGTAACTCACCAGATGCCATAAACAGAATCCGTTCAAGATGGCCAGATGCTCCTTCAGGTAATCAATCCACCCTTCATGCAACTCAATGCTGGGTGCAGGCGAATCCACGAAACGATAAAGACACGGCTGGGGCAACGTGAAAGCTTGATCTGCCAGTTGACGGATGCGACGGTTAACTTCCGAGTCTTTCACTCCATGTAGAGATCGGGCAAAAAAGGGGCGCAAAAAGCGGTAGGGAACAAAATTTCCCAGAGAAAGAATCTTGCGCCCAACTTCATCCCGTCTTTGTATGTGATCCAGCGCAGTCTGGATCACGTGGGAGCGAGGACTGTTCATTGGCAAACCGGACTTTTCTCCTAACATGGATATCACTTTGCCAAGCTGGTCTTGCTTCCCAAACGAGAGTCGAAAGTAGTTGACCGGATACCACACTCCGGCTGTCATACCTGCGAGGAGTGTGTCAAGCGTCAGAACTGGGCCGCGGTTCGCACGCACGCTTTCCAGAATTGACAAAAACCAGTAGAACTTATAGGAGTTAGTGACTTCACTGAAAGCAGCAGCGATGGCAGAAACAGGCAGATGAGGATTGGCAGGCAACGAGGGATTCATGAGTTTGCCCGTGTCTTTCGATTTAATCACCGGCAGAAGCGATCAGCCCATTACATCACATAGCTTTGTGGATCCGGCTTAGTCCATAACAGAGCACCAACTTTTTAAAATTTTGCAGCCGTGCGTTAAACATATACGCCAGCCATCCGTCAGGCTCAAGCAGCATCAGGCTTGTGTCGCCGACGCGCAGGTCATGTCAGCTAGTTTTCGAGTTACAGCCGACCGAAGCGGGTGAGCCTTTCACGTGAGCGCAATTATGCCGAGCGCGCCGCTACACCCGAAACAGATGCGGCCCAAAGTCGGCCTCGTAATACGGCGCGACCATGCCCCCCTTGGGCACGATCGCATCCACCCTGGCCCGATCTTCGTCGGTGATCGTCACGTCCAGCGCCTTGAGGTTGTCTTCGAGCTGTTCCATCGTGCGTGGGCCGATGATGGGCGCGGTGATCCCCGGCTGGCTCATGCACCAGGCCAGCGCAAACTGCGACAACGTGCAGCCGCCGCGCTCCCGCAGATAGCCCTTATAGGCTTCCACGGCGTCAAGCGCCGCGTCGTTCCAGCGCCGGGCCAGGATCGGGTTGTCTTTGTAGTCAAAGAAGCGCGTGCCTTCCGGCGGCGGCGCGTTGCGGTCGTATTTGCCGGTCAACAGGCCGCCGGCCAGCGGACTCCACGGGATCAGCCCAAAGCCGTAGGTCTGCGCGAAGGGGATCAGCTCGCGCTCGATGCGCCGGTCCAGCAAGTTGTAGGGCGGCTGCTCGCACACGAAGCGGTTCAACCCCAGCTCGCGCGAGACCATCAGCGACTCCATCAACTGCCACGCGGCAAAGGTGGTTGTGCCGATGTAGCGCACCTTGCCCGCGCGGATCAGGTCATCCAGCGCGCGCAGCGTCTCATCAATTGGGATGGATGACTGCGGCCGGTGAATCTGATACAGGTCAATCCAATCCGTTTGCAGTCGTCTCAGGCTCGCTTCACACTGCTGGATGATGTGCCGGCGGCTGTTGCCGCTCATGTTGGGGTCATCGTCGGCCATCACCCCATGAACCTTCGTAGCCAGCACGATGCGATCGCGCTTGCCGTTGCGCTTGAGCGCTTCGCCGACGACCTCCTCACTGCGGCCGCGCGTGTAGACGTTAGCCGTGTCGAGGAAGTTGATGCCGGCGTCAATCGCGCGGTCAATGATGGCATACGAATCTTCAGGCGAGGTCTTGCCGCCGAACATCATGCAGCCCAGGCACAAAACGCTCACTTTTACGCCTGTTCGTCCAAGGGATCGGTATTCCATGAAGCGTCTCCTTATCGGTTGATTTCATTCGTGTCGTCGGCGTCGGCGATGTCGGTAGTCCTGTTAGTGAGCCACTTTCGAGCGATGCGCGCCAGGGCGCCGTCGTTATCCATCTGCGACAGGACGCGATCGAGTTCAACGGCCAGTCGCCCATCCACGCCCAACATCGCCATGGTGTATTCAACCGGGCGAAGGCTGAGGCAGCGCGCCGCTGCTGTGTCCTCCTGCTCGGCAATTGGCGCGCATCCGACCTGCATAGCCGCTTGCCCGCCGACGACCGCCACCTCACACCTGCCCATGCGAATTTCAGCCAGGGCGGCAGCTTCGTCTGCAACCACGCGGCGCTTTAACCCCGGCGTGCGCCGCTCGAGCCAGCGCGCCAGGCGGTCAGCCTCGCCGCCCAGCGCGGCGACGACGCAGCGCCCGCGCAAATCTTCGGG
The DNA here is from genome assembly GCA_046299515.1 of Thermoflexales bacterium. Taxonomy (GTDB): domain Bacteria; phylum Chloroflexota; class Anaerolineae; order J036; family Brachytrichaceae; genus JAAFGM01. Next base: position 6,418 of record JBKBID010000084.1, on the reverse strand, counting down.
ACGATCCAAACGCAACGGCGCCAGCGCCACCGCGCGCAGGCCGGCGTCGAAATACGGGCGGCTATAGCGAAAATCAGCCGTCCGCGACGGATCTACCACCAGGGCCGACATCGCAACATCGGCATAGCCGGCAATCAGCGCGTCGTAAAAGCCATCATAGCCCACCGGCACGGCCTCCACGCGCAGCCCCAAGCGCCGCGCCGCCTCGCGCGCTACGTCGGCATCCATCCCTTCCCAGCCATCCGCACCGTAAAACGAAAACGGCCGGACGCCCGGATCGATGCCGACGCGCAACACTCCCCGCGCGCGCAGCGCCTGCCAGCGCCGCTCGGCTTCTACAGTCGGGCGTAAGAGCAGAAAAGCCACCGCCGCCGCGACCAGCGCGGCGCAGAGCGCCAGAGCGCCTCGCCTATAGGCCTTCAACGCACCACCACGACCGTGCCCGGCGGCGCCCAGTTATACAACCAGGCTGCCTTGCCGGTAGGGATGTTGACGCAGCCGTGGCTCATGGGCTGGCCAAAATTGTCGTGCCAATATGTGCCGTGCATGGCGTAACTGCCCTTGAAGTACATCACATACGGCACATTGGGCAAATCGTAACCCCTGCCGCGCATGTGTTGCGAATCGAGTTTGCGATAGATGCGAAAGACGCCGCGCACCGTCGGCGTATCCTGCGCCCCGGTCGAGACCAGCGTCGTCATCACCATTCGGCCATCCTCCCAGGCGATTAGCCGCTGCTCGTCCAGGATCACCTCGATCCACTTCCCCCAGCGTGTTGGCGCGGGATTCGCATCGTATACCGCCCTAGCCGGCGCATCTTGCGGCGAGGATGCCGCAAGCGCCGGTTGGACGTTGGCGGGCTGAACCGGCGCTTGCGCTACAACAACCGTAGCGCGCGGCGATGGGGCAGTTGGAACGGCGGCGACCTGCGCGGGCGGCTGCATCGCGCCCACAACTGCCGCGCGCGGCGATGGGGCGGCCGGAACCATCGGGGCGGCAGCAGGGAGTTGCGCCAAGGCAGCAGGGCGAGCGCTTTCTGACGCTGCGACCTGTTGGGATTGAGGCTGCGCAGCTTCGCGGGCTAAGGGCTGGGCCGCCGACTGCGCCCGGCGCTCTGCCGAGACAACTAGCGGAATAGCGGCCAACAGCAGCGCCATTATCACGCACAGCGCAACCGATCGCAGCAGCCTTCTGAGAAACGCCATCGCCAGCAGCAGGATTGTAGAACAAACTATGCGGATTCAGAATCAAACCGCTCGGAGCGGTTGACCTATGGGGTCTCGCCGCGCAGGAAACACAGCAGCCCTTCGACGATACCCTGGGCCACTACCTGCGGCCGGCCTTCCAACAACCGCCGGTCGAGATACATGAAGCCGGTCTCGATGATGGCAGCCGGCGTCTCAGGCGCAATCTCATCAAAGGCGTGATACTGCGTCATGTCGCGCGTGACGGTGCTGGCGTGGAAGCGCAGGCCGGTGTGCGCCCTATAACGCGCCGTCAAGCAAGCGACCAGGCGATCCGCCTCATCCGGCGCTTGGCTGTGCGCGGCGCGCGCCACCTTGAAGCCGGTGGCCAGGTCGTTAATGCGCGCGCACGAGTCGGCATGGATGCTGAGCAAGGCGCGCGCCCGATAGCCGCGCAACCGAGGATCAAACTCATCCAGCACATCCACGATGTAGCCTTCGGCGCGCAGCACCTCGGCCACGCGAGTCGCATGCGCAAAATTCAGCGTCGCCTCGGTCAAGCCATCGTCGCACACAGCGCCGCTATCGTGGCCACGATGACCGCTGACGATGCCGATGCGCGCCGCATCCTGCGTCGCAACGACGGCGTTGCGCGTCGCTTCGAGCAGCGCTGCATCGGCTGTGGCTTGCGCCTGCGCGGCTGCCGACAGCCAGCGCGGCGCATTTTGCAGCGCGATGATCGCCAGGCCGGCGAGCGCAATCGCCACCGTCAACCCGATAAACCGGCGCCGAGCCGCGCGCGGGAAGATGGCTGCCGTCTCATGCTTCGGCGCATCGGCAGCGGCTACCTGCCGCGACCGCGCGCGCGCCCGGCTTTTGCCGGCGGCTTGGGCGCGACGGATGCTGCTGCGCTGCACGCGCTGATCCTTGGCGTGCTTGTGCGTCGGAGCGCGCTTCACGCCATCCCTCCCGATGCTTCGCGGGTGAGCACTTTGCGCATGACCGGCAGCTTCTCACCCACCAGCGCGAATCCCAGCCGGCGATACAGCCGTTGCGCCGCGTAATTGCCGGCCTGCGTGTTGAGCGAGACCACGCGCGCGCCGGCCTGCGCCAGCCGCATCACCACGTCGCACAGCAACGCCGCGCCGATTCCCCGACGGCGCAGTTCTGGCCAAACGGCCAACCGCACAACGTGCCCGCTCCTCTCATGCAGAACCGCACACGCATAGCCAACCGGCGCCCCGCCGTATAAGGCCACCGTAGTTACAAACGCCCGCGCCACTGCGCGCCGCATCAGCGCGGGCGCATAGCGCCATGGCTCGTCAAAGGCGCGCGCGTCCAAGGCGCATAACGCTTCGAGATCGGCCGCGCGCGCCGGACGCACCTGCAAACCGGTGAGGCGCAGCGGCGCACTCGACACGCGCCACGGCTCGATCTGGAAGGTGAGCAATTGCTCGACGATGCGGTAGCCTAGATCGCGCAGATAAGGCTTGATCCACTCAGACGAATGAACGATGCACCACACTTCGCGCGCGCCGCGCGACGCCAGTCGCGCCTCGGCTTCGCCGAACACATTGGCCAAGTGGGCCGCCGGCGACACGCCATCGGCGACGGCGCACCAGCGCAGCCAGGCCACGCCGGCGCATGTCGCATCGAGCGCATCGGCCTCGGCCAGGTCGAGCGGCGCAAGCAGGAGCGCAGCATCGCCATCGTCAAACGACCACAGGTCGCTGGCGACCCACTCATCCACATGCCACCAATCGAGGCGATCGCAGATGCGCCGCGCACGCCGCAGGCGCGAGAGCCACGCGCCGCGCGCGGTCAGCGCGCCGACATCATGGTTTCTTGTATACGCGGAACTCCAATTCCACTCGCTGGAAGTAGCCATCGGGATCGCCGTCGAGCGGCAGCAATTGCAGGTTGCGCACCTCGACTTCGACGCGCAACGCCGAGGTGGCGATCTCGAAGATGCCCGGCCCCGCCTGCACCAGCTCCCCGCGCGCCGACAGCTTGCTGCGCATCACGTTGTTGCGATAGGCGTATGGGGTGAGCATCACCTTAGTCGTGCTATGGAAGTCGTTCTTATCGAACGTCCAAATCGCCAGCGCCGTCACCCGCGAGGGCGACGTCAAGCTGACGCGGTCGGCGACCGATGCGCCGCACTCGCCGATCAGTTCGCCGCTGGTCGCGCTAATCTGAAACCCCTCGTCGAAGTTCTCATTGCCATGCTCATAAACGGCGTGAAAGGTGTTGATGAGCGACTCGCCGGGCAACGGTGAACCGACGCGCACCGGCGAAGGCGAGTAGAGAGTGGGGATAACGCCAGGCTCGGTGGGAGCAGCCGCCGGTGCCGCTACGGCAACCTGCCCATCGCTGACGTTGACCACGGTCGCCGGGCGCGCTTCGGTCTCGCGGTCAAGGCGAGGCGCGCCCGCCGGCGCCGCGGCAGCAGCCGCCGCCGGCGCGGGCTTGAGCCAATTCGCAACGAGCAGCAGCAGGCCGGTCAACAGGGCAATCCACAACAGCAGCAGCAACCCGCCGATCAACGCCGCATTCCGGCGCGCCTCGATCACCGACTGGGCGATGACCGGCTGTTGATCCTTCACTTGCTCCAGGCGCTCGGCCAGCAAAGCGAGGTTATTCTGATCCGCCAACGTAAACCATCCCTGATTGGGGTCGGCGCTTTCGCGGGCGTTTTCGTTGCGCGCGGCTTGCTCGGCGCTGCGCGCCATCGCCAACGCTTCGAGCGGCGTGGCGTCGCCGGTCGTCACCCCCAACGCCTGCTGCGCTTGGAGCAAGGCAGCCTCGGGCTGCTCAGCCTGTAAGCCTCGCGCATAGCGCGCAGCAACGCGGGCCACATAAACATCGCGATAGTCGGGCCGTTCGCCGGATGGGTCGAAGCGCAAAAAGCGCGGCGGCGCATCGCGCAGGATGATGTCGGCCGGCACCCAGGCATACACTAGATAGGCGGCGCAGGCGACGCCGACGAGAAACCCGACGACCAGTGCGACGGTGACGATGAACCAGCGATTGAAGCCCGAAGCGTCGTTCATAATGCGCGATTCTACTTGTGAATTGGGGCTTGACAAGAACTGCGCAGCTCGTTATCCTTTGCAGCCGTTCAGAAAAGCGAATATCGCCCGATCGCGCACTCTTATCCAGAGAGGTGGAGGGACCGGCCCTGTGAAACCTCGGCAACCATCCAGGCGCGGGTTTCGGATCGCCGATAAAACGGCGCAACACCACATGATCCGAAATCTCAAGCCTGAAACGGTGCCAATTCCGGCAGCGCAGACTGGAAGATGAGAGGAGGCGGCAACACTGATTACGCCCTCTTGTCTTACCGCGCAAGAGGGCGATTCACTTTTCCGCTGCGCGCATTGCGGTTGCGTATTGCGTGATGCGCGTCGCGCAAATCGGCTATGCAATACGCACACAAACAAAAGGAGAAGCAAGATCAACATGTCTAACCATACCTTCCACTTCGACACCCAAGTCCTGCACGCGGGAACCAGGCCCGACCCGACGACGAACGCGCGCGCGGTGCCGATCTATCAGACCACGTCATACCAGTTCCGCGACACCGACCACGCAGCCAATCTGTTCGGGCTGAAAGAATTCGGCAACATCTACACGCGCATCATGAACCCGACCAACGACGTCGTCGAGCAGCGGCTGGCCGCGCTCGAAGGCGGCGTCGGCGCGCTGGTGACGGCATCCGGCCAGGCGGCGGAGACGTTCGCCATCCTCAACCTCGCCCAGGCCGGCGACCACATCGTCAGCTCGGCGTCGCTCTATGGCGGCACTTACAACCTCTTCCACTACACGCTCCCCAAGCTCGGCATCGAGGTGACGTTCGTGGATCCGACCGACCCGGAGAACTTTCGCCGAGCCATCCGACCCAACACCAAGGCCATTTACGGCGAATCGGTCGGCAACCCCAAGCTCGACATCTTCCCCTTTGAAGAGGTAGCGGCCATTGCGCACGAGAACAGCCTGCCGCTGATCATTGACAACACCACGCCGACGCCCTACTTGTTGCGACCAATCGAGTGGGGCGCCGACATCGTGGTGCACTCGACGACCAAATACATCGGCGGCCACGGCCTCAGCATCGGCGGCGCCATCGTGGATTCCGGCAAGTTCGACTGGAGCAAGAGCTGGCGCCACGACGCCTACTTCAACAAGCCCGACCCCAGCTATCACGGCCTGGTGTATTCCCAGCTCGGCGCGCCGGCCTACATTCTCAAGGCGCGCTTGACCCTGCTGCGCGACATCGGCGCGGCGCAAAGCCCCTTCAACTCCTTCTTGAACATCATCGGCCTGGAGACGCTGCACGTCCGCATGGAGCGCCACATCCAGAACGCCAACGCAGTGGCCGAGTGGCTATCGAGGAGCCCCCATGTCTCCTGGGTGATCCATCCCAGCCTGCCCAGCCACCCGCAATACGAGAAGATCAAGCGCATGGCGCCCAAGGGGTTAACCGCGCTGGTAGGCTTCGGCATCAAGGGTGGACGCGAGGCCGGCCGGCAGTTCATCAACAACTTGAAGCTGTTCTCGCACCTGGCCAACATCGGCGACGCTAAGTCGCTGGCCATCCATCCCGCCACCACCACGCACTCGCAACTGACGCCCGAAGAGCAACTGGCCACCGGCGTGACCGACGACTTCGTGCGCCTGAGCATCGGCCTGGAGGACATCCGCGACATCATCTGGGACCTCGAGCAGGCGCTGGAAGCAGCCGTGGCGGCTGTGAGCAACGGTCATAAAAAGGACGTTGTGACGGCTTAACACCGGCAGATCGGCAAGTCTGGGGATTGTGGGGCGGCGTTCGTCGCCGCCCCGCAATCCCTCATCCAACATCGTGCTCGTCAAGACGCAATACTTTCACTACGACGGCGAGATCCAGCTCCAGAGCGGCGCGACGCTCGGCCCGATCACGCTGGCGTATGAGACGTATGGCCAATTGAACAACGATCGCAGCAATGCGATCCTCATCTGCCATGCCTGGAGCGGCGATGCGCATGTCGCCGGCCGCCACTCGCCCGACGACCCAAAACCCGGCTGGTGGGATGACGCCGTCGGGCCGGGCAAAGCCTTCGACACCGACAAGTACTTCGTCGTCTGCTCGAACGTCATCGGCGGATGCGGCGGGAGCACCGGCCCATCATCCATCAACCCGAAGACCGGCCGACCGTATGGGCTGAGCTTCCCCATCGTCACCATCGCCGACA
>JBKBID010000083.1:0-10474 GCA_046299515.1 Thermoflexales bacterium | reverse complement strand
GGGGTCCCGAGTTCAAATCTCGGCACCTCGACTGGAAACCGAAATGACCACCGGCGCAGGCGCGCTCTCGCCTGCGCCGCGCCGTTTCGTTTCGGATAGCTCGACGAAGCGCGACCGAATTTCCAGGGAAACTTAACCCGGCGCCGCCTTCACAGCGCATACGATTCGCCTCGCTTCGGCAAGCGCACATCTCCGATCCCCAAACCGTTCAGCCCCTCCGCCAGCGCGCGCATCGGCCCGATCTCGCCGTGCACCAGGAAGACGCCGCGCAGCCGACGCGCCTGCGGGCGCACCCAGTCGAGCAGCTCATCGCGATCGGCATGTCCGCTAAACGCCTCGATGCGCCGCACCTCGGCGCGCACGGTGAACTCATCGCCCAGGATCTTCACGTAGCGCTGGCCGTCCAAGATGCGCCGGCCTAGGGTGTCCTGCGCCTGAAAGCTGACGAACAGGATCATGTTCCTGGGATCCTCGATGGTGTGGCGCAGGTGATGCAACACGCGCCCGTGTTCGGCCATGCCGGACGCACTGATGATGACGGCCGGCCCGTCCAGGTCGTTCAGCGCTTTGGAGTCCTCCGCGCGTCGAATATAGGTCAGCCGTTTGAAGCCGAACACGCTGCCGTCGCCGTCCTCGTTCAACATCCGCTTGGTTTCATCGTCGTAGCACTCCGGGTGGATGCGAAAGGCTTCTGTGACGTTCACCGCCAGCGGGCTATCTACGAAGACCGGCACTTCGGGCAACTCGCCGCGATTGACCAGGTCGTTCAGACGATACACGATCTCCTGCGTGCGGCCAACGGCAAACGCAGGGATCACGACTTTGCCGCGTCGGGCGACGACGTCGCCGATCGCGCGTTGCAAATCCGGCGTCGCCTCGTTGACCGGCGGATGCAGACGGTCGCCATAGGTGCTCTCCAGGATGAGATAGTCCGCCTCGGGCATCGGCGCCGGATCGCGCAGGATGGGCAATCCGCGCCGGCCCAGGTCGCCGCTGAAACACAGCCGCGCGGTGCGCGCGCCTTCGGTCAGCTCCAGGAGCGCCCACGCCGAGCCGAGCATGTGGCCGGCGTCGCCGAACATGGCGCGGGCATGCGGCGTGATCGGGATCCAGCGCTCGTAATCGTAGCTGACGAATCGGCGCAGCGATCGCTCGGCGTCGGCCAGGGTGTAGATCGGCGCTAACGGCTGAGGGGATTTGCGATGCCGGTTGAGATAGCCGACGTTTTCTTCCTGGATCGCGCCGGAGTCGCGCAGCATCACCGCGCACAAGTCGCGCGTCGCGTGCGTGCAGACCACATCGCCGCAGAAACCGCTCTTGGTCAGATTAGGGATGTTGCCGGCGTGGTCAATATGGGCGTGGGAGAGGAGCACCGCATCCACGGCGCGCGCGTCGTATGGCAGTTGTCGGTTGACGGCGTACGACTCGGCGCGCTTACCCTGGAAAAGCCCGCATTCCAGCAGGATCCTGTCGCTTGCCGCCTCGATGAGATGTTGCGAGCCGGTCACGGTTTGGGCGGCGCCCCAGAAAGTGATTTGCATAGCGTCCGACGTTGCCTGGCGCACTCGTGAGTATAATTTCGCGCCACATGCAGGCGGAGGCTGCTCGCGCATGATCGAGATGAAGGTCGAAAGCATTCGTGTTAGCCTGATGAGCACGAATCAGCAGGTGGTCATCCTGAAAGAGCTGGATGGCGAACGTCGCCTGCCCATCTTCATCGGCAAACCGGAAGGGGACGCGATCGCGCTTCACCTCAGCGGCGTCAACACCCCGCGACCGCTCACCCACGACCTGGCAGCCATCATCCTCAACAAGCTCGACGCGCGACTCAGCCACGTGCTCATCAATGACCTGCGCAATCAACACTTCTACGCATCTATCGTCATGCACATCGGGGACGACGAGCAGGAAATCACGCTAGACGCCCGACCGAGTGACGCAATCGCTATCGCCGTGCGCCTGGATTGCCCCATCTTCGTTGAGGAACACGTCCTGGACGAAGCCGGCGTCGAACCGCTGGAAGAACCGGAGACGACCAACAAAGAAGACCTGGGCGCGTTCGACGATTTCATCAGCTCACTCGATCTGAGCGACCTGGATAAGGACAAATGACCGTCCGCGCGGCTTGGCAGCCTTTTGCAGGCCGTTGAGGACAAAATCGCGGCAACGCACAGTTGCGGCTTGGCAAGAGATAGATACGAGGAGGCACATACCCAATGGTGGAAGTGAAGGTGGATGCAGTGCGGGTCAACCTGATGGGTTCGCACCGGGTGGTCATCCTGAAAGATTTGGAATCCGAACGCTTTCTGCCGATCTGGATCGGGCAGCCCGAGGCTGAGGCGATCACCATTCACCTCACAAACACGCGGGTCGCTCGTCCGCTGACGCACGATCTGATCGTAAACGCCATTCACGAGCTTGGCGCGACGGTGCGCTACGTCGTAGTCAACGATTTGCGCGAAGAGACGTTCTACGCCCGGCTGGTCTTGAGGACGCGCGACGGCAGAGACCTGAGCATAGATTCGCGCCCCAGCGACGCGATCGCCATCGCCGTGCGCGTCGGTTGTTCGATCTACGTGGACGACGACATCATGGCGCAACACGGCCAAGAGCCGGAAGAAGAGGTCGGTCAAGAATCGGAAGAAGACCTCGGCGCCTTCAAGGACTTCCTCGGCACGCTCGACCTGGACGATCTGGACAAGAAATGACCCCCGAACGCGGTCGGGGTTGAGCCACGCGCGTTCATTCGCGCCGGATGAACGCCTGCGTGGCTTTTTGTTTGCCTCATTTCACTGCGGTTGCCATCGGCATGGAATTCATCATCGCGCTGCACGCGCTGTGCCTCATCCTGCTCGCAGCGTATGCCCTTCACCAAGGCGTGTTGCTGGCGCTGTATCTGCGCGGGCCGACGCGCCGCCCTCCGGCAGCGCAGCGCCGCTGCCAGACCTGCCGCCACGCGCCGAGCGTCACCATCCAGATCCCGCTATTTAACGAGCGCTATGTGGCCGAGCGGATCATCGCCGCGGCCGCAGCGCAGGACTACCCCGCCGACAAGCTGCACATCCAGGTGCTGGATGATTCGACGGACGACACAACGGAGATCGCGCGCCGCGCCATAGCGCGCGCCCGCCGGCGCGGCATCCGCATCGAGCTGTTGCACCGCGTCCACCGCACAGGCTACAAAGCCGGAGCACTTGCCGCCGGCCTGGCCTGCGCCCCCGGCGACCTAATTGCCATCTTCGACGCCGACTTCCTGCCGGCGCCGGACTTCCTGCGCCGGCTGATCTGCGAGCGGCGCGTCTTCGACGACCCGCGCGTCGGCTTCGTGCAAACGCGCTGGGATTACCTCAACCGCGACGCCAGCTTGCTCACGCGGGCGCAAGCGATGACGCTGGACGTGCACTTCATCATCGAGCAACCGGTGCGCAGCAGCAACGGCCTGCTCATCAACTTCAACGGCTCCGGCGGCGTCTGGCGTCGCGCATGCATCGAGGACGCCGGCGGCTGGCAACACGATACGCTGACGGAAGACCTCGACCTGAGCTATCGCGCGGAGCTGCGCGGCTGGCGCGGCGTCTATCTGGCCGACGAGTCGGCGCCGAGCGAACTGCCCAACGACGTGCTGGCCTACAAGCGCCAGCAGGCGCGCTGGGCGCGCGGCACGTTGCAGACCGCGCGCAAGCTGCTGCCCGCCATCGTCGCCTCTTCCCTGCCGCGGCATTGCAAACTCGCCGCCTGGTTGCATCTGACCGGTTATTTCATCCACCCGCTCATCTTCCTAATGAGCCTGACGACGCCGTTGTTAGTGCTGCACGCTCTGCTCGGCATCCACCGCGGCGCGTCCGCCGGCTTGCCCGTGTGGGTGAACGCGATCAGCGTGCTGAGCCTCGCGCCCATCGCCTCGATGTTCGCTGCGCACGCCGCGCGTGGACGCACGGCGCTCCAGTTCTTGCGCGACTTGCCGGCCTCGCTGATGCTCGGCATCGGCATCTCTTTCTCCAACACCGTCGCCATGCTCAAGGCGCTCTTGGAGAAACAAACCGGCGATTTCGCGCGGACGCCGAAGCTACACCGCAGCGCCCTGCGCGACGCGCCCCGGGCTTATCTGACCCGGCCGGACTGGACGATGTGGATCGAGCTGGGGCTGGCGCTATACGTCGGCGGCGTGGTGATCTCCATCCTGCGGCTGGGCTACTGGTTTTCGGCTGCGCCGATGCTGCTCTACATGTTGGGCTTCGGCGGCGTGTGGCTCAACCAGATGGTGAATGTGCTGCGCGGCGCGGCATGCTACAAACCGACGCGGCCAACCGGATTTGGATAACTGTGAAGACTGTGCTAAAAGTAGTCCATAGAGGAGGCGAGATTTGTTTAACCCTCCGGCGGCCAAGCCGCCGACCGACGAGTCTCGAGCATCAAACATCTGATCCAGGAGGATAAGCCCGACATGAACAAGAACAAGATCACGCGAAGGCAACTGCTGCGCTTGTCGGCGCTTGCCGGCACAGGCGCGGTCATCGCCGCATGCGCCCCTGCCGCGCCGGCTGCCGAGCAACCCGCCGCCGGCGCCACAACTGCGCCCGCAGCCGAACCGCAGATTCCACAAGTGCCCCGCAACCGCACCGTCATCATGGGCTGGGGTGCCAGCGATTTCGACAACATCGGGGTGACCAGCCCATTCGCAGCAGGTCACACCCACCAGAACTTCAACTCGGCGCTGTGGGATCCGCTGTACTACTGGGCGGCCTTCTCGGACACGGTGTATCCGTGGCTAGCGGCCGGCGACCCGGAGTACAACGCCGACTACACCGAGGTGACGATCAAGCTGCGCGACGGCATCGAGTGGAGCGACGGCACGCCGATCACCTCAAAAGACGTGGTCTTCACCGTCAACACCTGGCGCGACAACGACAAACTGGACTACCACAGCCGCGTCGCGCCCTACGTGAAGGAAGCGGTTGCCGTTGACGACAAGACGGTCAAGATCATCTTCAAGCAACCTTCGCCGCGCTTCGTGTTCGACGTGCTCACTGCGCACTTCGACACAGGCCGCCCGATCGTGCCGGCGCACGTGCTGGAGAAGGAAGCCGACGTCACCGCCTTCCCCGGCGGCCTGGACATGCCGCACTCCGGCCCTTACAAGCTGGTGTCGTGGACGAATAACCAGAAGATCTTCGACCTGCGCGAAGATTGGTGGGCGATCAAGACCGGCTTCCAACCCGTGCCCGAAGTCAAGCGCGTGATCATGCAGCGCATCGGCGACGATATGGGCGTAGTCGCCCAGCGCGTCGTCAACAACGAGCTCGACACGGCGCTGGACTTCCGCAACGACATCATCGCCAACATCCTGAAGCAGAACCCGAAGGTGACTACCCACACCGGCGACAAGGAGCCGCACGGTTACCTCGACTGGTGGCCGAACTCGCTGTGGATGAACCACGAGATCGAGCCATTCAACGACGTGCGCGTGCGCCGCGCGATCAACCGCGCAGTCAATCGGGAACTGATTGACGAAGTGGTATACGGCGGCGCTAAGGTAAGCACCATCTACCCCTTCCCGCTCTATCCGCCGCTGCAAAAGTTCGCCGATTCGCCGGGCGTCCGAGCTATCATCGAGAAGTATCAGCCGGGCAAGTTCGACCTGGCGGAGTCGGCCAGGCTCATGGAAGAAGCCGGCTACCAGAAGAACGCCGACGGCCTGTGGGAGAAGGACGGCAGGACCGTGCCGGCGCAGATCAGCGGCTTTGCCGGCATCCATGCAGACATCGTGCCGGTGCTGGCCGAGATGCTGCGACAGGCAGGCTTCGACACCGGCGAAGGCCCAGACTTCTCGCCGGAGGCCTATAACAACATGGCCGAAGGCCGACCCGGCCTATACATGTTCGGCCACGGCGCCAGCCTGCGCGATCCGTTCGCCGTGTTCGAGCTGTTCAACACCAAGCCCACAGGCAACACGGCCGGCAGCAACAACTTCTCGCGCTACAACAACCCCGAATACGAGAAGCTGGTGCTGGAGATGGCGAAGTATCCCGCCGGCGATCCGAGGTTCGACGAGCTGGCGCTCCAGGCGATGGAGTTCTACTACAAGGACGTGATTGACGTGCCGATCATTCAGTGGCTGCACCGCATCGCCTACAACCAGACCTACTGGGTCAACTGGCCGACCGAAACGAACGTGGGCGAAGGCTACAACGGCGCGTTCTGGCACTGGACCGGGCCGCGCGTCATCGCCGCGTTGAAGCCGGCCGGTTAAACGCTAACGTGTCCCTCAGAATCAGCGTTCAATTCGTCCTGGCCTCCCTAAAAAGGGAGGCCAGGGCTTCATATACCCTTCAAGGCTGCCTACTTTTCGGCTATGATGTTCTTGCTCCGCTTTGAGCAATCCGATGAGACTCGGTTATCTCGTTAGACGCATTCTCTTCTTGATCGCGGTCGTGTGGGTTGCTGCGACGATCGTCTTTTTTATCCCCCGCCTATCCGCCCGCAATCCGATCCGCGAGCGCTTCGCCGAGATTGCTCGCTCAACGGGCTTCGCCCCGAAGGACTTGGAGCAAATCATCGCCGCCTACGAAGTGAAGTTCGGCCTGAACAAGCCGCTGCTCCAGCAATATGTCGAGTACATGGGCGGCGTGCTGCGCGGCGACCTCGGGCCGTCGCTGACGCGCTTCCCCAAGACCGTCCTAGAGCTGATCTTCTCCGCGCTCCCGTGGACGATCGTGCTGCTGATGCTCACCACGCTGATCTCGTTCGCCCTGGGCAACCTGCTCGGCGCGCTGGCCTCATGGCCGCGCAGCCCGAGGTTTGTGAAGGGCTTGATGGCTCCGTTGATGATGTTGCAAGCGGTGCCGGCCTACCTGCTGGGCCTGCTGCTCATCTTCTTCATCGCCTTCCGCCTGAAGCTGCTGCCGATGGGCGGCGCATATTCGCAGGGCGTCACGCCGTCGTTGACGCTGGAGTTTATCCTCGACGCAGCGCGGCACCAAATCCTGCCGGCCATCTCGCTCATCCTCGCCTCGCTGGGCTTCTGGGCGCTGGGCATGCGCGGCATGGGCATCACCATCCAGGGCGAAGACTACGTGAACTTCGCCGAGCATAAGGGGTTGCATCCTCGCACGATCTTCACGCAGTACTACGTGCGCAACGCGCTGCTGCCCCAAGTCACCGGCCTGGCGCTGGCGTTCGGCAGCGTCATCGTCTCCGGCGTGCTGGTCGAGCAGTTGTATGGCCTGCCCGGCCTTGGGGGCTTGCTCGGAGACGCCATCCTAAAAAACGATTACTTCGTCATCTACGGCATCACGCTCTTCGTGATCCTTTCGATTGCCATACTGATGTTCTTGGTTGACTTGATCTACCCGCTGCTCGATCCACGGATACGCTACGAATCAAGATGACGCGGATTGCTGCTGTTGGACCTAAACCGGACGTCCAGGAGGCCCGCTACGAGCAACCCTCGCGGCTGACGCTCATCTGGCGCTACCTGCGACGGAATAAGAGCCTGGTCTTGGGCCTGGCCATCGTGATCGCCTTGACGCTGTTCACGGTGATCGGCTCGTTGACCATTGACACCGAAAAGCGCGCCTACCCGCTGGCGGTGAAGCCGAAGCAGCCGCCCAGCGCCGAATACCCGCTCGGCACCGACTTCTTCGGCCGCGACCTGCTGGCCGTCATGGTGCGCGGCATTTGGCAGACGGCGGTGATCGGCCTCATCGCCGGCGCAATCGGCACCGGCGTGGGCGTGATCCTCGGCTTCCTGTCGGCCTACTACGGCGGCGCTGTGGACACGCTCATCCGCGCCATCACCGAGGTGCTGTTGCCGATCCCGGCCTTTCTAATCCTGGTGATCATCGCCGGCTCGATAGACCGCAAGTCGGTCACCATCTACACCATGGCGCTCATCGTGTCGCTGCTGGCCTGGATGGGGCCGACGCGCGTAATGCGCGCCCAGGTGCTTTCGCTCAAAGAGCGGCTGTTCGTCAACGTCGCCCGACTCTCCGGCATGAGCAACTTGGAGATCATCTTCAAGGAAATCCTGCCGAATATGCTGCCGTTCATCCTGGCCAGCTTCGTCAGCGGCGTATTTGCGGGCATCTTCGCCTCGTTCGGCCTGTCGGTGCTCGGCCTCGGGCCGCTGCGCGAGCCGTTGATCGGCAACACCATCTGGTTTGCGCAGCAGCAGGCTGCTTTCTTCAACGGCTGGTGGTGGTGGCCGCTGTGGCCGTCGCTGGCGCTGGTGCTGATCTTCGTGTCGCTGACGTTGATCAACGTCGGCCTGGACGAGCTGGCGAACCCGCGCGTGCGGAGGACTGAATGACCACTTCATCGCCAATCCTGCGCGTCATAGACCTCCAGGTGAGCTACTACACCGAAGCCGGCCGCGCGCTGGCGCTCGACCGCGCTAGCCTAGAGCTGTATCCCGGCGAGAAGCTGGGCATGGTCGGCGAGTCCGGCTGCGGCAAGTCCACCATGGCGCTGGCGATGATGCGCATGATCAAGCCGCCCGGCCGCATCGAGGGCGGCAAGGTCTTCGTGGGAGACACCGAGCTGACCGCCCTCTCCGAAGAACAGATGCGCAGGGCGCGCTTGAGCCTGATCAGCTACATCCCACAGGGCGCGATGAACTCGCTCAACCCCGTGCTGCGCATCGAGGCGCAAATGCGCGACGCGATCAAAGAGCACCAGCCGGAGATGAGCAAAGCCGAGATTCAGGAGCGCATCTATCAAGCGCTCGAATCGGTGGAGCTGCGGCGCAGCGTCGCGCGCATGTATCCGCACGAGCTGAGCGGCGGCATGAAGCAGCGCGTGTGCATCGCCATCGGCATCTTGCTCGGCCCGAAAGTCATTATCGCCGATGAGCCGACCAGCGCGCTGGACGTGGTCACCCAACGCCAGGTGATGGAGACGCTCGACCGCGTGCAAAAGCAGCTCGGTTCGGCGGTGATCCTGATCGGCCACGACATGGGATTGATGGCGCAATTCGTGGACAAGGTGGCGGTGATGTACGCCGGCAAGTTCACCGAAATCAGCTCGGTGCGCGACATGTTCACCAACCCCATGCATCCCTACGCGCGCGCGCTGATCGAGAGCCTGCCCACGCTCGACAACAAGGGCGTGTTCAAGGGCATCCCCGGCCTGGCCCCGTCGCTGATTCGCCGGCCGCCCGGCTGCGCCTTTCACCCGCGCTGCGCCCACGCGATGGAGATCTGCAAAAGCGTCACGCCGGCCCTCGAACGCCTGCCCGGCGGACGATTCGTCGCCTGTCACCTGTATGACCGCGAGGGCAATGTGATGAACGCCGAACCGCGGATGGCAGTTGAGAACAGATAATGCCGCAGCGCGTCGCTCACATTCTCAAACACACGCATGCCCCCCCTACTCGAATTTCGCAACGTCACGAAGGTCTACACCAAAGGGCTGCTGTCGCGCGCGGCGACGACGGCGCTGGACGATGTGTCGCTCAAGATCGAGGATGACCAGCCGACGATCCTGACGGTCGCCGGCGAAAGCGGCAGCGGCAAAACCACGTTGGCGATGCTGCTGCTGGGGTTTATCGCGCCCACCCGCGGGCAAATCCTCTACAAAGGCAAAGACATCACGCGCCTGCAAGGCGAGGAGAGGATCAACTTTCGTAAAGAAGTGCAAGCGGTCTTTCAGGATCCGTTCGCCGTATTCAACCCGTTCTACACGGTTGACCACTTGCTGACCGTGCCCATTGAGAAATTCAAGCTGGCGCGAAACAAGCGCGAAGCGCGCGACAGGATGGACCAGGCGCTTAGCGCCGTCGGCCTGCGCCCCGAAGATGTCCTGGGACGCTTCCCGCACCAGCTTTCCGGCGGGCAGCGCCAGCGCATCAACGTGGCGCGCGCCCTGCTGCTCAAGCCGCGTCTGCTGGTCGCCGACGAGCCGGTTTCCATGGTGGATGCCAGCCTGCGCGCGACCATCTTGGAGAGCCTGCGCAACCTCAACCGCGAACACGGCATCTCGATCATCTACATCACGCACGACCTCACGACGGCCTATCATGTGGCCAACTCGATCATCGTGCTGTATCGCGGCTCGGTGATGGAGGCCGGCAGCATTGACCGGGTGATCCGCGAACCGCAGCACCCTTACACGCGCCTGCTGATTGACTCGATCCCCTGGCCGGACATCAACCGCAAGTGGGGTCAGACGGAGATCGTCGCGCGCGAACAAGAGCACGGAAGCATCGAAACCGGCTGCAAGTTCACCTCGCGCTGTCCGTTCGCGATGGACAAGTGCCGGCAGGCGCCGCCGCCGCTCTACAGGGTCGCGCCGGAGCAGGCCGCGGCATGCTATCTATACGACGCGCAACCCGTGGTCGAGCGCGAGCGGCTGAACGAAGTGTTGCCGGTGTAACAAGGGCAATCGAACCCGTCGCCCCCACCGCCATCCCTAGCCTGGGCCGCTAACTGAGATTCTCGAAGATGCCCGCCGCGCCCATGCCGCCGCCGATGCACAT
>JBKBID010000082.1:0-10590 GCA_046299515.1 Thermoflexales bacterium | reverse complement strand
ACGCGGATCAAGCAGAAGTACGGCCCGATCACGGTCGGATCGTATGTCGAGGTGAAGGGCTGGTTGCAGGCCAGCGGCGCAGTGGACGCCACAAAGGTGGAGGGCAAGCGCGGCTCCAGCGGCGGCGGCCCAGTCGCCGGCGGCTACGTAAAGTTCTACGGCTTCGTGCAGAGCATGCCGGCCGGCTTGTATGGCGCATGGATCGTGGACGGCCGCACAGTTAACGTCTCGCCGAGTACGATCATCAAGCAGAAGTACGGGCCGATCAACGTAGGCACGCGCGTCGAAGTGAAGGGCTATCAGCAGGCCGACGGATCGATCAATGCATTCAAGGTAGAAGGGAAGCGCTGGTAAGCCATCAGGCAGAATCGCAGGAGATTAGCAGGATAGGCAACGGGGGCTGCTCTGTGCCGCCCCCGTTGCGCATGTAAGGAGATTGCCCATGTGGCGCAAAACTGTGCGCTGGGTTGCTGTCGCGATACTGATGCTGCTCACATTCACCCAGTCGTGGCGCGGAAGCCGGGCGCAGTCGTATCAGTATTTCGCCTTTCTGCCAATCGTTGCGAAGCCATGCCCGGTCCACTCGTTCATTCAGGATGGCGGTATGGAGGCCGGCGCGCCTAACCCGCATTGGGCCGTGAGCAGCAGCCAGTTCAGCGACGTGCTGGATGACTCGCCCGACCCAGCCGCGCACACCGGCGCATGGAAGGCGTGGATGGGCGGCGACAATAACGTCACTGAAGTGATCTCCCAAACCTTTGCCATCCCTGCCGGCGTGACGCAGTTCACGCTGCGCTACTGGGTGTGGATTGACACGCAGGACGGCGCCGGCGGCGACACACTTGCCGTGCAACTGCGCAATGCAGCCGGCGGCGTGATCGCCACGCTAGACGCGCTGAGCGACGCGAGCAACATCCCCACCTGGACCGAGCGCGTCATCACTTTCACGGCGCCGGCCGCCTCAGCGCTGCAGCTCGCCTTCCTCGCACAAACCGATGCGCTCGATCCAACCAGCTTCTTTGTGGATGATGTAAGCTTGAACGCGGTGTGTAATTAGCTGAACGGCATGCCTCCAACAATTTTGGTTGTCGAGGACGACCCCAGCATCGCCGAGCCGCTGGAGTATGGCCTACGTCAGGAGGGCTTCGAGGTGGCGCCGGCCCGCACAGGGAAGCAAGCGTTGACCGTGCTGGCCGAGCGCAGCGTGGACATGGTGCTGTTGGATGTCATGTTGCCCGATCTCAGCGGCTATGAGGTGTGCCGGCGCATTCGGGCTTCATCGAACGTGTTGATCATCATGCTCACCGCGCGCGGCCAGGAGCTGGAGAAGGTAATGGGGCTGGAGAGCGGCGCGGACGATTACGTGGTCAAGCCGTTCAGCTTCCGCGAGCTGCTGGCGCGCATTCGCGCGCTGCTGCGCCGACGGCAGCTCGACGCCGGCGCGCCTGCTGCCGACGCGGTGCTCCAGATCGGCGCGGTGGCGCTCGACCGCAACACCCGGCGCGTCACCCGGCGCGGCGAGCCGGTGAACCTCAGCCCGCGCGAGTTTGCGCTGCTGAGCTACCTGATGGAGCACGCCGGCCGCGCCGTCTCGCGCCAGGAGTTGGCCGACGCAGTGTGGGGCGAGAATTGGGTGGGCACGCCGCGCACGGTGGACGTGCATGTGCGCTGGCTGCGCGAGAAACTCGAAGATGACCCGTCCCATCCTTCCTTAATTGAGACTGTCTATGGCTTCGGTTACCTTATCCGGCGCCCTTAACGGCTTGAAAGGCCTGCAAGCCAGGCTACGCTTGCCGACATGGAGCGGCTCGCTGCGCGTACAGTTATTGGTCGGCTACCTGCTCGTGATCGCGATCGGCATGGGCGGCATGACGGCGTGGCTGGCGCCCAGGATACAGAATGACGCCTTCGAGGAAGCCGAGCATGAGCTGGAGATCGAGGCGCACCTGCTGGCGCTCACGCTGGCGCCGCAGATCGAGAACTTCCTCGACGGGCGCGACACCGAAGTCCTGCGCAGGCTGCTGCCCAAAATTGGCGAGCGCAACGATACGCGCGTGACGATCACCGACCATGAGCTGTTCGTCATCTTCAGCAGCGACCCGCGCGTGGGCAGCGGCTTCGAGGATAACCATGTGGAGTTTCTCGCCGCGCAACAGGGCAAAGAACAGCACGACATCCGCCTGGATGAGTTCACCGGCCAGGAGCGCATCTTCACCGCTGCGGCCATCTTCGGCGAGTCCGGCGAGGCGATAGCCTACATTCAGCTCTCGGCGCCCACGGCGCCGGTGTGGCAAAGCGTTTACAACGCCTGGGCCGGCATGGGGGTGATGCTGGTGGTCGCCCTGGCCGTCGCAGTCGGCCTCAGCCTGTATTTGGCCGGCCGCGTTGCCCGGCCGCTCACTCGGCTGCGCAACGTCGCCAACAGCCTGGCTTTCAGCACGGCGACGCAGTCCTCCCTGTTGGTGCAAGGGCCGGCCGAGGTGCGCGATTTGATCCGCGCCTTCAACCACATGACCGAGCGCGTGCAGCGCGCCGCGCTGCGCCAGCGCGAGTTCGTCTCCGGCGCGGCGCATGAGTTGCGCTCGCCGCTGACTGCGCTGATGCTGCGCCTGGAGATGTTGGCCGCACATCCGCCCACCGCGCAGGAGCTGCCGCGCCAGATGGAAGCATTGCTCGCCCCCCTGCATCGCCTGCGCAGCGCTGTGGACCAACTGTTGCTGCTGGCCAGCATGGAGGAGAGCAATCGCCTGCAGCCCGCCCCACTGGACCTTTCGCCGCTGCTCTACGAGTTGGCCGAAGAGTTCGCGCCGCGCTTTGCCGGCCGCCGCTTCGAGGTAGACGTGCCGCCCCATCTGCCGCTCATCCACGCCAACGCCGACCAGATGCGCATCATCTTCGCCAACCTGCTGGACAACGCTGCCAAGCACACTCCACCCGAGGCTGCCATCTTCTTGAAGGCGAACGTCTATCCTGACCGCGTTGAGGTGCAGGTCGCGGACGAAGGGCCGGGCATCCCGCTCGAGGAACAGGAGCGTGTGTTTGAGCGCTTTTACCGCAGCCCGAAGGCGCGCAGCGACACGCCGGGACACGGCCTCGGCTTGGCGATTGTGCAGGAGCTGGTGCGCTTGAACGGCGGCGCTATTGAGCTGGAGAGCGCACCCGGCCGGGGCGCCTGCTTCCGCGTGACCTTCCCGCGCTGCGAGTTGTGAGCGGTCGCCTAAGCAAGGCTGCGGCGGAAGCAAAGATGGCTCTGATGGCCGGATGCGCTGCAAATTCACCGAGCCGGTTCCTGTAACGTGCGCGTTCAATCGCCGTTTGATCCGCAAAAGGCAGTCAGCGATGAAGCGCGTGTTATCTTTTGTTTTGCTGGTTACGTCAGTGGTGTCTGGCTGTGTGCTTACATCTACGCCACGAAACATCTCGACGGCGACACCTTCAACCTCGCAATCCACTGATGCGCCATACCCCTTCGTCGCGAGTGCTACTTCCGAGACGATTACAGCTACGCACACCTTTTTGCCAGTCGTTATCTCCCAAAATCGTCGCTCGCTGCCGCAACAGGCACGGTGGCAAATTCAGTACACCGGAGAGATTTCAACCGACCTTGAGGTGGACGTGTTTAACTTAGACCTGTTTGACACGCCTTCAGAGACAATAGCGAAACTGCATGAACGCGGTGTTTTCGTCATGTGCTATTTCAGCGCGGGTTCTTTTGAAAATTGGCGTCCTGACGCTCCGTTGTTTCCCAATGAGGTCCTGGGCAAGGACATGGCAGGGTGGCCTGGCGAGAGATGGTTAGACATCCGTCGCTTAGAGTTGCTTGCGCCTATTATGCAGGCGCGCCTTGACCTAGCGGTCAACAAAGGTTGCGATGGTGTTGACCCCGATAATGTCAATGCATTCGCTAACGATACGGGATTTCCTTTGACAGCCGAGGATCAGAAACGCTACAACGTCTTTCTGGCAGAAGCAGCGCATCAGAGAGGGCTTTTGGTTGGCTTGAAGAACGATCTAGAGCAAGTTCCTGATTTAGTGTCTTACTTTGACTGGATCATCAATGAGGAGTGCTTTTCTTATGGAGAATGTGAGCTGCTTTTGCCTTTCATTTGGGAAGGTAAGCCTATTTTTGTTATTGAATATGAGCTTGAGCCGTCGGCTTTCTGCCCTCAAGCGCTGCGGATGAACTTTAATGCATTGCATAAAAGATGGGAACTGGATGCTTACAGGGTTGATTGTCGTGAGTAGTTGGCAAACCCATGACTGTTGCCAGCAACTTCTTGTTGCCGCCGGCTGCTCCCTGCTCGCGTTGCTGGCCTAGTCGCAGCGACTGCCCTCGGCGCTGTTAGCAAAAGCGACTGACGCAAGCTAATATCAATTGTCTATCCCAAAGGCTGCATTTTAAGGTCCTTCAGTGACTGTCACATTGCCGGTGTACCGGAGCGGCGGAGCGTGGAAGGGTAGAAGCCCGGAGCCCGGAGCGTCTGGAAATATCCCCGTGCAAATAGCCGTCTGCTGAATAGAATCGGCCTGGGCCGCGCTGACTGCGCATAAAGACGCGCGACCTACCACCATAATTCTGGCTATCAGGAGCGACAGATGAAATCTGGAAGTGTGCGGCGCGGATGGGCGCATCTCGTTGTGTCGTTGGTTGTATTGATGAGCAGCGTTCTCGGCGTCTCGCCCACCCGCAGCGCGCCGCTGTGGAGCGGAACCGGCCACTTCGTCAGCGAGTCTATCGGCTACACCGACGGCGCGCACCCGCGCGCCTACACTGCGCCGCCCAACTTCCGCCAGGCGTCCACCAGCCTGAACGCCGGCCAGTCCACCATCACCGCCGGCGACCAGGCGGACCTCTACATCAACTTCGACTACGACACCACCGGCAAAACCATCTACGTGGTCTACACGACCGACGGCAGCGCGCCGAACAAGACCAACGGCGCCGTCGTCACGGCGACGTTCTCCAAGTATCACCATCCCAATCGCACCTGGGTCGCCACGCTGCCCCAGCAAGCCGCCGGCGCAGTGGTGAACTACGTCATCTACATCAGCGACGGGACGCTTTCAGCGGCCTGGGGGCGCATCAGCGGCGCGCCGGCCGACCGCGCCGTGAGCCAGTATCAAACGACGTGGAGCGAAAGCGACGGCGCTTATTTCAGCTACACCGTGCAATCGGGCGGCGGCAGCCTGAGCTGGTCGGGCAAACGGGCGATCTGGCTGGAGCCGGGCGTGATCGCCTGGAACGGCGCGGCCGGCGCAAGCTATCGCCTGTATTACGAGCCAGGCGGCGGCGCAACCACCAGCTCGCCCTACTTTGCGCTGACTGCGGCCGGCGCGATCAACGGCGCAAGTTACCCGAAGAACCCCAACGCCAACGGTCTGACGCGCCTGACTTTGCAGCCAGGCGATGTGCTGAGCGTGCCGCACGTGCTGAAAGGTCAGGTGATCGTGGCAGCGCTGGACAGCGCCGATCAGGTGATTGACGCCAGCGCCGCGCAGATTCAAAGTGTGCTCGATGCGCTCTACGCCGGCGCGGCCGTTTCACAGACGCTGGGGGTGAGCTACAGCGGCGGCGCGCCGATCGTCCGCCTGTGGGCGCCGACGGCGCAGAACGTGGTCCTGCGGCGCTACATCACGGCGACGGCGACCGCCTATGTCACGCACACCATGACGCTCGACCCCTCCAGCGGCGTGTGGAGCGTCGCCGGCGACGCGAGCTGGGATCGCCAGTTCTACTTGTTCGAGGTGACGGTGTATGTGCCGGAGCTGGACGCCGTGGTGACCAACCTGGTGAGCGATCCCTACGCCGTCTCGCTCTCGGCAGACACGGCCGCACCCGACGACCCGCGCGCGCAGTTCGTCAACCTAAACGACGCCGACCTAAAGCCGACCGGCTGGGACGCGCACGCCCGCCCGCCGCTGTCCGCGCCGGAGGACATCAGCATCTACGAATTGCACATCCGCGACTTCAGCATCAACGACACCGGCGTGCTCTCGGTCGAGCATCGCGGCGGGTATCTTGCGTTCACCTACGACGGCGCGACGCGCCCGCTCTCCGCCGGCATGAATCACCTGAAGCAACTGCGGCAGGCCGGCCTGACGCATGTGCAAATCCTGCCGGCGTTCGATTTCGCCACGGTGCCGGAAGACGCCGTGCCGCGCGCGCCGACGCCCGACCCCACCGGCTATGCGCCGGATAGCAACCAGCCGCAGGCCATCATCAGCGCCACACGCCACACCGACGGCTTCAACTGGGGCTACGACCCGTTGCACTTCGGCGCGCCCGACGGCAGCTATGCCAGCGACCCGCACGGCGTCGCCCGCGTGCGCGAGTTCCGCGAGATGGTGAAGGCGCTTCACGACAACGGCCTGCGCCTGACGATGGACGTGGTCTATAACCACACCGCCGCCTTCGGTCAGCAGGACAAGAGCGTGCTGGACAAAATTGTGCCAGGGTATTACCACCGCATGAATCTCAACGGCACGGTGCAAACCTCCTCCTGTTGCGCCGACACCGCCAGCGAATACGCCATGATGGAGAAGCTGATGCGCGACACGCTGACGCGCTGGGCGCAGGACTACAAAGTGGACGGCTTCCGCTTCGACTTGATGAACCTGCACACCGTCTCCAACATGCTCTCCCTGAAACAAACGCTGCTGGCCATCGAGCCGACGCTGTATCTCTACGGCGAAGGGTGGGATTTCGGCAGCGCGAAGGACAAGGGCCTGAACTACGCCAGGATGGGCGCAATGGCCGGCACGGGCATCGGCGTGTTCAACGACCGGCTGCGCGACGCCGCGCACGGCGGCTACAGCGCCGACCCGCTGCAAGTCCGCCGTCAGGGCTTCATCAACGGCCTGAGCTACCAGTGGAACGGCTACTGCTACAACAACCGCATGCAGAGCGACCTGCACCAGGCCATGGCCAACCTCCGCAGCGGGCTGCGCGGCAGCGGCGACGCCTTCACCGCCGACCCGCAAGAAGCCGTGAACTATGTGGAGAAGCACGATAACGAGACGCTGTTCGATCAGAACGTCTTTAAGCTGCCCAACGGCGCCGGCGACCCCGGCGCGTGCGGCGCCGGCAGCTACGTCGTGCCCAGCGCCACGATCACCGAGCGCGTGCGCGCGCAGAACCTCGGCCTGAGCCTGGTCGCGCTGGCGCAGGGCGTGCCGTTCTTCCACCTCGGCCAGGATTTGCTGCGCAGCAAGTCGCTCGACCGCAACAGCTACGACAGCGGCGACTGGTTCAACAAGATAGACTGGACCTACACAGACAACAACTTCGCCAAAGGGCTGCCGCCGGCGTGGGATAACCAGACGCGCTGGGGCATCATGACGCCGCTGCTGAACAACGCGGCGCTCAAACCGGCCGGCGCGCACATCCAGCAGGCCGCCGCCCACATGCGCGAGATGCTGCGCGTGCGCGCCAGCAGCCCACTCTTCCGCCTGCGCAATCAGGCCGACATCAACAGCCGCGTGTTCTTCACCAACACCGCGCCCACCCACGACGCGCTGATCGTGATGATGCTGCGCGACGACGCAGCGCCCGACCTCGACCCGAACTGGGAACACATCGTCGTGCTGTTCAACGCGCACAGCGCCACACAGACATACACCATCACCGCGCTGGTCGGCGATGCAAACATGCAGTTGCATCCGCTCCTCGCCGATGGGATTGACGATGACCCGATCGTTCAACAGGCCAGCTTCAACAGCGCGACCGGCGCGTTCACCCTCCCGCCGCGCACGACGGCGGTGTTCGTCTCGACGCAGACGCCGCCTGCGATCAGCCTGCCGCCCAGCACGATTGACTGGGTGGGCAAACTATGGCCGCGCGGCGGCGTCGCGCACGCCATCGCGCAGGGCAGCTTCGCGCCGGCCGGCTTCGACGTGTATGTGCAGGTGTACGAGCCGGGCGTCACCGACGCGCCGGGCCAGGGGCCGGGCATTAGTTGCGCGCTGCACTGGGGACGTTACGGCGACCCCTGGCAGGATTTGCCGATGAGCTATAACCCAGCGCCCGGCGTGGATGTGCCCAGCACGCATGACGAATACAAAGCCACCATCCCGAAGGCCACGCTGGAGGCGCTGCCGCCCGGCACTTACGGCTTCACGGCCTACTGCCACAAGGCCGACGAGGACAAAAAGTGGAAGGTGGATACCTACGACATCAACGGCAACCCGCTCGACGACGATCAGGGGGACGGGCTGATCACGATCGTGCCGGCCGGCGACCCGCGCCCTGCCCCACCCGGCGGCGCGTTCGTCCATCTGTTCGAGTGGCGCTGGGCCGACATCGAAAAGGAGTGCCACTTCCTGGCCCAGAAAGGCTATCGCGGCGTGCAGGTCTCCCCGCCGCAGGAGCACCTTGTGCCCACAGCCGACATGTTCGGCGATCCGGCCAGCGACTACCCCTGGTGGGTGCGCTATCAGCCGGTGAGCTACACCTTGCAGAGCAGCCGCAGCGGGACGCTGGCCGAATTCCAAAGCATGGTGAACACCTGCAACAGCCTGGGGGTGGATGTAATCGTGGACGCGGTCATCAACCACATGACCGGCCTGCACCCCGACGCCATCACCCAGACCGGCTCGGCCGGCGCGGTCTTCTCGCACTACAGCTACCCCGGCCTGTTTGGCCCTGCCGACTTCAACTACTGCGGCACGAATCCGACCGCCACCGACGGCAGCCAGCACAACATCGTGGACTACACCGACCGCCGCCAAGTGCAGACGTGCGAGCTGTTGAACCTGGCCGACCTCAAGCTGAGCGACGCCGGCGTGCGGGCGCGGGTGGCCGGCTACATGCAATCGCTGCTCAACATGGGGGTGAAGGGCTTCCGCATAGACGCGGCGAAGCATATCCCGGCGCATGAGCTGGCCGCGATCCTCGATGGCCTTGCCGGCTCGTTCTACGTCTTCGGCGAGGTAATTGACACCAACACCAGCGAGCGCGTGCGCTCGTTTGAATACACGCCCTACGGCGATGTGACCGAGTTCTACTATTCGCAACTGGTGGGCGAGAAGTTCAACCACTGCGGCGGCGGCAAGCTCAGCGACCTGCAAAGCCTGCCCCTGAGCCACTGGCTGCCCGGTCGCTTCGCCGTGGTGTTCACCGACAACCACGACAACCAGCGCGGCCACGGCGCCGGCGGGCCGTGCATCGTGGATCACCGCGACGGCGCGGCGCATGTGCTCGCCAACGTCTTCGCCCTGGCCCATCCCTACGGCGATTACGTCTCGGTGATGTCGAGTTACTACTGGAGCAACGATCCCAACAGCAGCGCCGGCGACAGCAAAGGCCCGCCCAGCACGACGCCGCCCTACACGGCCGGCAGCGGGCCGAACACCCGCCCGGTCTATAGCGCAACGCAGACGGCCGGCGACTGGCCGGCCAACTGCTCAGCCGCCTACGAGGACGGCAAATGGGCCTGCGAGCACCGCCGCCCGTCCACCGCCGGCATGGTGGGCTTCCGCTCCGCGACGCACGGCGCGCCGATCACCGGCTGGGTCAACGTCTCCGACAACCATATCGCCTTCGGGCGCGGGGACAAAGGCTACGTGGCGATCAACGGCGCATCAATCGCCCATACGCGCACCTACACCACCGGCCTGCCGGCCGGCTACTACTGCGACGTGACGCGCTACGCCTTCGTCAACGGCTGGTGTGTGGATTACTACAGCGGCGCCCCGCTGCCGCTGAGCCAGTGGATCGTCGTGCAGGCCGATGGCAGCATCCAGAACCAGCCGCTGAACGGGATGGACGCCTTCGCCATCCACATCAACGCCAGCCGGCATGAGCTGACGCTGAACGCCGCGCCGACGGCCGGCGGCAGCCTGGCCGGCGCGGGCACATACCTGTATGCCGCAACCGCCATAGTGACTGCCACAACCGCCCCCGGCTACGCTTTCACCCACTGGGAGGATGCGCAGGGCACGGTCGCTACGACGCCGGTCTATAGCTTCGTCATCACGGCCAGCCGCGCGCTGACAGCCGTGTTCTCCTGGGTCGGCGGCGGCGTCGCCGACCTGGACAACCCGGATACGCGCAAGGACGCGGCCCCGACGCAGGTGCGCATGGGCGATATGCTGACCTACACCATCACCCTGAGCAACAGCGCGCCGGTCACCGTCACGGCCGATGTGACCGACACGTTGCACATGAGCCTTACCTTGCTCGGCGCCACGCCCGGCTATGCCCTGAGCGGCGCGACGCTGAGCTGGTCTGGCCTGGACGTGTCGCCGACGAGCACGCGGGTCTTGACCATCGTGGTGCGTGCGATGGGCGGCCCGCTGCCGAGCGGCTACACCCTGACGAACACCGCGCTTATCGCGGCGCGGGATGGTTTCATCACGCGAGACGCGCCGGCGGTGGATGTGCGCCCCCGGCGTGTGTTCGCTCCGATCATCCGGCGTTATCCGTAAAGACGTTGCATTGCAACGTCTCTGCACGACAACTTCCCTCATATCGCGCGTGTGGACGCTTTGTGGACGCTTCATCGCTATCCTCGATCGGCAAATCGGGGAAATGGATAGCGCCCCGGCTTGCTTTGCGAGGGTTCAATCTTTGCAATAAACGGCTGGGCTATC
>JBKBID010000081.1:0-10741 GCA_046299515.1 Thermoflexales bacterium | reverse complement strand
GGGATGACCTGGAGCGCGTAGCCGTTTGTGTGGGCGCGTTCGAGCGGCTGGTTGCCCCACGACGGCGGGACGAGGACGGTGAGCGCGATATCGGGATGCGCGGCGATGAGTTCGCACTTGCGCTGATATGCGCCGACCACCAGCGCCTTGGAGATCAGCGTTACGCGCACGCGACGGCTGCCCGGTCGCACGACCACTCGCCCTCCTCTTCTGGGGCGGGGATGGTTCCGTATGCTTCATCAGGCAGGATGCCCTGCTCGTAGCGTCGCCGGAATTCGTCCACCCGCTCGTGGAACGCGCCGACGCTGTCGCATGTGACGAGTTGCGCGCGCAGCGCGGCCACATGCGGCATGCCCTGCATGTATTTCACGGCGTGCTTGCGGAAGAGGATCAGGCCGTGATCGCCGTAGTACTCGATCATCGCACGCAGATGACGCTTGAGCAGCGCGATCACTTCCTCGACGGTGACCTCATGGCGGTCTTTGCGCTGGAATATCCAGGGATTGCCGATTGCGGCGCGGCCGATCATCACGCCGTCGCAGCCGGTGTGCGCTTTGATGCGCGCGATGTCGGCGACGGTTTTCACGTCCCCGTTGCCGATCACCGGAATCTTCACCGCCTGTTTGACTTCGGCGATTGCGTCCCAGTCGGCGAAGCCTTTGTAGGCTTGCTCTTTGGTGCGGCCGTGCACGGCGATCAGCGATGCGCCGTTGTCCTCCAAAATCCTGGCCACCTCCAGGTAATTGCGGGACCGCGCATCCCACCCTAGGCGAATCTTGGCGGTGACCGGCACGCGCACGGCTTTGCTCAGGCGGCTGAAGATGCGCGCGATCTTCTGCGGGTCGCGCAGTAAGCCGGCGCCCGCGCCGCGACCGCTGACGCTGCTCACGGAGCACCCCATGTTCAGGTCAATGATGCCGGGGCCGAGCTGTTCGATCTTCTGCGCGCAGGCCACGATGCGGTCTTCGTCGCTATCGAAGATTTGAAAGGTGAGTTGGGGCTTTTCGCGCGGGTCGTAGTCGAGCTGGCGCAGGGCCGGCTTGGCGCCGCGCAGGATGGCCTCGCATGCCGTGAACTCGGTGTAGCTCATCGCGCTGCCGTATTCGCGGCAGATCAGCCGGTAGGGCAGGTCGGAAAACCCGTCCATCGGCGACAGGATCAGGTCGCCGTATACCGGCACATCGCGAACGTAGAACGTCGGTTGCATCGTCGTTCATTTTCCCACGATTGAGGGGCGGCCCCGCAGGTGGCTGCCGTCGAGGCGTGGGCGCTGCGCCTATTTTGCTCGTAGGCGGCTACGGCGAACTGAGTAGTGCGCTCAGCACCGAGATTAATCCCACAGCGCCGCCGAGCGCCATCGCCCAGCCGCACAGCCGAATGATGCGCATGCCGTTCTTCTCGCCCAGCATCCAGATGATGAAGTTGCCGATGCGGTGGCCGGGCGAGACGATCTTCTTTTTAGGCCGCAGCACCACGGCCAAGCCGCACAACAAGATGAACGTCGTCATGGCGACGCCGAATATGCGAAACGGATACATCTGTTCTGGGGTCATCTCAGTCGTCTCCTCTCCATCATTGCTATCACTGCTCCCGCGCCATCTCGCGCAGCAGCGCCGGCCCGCCGCGTATGGCCAGCCCTAGCCGGACCAGCCTGTCCACCAGCGGATGGGTGCTGGCGCGATAGTGCTTTTTGTAAAACAGCCACATGGCGCGCTGGAACTCATACTGCGCCTTGGCGCTCGTGCGGCTGGCAGCGCGCTTGACGTGATGCACGGTCACGTCAGGGTAGTACACTACGCGATAGCCTGCCTGCTTGGCGCGCAGACACCAATCCAGGTCTTCGCCGTACATGAAGAATTGCTCGTCGAGCAGCCCGATGCGGGCGATGACCTCGGCGCGCAGCATCATGCACGCGCCGACGACGGAATCCACGTCGGCCTGCTCGTCCTCGTCCAGATAGGTCATGTTGTAGCGGCCGAAGCGCTTGCTGCGCGGAAAGAGCCTGCTTAAGCCGATGAGGCGATAGAACGACACTTCCGGCGTGGGGAAGCTGCGCCGGCAGGCCTTGTCCAGCGAGCCGTCCATGAGCACCAGCTTTGGGCCTACTACCCCGATGTCCGGGTGTGCGTCGGCGAAGGCGACCAGCCGGCGCAGCGCATCGGGCGGCGTCACGGTGTCCGGGTTGAGCAGCATGGCGTAGCGCGCTTGCCCGCGTGTCGGGAAGCCGAAGCGTTGCAGGCCGAGGTTGTTGCCGACGGAGAAGCCACCGTTCGCGGCGTTGCGGATCAACGCCACCGTAGGAAATTCAGCGGCCACCATGTCGGCGCTGCCGTCGGTCGAGGCGTTGTCCACTACGCAGGCGGCAAAGCGCAGGCCGGCCTGCGCGCGCAGCGAATGCAGGCAATCGCGCAGCAGCTCCCGCGTGTTGTAATTCAGGATGACAATGGCGAGATCGAGAAGCGGCGCGCCGTGAGTGCTGATTTCCTGGTCCACGACTGACCTAATGATTTTAAGGCCATAGCTCGCTCACCGGCGCGCCTTGATCTCGAACAGAGGCGCGCGCCGGTTTTGCGAGCCGCCGCCGATGGCTTCGTAGTAAGGCACATCCAAGCGACCGACCTCGCGCAAGGCGTAGCGCGCGCGCAGCGTGGCCAATGAGGCGCGCAGTTCCGCGCTGTCGTCCAGCAGGAACACCGGTCGGCCCTCTGCGTGCAGCGCGTCCACGAAGCGGATGAGTTCGTCCGGCGTCCAGGCTGCCGGCCGGAAGGCCATGCGGCCCGCGTGCAGATCTATGGCCCCGCTGTTCAGCGCGCAGCCGATGGCCGCATGGTTCGGCGTCATTTGGCGTAGGCGATCAAACGAGAGCCGTTGCTCGCGCACCAGATGGCCAAAGCTGCCAAAGCCGCGCGTGACCGGCAAGGCCAGCGTCTCCATCGCGCGCAACACGAACAGGTAGGACAAGGCGCAAATAGCGGTGACGGCTAACAGTTGGTTGAGCGTCGCAAGTATGGCGTCGCCGCGATGAGCCGCCGGATCAAGGCGTTGAGCAATCGGAGACAAGCGCCTGAAACTGAGCGATGAGACGCCGCGCCATAGCTCCACCGTCCCGAATGCGGCCAGCAGGTGCACGACTGGGAATATGGAGAGGATGTCGCGCAGGCGCAGGTAGGCGTAGGCGATGTGGAAGAGAAACAACGTGACTGCGTAGGCTGCGAGGATGGCTAAAGCGCGACGACTCCGCCGCCACATCGCCGCGATTCCGATCAAGATCAACGGCGTAAGCCAGCCGAACTCGCGGTAATGGTTCAGCTCGTGGATTGTGCGGCCCAGCGTCTCCGGCAGGCGCGCCAGCGAGAAGTTCGTCAGCTCATCCGAACCGACGTGAAAAGGCCCCCCGAACGCGACGGTGTGATAAATCAAGACGGGTAGGGCGGCGGTCCAGGCTGCCAGGGCGCAGGATGCGAGGCGCAAGGCGTAAGGCGCAAGCCAACTGCTCGGCGTGGTGCGCGTCGAATTTCCCCTCTTGCGCCCCGCCGGCGCAAGGGCCAGCGCAATGGCCGGCGCTATCAGCACTTGTGTATAGCGGATGTCGAACGCGATGCCCAGCGCCAGGCCGCTCAGGCCGGCCATCCCCAACGAGCCGCGCGCCCGCCAGGCCAGCGTCAATGCGAGGATCGAGAACAGTTGCGCGGCGATGTCGGCCATCGGCGTCATCTGCCATGACGCCTGTTGGTACGACGTTGCGCCGAAGAAGACGGTGAGGGCAGCGACGGCATAGGGCGCTGTGCGCGCTTCGTCTTGCCCGTTAGGTTGCCTCTCATGGGTTGCATGACTCTTAGCGCCGGGCACGTGATACTCAGCGCCTGTCCCCTGATAGGCGACATGTGACGCGTGATGTGCAAGCCATGCCATCGCGACGAGCGCGAGCAGGTTGAGCAGGGGCGTGACGAGGTACAGGCCGCGCTCGCCGGCGAGCAGATAGGCCAAGCCGGTGAACGCGGCGTAGCCCGGCGGCCAGACGGTCGGAGATTCGTAACGGCTGCCGTCCGGGACGCGGTAGCCGACGTGCACAACCGGATACGATGGAATGTCCAGCGCGTAGGTGAGGCGCGCCAACGGAAAAGGATGAAATACTGTGCCCCGTGTGACCAAATCCACACCCATCTGCGCGTAGGCGTACGGGTCGCTGCCGGTGACGCCGTGGGTGCGCAGGGCCAGAGCCGCCCAGGCCGACCAACCGAGGGATGCCGCCGCGAGCAGCAGCGCGCTCCGACGCACGAACGCCCGATCGTCCATCGCCGACCCCTGCACGGTCCACCGCCCGCCGATGACGAATGCGAACGCCGACATCACGATGAGCGACAGCAGCGGCGAAAGCACGCCGTTGAGCGCGCCCTCGAGTCGCGCGCCGCCGAGGCTCAGGCACGTCGTCAGGTAGGCGATCGTCAATGGCGCCGCCGATGAAAGCGCCCAAAGCCGAACCGGCCGCCGGCGCGCTCGATTCAGCGCCGCCGAGATGATAAACGGCGCAAGCAGAAGCGCCAGCAGCGCCGGGGCCAGCACGATGGGGAGATTCAGGTTAACCAGGACAATGGCCAGGCCGAGCAGGTGAGCGGACAACCACACTGCTGCGGTTGTTGTGCTCCAATCGCCGGCTGCCCGCGGCGGGCCAAAGGACAGCGCACGCAGGCAATCGGTCAAAAGCCCGTCCGCCCATGCGCGACCGAGCGCGCGCTTGGCCAACGGCGCCAGCGCCAGCAGCGCTGCAATCAGCCAGCCGACTCTTAGGCCGAGCACGGGGAGCGCGAATAGCCGTCCCAGCCCGACCAGCGCAACTAACCCACTTGCGATGAGCCAGGCGAAGGCGACATCGCGCGGCGCGCGCCCGCTGTGTTTCAGCCAACCAGCAGCGAGGCAACCCGTTAACCCAATAGCCACGACCAGCCACATGAACGGCCCGGCGGGCTGCGCGGTGACGGAGGCGTCTGTCCAGTAGTCGAAGCGCAGGAGGTTATCGAGGCGCATCGTAGGCGCGATTGCAGTGTTGCTCGGCGGAGCGGGCTGAATATACTCCGGCTATGCTACAGGCGCTCTCGATGTTCGATCTGGTGGTCGCCGGATGCGATGTGCTAGTTCGTCGGGATGGCCGGTACACCGTCGCCGACGACTGCGACATCGCCATCATCGGCAACCGCATTGCCGCGATCAGCCCTGCCGGAGCGATTGACCGCGCCCGAGCGCGCGAGGTGCTTGACGCCGGCGGCATGCTGGCCATTCCGGGTTTGATCAACTGCCACACGCACGCGCCGATGGTGCTCTTCCGCGGCCTGGCCGAGGATGTCACCATCGAGTCTTGGTTCAACGATTACATTTGGCCGCTGGAGAGCAACGAAGAGCCGGAGGACATCTACTGGGGCGCGCTGCTGGCCATCGCGGAGATGATCCAGAGCGGCGTGACCACGTTCGCCGATCATTACTTCTTCTGTGACGAAATCGCCGAGGCGGTAACCGAATCCGGCGCGCGCGCCAGCATCGGCTGGGCCGTCTTCGGCCACGAGGGCGAGAAGAAACTGGAACAGACCGTGGAGTTCGCGCAACGTTGGCAGGGCGGCGCCGGCGGGCGCATCACCACATGGCTTGCGCCGCATTCGCCCTACCTATGCGATCGCGACTTCCTGGCGCTCACCGCGCAGCGCGCCAAGGCGCTGAACATCGGCATCCACATTCATTGCAGCGAGACGCATATGCAGGTCGCGCTCAGCTTGAAGCAACATGGCGTGACCCCACCGGTCATGTTGCAACAGGCCGGCGTGCTGGACGTGCCGGTGTTGCTGGCCCACGGCATCGGCCTGATGCGCGAAGACATCGCGATGCTCAAGGATTACGACGTGGCAGTGGCGCAGTGTCCGAAGACCTACATGAAGCTGGCGATGGGCACGGCGCCCGTGCGCGCCATGCGCGAAGCCGGCATCGTCGTGGGCATCGGCACCGACGGCGTGGTGAGCAGCAACACGCTCGATGTGCTCGAGCAGATGCGCCTGTTGGCGCTCGATCAGAAGCAGGCGGCGAAGGACTCGACCACGCTGCCGCTGCAGGAAGCGCTGACGATCGCGTTCGCCGGCGGCGCGGCGGCGTTGCGCTTGCCGGACATCGGCGAGTTGGCCGAAGGCAAGCTGGCCGACATCGCCCTGCTGCGGCAAGACGGCGCGCACCTCTTCCCGCGCTACGACGCCGTGGCCAACCTCGTCTATTCGGCCCGCGCCGGCGACGTGGACACGGTGATCTGCGACGGCAAATTGCTGATGCGCTACGGTCGGCTGCTGACCATTGATCTGCCGCGCGTCAAAGCCGAGATTACGCGCCGGTTGCAGCGTCTGAACCGGCGCGTAGCCGAGAAGCGCATCGCCACCTATCCCGCCTAACCCCGCCGCGATGCGCCAACGCTCACGGCGTGGGGCGCAGGTAATTCTGCACGCCCCATCCAATCGTCCCGTCGCTGGGGTCGCGCAACTGCCACCACACAAAGCCCCCGTTCTCCTGCGGCCCGCCGACGACTTCGTAGATCGCGCCATCGGGCAAACTGCGGATCCTCTCCGCCGTAATCGAGGGTTCACGCCGGAAGTTTAGGCCGTTGCCTCCGGTGCCGAAGATCACCACGCGGACGCCCACGCCGATTGTGCCCAGCTGCTCCTCGGCCGGGGCCGTCGGCTGCGGCGTGGGCGTGTCGGTCGGGGCAACGTAAGGCGTGGCCGTTGGCGGAATCTCCTCCGTCGGCGTGGGGAAGATGATCTGGATCGTCGCGGTGGGCGCGCTGAAGTTCAGCGCCGGGCGGTTCTGGTTGACGAACGACGCAGCTAGAAAGCAGGCGACGCCGACCAGGGCGAAGCTGACCGCCATGGGAATAATCGCCGGCACGCGCTGCTGTGGATAGTCGCGTGGTTGCCGGGGAAGACGCCTGAACGGCCTTAAGTCTTCCTCCCAGTGAATCTTTGGGTTATCCACGCCGCCGCGACGGTCGGGGGTCTTTTGCACGGACATGATTCAGCCACCTCGACAACCGGCTCAGGCCAAGCATTCTACTTCGCCTGCCACAAGGTCTTCTATGCTTTCTCGCCTGCGAATCACCTTCCATGTGCCGTCTGCGACCAGCACC
This sequence comes from Thermoflexales bacterium, assembly GCA_046299515.1. Lineage (GTDB taxonomy): Bacteria > Chloroflexota > Anaerolineae > J036 > Brachytrichaceae > JAAFGM01. The sequence continues at coordinate 3,588 of JBKBID010000081.1, read as the reverse complement.
TCGGCAGCGCGCGGGCGGGTATTGTAGTTGCTGGCCATGCTCATGCCGTATGCGCCGGCGTGATGAATTGCCAACAGGTCGCCGCGCTGTAGCTGCGGCAGCATCACGCCTTCGGCCAGCACATCGCCGCTCTCGCACACCGGCCCCACAACGGTGTACTGCGCCAGATCGTCATGCGCCGAACCGATGGCATCCGTGCTCGCTTGCTCCTTAACGCATGACACGCGGTGCGCTGCGCCGTAGAGCGCCGGGCGGATCAAGTCGTTCATCGCAGCGTCCACTACGACGTAGCGCACGTCGCCGTTTGTCTTGGTGTAGAGCACGCGGGTGAGCAGCGCGCCGGCGTCGGCCACGATGGCGCGGCCCGGCTCGAATAGCAAACGCAGGTCGGCCTGGCGCGCCGACGGCAGGATGCTGCTCGCTATAGCCTCGATGGGCGCCTCGGCTTGATCGGGCTGGTAAGCCACGCCAAAGCCGCCGCCCAGGTTCAGCGTCGTGATCGTCGCGCCTAGCATCCGATACTGCGCAACAGCCGCGAGCGCAACCCGCATGGCCTCTGCATATGGCCCAGCGTCGCTCACCATCGAGCCGATGTGGATGTGGATGCCTTCGATGCGGATGCCGGGGTAGTTCGCGCGGTGAGCGACCAGCCAGAGCGCTTCCTCGGTCTCGATGCCGAATTTGCTGGCCCGTTTGCCGGTGGCGAGATAGCGATGGGTGTGTGGGTCAATGCCGGGGTTGATCCGCAAGGCGACGCGCTGGACGACGCCGCGCGCCGTTGCCAAGTCGCTTAGGACGCGCAGCTCCTGGGCGCTCTCGACGTTGATCCAACCGACGCCGGCGTCCAGCGCGGCGACCAGTTCATCGTCGCGTTTGCCCACGCCGGCGAACACGATGCTATCCGGCGCCGCGCCGGCCAGCAGCGCGCGCCGCAATTCGCCGCTGCTCACCACGTCAAAGCCTGCGCCCAGGGTGCGCATGAGTCGCAACACCGACAGGTTGCTGTTGGCTTTGACGGAGTAGCAAATGCGACCGGCCGCTGCGCTGGGCGCAAGCGCTTTGGCCAAGCGCGCGTAGTTCTGCGCTATGCGCCCCTGGTCATACACGTAGCAGGGTGTGCCGACCTGTCGCGCGATCGCCTCGAGTTGGTCATGAGGGAGGTCCATGCCGAGGTCAGGGCGTTCGGGTGGGTTGCCGGTTGCGCAAGATGAGTTCACACTATTAGCTATGGATCCTGTGCGCTTGATAATCGCCATGCCGCTCATCGTCGTTGGCTGCTTGTTGGCCGCCGCCGGCGTCGTTTTGCTGCGACGTTCGCTGTCTTACTCGGCGACGGCGACCGTTCATGCGTCGAGCGCGCCGCAAGGCGACGGGGCGTCGTCTCGCCCGGCTGCGCTGCGGTTCACTACGCGCGACGGCCGGTCGGTCGAGGCGCCGCTCGCGCGCGCCGCGGACCACGAAGTCGGCGAGCAGGTGACGGTGATCTATGACCCGACTTACCCAGAGATTGCCCAGGTCGCCTCTCCGCTGCGGCTGTGGGTTGCGCCGGTCGTGTTGGCCCTGGCCGGCGCGGCCATCGCCTTCGCCGGCGCGGCCAACTTAGCCGCCGCCGTGCGTTGATGGGCGATCAATACACCGGCATGCGCGGGTCAATCTCGCGCGCCCAGGCCAGGATGCCACCCTTGACGTTCTTCACCTTACGAAAGCCGACGTCGTTGATCAGGAACCTCGCCACGTCGGCGCTGCGCGCGCCGCTGCGGCAATAGACCAAGATTTCGTCGGCCTGGCTCAGCTCGTGCAGGTGATTGTGAATCTCACCTTTCGGGATGAGCCGCGCGGCGTCCAGGTGGGCGATCTGCCATTCGTATGGCTCGCGCACGTCAACCAGGATCGTGTTGGTCTTCTCTAAGCCGGCTTCGATGCGTTGCTTGAGTTCGTGAACGGTGATCTCCGGCACGCTGTGTCCGGCGTCCGGCGTTGCCGCGTTGCGCGATGGCACGCCGCAGAATGCATCGTAGTCTATCAGCTCGCGCACCGTGGGGCGCTCGCCGCAGATAGGGCAGGCCGGGTCTTTGCGCAGCTTCAACTCTCGAAAGCGCATCTCCAGCGCGTCGTAGAGCAGCAGCCGGCCGATCAGCGGTTCGCCGATGCCGGTGATGAGCTTGATCGCCTCGGTCGCCTGAATCACGCCGATCACGCCGGGCAGCACGCCCAACACGCCGCCCTCTGCGCACGAGGGCACCAGGCCGGGCGGCGGCGGTTCCGGGTATAGGCAGCGGTAGCACGGGCCGTGTTTGGCCCAGAACACCGAGGCCTGGCCCTCGAAGCGAAAGATGCTGCCATACACATTCGGCTTGCCGAGCAACACGCAGGCGTCGTTGACCAGATAGCGCGTGGGGAAGTTGTCGGTGCCGTCCACGATCACGTCGTAGTCGGCGAAGATGCGCAGGGCGTTCTGGCTGGTCAGCGGCTCTTCATAGCCGGTCACTTCCACAAAGGGGTTGATGTCTTTGATGCGCTGCGCGGCGCTCTGCAGCTTGGGCCTGCCAACGGTGCTTTGGCCGTGGATGATCTGCCGTTGCAAATTCGACTCGTCCACCACGTCGAAGTCCACGATGCCGAGATGGCCGACGCCGGCCGCGGCCAGGTACATCGCCGCCGGCGCGCCCAGCCCGCCTGCGCCGACCAGCAGCACGCTGGCCTGCTTGAGCTTCTTTTGGCCGCTCATGGCGATCTCGGGCAGGATCAGGTGGCGCGAATAGCGGCGGATCTCGTCGTTGGAGAGGTGTACGCCGCTCGGCTCGGCAATGACCGGCGCCGGCGCGATGCCGCCTGCCACGCTCGGCACGATGCTCAACATCGCGCCGTCGGGGACCGGCGTGTCCGTCCCCTGCAAATAGCGGATGTCCTCGTCGCCGAGATACACGTTGACGAACGAGCGCAACTTGCCCTCTTCGTTGAACAGGTGGCGCCTTAGTTCGGGGTAGGTCGCGCTCAGCGCGGCGAGCACTTCGGCGACGGTGCCGGTGTTGCCGGTGATCTCTTTCGCTCCACCCACATACGGTCGTAGCGGGGTGGGGATGCGAATCGTGATTGACATGTGTTCAAGGATACCTGATTTCGCGCGCCGAGACAGGGTAAACGCCGGCCTTCATGGTCGAGTCGGCGGCGATAATCGGCTGCGTGATCTACGACTTCTCCAAGATCGAGGCGCACATTCAGCGCTTGATCGAGCGCGCGCCGCTCAACGGCGCTGCCTTGTCGGTTGCTCATCGCGGCGCGCTGATTTACGAACGCGCGTTCGGCAGCTACTCCCTCGATATGCGCGTCGCCGTCGCTTCGGGGTCAAAATGGGTGAGCGGAGCAGTGATCGCGTCGTTAATCGGCGATGGCGCGCTGCACCTCGACGAGCGCGCTTCGGATTACCTGATGGGCTTTGACGGCGACAAGGCTGCGATCACGCTGCGCCAGTTGCTGGCGCACACGTCCGGCTTGCCGCCGGGACAAGCGCCGTGCGCCGGCCAAGCCGCGCGCTCGTTGGCGGCGTGCGTTGAACGGATCGCATCGTCGCCGTTGGTCGCTGCGCCG
>JBKBID010000080.1:0-10770 GCA_046299515.1 Thermoflexales bacterium | reverse complement strand
CTAATTTAATAAGAAATCTCATAGAAAATACTTAAAAACAACTTTGCGTAGGGCAATTGGTGGAAAGTCGTCGGGAAGTCGTCAGGTTTCCTCGCCGGCGGGCGGGCGGAGGCGCTGCCTGCGCCCGCCCCCTTGGCTGCGCCTGCCCCTCGTCAGAAACGCGCCCGGTCGCGCCGCGCGCGCCGGCAGCGAGGCGTCGTTAGTTGCCGGCGACAACCGCCAATCCGCCCGGGTCGCCCTCGCACCGCAGGGCAGACGCGATCACCCAGGCGAAGTCGCCGCGCGCCGTTGCGCCGTAAAGCCAAGTGGCGTCGGCGTTGCGCCCGGCGGCGTTGAACGTTGCGCCGGGGCGCAGTTGGCCGAGCAACCGGGCGGCGCGGTCCGGGCCGGCGCGCAGGTTCAACGCCCGATCGATCGCAACGACGCACGCCAGCGGCCCGGCCGGCGGCTCGGTCGCCGCGACGGCGGGGGTTGGGGACGCCGTTTCGGGCGTCGGCGTCGCCGCGGCCGGCGCGGTGGCTTCCGGCGCAGGAGCGGGCGACGCCTCGGCCGCGGTCGGCTCGGGCGTCGGCGTCGCAGCCGGCGTGGGCGTCTCCGTCGCTGCGGCGGCGACGGCTGCCGGCGTCGGCGCGGCCATCTTCGCGCCGGCCATCAGCGCAGGCGGCGTGGCCGTCGGGCGAGGGGTGAGCAGCACGTCCGGCTCGGTGGGCCGCAAGTCCTCGAACGGCGCGCTGCAGCCCAGCACGCCGGATGGGATCCAGCCAAAAGCGACCTCGCGGTTCCAGATGAGGATCCACTGCCCGTTCGCCGTGCGACCGTAGGCGGTGACGATGTCGCTCGACTGCAGCGGGGCGGTGACCTGGGCGGCGTCCTGCGGCTCTCGGCGCATGGGCGACTCGGCGCGCACGATGCAGCGCGCGAAGACCATCGGCGGCGGCGGCGTCGCCGTCGGTTCAGCCGGGGTCGGCGAGGCGGCAGAAGACGCCGCAGCGCGCGGGGTAGGCGCCGGGGTCGTCGTCGCGCGCGTGGCGACCGCTGTGAGAATCCGGCCGGTCGCCTCACTCGACAGATCCGCGCCTCTGCCCGATGCGCAGGCGGCGAGGAGCAGCGACGCCAGGCAGGTCGGTCGGGCGAGACGCGCAAGCCGCGTTCGCATGTCTTGCATCCGGGATTTGGGCATTTGGGCATTGTAAGGCGTATCGCGCGCCGCGCAAACGCCGGCGCGCCAACGAAGCGCTAGCGATGCTCCAACGTGGCTCTGACGCGCGGATTTATGATGACACGACGAGGTTTACGGCGAGCGCGATTGCGTCCGCTGTTTTGTTGGAAAGGGAAGGCGACATGAATCTGAATCAATACACCGAGAAGGCGCAGGAGGCGCTGCTCGGCGCGCAATCGCTGGCGCAGGAGTACGGCCAGCAGAACATCGAGCCGGAGCATCTGCTGCTTGCTTTGTTGCAACAGGATGGGGGGATCGTCCCGCCGATCATCCAGGCCGCCGGCGCTAACCCCGCGCGCATCGCCGACCTGGTGGAGCGCGAGCTGCGCAATAAGCCCAAGGTGAGCGGCGCCGTAGGCGAGGTGCGCCTCTCGCGCGAGGTCAGCGCGTTGACCGACCGCGCCGAGGCCGAGGCCAAGCAAATGCGCGACGACTTCGTGAGCGCCGAGCACTTGCTGCTGGCCATAGCCGATCCGACGGCGGCGCGCAGCGGCCGCACGCCGGCCGCTGCGCAGATCCTCAACGCCAACGGCATCACCCGCGACGCGATCTTGCGCGCGCTGGTGCAGGTGCGCGGCAGCCAGCGCGTCACCTCGCAGAACCCCGAAGCCACCTACCAGGCGCTGGAGAAATACGGGCGCGACCTGACCCAGCTCGCGCAGCAGGGCAAGCTCGACCCGGTGATCGGGCGCGATGAGGAAATCCGCCGCGTGATCCAGATCCTCAGCCGGCGCACCAAGAACAACCCGGTGCTGATCGGCGAGCCGGGCGTGGGCAAAACCGCCATTGCCGAGGGGCTGGCGCAGCGCATCATCCGGCGCGACGTGCCGGAGGGCCTGAAGGACAAGCGCATCATCGCGCTGGACATGGGCGCGCTGATCGCCGGGGCCAAATATCGCGGCGAGTTCGAGGAACGCCTGAAGGCCGTGCTGAAGGAGGTCGCCGCCTCCAACGGCAAGATCGTCCTGTTCATTGACGAGTTGCACACCGTCGTCGGCGCGGGCAAGGCCGAAGGCGCGATGGACGCCGGCAACCTGCTCAAGCCGATGCTGGCGCGCGGCGAGCTGCACTGCATCGGCGCGACCACGCTCGACGAGTATCGCAAGCACATCGAGAAGGACGCCGCGCTGGAGCGACGCTTCCAGCCGGTGTTCGTGGACGAGCCGAGCGTCGAGGACGCCATCAGCATCCTGCGCGGCTTGAAGGAGCGCTACGAAATCCATCACGGCGTGCGCATCCAAGACGCCGCGGTCATCGCCGCGGCGACGCTCGGCGCGCGCTACATCAGCGACCGCCAACTGCCGGACAAGGCCATTGACCTGATTGACGAGGCGGCCAGCCGGGTGAAGATGGAAATTGACTCCAAGCCCACCGCGCTGGACGAGATTGACCGCAAGATCCTCCAACTGGAGATCGAGCGCGAGGCGCTGAAGAAGGAGACCGACGAGGCGAGCAAGGAACGCCTGGCCAAGATCGAAGCGGAGATCGCCGGCGAGCGCGAGAAGAGCAACGCGCTGCGCGCGCAGTGGGAGCAGGAGAAGGCCGCCATCCAGGAAGTGCGCGCGATCCGCGAACAGATCGAGCAGACCAACGTGCAGATCGAACAGGCCGAGCGCGACGCCGACCTGGCCAGGGCGGCCGAGCTGCGCTACGGCCGCCTGCGCGAGCTGGAAGCCAACCTCAAACAGGCCCAGGCCCGCCTGGCCGAACTGCAAAAGGGCAACCCACTGCTCAAAGAAGAAGTCGGCCCGGACGAAGTCGCCGCGGTGGTCTCGCGCTGGACGGGCATCCCGGTCACTAAATTGCTGGAGGGCGAGATGCACAAGCTGGTGAAGATGGAGGAACGCCTGCGCGAGCGCGTGGTGGGCCAGGATGATGGGCTGCGCGCGGTGAGCAACGCCGTGCGCCGCGCGCGCGCCGGCCTGCAAGACCCCAACCGCCCCATCGGCTCGTTCATCTTCCTCGGCCCCACCGGCGTGGGCAAGACCGAAACCGCCAAGGCGCTGGCCGAGTTCCTGTTCGACGACGAGCGGGCGATGGTGCGCATTGACATGAGCGAGTACCAGGAGAAGCACACCGTCAGCCGGCTGATCGGCGCGCCGCCGGGCTACGTGGGCTACGAGGAGGGCGGCCAGCTCACCGAAGCCGTGCGCCGCCGACCCTACGCCGTGGTGCTGTTCGACGAAATCGAAAAGGCCCACCCGGAAGTCTTCAACGTGCTCTTGCAATTGCTGGACGACGGCCGGCTGACCGACGGCCAAGGCCGCACGGTGGACTTCCGCAACACGGTCGTGATCATGACCAGCAACCTGCTGGCCGGCGAGGACTTGGAGCGCCTCAGCCGCGACGAGCTCGTGCGCCGCTTGCAGCGCTTCTTCCGGCCGGAGTTCCTGAACCGGATTGATGAGATCGTGGTCTTTCACCCGCTGGACGAGCGACACATCGAGCAAATCGTGGACATCCAGCTCAACCGGCTGCGCAGGCTGCTGGCCGAACGCAAGCTGGCGCTGGAGCTGACGCCGGCGGCGAAGCGCCACCTGGCCCAGGTGGGCTATGACCCGGCCTTCGGCGCCCGGCCGCTCAAGCGCGCCATCCAGCACGAGCTGCAAGACCCGCTCTCGATGGCCATCCTGGAGGGACGCTACCGAGAGGGGGATACGGTGCGCGTGGACGCCCGCGATGGGACGTTGGTATTGGAGTAACGCGGGGCTATGCCTGCGCCTCGCCCCGCGAAGCAATCCATCGCGACGCGGGGATGTGTTAAAATCGCCTTCGCAACGCGGTGCCTATAGCTCAATGGCAGAGCGCCTGACTGTGGCTCAGGAGGTTGAGGGTTCGAGACCGTCTAGGCACCCCACAGAAACGCCCGCCTTTCTCGGCGCTTCGCCAGAAGGGCGGGCGTTTTGCCGTTCTGCGCCACAAGCGCGGACGCCACAGGGCGCGCCCGCAGGCGGCTCATCCGTCTAGATCACAAACACCGGCGTCGCCGTCGGGTCCTGCGTGCGAATCTCGACCACATCGTAGGGCTGCGCCGGCGTCGTCCAGCGCCAGACCCACAGCGCCACCGGCGCCGGCACATTGACGCAGCCATGGCTGCGCCGCCGGCCGAAGTCATTGTGCCAATAAGCGCCGTGAATGGCGATCGCGCTCCACGTAAAGTAGCTTGGGAAGGGCACGCCGGGAAGGTCGTAGTAGTCCGCGCCCGTCCCGCCGATCATGCGCGACGTGGCGCGTTTGCGGATGATGCGGTGTTGGCCTTTGGGCGTTTGAAAGGGGCCGAAGCCGGTCGCCGCGCGCGAGACGAGCAGCGGCGTCTCACCCTCATACGCCGTCATGAGCTGCTTGCTCAGGTCAATGACGATGCGCTTGTCCTTGGCGTCCGGCGAGAGCGGGGTCAGCTCGGCGGGGTCGAAGCGCCGGATGTGCGCGGCGGGCACATACGGCCCCGGGCTAAAGGTCACCCCGTCCTGTAGGCGATACCACCATTCGCCCGCCGCATCCTGGGCAGCCGCGATGACGCGAAAGACGCCGGTGTAATACAGGCGCGCGAATCGCCGCGCGTTGGGATCCGGCGCGACGCGCGCGTCGCTAAACGGCACGGTGATCTCGCCCCAGAACTTCTCCGCCGCGCGCATCGGCTCCGGCGGATTCTTGATGTCGTTCACCGGCTGCACCCAGGATGAATAAACGTAGCCGTCGTCGGTCCTGTACCAGATGTCGTTGTGGGGCATCTCGGCGTCGCCGGTCACCTGGGCATAGAGCCGCAACACCTCGTCGCGCTTGGCCGAGCGGATGAGCCGAGCGCGCGTCTGCGGCGCGGCGCGGATGTTCACCTTCCAGTTTGCCACGCGCCCCAGCGGCGCCGGCGGCGCATCCGGCTCCGGCTCATTTTCGATTTCCAAGTCCATCTGATGGGCGAACAGATGCGTGAGGTGGGTCAACGGCAGCGCGGCCATGGCCGCAGCCACGCTGCCGGTCAGCTTCAGCAGTTTGCGACGTGAAATGAGCATCGCTCGCTATATTACTTATCCGCGCCGGTCGAGTCAACGACGAACCAGTAACGTTCACCCCCCGCCCGCGATACGTAGCCGCGCACGCGCTCCGGCATCGCCGCAGCCGACCCAAACACGGCGGACAACTGCGATGCATAGCACGCAATGGCGCGAATGCGCGCGTCCACTTCGCGCGCGGTCAACGCAATCCGCTCAAAGGCGCACCCCCGCGGCGGGTCGAATTGGGCGAATTTGTCTGCGTAGGGGAAGTCCTCGTAGTAACGCATGGCGGATCGGCCGGCCAGCGATTCGACGGCGCGGCGGACGACGACGTGATCGACATGCCCGCCGATGGCCAACGGGCCATAGACCTGCGTCGCAGCCTGAACGAGCGGGGCCAGCGCCGCCTGCACCTTGGGGAGCTGAACCTGCCAATCGCAGGGATGAACCGCGCCGCCGATGAAGTCATCGGTGTAGAGCGGCGCGCCGCGCGCGTCCCGGCGATAAATGGCGTCGAGCAGGTCGAGGTGTACCGGCGTCGCCCCCAACAGGCGGCAGGCGCGCACATCTTCGGCGCGTCGGCCTTGATAGGGCCGGTCGCCGAGCTGCCATTGCCGATGTTCATGCTGCGCGGCCTCCGACAACGGCCAATCCGCCGGCCGATCCGCCGTGCACACGGTCGCGATGACGACCGACTGACCGGCAGACGCGAGGCGATAAACCAGCCCGCCGCAGGACAAGGCGACATCGTCGAGGTGCGGTGAGACGAAGAGGATCACCGGTTGTTATCGGGGCCGGATGGCGACCGGCGCGCCGGCGCGCCGATTCACCGGCCGGCCGTTGCGCGGGGGCATGGCCAGGACGCCGAGCATGCGCCGGATAAACTTTGCCATAATCGCCGAACGTGATGACCGACGCCGCGATACCCCTTATCGCCGAATATACACAGGCGCGCCCAGCGGCGCCCAGCGATACAGCGCGGCTGCGTCATCGGTATTGGCGACGATGCACCCGAACGACGCCGGGTAGCCGACCGGCCACCGCACCAAAGCGCCGTTCTTGAGCATCGGCATCGCATGAATGCCGTTCTCGACTGTCCCAACGGTATAGATGCCCATCCAATACGGCATGCGCAGTTGCCACACGTTAGACCAAGCCTCGGGTATCTTGCTCTGCACGCGGAAGTTGCCCTGGCGCGTGCCGCGCTTCGGCTCGCCGCTGCTGATGAGGAAGGTCATGACTACGTCGCCATCCTCGTATGCCCACAGCCGCTGGCGGCTGATGCTGACGAAGATCTCGCGCCCGCGCCCCTTGATGATCTTATCGCCGGGGGCGCCCTGCGCGGCGAAGACCGCGCTTGCCGGAGCAGCCAACACGCCAAGGCTGCCCGCAATCAGGCCGGCGAGGAAAGATCGGCGATTCATCGCGCGGAAGTGTAGCGGGAAGCGAGCAAATCTACAAGGTGGCAAAATCGCGGAGGAGCTAATGACCGAATGGCAGGGGTCGAACAGGCGATAACTGTGGAGCGCAGCGCTTGCGCCAAAGTGATTCTGTGCGGCGAACACGCCGTGGTGTATGGCCGGCCGGCCATCGCGCTGCCGTTGCCGACGCTGCGCGCGCGCGCGCGCATCGAAGCCGGCCGGCGCGCCTTCACAATCGTCGCGCCCGACGTCGGCGTCGCCGTCTCGCTGTGGCGTCACTCGCGCCTGACGCGCAACCCGCTGGCGCGCGCGGCGCTGGCCGCGTTCGAGTTATTCGGCCAACGGCCGCCCCGCGCTACGCTGACCGTGGCATCCGATATCCCGGTCGGCGCAAACCTGGGGAGCGGCGCGGCGGTGTCGGTCGCCATCGGACGAGCGATCGCCGCGTATTTCGACCGCGCGCTGCCGCCGGAAGAGGCGAGCCGGCTGGCCTATGAAGTCGAACAGTTGCATCACGGCTCGCCCAGCGGCATTGACAACACGGTGATCGCCTACGAGCAGCCGGTGTGGTTCGCGCGCGGGAAGCCGCCGGAGCTGCTCGACGCGCAGATCGTCGCCGGGTTGCCGCTGGTCATCGCCGACACCGGCATCGCCACGCCGACGCGCATCCCCGTCGGCGCTGTGCGCGCCGCGTGGGAGCGAGACCGAGAGCGCATCGAGGGCTGCTTCGATGCGATCGCCGCATTGGCGCACACCTCGCGCGAGGCGCTGGAGCGCGGCGACCTGGAGCAGCTCGGCCGCGCCATGAACGCCAATCACGCGCTGTTGCAACAGCTCGGCGTATCGTGCCCGGAGCTGGACGCGCTGTGCGACGCCGCGCGGTCAGCCGGCGCGCTGGGCGCGAAGATGAGCGGCGGCGGGCGCGGCGGCAACATGATCGCCCTGGCGCGCGATGCCGCACATGCCGAAGCGCTGCGCGCAGCGCTCCTGCGCGCGGGCGCAAAGCGGGTCTTCCCTTAGAAACCGGACTCGGCCGCCTCATGCTCCGGCCCCGGTCAAACAACACGCCGCCGTGACAAACGATGTATCGCCCGATTTGTCAAATGCCCGATCTTTGCTAGGATTGAAAGCGAGCGGTTCGCAAATAGAAGGGCCAAAGGAAGATTTCTCATGAAGACAAGAACGATCACGATCTCGATTGCGCTCGCCTTCACATTGCTTGTGACCTCAGGCTGCGGGCTTATCGGCTCGTTAGTCGGCGGGGGCGGCGCACGGGCCGGCGCGATGTGGGCCGACGTGCCGGTCATGGAGGGCATGACCAAGGAGAACATCGATCTGCCGCTGCCGGTCAGGCTGGCGATGCAGGCGTTTGTCAGGGCATCGGTGGCGAGCGAAGGCGTGCGCATAGATAACTTCGAGGTCGTGGCCTTTACGTCGGCCAAGACGCCGGACGACGTAAAGGCGTTCTACACCAACGAGCGCATGCAAGCCGCGGGCTGGAACATGGCGGATCAACCGGGCTGCTCCGGCGCGAGCGACGCGTCGAGCATCGGCGCAACCTTCTGCTTGTTCGGCAAGCAGAACCCCACGAATCAATCCGTACTCATCCTCGCAGCGACGCGCAACGAGGGCGAAACGACCATGACCGTGTTCTTCATGCGCTTCGAGGGCGATTTAACGGCGACGCCGGCGGCGGGATCATGATGAGGGCCGGCTTTGGCCGCGCGCCGGTTGCGCCTGGGACGCCCTAGCGGACTCTCGGCGGCAAGTCACACGAACGCTGCCTGACTGTGGGGCTTTCCTTCTCGATCCCTCGGCTCGGCCTCGGCTGCGCGCCGCTCGGCTCGATGGAGCGCACGTTCGGCTACGGCGTGAGCGAAGCCGACGCGATTGCGACGATCCATCGCGCGCTCGAGCGCGGCATCACCCTGCTGGACACCGCGCCCTTCTACGCCAACGGCCAATCCGAAATCCGCGTCGGCCTGGCGCTGCGCGGCGTCCCGCGCGACCGGTTTCTGATCAGCACGAAGGTCGGTTGGCTGCCCGACCCGGACCGCATCGGCCAGCAGGGCGCCGGAGCGCGCAGTTACGCGCGCGACGCGGTGCTGCGCAGCATAGAGGGCAGCCTGGCGCGCCTGGGCGTGTCGCATTTGGACATCGTCCACGTGCACGACCCAGAAGCCGGCGACTACCGCGCGCAGATCATGGACGAAGCCTATCCGACGCTGCTGGACCTGAAAGCGCAAGGGGTGATCCGCGCCATCGGCGCCGGACTGAACCAGACCGACTTTCTGGTGGACTTCGCGCGCCATGCCCCGCTCGATTGCGCCATCCTGGCCGGCCGCTACACGTTGCTGGAGCAGGCGCCGCTGCGCGAGGCCTTTCCGCTCGCCTTGTCGAAGGGGATCGGCATTTTCGCCGCCGGGGTCTTCAACGGCGGCATTCTGGCCACCGGCGCGCAATCGGGCGCGCGCTATCAGTATGCGCCCGCGCCGGAGCCGATCCTGCGCCTGACGCGGATGATCGAGCGCGCCTGCGCCGGGCATGGGGTCTCGCTGCGCGCGGCGGCCATGCAGTTCGCCGCCGCGCATCCGGCCGTGCAAACGCTGATCGTCGGCATGGCGAAGCCGAGCGAGATAGACCAGAACCTCGCCGACTTCGCCGCGCCCATCCCGCCGGCATTCTGGGCCGAATTAAAGGCGCGCGAGCTGATCGAGCCGGACGCGCCGACGCCGGCTGAATAGCCGGCCGTCAGCCGCCCGCGCCGGCGCGCGCGAAGAACGCCTTCAGCACGACCTCGGTCGGCGCCATGGTCAGGCCCTGGCCCACATCCTGCGGCTCGACGACCGTGACTCCCCAACGGGTCAGCGTTGCGACGGACTCCCGGACGATGGGATGGGCAAACAGCGGCTCGTTCAGCGACAGCGCGACGACGACCGGCTGCCCGAAGCCGATCATCTCGGCCACGATGGACAGCGCCAGGTTGTCGGCCACGCCGCCGGCCAGCTTGTTGAGCGAGTTGAAGTTGCACGGCGCGAACAACACCGGCCCAGGCGTCGGGCGCGGCAGGATGCGCGCGTCAAAGTAGCTCTCCACCAGTTGGTTGTTGGGGATGCGGCGCAGGTCGTGCGGGCTGATCAGGCGCATGGCGTTCGGCGTCTGCACCGTGATCACGCGCGCAAAGCGGGCGCTGAGCGCGGCGACGAACTCCGGGGCGCGATAGGCCGTCGTCGCGCCGCTGATCATCAGGTAAGCGGTGTCAGCCATGTGAGAGCCTCCCTCAACAGATGCGCGGGAGCTGCTCGCCCAGCGGCATGGGGATGATCCGCGCGCCGCCGATGGCCGTGCGCGCCGCCACCACCCCGGCCGGCTGCTCCACCACCCGCCCGATCATCGCGGCCCGGCGGCCCAGCGGATGGGCGCGCATGCGCGCCAGGATCGCCTCGGCCGCCTCCGGCGCGACGAACGCGACCAGCTTCCCTTCGTTGGCCACGTAGAGCGGATCCATGCCCAGCAGGTCGCAGGCGGCCTGCACATCGGGGTTCACCGGCAGCGCGCGCTCATCAATCTGGACGCCGACGCGCGAAGCAGTCGCGATCTCGTTCAGCGCAGCAGCCAGGCCGCCGCGCGTCGGGTCGCGCAAGGCGTGAATCGCGTCCGGCGCGACCGCCAACATTGCCGCGACCAGGTCGCACAGCGGCGCGGTATCGCTGGCGATCGTCGCCTCGAACTCCAGGCCCTCGCGCACGCTCATGATGGCCATGCCGTGATCGCCGATCGAGCCGCTGACCAGCACGCAGTCGCCCGGCCGGGCGCGATCCGGCCCGACGCGCACGCCGTCGGGGATGAGGCCGATGCCGGTCGTGTTGATGAACACGCCGTCGCCGTGGCCTTTGTCCACCACCTTGGTATCGCCGGCCACTATGCGCGCGCCGGCCGCGCGCGCCGCCGCAGCCATGCGCGCGACGATCGCGCCAAGCTGCGCCAGCGGCAACCCCTCCTCGACGATGAAGCCGGCGGTCAGGTAGAGCGGCCGCGCGCCCATCATGGCCAAATCATTCACCGTGCCGTTGACGGCCAGCTCGCCGATCGAGCCGCCGGGGAAGAACAACGGCCGCACCACGAACGAATCGGTCGA
>JBKBID010000079.1:0-10899 GCA_046299515.1 Thermoflexales bacterium | reverse complement strand
CCTTTCTTCAGTGATCTAGACATTGAACGGCTCTCAATCTCAGGTTTTGTGTTCGCGCAGAACTCAAAACCCAAAACTTAAAACTCCTACTTCTTGCGCTTCTTCTCGCGCCGGCGCACGATCAGATAATTCGTGCGCTTGTTGCGGCGCGTCTTCACGCCGAGCGCCTTCTTGCCCCACGGTGTGCGCGGCGCGTCTTTGCCGATCGGCGAACGGCCCTCGCCGCCGCCATGTGGATGATCGCGCGGCGACATCGCCGAGCCGCGCACCGTTGGTCGGACGCCAAGCCAGCGCTTGCGGCCGGCTTTGCCCAGCTTGATGTTGCTGTGATCTACGTTGCCCACCTGGCCGATTGTGGCCATGCAGGTCTGCAGCACCATTCGCACCTCCCCGCTGGGCATGCGCAGGGTGGCGTAGTCACCTTCCTTGGCCAGCACCTGAGCGCTGGCGCCGGCTGAACGGACGATCTGACCACCTTTGCCCGGCCGCAGCTCAACATTGTGCACCGTCGCACCGAGCGGGATGTTAGCCAGTGGCAACGCATTGCCGGGGCGAATCTCGGCGTCTGGCCCGCTCATGACTTCATCACCCACCTGCAGGCCGACCGGCGCGAGGATGTAACGCTTCTCGCCATCAGCGTAGTGCAACAACGCGATGCGCGCCGAGCGATTGGGATCGTATTCGATAGTCGCGACGCGCGCCGGGATGCCAATCTTATCGCGCTTGAAGTCAATGATGCGATAGGCGCGCTTCGCCCCGCCGCCCCGATGGCGCGTCGTTACCTTGCCGCGCGCGTTGCGCCCACCGCTCTTGCGCAGATCGGTCAGCAGCGATTTCTCCGGCCGATCGGTGGTGATCTCCGCGAAGTCGCTTACGGTCATCCCGCGGCGGCTTGGCGTCGTCGGTTTGTATGTCTTGACTGGCATAGCGCTACGCAACTCCCTCGAAGAGCAGGATGCGATCCTTCTCGCTCACTTGCACGATGGCTTTCTTCCACTGCGGCGAGCGCTGGATATGCTTCGCCTTGCGTCCGGTGATGCGGCTGCGCGGGCTGCGGCGGCGCTTCTCCGGCATCACGATGACGTTGACGCGCGTCACCGTCACGTTGAACGCAAGCTCAACCGCTTCTTTGATCTGCTGTTTGTTTGCGCGCGCGTCCACCTCGAAGACGTATTGCGGCTTTTCGTAGCCCACCTGCCATTGCGTCTTCTCGGTGATGACCGGGCGCTTCAAGACTTCGTAAGGATGCATCTTTATCCCCCTACCCCAACCAGGCTTCGATCACCTTGAGGGTGTCCAGCGGCATCACCAACTGGTCGTATTTGAAGATGTCGCGAATGTTGAGATAGCCGGCGTGCAACGTCTTCACGTTGGCGAGGTTGCTCGCCGACTTCTCGACCGCCTCCATACGACCGGGCAGCACGACCAGCCCCTTGGTCACGCCGAGCGCCTGCATCGCTGCGGCAAACTCTTTCGTCTTAGGCGCGCTCATCTCCAGCTTATCCACGATCACGATCTGCTGATCGGCGGCCTTCTGCGACAGGGCGCTGCGGATCGCCGCGCGGCGCATCTTCTTCGGCATGTCCTGCCGATAGCTGCGCACAACCGGGCCAAACGCCACACCGCCGCCCACCCAGTGCGGCGCCTTGCGGCTACCCTGGCGGGCGTTGCCGGTGCCTTTCTGGCGATATACCTTTTTAGTCGTGCGGTTGACCTCGCTGCGCGTCTTCACTTTATGCGTGCCCAGGTGGGCGTTGGCGTTCTGACGCAACAGCGCCTGGTGCATCAGCGGCTGGCTGATGCGAGCCGCAAAGATGCTATCCGGCAACTCAACCTCGCTGACCGGCTCGCCTTTGAGATTCTTCACTGGAACTTTCATGGCTACTTCTTCCCACCCTTGCGCGCTTCCTTGATGACGACGATGCCGCCTTTCGCGCCGGGCACCGATCCAGACACGGCTATCAAATTCCGTTCCGGGTCAACGAGCATCACGCGCGCGTTCATCGCCGTCACCCGTGTGTTGCCGTAATGGCCGGCCATGCGTTGGCCTTTCTCCACGCGGCCGGGCGTCGTGCCTGCGCCGATCGAACCCGGCGCGCGTTCGCGGTCCGAGGCGCCGTGCGTCTTCTTTTGGCGATGGAAGCCGTGGCGCTTGATGCCGCCGCTGAACCCGCGGCCCTTCATCGTGCCGGTGACATCCACATATTCGCCCACGGCAAAGATGTCGGCTTTGATGACATCGCCTTCTTTGTAAGACACTTCCTTTACGCGCGCCTCTTCAAGATACCTAAGCGGCGGAACGCCTTCCAGCTTGCGCCGGTTCGGATGCTTGTCGTTCGGCTTGAGCAGGCCGAGATGACCTAGCTCCCCGCGCGTGAGCCTCTTCGCCTTCACCTCGCCAAAACCGAGTTGAATGGCGTTGTAACCGTCCTTCTCGACAGTCTTAACTTGCGTCACATAATTGGGGCCGGCCTCGATTACCGTCACGCCGGTGACGTTGCCCTTCTCATCGAAGAGCTGTGTCATCCCCACTTTGCGCCCGATCAGTTTCTTCATCTTTCATCATTGGCTCTCCGGCCGTGAGGGCCGCATGGCGCGCATGCGCGAGAGCGTGACCGCCGCCGGTGCATGTCCGGCAAGCTACAGTTTGATCTCGATATCCACGCCGGCCGGCAAGTTCAACCGCATCAGCGTATCAATCGTCTTCGAATCTGGGTCAAGCACATCAATCAGCCGCTTGTGCGTCCGGATCTCGAAGTGTTCGTGCGAATCCTTGTCAATGAAGGGTGAGCGCCGCACGGTGTAGCGTTCGATCTTCACCGGCAACGGCACCGGGCCGACCACCGTTGCGCCTGTGCGCTCGGCCGTCTCTACGATCTGCTGCGCCGAGCGATCGAGCGCGCGGTGGTCGTATGCCTTCAAACGGATGCGAAGTCGTTGCTTGGCCATTTCACCTTGCTTCCCGCTGCTATTCCCGACTCCTGGCTATGATGAGGCGCGAGGGAGTCGGGAATCGGCAGCCGCGTTCTACTCAAACACCTTCGTGATCGAGCCGGCCCCCACCGTCAAGCCCCCCTCGCGAATCGCAAACTTCGACCCCTGCTCCAACGCCACCGGCGCTATCAGCTTCACCCGCATCGTCACGTTGTCCCCAGGCATCACCATCTCCACCCCCTCCGGCAACTGCACCTCCCCCGTCACATCCATCGTCCGAATGTAAAACTGCGGCCGATACCCGCTGAAAAACGACTTGTGCCGACCCCCCTCGTCCTTCCTCAACACATACACCTGCGCCTCAAACTCGCTGTGCGGCTTGATGCTCCCAGGCTTCGCCAGCACCATCCCCCGCTCCACATCGTCCCGCTCTATCCCGCGCAGCAGCACCCCGCAGTTGTCCCCAGCCTCCGCCACGTCCAGCACCTTGTGGAACATCTCCAGACCCGTCACCACCGTGCTCCGCGTCTCCCGCAGCCCCACTATCTCCACCGTGTCCCCCACTTTCAACGTCCCGCGCTCCACGCGCCCAGTCACCACCGTCCCACGCCCCTTGATGCTGAACACGTCCTCTATCGGCATCATGAACGGCTTGTCCACCGCCCGCACCGGCGTCGGTATGTAGTTGTCCACCACATCCATCAGCTCCAAAATGCACTTGTATTCCGGCGCGTTCACGTCCGTGCTCGTGCTGTCCAACGCCTGCTTCGCGCTCCCTCGCACAATCGGCGTCTCGTCCCCAGGATACCCATACTTGTTCAGCAACTCCCGCAGCTCCATCTCCACCAGCTCCAACAGCTCCGGGTCGTCCATCATGTCCACTTTGTTCAAAAACACCACTATGCTCGGCACCTCCACCTGCCGCGCCAGCAGCACGTGCTCCTTCGTCTGCGGCATCGGCCCGTCCGGCGCCGCCACCACCAAAATCGCCCCGTCCACCTGCGCCGCGCCCGTGATCATGTTCTTGATGTAGTCCCGATGCCCAGGCATGTCCACGTGCGCGTAGTGCCGCTTGTCCGTCTCATACTCCACGTGCGATATCGAAATCGTGATCCCGCGCTCCCGCTCCTCCGGCGCCTTGTCTATCTGGTCATACGCCTTGAACTCCGCCTTCCCTTTCAGCGACAGCACCTTCGTGATCGCCGCCGTCAACGTCGTCTTCCCGTGGTCAATGTGCCCCATCGTCCCAATGTTCACGTGCGGCTTCGTCCGTATGAATTTCTCCTTCGACATGGTTGGCTATGCTTTTATCACTAAGGAATGTATGACTGTTCGATTTGGCTGACCGGCGATAGGCATCTGGCGCATGCATCATTCGCAATCACCAGAGGGCCTGCTGCCGATGAACCCAGCCGAAGCCCACAACCGGGATCGAACCGGTGACCTCACCCTTACCAAGGGTGTGCTCTACCTACTGAGCTATGTGGGCGATTCAGTGGGCCGAGCAGGACTCGAACCTGCGAAGGCTAATGCCAGCGGATTTACAGTCCGCCCCCTTTGCCGCTCGGGACATCGACCCAGAACTAGCCGACGACGGGAGTTGAACCCGTAACCTACCGATTACAAATCGGTTGCTCTGCCTGTTGAGCTACATCGGCGCAGCCGGCTGAACGGATACCTCGGTGCTCAATAGCGCGTCATTTTACCTTTATTTGAAAGCGGGCGTCAAGGTTCACTTTTCTGGTTTTCTGGTCTCTGGCTTCTGGTCTCTGGTCTCTGGTTTCTGGTCTCTGGTTTCTGGTCTCTGGTCTCTGGCTTCTGGTCTCCGGTCTCTGGCTTTCTGGGTTTCCGAGGAACTTAAACAATCATGAGAAGAGGGCGAGCGACGCGCTTATAGCCGACTCCAGCAGCGCATATACTGTAACCCCAGCGCGCCAGTCGGCGAAACAACATTGACACAGGCATTCGTACTCTGTTACGCTTCGGCCGGTCAAACCGGTTGGCGCAGTGTTTTAACCGCCAACCCGCTCACCGAACAACGATGATTCGTTCTCTGAAGCTGCGCACACCACCGCCTGAGCCTGAAAGCGAGCTCGACCTGGATCGCGCGTTCGCGCTATGCAGCGAAATCACCCGCGATCACTCCAAGTCGTTCTATTTCAGCACCTCTTTTCTCCCGCCGGACAAGCGGCGCGCCGTCCGCGCCTTCTACGCCTTTTGCCGCACCACCGATGACACGGTAGATGTGCTGAGCAAGAGCGACGCCGAAGCGCGTCCCTTCCTGGACGAATGGCGTCGCGCATCGCGCCTCTCACCCGGCGAACAAGTCAATCCGGTGCTGGCAGCCTGGACCTCCATCCGCGATCGCTACGCCGTGCCGCAGACGTATGTCGAGGAGTTGATTGACGGTTGCGAGATGGACCTGAGCATCAAGCGCTATGAAACCTGGCAAGCGCTGGAGCGTTACTGCTACTGCGTCGCCAGCACGGTCGGCTTGATCTCGATGCACATCATCGGCGTGAACGACGACAACCCCGGCCTCTTCGAGCGCAGCCGACAGTCGGCGATAGACCTCGGCATTGCGCTGCAGTTGACGAACATCCTGCGGGATGTCGGCGAGGACCTGGCCCGCGGGCGGATCTATCTGCCGCAGGAAGATCTGCGGCGTTTCGGTTACACGGAAGAGGATCTGCGCGCCGGCGTAATTGACGACCGGTTTCGCGCGCTGATGCGCTTTGAGATTCAGCGCGCGCATGCTTACTACGCGCGCAGCATCCCGGCCATCTCCGCGCTGAAGCCAGACGGCCGGATCGCGGTTGCCGCAGCCGCCATGCTCTACCGCGGCATCCTGGACAAAATCATCGCCAATGACTTCGACGTGTTCAATAAGCGCGCGCATCTCACCTTTCGCGAGAAGCTACAGCGCATGCCGAGCATCATCTGGATGGTGAGGCGGCTACCCAGGGAAAGTGATCAAAGGGAGGGCCAGGCGAGCGCATGAGCCGCGTCGAGACACAGCCGCTGAGCGGCGCCGACGCTGCGCGCGCGCTTCGCCTTTCGCCGGCGCTCTTCGCCCTCTACTTGCTCTCCATGCCGGTTTACTGCCTCGCGCGCCTCTCCGGCCAGCAAGCGCTGATCGGGCCGAGCACGGCGTTCACCGCGATCAGCCTATTCTCCTTCTCGTTGGTGCACTGCATCGAGACGCGCGGCATAGGGCGCTCGTCGCTCATGTTGCTGGCCGGCTTCGCCATCGCGCTGACGACGGAATATCTGGGCAGCACACACGGCCTGATCTTCGGCCACTACGACTACACCGACAACCTCGGCCCGAAGGCGCTCGGCAAGGTGCCGGTCATCATCCCGGCGGCCTGGTTCATGATGCTATATCCGGCGTGGAGCGTCGCGGACTTACTGGTCGCACGCCGGCGCGACGCGCGAGGCGAAACGACCGCCCAGCATCCCGTCTGGCCCGTCGCGCGCATCTTCATCGCTGCGCTGGCGATGACCGCCTGGGACCTCAGCCTCGACCCGCGCATGGTGGCCGACGGGAACTGGGTGTGGCGCGACGGCGGCGCATATTTCGGCATCCCGCTCAGCAACTACGCCGGCTGGTTCATCACTTCGGCGCTCATATACGGCGCTTGGCAGGGCGTCGAGCGGTCGCTTTCGCAGCCGCCGAAGACCGAGCGCGCCGCGCAGACTTCGACCGCTTCCCGTCGCTTGCCCTTCGATTTCCGGTTGCTGCCGGCATGGGCCTATGTGTTCACTTGGCTGGGCGAAAGCCTGGCCAACGCAGTTTTCTGGGGCGGGCCGGCCGTCGCCGCAGCAGTGTTCGTCGGGATGGGATTGTTCGGCGGGCCGGCGCTATGGATCATGCTGCGCGCGTCGCGCCGCGCCCCGCAGCCCGCCTAGCCGGCCTGGAGTTCATAGCCGGCGGCCTGGGTCGGCTGAGCAAGGTCCACAACCGCGCCGACGGCGCGATTGATCGCCTCGGCCCATTTCTCCGGCGCGTCCGTCTGGAAGCCGGTCAGGTCGCCGACCTTGCGCCGGATGATGAGGAAGGGCTTAGCGCCCCGGCGGCCGTTGAAGCGCCTGAGCAAGAACGCCCGTTCGACATCATGCAGGGGGATGACGATCTCGCGCTCCGGCGCGACCTGTGCAAAATGGATAGCCGTGTCGCTTAACACCAGCGTGCCGTTCCCGCCTACCCCAAACGAGCGCGGCTCGTTCAGAAAGTTCGCCTGCGTCGGGCCAAGCACAAATTGCACCCCGCGCGCCTTCCAATCTTTGACCGCCTGGGCGCGCCGCTTGCGAACCGCCATCGTGACGGATGACACCGCGTAAGTGAGCAGGATCATCGCGATCACTAAGCTACCCGCAAAGATCACGATCGGGTAGATAAGAGGATTCACACCTGGCGAGTTCATCGTAGCGTCATTTTGCACCATCGCCGACGATGTGACAAATCGCGCCAAGCCCCAAGGTCAAACCACGATGTTGACCAGTCGCCCTTTGACATAGTGCACCTGTTTAGGCCGTGCGCCGTTGATGAAGCGCCGCGCGCCTTCGCTGGCCAACGCCGCCTGGGTAATCGCCTCCTCGCCGGCATCCGCCGGCACCACGATGCGGTCTCGCACTTTGCCGTTGACCTGGACGACGATGGTGATTTCTTCCGCGCGCGCTGCGGCCTCATCGGCGACGGGGAACGGCTGGCGATGGATGCTGTAAGGGCGGCCCAGCCTGTGCCACAGCTCCTCGGCCATGTGCGGCGCGATCGGCGCCAGCAGCCGCAGCAGGATGTCCACCGCCTCGTTCCATTCCGGCGCGCCGGCCAGCCCGGCATCGCGCGCCTTATACAGCGCGTTGGTGAATTCCATCATTGCCGCAACAACCGTGTTGAAGCTGAACGCCTTTAAGTCGCGCTCATAGCGCTGGATGGTCTGATGCGCGATACGGCGCAACTCGCGTGCGCTCATCTGGGTCGGCGCGCCTCTGTCCTCCTCCGGCGCCAGCACAATGCGCCACACGCGGTCCAGCCAGCGCCGGACGCCGGGCACGCCCTGCGTGCTCCATGGCACGGTCTGCTCGAAGTCGCTGATGAACATCTCATAGCCGCGCAGCGCGTCGGCCCCATGCTCGGCGATGACCTCGTCGGGCGTGATCACGTTGCCTTTCGATTTGCTCATCTTCTCGTAGTACTCGCGACCCTTCTCATCCACGCGCTTCTGCGGCGAAAGAATCAAACCCTGATTGCGCAGGGCGCTGAACGGCTCTTTGAACTTCACCACGCCCAAGTCGTACAGCGCCTTCGTCCACATGCGCGAATACAGCAAGTGCAACACCGCATGCTCTGCACCGCCGACATACATATCCACCGGCAGCCAATAGTCAATCTCCTTAGGGTCGCCGATGGCCTTGTCGTTGTGTGGGTCGGCAAAGCGAATGTAGTACCAGGATGAGCAGGCCCAGGTCGCCATCGTGTCGGTCTCGCGCCGGCCGTTCGGCGCGTTGACGAACTCGGGGATGCTCTCCAGCGGGGACTCCCCGTTCGGCCCCGGCTCGTACGCTTTCACCCTCGGCAAAAGCAGGGGCAACTCATCCTCGCGCATAGCGACCGGGCCATCGGGCGTATGCACAATCGGGATCGGCGTGCCCCAGTAGCGCTGCCGGCTAATCAACCACGGGCGAATCTTGTAATTCACGCGGCGCTTGCCAAAGCCCATGCGCTGGCAGTAGTCGGTCGCGGCGCGAATGCACGCCCGGCCATCCGGGCCGGTGCTCATGCCGGTGATCGGGCCGCTGTCCACCATCACGCCGGCCTTGTCTTCGTATGCGGCGGTCATGCGCGATTGATAGTCGGAGACCAGCGATGGATCAACCGCCGCGTCCGTAATCCCCAACCGTTTGACCTCTGCTTCGGGGAAGACGACGACCTTAATCGGCAGGCCGAATTTCCGGGCAAACTCGAAGTCGCGCTGGTCGTGCGCCGGCACAGCCATGATCGCGCCGGTGCCGTAGCTCATCAGCACATAGTCGGCGATCCAGATCGGGATGCGCGCGTCGTTCACCGGATTGATGGCGTATGCGCCGGTGAAGACGCCGGTTTTCTCCCTGTTCTCCGCCGTGCGCTGCTCCTCGGTCTCGCCCTTTGCAAAGGCGATATAGCGCTCCACCTCGGCGCGCTGTTCGGGCGTGGTGATCTCAGGCGCTAGCGGGTGTTCGGGCGAGAGCACCATGAACGTCGCGCCCCACAGCGTGTCCGGCCGCGTGGTGAAGACGGGGATGGCATGGCCGCTGCCGGCGACGCGGAAGACGACCTCAGCGCCTTCGCTCTTGCCGATCCAGTTGCGTTGCATCAGCACGATGCGCTCCGGCCAGTCCACCGCGTCCAAATCGTTGATCAGGCGCTCGGCGTAGGCGGTGATGCGGAAGAACCACTGCTTGAGCGTGCGCTTGACGACCAGCGCGCCGCTGCGCCACGCCCGGCCGTTCTCCACCTCTTCATCGGCGACGACGACTTTGTCCACCGGATCCCAGTTGACCGTGCTCTCGGCCTGAAAGGCGATGCGGAAGTTGTTCAGGTAATCGTTTTGGGCGCGGCGGCTCATGGCGCGCCATTGTTCGGCGGTAATCGCGGGCGTCCCCTTGTTCACGACGCCGACGTGCTCCGGATGCTCGTCAATGTAATCGAAGATGGCCTGCGAGCCACGCTCGGCCAGTTCGGCTTCCAGCTCGGCGATCGGGCGCGCCTTGTCCTGGCGCGGGTCATACCAAGCGTTGAATAACTGGATGAAGATCCACTGCGTCCAGCGGTAGTAGTCGTCGTGCGCGCTGTTGATCAGCCGCGACCAGTCGTAGCTCAACCCCATCAGCTTGTACTGGCGCACATAGTTGGCTGAGTACTTCTCGTTCAGGTCATGCGGATCCACCTTCAACTTGATCGCGGCGTTCTCGGTGGGCAGCCCGAATGCGTCGAAGCCCATCGGGTGCAGGACGTTATAGCCCTTCATGCGATAGTAGCGAGCGAGCACATCCGTCGGCACGTAGTTGCGCGCGTGACCCACCGACATCCCCTCGCCAGACGGATACGGGTAGAAGTCCAGGATGTAGTACTTCGGCTTGTCGCAGGCCGGCTCGGTCTTATAAAGTTGATCTTGTTCCCAACGCGCTTGCCACTTCGGCTCGATCTCTTGCGGCTTGTATCTGTCTGCCATCTTGCACGCTCCTCAACAATGCGATTAACTAGAAAGCCCACTCGTCCGCTCAGGGACGAGTGGGCCCGTGGTACCACCCTGATTTATCCGGTCAAGCATGCTCGGTGAACCTGCAGGGCATCTTTCGAGCTTTGATTGAACCAGACCTCAACTGCGCGATAACGGGCGCACCCGTGTTGTTCACGCTCGCGGACGAGTTCAGCCTTATGCGCTCCCTGTAGGCGCTGCGTCGGGCTTCCACCTCGCTCTCCCGACTCGCTGCAGGGATGACCTACTACTTCCGGTCGTCGCTTTGCGCGCGAGCGGCCAGTTAGCCCGCTCACGCAGGATTGTCATGGACCAGAGGGGACTTGAACCCCTGACCTTCTCAATGCCATTGAGACGCGCTCCCAACTGCGCCACTGGCCCTTAAACAGGGCATATTATACACAGATACAAATGCGCCTCGGATAGATCGCAATTGTAGGAGGTCTGAGCAATGATTTAATATCAGGCGACGGCTCGTCGGTACACTTGCGACCGGATCGTAAGACGAGCAAGGCAGTGGATCATTGCAGGGGGGCTTATGCTCGCCGCGTGCGCGCCCGGCAATCCCCTGGTGACTGATACAGTCGTCACCTCGGTGTTTCCGCCCGCGCCCCCACCCGCCATTGCGCCGCCAAGCCAGCCCATCACGCTAGACAACGCCGACCGATTGGCTCCCCTCGCTCGGCTAGGCGCACAATCGGTCGAAGAACTGTTGCTCTCGCCC
>JBKBID010000078.1:0-11126 GCA_046299515.1 Thermoflexales bacterium | reverse complement strand
CGCCTTCCAGCAGGCCCGTGAAGAGCGCGCTGAATGGGACAGCGATCAAGCTGGCGACGATTTGCAGGATGCTGCTGCCGTCGGTGAACTGCTCCAGGAATGGGCGAAAGCCAAAGACCAACGAGAGCCACACGGTCGGTAAGACTAGCCCGCCCAATCCGCCGATCAGCGCGCCCTTGACGAGAAAAGCAATCGCATCAATCATGCGCACAGTGTAAATCGGCATGGAAGATCGAACACGTCTCCACGCGATCGTGCGCGGCGTCGTGCAAGGGGTGAACTTTCGCTACGCGACCCGGCGCGAAGCGCAGCGTCTGCTCTTGACCGGCTGGGTGCGCAACCGGCCGGATGGCGCGGTCGAAGTGATCGCCGAAGGGCCGCACGAGCAGCTTGAGCGCCTGCTCGACTTTCTGCGCTCCGGCCCGCCGACGGCGCGCGTGACGGGCGTTGAGGCGACCTGGCAGCCGGCCACCGGCGAATTTGCTGCCTTCGAGATCAGGAGTTGAGTCGAGCGGTTAGGATGGCTGCGCCGACGGCGGCCTCCTCCTCCCAGGGCGGCATAGACAACGGCAGCCCGATCCGCTGCGCGACGACCTCGCGCAGCAGGGCGTTGCGCCGAAGCGCGTTGCCCGCCCCGGCCAGCGATCGGCCGGTGAAGCCCGCCGCGCGCATGGCATCGTAGAACGCGCCCAGCTCGTCCGCGATGCCTTCGAGCATCGCGCGGATCGTGTGCGCCGGTGTGAAGTTAGCGCGACGCAGCCCGGCAAATTCGGCGCAGATTTCGGGCCGGTGGCGCGCGCCGTCGAAAGTTGGACGGATGCGCAACCCGTCTGCGCCCGGCGCGATGCGCGTCGCAGCCGCGATCATCGCAGCGAACATGGCGTCGTCGTCCGGCGGCTGCGCGCCGAACGTGGCGAGGGCGTCGGCGAAGAAGCGTCGCAGGAGCGCCAGCGCATCGCCGCCGCACAGCGCCGCGCCGGTCAGTATGAAGCGTCGTCCGGGAAAGGGGCGCGTCTCGATACCCTGCTCGGGCATGGATGGAGCGAAATGTTCGATCACCAGCGAGACCTGACCGCTCGTGCCGATGTTGACGTGGACTTGGCCGGGCGCATCGCACCGGCTGCCGATTACGCCCGCTTGGTGATCGCCCAGCGCTGCGCCGACAATGACGCCTCTGGGCAAGCCGAGGCGCTGCGCCAGGTCGCTCCGCAAGTCCCCCACCCTTGCCCCCGACTCGATCACCGGCGGCAGGACATGCGATGGCAGATCAAGCGCGCGCAAGAGCGCCTCATCCCATCGGCCGCTACGAATGTCGAACAGACCGGTTGAGGCTGCCAACGTCGGGTCGCTTATCGGCGGCTGCGCCGTCAGCATGGCGGCAATGGCCTCTGGAATGCCGCAAACGCGCGCATCCGGCAGCGCGTCGCGCCGGCGCAACCAGTAGAGCGTCGGTCCTAAGTAGCCGGCGGCGGGCAAACAGCCCATGTTCGCGAATGCCCCTGCCCCACCCGCGCGGGCGATAAACTCTGGGATCACTTCGCCCGTGCGCCGGTCTTGCCAGGTGATCGCCGAGCGGATGGGTCTGAGGTCGCGCCCTAGGAACGCCGCGCCGTGCATCTGGCCGGTGATGCCGAGCGCGCGCACCTGGCCGGCGCGCGGGCCGAGACGGCTTGCGGCTTGCTCAAGCGCGTCGAGGGCGAGCGTGAACGTGCGGCTCAGGTCCAGCTCCGCCCAACCCTCGGCGCGCCGAGTGGCCGGCGCGCAGCCGGCATCGTTGAGGATCGTTGCGCGCGCGGCTACCTGCGCCGCTTCAGTATCGAAGGCGACGGCGGCGATGGTCGTCGTGCCGATGTCCAGGCCGATAGATAGCATGTCGCGCTGTGGGTTGAATTCTAGCGGCCGGACCGGTAGCTTTGACTTCTTTGCGCCCTGCCCTGCCCTGCGCTTAAACTCGGCGTATGCCGGAACAGTACGACTTCATCACGCTCGGCGAGACGATGGTGCGCCTGTCGCCGCCGGGCTTTCAGCGCATCGCCCAGGCTCAATCGTTCGACTTTCAGATCGGCGGCGCGGAATCGAACGTCGCGATCAACCTGGCCTGGTTGGGTTTTAAGACGGCCTGGCTTTCACGCATGCCGGATAACCCGCTAGGCCGCAGGGTTGTCGCGTCGATTGCCTCGCATGGGGTGGATACATCGGGCGTGCGCTTCGTCCCTGGCGAGCGCGTCGGGGTGTACTTCATCGAGTTGGCGACTCCGCCGCGACCTAACCGGGTGATCTACGACCGCGCCGGCTCCGCCGCCAGCCGCATGACTACGGCCGATGTGGACTTCGACCGTATTGCGCGGGCGCGCTGGCTGCACATGACCGGCATCACGCCGGCGCTGAGCGCGTCTTGCCGCGCTATGACGGCTGACGTGCTGCGCTTCGCGCGCGAGCGCGGCCTAACCGTCTCTTTTGACGTGAACTACCGGTCGTTGTTGTGGCCGGCGCAAGAGGCCGGGCGCGCGCTTGAGCCGCTGATGTCGCTGTGTCACTATGTCTTTGTGGCGCACCGCGACGCCGTAGCCTTGTTCGGCGCGCCGGAAGCGCCGCATCAGGCTGCCGAGGTTCTGCGCGGTCGCTTCGGCTGTGATGTTCTGGTGATGACCCTGGGCGAGGCCGGCGCGATTGCCCAAACGGAGTCGCAGCAGGTTGAGTCGCCCCAGCCCTTTAAGGTGTCGCAGGTTGTGGACCGCATCGGCGCCGGCGATGCTTTTGACGCCGGTTTCATGGCGGCGCGCGCTTGGGGTTTCTCTCTGGAGGCGTCGCTCTGCTATGGCAGCGCCATGAGCGCGCTCAAACTCACCTTGCCTGGCGACCTTGCTTTGTTTAGCAAAGATGAATTGGACCAGCTTGTTTCTGGTTCGCTTGGCGTTAGTGTTCGCTAAATCAAGATGTGCCTATGCGAAATAACCCAGACGGAACGACAGAACCCGCGCCGTCGCCAATCGCCGCTATCTTCTTCGACCTAGGCGGTGTGCTCGTGCGCACGACCGACCTCGAGCCGCGCCGCACGTGGGAGCGGCGCTTTGGCATGCGCGACTGGGCGCTGCAAGACCTCTTCTTCAACAGCCCGGTCGGACAAGCCGCCCAGGTCGGCCGGGCGACGACGGACGACGCTTGGGCGCACGTCGCCGCAACGCTCGGCCTCGCCGCCGATGAACTGCGCCGGCTTCAGGCGGACTTTTGGCGCGGCGACACGTTCGACGAGTCGCTGTTGGCGCTGATCCGCTCGCTGCATCGGCGCTACAAGACCGGCCTGATCAGCAACGCCCTGCCCGACGCGCGGCAGATGTTCGCTGATAAGCTCAACCGCGACCTGTTCGACCTCCTCGTGTTCAGCGGCGAAGAGGGCGTGAAGAAGCCCGACCCGGAGATATTCCGGCGCGCGCTGGCGCGGCTAGGGGCATGCCCCGAGGAGAGCATCTTCGTGGACGACATGGCGGAGAACGTGGCCGCTGCGCAGGCGCTGGGCATGCGCGGCATACGCTTCACGTCGAGCGAGGACTTGCGCCGCGCGCTGGCGCGCTTGACCGGATTCGCGGAATGACGAGGGGCGCGAGGCGGTATACTGCGGCGCGACATCACAGGGGCACTTTTCAACCGCAAAACTCAAGCTATGCAAGAACCGAACACTGCGACCCGCCCATTCTCGGCGCTCCGGCTCTTCCTCACCGGCATTGTGATGGGCATCGCCGACCTGATCCCCGGCGTATCCGGCGGCACGATGGCTTTCATCATGGGCATCTATGAGCATCTGCTGTCCGCCATCAAGGCATTCAACCTCCAGGTGTTGCGCCTGCTCGGTCGGGGGCGCTGGCGCGCGGCGCTGAGTTCCATCCCATGGGGCTTCCTCATCCCGCTGGGGGCCGGCATCGGCGCAGCCGCGCTCGGCATGGCGCGGGTGATGCGCTACCTGCTGGAGTATCAAACGGTCTATCTGTTTGCCTTCTTCTTCGGACTCATCGTCGCCTCGATCATCGCGGTCGGCGCGACCGTAAAATGGTCGCGCGGCGCGGCGACGGCGCTGCTCGGCGGCGCAATCGCAGCCTACTTCATCGTGGGGCTGGTGCCGCTGAAAATGCCGCACGACCCGATCACGCTCTTCTTCAGCGGGGCGGTCGCGATCATGGCGATGATCCTGCCCGGCATCTCCGGGTCGTTCATCCTGCTCATCCTGGGGCAATACGCCTACGTGCTGGACGCCGTGGCCGATTTGAACCCCTTGCCCGTCATTCCGGTCGCGCTGGGCGCGGTGGTGGGCTTGGCCGGCTTTGTTCGCCTGCTGAGCTGGCTGCTGCGAAACTACCACGACATCGCCGTTGCCGCGCTTATGGGGTTCATGGTCGGCTCGCTGCGCAAGATTTGGCCGTGGAAGGAAGTGGTGGAGACGGCGCTGGATCGCCACGGCAAGGCCATCCCCATCCGTGAGCAGAACATTCTCCCCGACATTGCAGCGCCGGAGTTCTGGCTGGCGCTAATCATTGCAATAATTGGCTTCTTCTTGCTCAACGCAATTGACCACCTGCAAACCGGGACGAATCCGGTGATGCGGCGGCTGGGATGGGAGCAGCGCCGCCCCCGGCAGGCGCAGCAGCAAGACTGGCAGGCGACCAGTTGAGCGCGGCAAACTTAACCGCTCCGCCCCTCGGCATCGCGGCCTGCGCTCACTTTCCGCTCGCCACTTTGAGCTGCTGCCGGCGTGTGTCATGCCACTGCCATAGCCACACCGCGCCGGCGACTGCCCGACCGCCGCCGTCGCGCTGCCCCCCGCGCGATAGAATTGCGGCGATAGGAGGCCGAACGTGATGAGCATCCAGCCGGAGGATATTCTGGAGGGCGACTTTTGGCCCGAGGCCGTGCGCGTGCTGAAGCTCGAACAGCGCGGCAGCCGGCTCAGCATCGAGGCCATAGGGGTGCAGACGAAGCAATACTACCCCTGCCTGTTGGGGCCGGCGGACTTGGCAAAGGTGCAGGTGCGGCCGAAGCAGGCGCTCACCTTCGCC
Organism: Thermoflexales bacterium; assembly: GCA_046299515.1. Lineage (GTDB taxonomy): Bacteria > Chloroflexota > Anaerolineae > J036 > Brachytrichaceae > JAAFGM01. The sequence continues at coordinate 6,078 of JBKBID010000078.1, read as the reverse complement.
GGCGGCGCCGAGGGGTTCTTCCTCGCCATCGAGGCCCACCGCATCCGCATCGCCCATCAGTTCGACCCGCTGTTCGCGGTCAACGTCTCGCAGGTGGACCCTTTGCCGCACCAAATCGAGGCCGTGTATCACTACATCCTGCGCCAGCCGCGCGTCCGCTTCCTGCTGGCCGATGACCCCGGCGCCGGCAAGACCATTATGGCCGGCCTGCTGCTGAAAGAGCTGAAGTATCGCGGCTTAGTCCGCCGCGCGCTCATCGTCGCGCCGGCTCAGCTCAAAGACCAGTGGCAGCGAGAGATGAAGGAGCGCTTCGGCGAAGCGTTCACCATCGTGGATCGCCCCACGATGAACGCCCAGTGGGGCCGCAACGTCTGGCAGGAGGAGTTCCAGGTGATCACCGCCATAGACTTCGCCAAGCGCGACGACGTGAGGGCGGCGCTGGCCGAGAGTTTCTGGGACTTGGTGATTGTGGACGAGGCGCACAAGATGGCCGCCTATCGCTACGGCGACAAGACCGACAAGACCGCGCGCTACCGCCTCGGCGAGCTGCTCTCGCGCATCAGCCAGCACATGCTGCTGCTCACCGCCACCCCGCATCGCGGCGACCCGGAGAACTTTCGCTTGTTCTTGGACCTGCTGGCGCCGGGCATGTTCGCCAACATCGAGCTGCTGGCGGAATCGGCGCAAGCACGCGACAACCCGCTCTTCCTGCGCCGGCTCAAAGAGGACCTGCGCGACTTTGAAGGCCGGCCGCTCTTCCCGCCGCGCCGCGTCTTCACGCGGGCGTATCGGCTCAACGACGACGAGAAGCGCCTCTACAACGCCGTCACCGAGTACGTGGAGAAGACCTACAACAAAGCGCTGGAGCGCGAGAAGCGCAACGTGGCCTTCGCCCTGCTCATCCTACAGCGGCGCATGGCCTCCAGCGTGCGCGCCGTTCGCCGCTCGCTGGAGCGGCGCAAAGCGCGCCTGGATGAGCTGCTCCAGCTCGGACAGTGGCTGGCCGAGGGCGCGCGGGTTGACGAGGACGCGCTGGAAGACGCCCCCGAGGCGGAGCGCCTGGAGCAAGAACAGCAGTTGCTCGAGCGCTTGACCGCTGCGGAGACGCGGGACGAGCTGGCGGAGGAGATCGACAAGCTCGATCAGCTCATTCGGCTGGCCCGCGAGGCCGAGCGGCGCGAGATCGAGACCAAGCTCGCCGAGCTGCGCCAGGTGATGGAGGACGAGCGCATCAAGCAAAGCGGCGAGAAGCTGCTGATCTTCACCGAGTCGCGCGAGACGCTGGAATACCTGAGCGACAAGCTGCGCGAATGGGGCTACAGCGTGGTCACCCTGCACGGCGGCATGAATCTGGATGCGCGCATCCAAGCCGAGCACGACTTCCGCGAGCGGGCGCAGGTGATGATCTCCACCGAGGCCGGCGGCGAGGGCATCAACCTCCAATTCTGCGCGCTGATGGTCAACTACGACATCCCCTGGAACCCCAACCGGCTGGAGCAGCGCATGGGGCGCATCCACCGCTACGGCCAGCAGAAGGAGGCGCACATCTACAACCTGGTCGCCGGCGACACGCGCGAGGGGCGCGTGTTGAAGACCCTGTTCGAGAAGCTGGAGCGCATCCAACAAGCGCTCGGCTCGGACCGCGTGTTCGACGTGATCGGCGAAGTCGTCCGCGGCGGCAGCCTGAAAGACTTGATCGTGGCGGCGATCGCCCAACGGCGCGCGCTGGATGAGATCGTGGCGCAAATCCAGGCCATCTCCGATGAGGAGATCAAAAACATGACGCGCCAGGCGACGATGGAGGCGCTGGCCACCCGACACATTGACCTGCAGCGCGTGCTGGGCGAGGATCGCCGCGCCCGCGAAAACCGGCTCGTGCCGGAGTACGTCGAGCGCTTCTTCGAGCGCGCTTGCCGCTATCTGAACGTCGGGCTGGAGAGGCGACGCGACGGGCTATGGCGCGCGCCATCCGTGCCCGCCGAGTTGCGCAACGTCTCCGCCGAGTTCGCCCGCCAATACGGCAAAGTCTTCCACGAGTATCACAAGCTGGCCTTCGACAAGCAGACTGCGCGAAGCCAAGGCGCGGTCTTCATCGCCCCCGGCCACCCGCTGCTGGAGTGCGTGATCGAGGCGCTGTTCACCCGCTGCCAGACCGACCTACAGGTCGGCGCGAGCTTCGCCGACCCCGACGGGCGACTGGACGGCTGGTTGTGGTTCCTGCGGGGCGAGCTGCGCGACGGCAACGACAGCGTGGCCGGCCAGCGCGTGTTCGCGGTCTTTCAGCCGGCCGACGGCGGCCCGCTGCGCGTGGTCAACAGCTCCATCCTCTGGGACCTCACGCCATGGGCAGGGCCGCCGCCGACCGACCCGCCCCCCGACGAGGCCGACGCAGTCGCCTTTGCGGTGGATCACATCCTGGAGCCATACAAGGCCGAACTGTTGCAAGCCCGCCGGCGCGAAGCCGCGCTGAAGGCGAAATACGGCCTCAGCTCGCTCGAACGGTTGATCCGCGAATCCGAGGCGAAGCTGCTGGAATATGAGGAGCGCCGCGCTGCCGGCGACCCGATGCCCGACGTGGAGATCAACAACGAGCGACGCCGCCGAGAGGACTACGAGGAGAGAAAGCGCAAACTGGAGGAGGAGATCCGGCGGCAACAGAGCCTGCTGGCGCTTGCGCCGAGCGTCCTGGGCGTGGCGCGGGTGATGCCGCAGCCGACGCCAGACGCCGCCATGCGCGCCGACGCCGACATCGAGCGAATCGGCATGCAAGCGGCGATGGCGCATGAGCGCGCGAACGGCCGCGCGCCCCAGGACGTCTCGGCGGAGAACCTGGGCTACGACATCCGCTCCACTGCGCCGGACGGGGCCACGCGCTACATCGAGGTCAAGGCCCGCGCGGCCAGCGGCAGCATCGCGCTGACCCCCAACGAGTGGATGATGGCGCAGCGGCTGGGCGAGGAATACTGGCTGTACGTGGTTGAGCACGCCGGCAGCGCGCCGCGCCTGCACCTCATCCAAAATCCGGCGGCCAAGCTCCAGCCGCAAGAGGTGAAGGAGGTGGTGCGCTACGTCATCGCCGACTGGAAGCGGCAAGCCGACGACGGCGGGTGATAATACGACGCCGCACGCCCAGATGGTAGGCCAACGATGAAGTTCCGAAACCTCAAGCTCCAGAACTGGAAGAACTTTTCGCAAGCCCAGATAGCCCTTCAAGACAGGATGTTCATCGTGGGCGCCAATGCGTCGGGCAAGTCCAATCTGCTGGACGCCTTTCGATTCTTGCGCGACTTGGTGATCCTCGGCGGCGGTTTTCAGGAGGCGATTGCGCGCCGCGGCGGAGTGAGCGCTGTGCGGTGTCTCGCCGCTCGGCGAAACGCCCATGTCATCATCGAAGCCCAAATTGCATCCGACGACGGTGCGCTATGGGCTTATGAGCTTTCTTTCAACGAGGAGCAGCACACCCCAAAAGTGATCAGAGAGCGGGTGAGCCGGAACGACGTGGTGCTACTGGAGCGACCCAACGAGGCGGATCTTTCCGATCCAGAGCAACTGACCAAAACCCACCTCGAGCAGTTGACCGTCAATAAAGCATTTCGCGAGCTGGCATCGTTCTTCGCTTCGATCCGCTATCTCCACATTGTGCCCCAACTGATGCGAGAACCCGATCGCTCGGTAGGGCGGGTCAACGATCCGTTTGGCGGCGACTTTCTGGAACAGGTGGCCCGAAGTTCGGCAAAGACCCGCAGCGCGCGCTTGCGCCGCATCCGAGAAATGCTGAAGATCGCCGCGCCTCAATTGCAGATGATTGAGCTATGGCGCGACCATCGCGGCACGCCGCACCTGCGCGGCAAATACGCCCATTGGCGACCGCAAGGCGCTTGGCAGACCGAAGAGCAGTTCTCCGATGGCACGCTGCGACTCATAGGGCTGCTGTGGGCGCTCCTGGATGCCGACGGGCCGCTTTTGCTGGAAGAGCCTGAGCTTTCGCTGCACCCGGGCCTCATCCGTCACCTCCCGCAGATGTTTGCGCGCATCATCCAAGACAGCAGCAGGCAAATCTTCATCAGCACCCACTCCACCGACCTGCTCAGCGATGACGGGATCGGGCTGGATGAAGTGGCGCTGCTCATCCCGGACAAGGAGGGAACTCAGGTGAGGCTTGCCGCATCATTCGCTGAGGCGCAAGCTCTGCTTGAGGGTGGGCTTTCGATGGCAGAGGTCGTCTTGCCCATGACCGAGCCGCCAGAGGCGACGCAGTTCAGTTTGTTCAAGGTCTAAGCATGGTGGTGTCAGTGAGCTGCGCAGTAGAGGGGAACTTGGACGAGGCAGTGGCCCGAAAATTGCTTCAAGCCGTAGGAGCCAAACCAGGTTTTGTTTACGGCAAGAATGGCAAGCAGGGTCTGCTGAAGCGGCTTGCCGGCTATAACAATGCAGCAAACAGTACGCGCTGTCCTTGGCTCGTGATCGTTGATCTTGACAACGACGCCGACTGCGCGCCGAGCTTTCTAAAACAATGCAAACTCAACTTGTCGTCTTGCATGTGCTTTCGCATTGCAGTGAGGGCCGTTGAGGCATGGTTACTAGCCGATAGGCAGTCCATTGCTACGTTCCTAAGAGTCCCAGCCAGCCAAATCACCCCACGCCCTGAAAGAGACTTGCTCGACCCCAAGGCAGAAATGGTTAAGCTGGCGAGCCAATCCAGCGATGCTAGACTGCGTGCAGCCATAGTTCCGCGCCCGGGCAGTGGGCGTAGCATTGGCTCAGGGTACACAGCTTGCTTGATCGAATACGTGCACAAGTATTGGCGGCCTAGCATCGCTGCCCAGAATGCGGATAGCTTGAGACGCGCCCTCGATTGCATCCAGCATGTCATCTCTCGCTGTCCCTGCGCAGGATAAGCGCGGGCAATGCCTATTGCCAAGCCTGGTCGGGACAAAGGCAACATCATGTTAGAGCGAATCATCGTCAAAGGCTACAAGTCCTTTCGCGAGCTGGAACTATCGCTCGGCCGGATCAACCTGCTCATCGGCGCCAATGGCTCCGGCAAGTCCAACTTCATCCAGTTGTTCCGGATGATGAACCGGATAGCCAATCGCGGCCTGCAAGTCTTCGTGGCCCAGGCCGGCGGCGCCGACCAGTTATTGCACTACGGCCGCAAGACAACCGAGAAGATGCATCTGGAGTTCTGGTTCGATAAGGGAAACGGCCTGGCCAACGGCTATGCTGCTACGCTCATCCCCACCAACGAGGACACCTTGCTCTTTGAGGAGGAAACTTGTTACTTTCACGACCGCAGAAACTACGCAACGTCCTACCAAGCGCCAGTTCCGGTTGAACATCTGGCTCCTCACGCCGAGAGCGTCATCGAGGAGCAGAGTCGCACAATTGAGGCGTCCCGGTATGTCCTCGAGGCGATGCGCTCCTGGCAGGTGTATCACTTCCACGACACGAGCGACTCGGCCAAGCTCAAGCAGACGGGCGACCTTCACGACAATCAGTTCTTGCGCCCAGATGCTTCCAACTTGGCCGCATACCTCTATCTGCTTCGAGAAAGAGCGACCGACGTGTACCGCAACATCGTGGATGTGGTGCGGATGGTTGCGCCTTTCTTCGGCGACTTTGTCCTGCGCCCCTCCCCTTTCAACCCGGATAAGATTCGGCTGGAATGGACGGAGCGCGGCTCGGACATGTTGTTTGGACCTCACGCGCTTTCGGATGGGACGTTGCGCTTCATCTGCTTGGCGACGCTCTTCCTTCTGCCGCCGTGGGTTTTGCCTCGCACGATTGTGTTGGACGAGCCGGAGTTAGGGCTTCATCCCTACGCGGTGGCAGCGCTGGCGGAGATGGTGCGGTCAGCAGCCGCTCACACGCAAGTGCTCCTCGCCACGCAGTCCGTCACCCTAGTCAACCAGTTTTCGCCAGAGGAGCTGCTGGCGGTGGAGCGGAAGGAAGGCGCTTCCGTCATCCGCCGCCTCGCAACAGAAGAGATCCATTTGTGGCTGGAAGACTACGCGCTGGGCGACCTTTGGGAAAAGAACGTGCTAGGCGGACGACCTAGCGCGCTGTCCCCACTTTAAC
>JBKBID010000077.1:0-11180 GCA_046299515.1 Thermoflexales bacterium | reverse complement strand
GGCCGGTGAGCGCCTGGAACAGCGCATGAAGGCGCGCCTCGGCCTCGGCGTGGCCGGGGCTGCCGAAGGGCGCGGCCAGGATCACGGCCTTCCGACTCACCCGCAGGCATTCGCGCACGAAAGCCGGGCGGCGCTCGCGGGGCATGTGCTCCAGCGTGTCAATGGCCACTGCAATATCGAAGGCGGCGTTGGGGAAGGGCAGCGCCATGCCATCGCAGCGCACGTCGCCGCTGCGATCCACGTTGGCGCTGATGACCGAGCATGGGGTGAAACGGCCGAGCAGCCCGGCGCGGCCGCCGACGTCCAACACGCGCAGGTTGGCGTCGCGCAGGCCATGGTCGGCGAGCCAGCGCGCCACCACATAGTGGCGCTCGAACAAATCGTAGGGCAGCAGCCAGTTTGCGAACTTCAAGCCCGATGCTCCTCCACCAGCGCGCCGAGCGCCTCGCGGTAACGCGGCACGACAACCTCCCAGTCGTAAAGTTGGCGCGCCTTTGACCGGCCGGCCATGCCTAGCTTGTGTCGCAGCTCTGGGGATTTGCCCAGCGTGAGCAATGCGCGCGCCAAATCGGCGGCGTCGCCATAGTTGACGAGCAGGCCGTCCTCGCCATCGGTGATCACACTCGCCGAAGCGCCGGCTCGCACGCCGATCACCGGCTTGCCGGCTGCCCAGCCTTCCGCAATGACGATGCCGAACGATTCACGGTCGGACAGGTGCGCGATCACGTCGGTCGCGGCGAACAGGGCCGGTTTATCCTGTTCCTCGAAGTCGGAGAGCAAAGTCACCCGCTCGGGGTGCGGCAGCGCGCGCACACGCGCGGCCAGCGCTGCGGCGTGAGCGGCGCCGGCGCCGGCGAGTACGGCCCTAGCCTGCGGCAGCTCGCGCCAGACCAGGGGCAGCGCATCGAGCAGCACATCTGGCCGCTTGTAGGCGGTCAAGCGGCCCACCATGCCGATCACAAACTCGTCTTGCGTCCAGCCCATGCGCTGGCGAAACGCGCGCCCGGCTTCCGGCCGGTCGAACTGGCCGACGTCCACGCCGCCGCCCAACGTGTGAAATCGTGCGCCCGGGCAGCGCGGCGCGAGGAAGTCGCGCTCGTATTTGCTGAGCGCGAAATATGCCTGCGCTCGGCCAATCGCGCGATACATGCGCGGCAAATCGTAGCTCCACGGGTCGGTTGGATGCACCGTTCCGATCAGCGCCACGGGTCGGCGCGTCACCTGGCCGGCGGCGAGCGCGTCATACATGTGGATCATCGGGAAGGATGCGGCGACGATCACATCGGCCGGCTCGGCGCCAATGGCTGCGCGCAGGCCGGGGACGATCGGGCCGAAATACAGCCCGCGCAGCCAATCTCGACCTGGCAACTTGAACTTGTGGGCTACGCGGGCCGCGTTGAGGCGCAGCCATGTGAGATGGTTGAAGGCGCGAAAGCGGCGCACGCGGACGCCGTTGAGCTTCACCTCGCCCGTGGGCAAGCGAGGTTGTCGCACGTCAATGAAAAGCTCACAAGAGTAGGCGTCGGTGGTGAACACGGTCACCGCATCGCCGTGTTGCCGGGCCAGTCGTTCGGCAAGTGACTGCGCCAGCCATTGCACCCCGCCCCTGGAGGGATAGTAAGCGTGCGTTACGAAGAGGATGCGCATGTCTCACCCGTTGGGCGCTGGATCACGCTGCGCTGCGATGACGCCGTGATAGACCCGGCGATGTTGCTCCAGGAAGCGGCCGCTTTGGTGGGCGACCGCGGCGCGCAGCTTCTCCGGCGGGAAGGCGTCGGCTCGGCTGCGGAGCGCGTCCACGGCGGCGAGCGCGCCTTCCACCGTTACCTGTTCCACCACCACGCCAAGGCCGAGATGTTCCACCCAGGCCGACATGGGGATCGCCCGGCTGATCAACACCGGTTTGCCGGCGGCCAGCGACTCCAGCAGCGAGTGGGGATATGCCTTCACCAGGTCGCTGCGCTCGGCCAGCACTACGCCTGCGTGGGCCTGCGCGAGCAGCCGATTCACATCCATCGGTTCGTTAAACACCTGCACTTGCATCTCCACGCCCATTGCGCCGACGCGTCGCATCATCTCTGCGAACAGCACGCCGCGCCATAGGAAGATGATGCGCAAATCGCGGCGCTGCTGGGCCGCCTTGAGCAGGGCGTTCACGCCTTTGCTGCCGAACTGCTCCGGCGTCCAGGGGGCGGAGCCGGCCAGCAGCGTGAAGGGCGCGCCGCGGGGCGGCGGCGAATACGAGAAGCGGCTCGCATCAATGGCCGGTTGAATGAAGCAGGACTGCGAAATGCCCCAGCCCCTGAGGCGGATCAGGTCGTCCTCGCTCGACACGATGATGGCGCGCGCGAGGCGGGCTAACTGCTGCGCCATTCGGCGGTGGTCGTCTTTGACGCCGCCCAGGACCGTGTAAACGATGGGGCGACGGAGCAGGTGCAGCGCCGGGAAGGGAAAGGGATCGGGGTTGAAGATGTGGTGAAAGTCGGCGGAGCGTTCGGCGCGCCAAATGGCCGGCAGCCGATTCAATCCCCACAACCGGCGGGGGATGCGCGTGCCGGGCGAACGCGCCGGGTAAAAGTGAAAAGAGTCGCCGGGGGCGATGCGGCGAAGCGCCTGGATGTCTTGCATCACCGCCTCGCAGTTGGCCATCGGCCAATCCGGAATGGTGACGTGATACAGCGCGCGCATCATGCGAGCTGCCCTCGCGTCACCCGCGCGTTTTGGCCGCCGAATCGCCCGCGCCAACCGTCAAGGCAGCCCAGGGCAACGGCGCGGGCGCGCGCGTGCTGGCGATGCGAAAGCGACGCGCCGACCTCGTAGAGCGAGAAAAGCGTCCAAAGCGCGAACAGGCCGAGCTTGGCGCGGGGGTAAAACTTGCGGATGTAGCGAAAGCGATTCCGGATGACGTAGTAGGCGTGAAGCTGTTGGCGCGCAGCGGCGGATCGGCTCAGGGCGTGCGCGACGGTGGCCGACCCGGTGACGGCGCTCAGCCAGCCCCTGTGTTTCGCCCGCAGGCACAGGTCGGCCAGCTCGCCGCCGAAGAAGTATGCCTCGTCGAACAAGCCGACCTCGCGCAGCAGCGACGCGCGGATGACGACGCAGGTGCCGGGCACGTAATCCACGACGCGCAGCTCGCCGGGTCGAATCGGCGCGAGGTGATGCGACACGAGGTGCTGGGCGATGTCGCGCCCCCCTGCCGAGAGTATGCGATCCGGCTGCTCGGCGTCCACCAGCACCGGCCCCAGGATGCCTATCCGGGGGTGTTGCTCCAGCGCAAGACAGAGCTGCTGCGCGGCGTCGGCGTCAACGTATGCGTCGTTGTTCATCAGCATCACCGCCTGGCAGTTGGCCTGCAGGGCCTGCCGCAGGGCGATGTTGTTGCCCCCCGCGAATCCCAGATTGGCTTCGCTGCGGAGCAACGTGACTGCCGCCGGCAGGGCGTCGGCCAGCCTGCGCGCGTCGGCATCGCAAGAGCCGTTGTCTACCACCCAAAGGTGGATGTCGTCCATCGGCCAACCGCACACGCGCCGGACACAAGCCAGCGTGTCGTCGGCCTGATTCCAGTTGAGGATGACGACTCCTAGGTTCATAGGAGACGGACGCGGCTAGGCGGCGACACAGCGGTAGTAGCTGGAGCCGCGATCGCAGAGGCGAGGGTTGGCAGGCAGCTCGTTGAGCGTTTGGTCGAGGATTCGCCAGCCGGCCTCGATGAGCCAGCGCTCCAGGGCAGCATGCGTGAAGCGGCTGCCGTGCTTCCACCCCGGGGCCGGCGTGACGAAATAATCGGGATCGTGTGACTCCAGCGTGACCACGCTCTGCACGACGAGGTAGCCATCGGCGAGCGCGCGCAACGCTTGGAGGAACTCGCGCGGCCGGTCGAGGTGGTACAGCCCGCCGGCGCATAGGATGAGGTCAAAACGCCGGTTGGGGCGTGCGACGAATTCCCATACATCGGCCACCTCGAACTGCAAATGAGGAAAGTTGAGCAGGCGAGCAGCCGTTCGCGCGCGGGCGACCTCGCGCGCGTCCAAGTCTACGCCGGTGACGCGCGCAGCGGGGGATAAGCTGGCGAGCAGACAGGCGTAGTAGCCGTCGGCGCAGAACAAGTCCAGGCAACTCGGCGCTTGGGCGCTCATCGCTTGCAGACACCTGCTCAGGTAGTCCTCGATCACGATTTCCTTGACGCGCTGGTTGCGCACGTGGGCGGGTGGCTGCGGCCTCAGGAAGTTGCGCAGCGAGAAGCGCTCCCCCTTCTCCACATATCCTCGGTTGAGAAGACGGCGGAGGGGAGCGAGCAGGGCGCCGAGCTGATCCATGCGACGCGGGGCGACATGCGTCTGCAGGCCAAATCGCGAGAAGTCGTGATACCATGGCCGCAGGGCATGCACATCAGGTATGACGGACCGCATTGGCAGAACATTCTACTCGTGTCTACCGATGTCTTTAGCTTAAGTAGGAGTAACACGTGTCAGCGCTTTACCGGGGTCTGTCGCTCATCGTTTTGGTTGGCTGGGGATTGTTCTCGTCGCCTATTCGGGCCAATGACGCCCGACCTTCTTCCTCCGCCGCAACCTATTACGCGTTTATCCCGATTGTGGTCCACCAGCCGATGCGCTTCGCCGTGGTCGGCGATTTCGGTTTGGCCGGTGCTCCGGCGGCGAGCGTTGCTACTCTGGTCAAATCCTGGCAGCCACACTACATCGTGACGACCGGCGACAACAACTATTACGACGGCCAGACGGCTACGATTGACGCCAACGTCGGCCAGTACTACGCCGACTTTATCTACCCGTACGTCGGCAGCTATCCAGCGCCCAACAATCCGGGCTTCAACCGTTTCTTTCCGGCTATCGGCAATCACGATTGGAATGCGACCTATGGCTACGCCGCTCACCTCAACTATTTCACGTTGCCAGGTAACGAGCGTTACTACGACGTCGTGCTGGGGCCGGTGCACTGGTTTATTTTGAACAGCGACGTGCATGAGCCGGACGGCAGGACGTCCGGCTCGACGCAGGCGCAGTGGCTGCAGAATGCCCTGGCGTCATCAACCGCGTGTTGGCAGATTGTGGTTGTGCATCATCCACCGTACTCGTCCTCGGCGGTGCATGGCTCGACGCCGGACACGCAGTGGCCCTACGCCGCCTGGGGCGCGGACGTGGTGATCGCCGGCCACGCGCACACTTACGAGCGCATCGCGCGCGATGGGATCGTCTATCTGGTCAACGGCATCGGCGGCGCGCCGCTGTATTGGTTCGGCGCGCCCATCCCCGGCAGCCTGGTGCGTTACAACGCGGGATACGGCGCATTGCGGCTCGACGCCACGCCGTCCAGGCTGCGCTTCGTCATGTTCAACGCCGCCGCTGCGGTGATTGACTCGTTTGACCTGTCCGGCGGGTGCGCGCCATAGCACGATGCGCATCAGCGCCGAAGCAGCGGCAGATAGGCGATTCGATGCGCAACTGACTACAGGGGGCGGTTTGGCCGCCAGTCGGCTAACGCGCGCGCCCACCACGATCGCTTTCACTTTCACTCCAACGTTTGACAGCGGGTAGGGTACACCTCCGGCTAACGTTGCACAACCGGCAAGTAGTTCGGGTAGCCGCCCGGCGCCGTCGGCCCTAGCGTCACCTCGTCCAGCAAGACCACCAGACCGGGGCTGTCGGCGTCTGTCGCCTGGATGGTGAGCGTGACGGCCTGGCCGGCCAGCGCGCCGACATCGGCCCACACGTGCTGCCAGGCTGCGCCCAGCGTTGGCGTCACGATGATAGTCTGGGCGTTGCTTGCCAATTGAACCGATACCGAGTCGCTGGGTTCGGCGTTCTGCGCGCGCGCCATCAGTGAGAGCACGCCGCCGGCCGGCGCGGGCGCGCTGAGCACCTGCTGAATCGAGCCGGTGCCGGTGATGGCAACGCCGCGCATGCCGCTGTGCGCTTGAGCGGTGTATCCCGCGCCCCCGCCGAACAACCATGCGCCGTTGACCTCGAAGTGCGAGCGGCTGATCACGTTGGTCGCCGGCGGCAGCACGATCAGGTCTTGGTCGCCGGTGCTGCGGTTATGCAAAGGCGGCAGGGAGCCGAAGCCGGCGCGCGATACGCTGAGCGAGTCCGTTGTCGGCCCGGCGTAGTGGGCGCGGAGGCGCCCCTGCGGGTCGCTGGCTTGCGCGGTGCAAGCCGCCGGCGCGCTGAGCTGCGCGTTGAACACCGGCTGCCCGACGTTGTTCGTCACCACGCCGGAAATCACGTGCGCGCTGCCCACCGTGGTGGTCACCGGCGCACTGAACGGGCCGAAGTTACCGGCTGCATCTCTGGCCCGCGCGCGAAACGCGATGGTGTTGCCGCAGCTTGTTGCGCCGATTGGATAGTTGCCGCTTGTGGTGCTTGCCGGCGTGCTGGCCAGCCAGGTGTTCCATGGGCCGGTGCCGATGCGCGCCTGCACGGTGTAGCTGTAAATGCCGGAGCCGCCAAAGTCTGTGCCTTGCCAGCTCACCGGCACGCTGCCGGTTGCAACCAGTGCGGGCGCTTGCGCGATCGTTGTCGGAGCAGTGAGATCAATCAGAAATGGGCCGAAGTGCGCTGTCGCGCTCCAGTTGCCCCACTCATCGCGCGCGCGGATGTGGACATACCATGTTCCCTGCGTCAACGTCGGGCTGGTCGCCGTGTTGCCAAAGGTGTCCACAACTGTGTCGGGCACGGTGGAGGGCGACTGCGACCAAGCCAACGAATAGCCGCGCAAGCGGGCGCAGTTGTAGCCGGCCGCGCCGCTCCAGGAGACGTTGACCGTGGTTTGATTGCTCCACGTGTTGATCGCGGGCGTAGCAGTCAGGCTGCTCGGCGGAGCCGGCGGTTGGTCGGTGTAGCAATAGTTGCCGGTGCGCCGGTTATCGTGGCGGAACATCGGCCAGGGCATGCGCAACGGCGCGGCTGCGCCGCTCTCCTGCCAGATGTATATGGCTGCTTGGCCATCGGCGCCGTTGGTTCCATTTGTGCTGCCGGCGGCGATGGTCTCCAGCAAGCCGTCGTTGTCAATGTCGGCCACCAAAGGTGGAGCATAAATTGGGCCATCGGTCGGCGACTGGATGCGTGACACGTCGGCGCTGTTTGTCCCATTGGCGTTAATGAGCGAGATACCAATAGAAGAGTGGCTGATCAGCAGGATTTCCAGTTGGCTGTCGCCGTTTAGGTCGGCCACGACCGGCGAGAACCTGCCATCGGTCGGCTGGCGATCCCAGTAGTTGGCGTTGAGGGGCGTCATTGGGAAGCCGGCCACGCTGCTGCCGTTCCCGCGCCAGGCATACATCACGGGGCAATCCGCAACGTTGTCCGCGCCGCAGCCGATCACGACATCGAGGCCGCCGCCGTCCAGGTCGGCCAGCGCCGGCGAGGCCATCATGTTATTGGCAGTCGGGCGGGGCCAGCCGGGCAGCGGCGCGCCGTCGCGCTTCCAGGCAAACACGTTGTGGCCGCCTGTGCCGGCGATGCCTGGCCGGCCTGTGCCAACCACGACATCCAGGTAGCCGTCGGCGTCCAAGTCGCCCAGGGCCGGCGAGGAATCCACCCACTGCCCGACATATTTCGGCCAGCCAGGCAGCAGGGTGCTGTCGCCTTTGATGGCCCACACTGGCGCCACGTTGTAATCCACGCCCGGGGCGCCACACCCATCGATCGAGGTGGGTGTGCACTTGGGGCTTGTGCCGCCGATTACCACGTCGTGAACGCCGTCGCCGTCCAGGTCGCCGATGGCCGGCGAGGAGATGCCGCCGCGCGTGAGCGGATCGAGATAAGGCGGCCAGCGATACAGCGGCCAGCCGTTGACTACCGTGCCATCGTGGTGATAGGCATGGATGCGCCGATCTTCACCTTCCCAGATGATCTCCAGGTCGCCGTCCCCGTCAATGTCGCCGAGCGCCGCCGTGGAGAAAATACCATCCCACTTGCCGTCGGGAGAACCGAAGCCGGATCCACCCCCTACCTCGTCCAATCGCGGCTGCGGCCAGTTGCCCTTGATGCTGAAGCTCCAAGGCCCGTTGTAGCCATAGACCAGCACGCCGCCGTTTTTGTGGTATTCCGGCAGGCCGCCGGTCGGCAAGACGATCTCCAGCTTGCCGTCTAAGTCCAGGTCGGCCACAGCCACGGCGCTGGTGATTCTGGTGTCGCCGTCTGGGTTGGGCGGGCCGGCGGCGTTGATGTCCAGCACGACGTTGCGCGACCACAGCACGACCCATGCGCTGCCGTTCCAGCCGACCACAAACAGCCGGCCGTCATCCGTTGGGACGACTATCTCCTTGAAGCCATCGCCGTTGAAGTCGGCGCCGGCAGGGTTGGCGCGCATGATGCGCTGGCCGCCCAGGTTGACAACCGTCACTGTGGTGAGCGCTGCGCGGCTGGCCGGCGCAGGCGCTGCGACCGCCATGGCGAACAGTATGAACCAGATCAAACTAACACGACTAAGCTTGAGCATCCTGCACCTTTTATGTTCACGTCACTTGCGAGACAACTTTGCTCCGTTGCACGCGCGTTGAATCAGTTCTAGGTAATGATAAGCCACGATTTCCCACGTGCGCTGGGCGTTATAGGCACGCGCGGCTGACGCCATGCGGGCGCGCCGGTCGCCGTCCAGCGCCAGCGCACGCAAGGCCGCGCTGAGCGCTGGAATCTCGCTTGCGTCAACCGGCGTCTTGATGACGCAATCATCGGGCAACTCGTGAAACGCGCCAACGTCCGAGACGATGGTTGGCTTGCCCATGCTTAGCAAGTCGCTGACGACGGCCGACGTCTCGCCGGTAGTCGGAGAACGCAGCGCGACGCCGACATCCACCGCTTGCATCGCCAGCAGCACATAGAGCGGGGTGCGATAGGCCGTCTCGAAACGAATGCGATGCTGCGCGCAACGCGCCGGATCATCGGCCCAGCGCCGCACCGCCGCCGGAGCCAATGGCGAGACCTCGCCGGCGATGTATAGCCAGCTTTGGGGCAGGTTCGCGCAGCCGAACGCCTCAATCACCTGCTCGACGCGCTTGGCGGCAGTGACGTATCCGAACACGCCGAAGATGACGGCGTCGGGCGGCAAATCCAGCGCGCGACGGGCTTGGGCTTGCAACGCGCCGCCGTCGTCCGCGTAAGCGGTTGCGCCATAGGGCAAGATGGCCATAGGCGTCGCAGGGGCTGCGGCGCGCAGGCGCGCCGCGCGGGAGGCGCTGTGCGCAATAAAAAGGTCGCTGGAGCGACAGACGCGGCGCAAGAGGGGATGGTTGTAGCTATCCGAGCCGGGCAGGCGCCGGCGGCGCCAGGCGCGCCAGGCTGACCGCCACCCCTCTTCGGCGACGATTTCGCGCAGCAGCCGCCAGACCGAGACGCCTTCGTAGAGGTGGTACAGCGACCCATCGTGAAAGACGGCGATGCGCGGACATCGGGCGCTTAGCAGCGCGTCGGCCATGTATGCGTGGCCGGCTTGGTTGCCCAGGTGGAATACGGCGACATCAAATGGGCGTTGGGCGACTTCGGCGGCGAAACTGCGCGCCGGCAACACCGGCACATTGTCGAATGGTCGAGCAGCCAGGTGGGCGACTTCGTCGGCGACGAACACCGTGACCTGCGCCAGCGGGCGCAGCGCCTCAACGAGCGACAAACTGTATTCGGCGATGCCGCTGCGCGAGGGCGGCCAGGGCGACCACCAGGCGAGGCGCGGGCGCGCCGGTTTATCAGCGGCGCTCACGTTCCAGTTGTGCCACGCGCGCCTCGAGCTGCTCGATGCGCTCCAGCAGGCGGCGGTTGAGCGCCAGCGACTCGGCCAGGGCCTGCGACGCGGCGCGATTGAACCGATTTTGCTGCTCGATCAGCGCGCGCAGCGGCCAGCGCGCGCTCAAGCCGTACAGCGTGCGGCGCAGCGCGGCAATGGCCGCGCCCAGCACCGGCACAGCCGAGGCGAAGCGATGCTCGCGCAGCTCGTCGTTGTGCTTTGCCTCGACTACCAGCGTTTCAAGGTTTGAAAACAAGGCGATCTGCTCCAGCGCGCGGGCGGCGGTTGGATCGCCATTTAACAAGCGCGTTTGCAGCCGGCGGAGGTAGGCGGCAGGGCTGGCCGGCGCGTTGTCGCGCCTGGGGTCGGGAATGGGTTCGCTCATGGTTGTGCTGCTTGCGTTACGGGCGTCCGCGCGGAGGATCCATCCGCCGCGTTACTGTGCGGCATACTTGGCATATCTATAATGTCGCGCTGATCGTTAGGACAGGATACCCATGTTAACTCAGATTCTTCGCACTTTATTCAAGTCTAATTCGCCTGCGCGGGCGTCGCAAGAGGCCATCGTCTGGGCCTATCGTTTGATCTTGGGCCGTGAGCCCACTCCGGCCGAGGTGCAGGCGCATGCGCAGTATCCTGATCTTGAGACATTGCGCTGCGCATTCTTCGAGAGCCGAGAGTTTCGGTTTCGTCAGCGGCATTTGTGTGGACCCTCGCTCACCGGCATGGAGCCAGCGCTTCAGATTGAGGATAAGGTGGATGACGAGACGCTGCGCGCGCTTTTTGAGGCGGTGCAGACGTGCTGGGAGCAGTTCGGCAAAGAAGAACCGCACTGGTCGGTGCTCACCGCAGAACAGTTCAAGCAGAAGAATCTCAATCACAATTTGACCGAGTTCTATCAAAGCGGACAGGCAAACGCAGCGCTATTTCTCAACCTTGCTCGGCGCAACGGTTATTTGACAGACGGCGCGGCTGACAAAACAGTGTTGGAATATGGCTGCGGCGTCGGGCGCGTCACTCACGCGCTGGCGCAGCATTTTAAGCAGGTGTATGCCTACGATATCTCTGCGCCGCACTTGGATTTGGCGCGCCAGTTCACCGCTTCGCTGGGGCTGCGCAACATTGAGTTTGTGCAGATTCGACACCCACTCGACGTTACGCGCTTCCCGAAGGTAGACGCGGTCTATACGCTCATTGTTCTCCAGCACAACCCGCCGCCGATCATTCGGGTGATTCTCAACGGTCTGCTAGACGCGCTTGCGCCAGGCGGCGTTGCTTTCTTCCAATTGCAAACCTACATGGAGGGATATTCCTTTGTCGCGCGCGATTATCTGCGCAGCGTCCAAGGTCGCCGCAAGCCACAAATCGAAATGCATGTCTTGCCGCAAGCAGGCGTGTTTGAAATCGTAGCCGAGCGCAACTGTCAGGTTCTAGAGGTGCTG
>JBKBID010000076.1:0-11649 GCA_046299515.1 Thermoflexales bacterium | reverse complement strand
AACGCAGCAGCAATCAGCGACGCGAAGATGTTAGGTGCGAATCTCATCTCGAACACTCCCTCCTGATGATGTTAGGAGAGCCCAACATCTCTTGTTTAAGCCCGGGTTATGGTCAACCAGCGCGCGACGGCTTCGCCGGTCAATGCGTCATAGCGAGACTATCGCCCGAGTTTTCGGCGTTCCATCTTCAAGGCCGGCCGCGATGTGCGTCATGCTGTCCGGTGCAACAGCGACTGATACACGGCCTGTGTGGCCTGCGCCGTCGCGGGCCAACTGAACCGGGCCGCCTGCTTCGGTCCGCGCGCGGCCAGGTCGCGGCGCAGCGCGTCGTCGGCCAGGACGCGCTGCAGCGCGCGCGCCCATTCGGCGACATCCATCGGCGGGATGAGCAATGCCGCGTCGCCGCAAATCTCCGGCAACGAGGCGGCGTTCGACGAGATGACGGGCGCGCCGCACGCCATCGCCTCCAGCGGTGGAAAGCCGAAACCTTCATAGACCGACGGGAACGCCATCACCTGCGCCAGCGAGTAGAGCGCGACCAGGTCGTCGTCCTCGACGGCGGTCAGGAAGCGCACCCGGCCGGTCAACCCGAGTTCATGCACGGCGCGATAGGTGGACTCGTGCAGCCAGCCCTGCCTGCCGACCACGATGACCTCTTGCGCGGCGTTGTCATCCTGCTCGCGCAGCGCTTGGAACGCCTTGAACAGGGTGACCAGGTTCTTGCGCGGCTCAATCGTCCCGACGGCCAAGATGAACCTGTCCGGCAGACGATAGCGCGCCTTGACCGCCTGCAACGCCTGCGCGTCGGTCACCCGATGGAAGCGCGGGTGCACGCCCTCGTAGATTACGCGCGCTTTCTCTTCCGGCATCCCGTAGACCTTCATCGCATCCCGCTTGGTATGCTCGCTCACGCAGATGATTGCGTCGGCCCGCTTGAGGAACAGCGGCATGGCCAGGGTGAGGAAGAGCCGGTTGCGCGGCAGGTGATAGCGCGGGAAGAACTTGAAGATCAGGTCGTGCAACGTGAAGACGGTCTTGATGCGCTTGAAGCGCGGCAGCAAGTGTTCGGTGGCATGGAAGAGCGCCGGCGGCGGCAACGGCGCGCGCGTGTTGGCGATTGTTTGCGCAAACAGGTTGTCCTGTGAGAGGTTGAACAATTGCGCGAGCAGCGCGCGCAGTCGCCAGGGATATGGCCGCTGTGGCGTGGCGATGCAAGTGAGGGATTGGATCAACTTGCCCGGCGCGGCATTGTGCGCATCGTGATAGAAGGCCACGTAGTCATCGCTCGGCTGCTTCGCGCCCGGCGGCAGCGCCAGCGCCGCGATCAACTCCTCGGCGTAGCGGCCCAGGCCGGCCTTGCGGTGCACGGCGGGCGATGCGTCAATGACGATCATGCGCGCGGACTATACCCCGCACTCGTCTCCCTAAAAGCGCGCAGCACAGATCGCGGATGGCTTACAAAGCCCAATAGACAGCGCGCTCACTTCGCCAGCGTTGCGATCATCACCGCCTTGATCGTGTGCATACGATTTTCGGCCTGGTCGAAGACGATGGAACGCTCGGACTCGAACACCTCTTCGGTCACTTCCATGCCGTCGTGACCGAAGCCGAATTTCTCGGCCACCTGGCGACCGATTTTCGTCTCAGCATTGTGGAAGGCCGGCAGGCAGTGCATGAACTTAACGCGCGGGTTGCCGGTCATCTGCATGACGGCGGCGTTGACTTGGTACGGCTTGAGCAGCGCGATGCGCTCAGCCCAGACGGCGTCCGGCTCACCCATCGAGACCCACACGTCGGTGTGCACAAAGTCAACACCGCGCACGCCCGCGGCCACATCTTCGGTCAGCGTCAGGCGTGCGCCGGTCTGCGCAGCGACGGCGCGGCAACGCTCGACCAGCCGTTCGTCCGGCCAGAGCGACTTCGGCGCGCAGATGCGCACATCCATGCCCATCAGGCAACCGCCGGCCATGAGCGAGTTGCCCATGTTGTAGCGCGCATCGCCTAAGTAGCAATACGCCACTTCGCCCAGCGGCTTATCGCTGTGCTCCATCATCGTAAGCATGTCGGCCAGCAGTTGCGTCGGGTGGAACTCGTTGGTCAAGCCGTTGTAGACCGGCACGCCGGCGTAGGCTGCCAGCGTCTCGACCACTTCCTGGCCAAAGCCGCGGTACTCGATGGCGTCATACATGCGGCCCAGCACGCGCGCCGTGTCCTTAATGGATTCCTTGTGGCCGATCTGAGAGCCGGTCGGCCCGAGGTAGGTTGTGTGCGCGCCCTGGTCGTGTGCCGCTACCTCGAAGGCGCAGCGCGTGCGCGTGGAATCCTTCTCGAAAATCAAGGCGATGTTCTTGCCGACCAGCCGCCGCTGCTCGCGGCCGGCGCGCTTGGCCGCCTTCAGCTCAAGCGCAAGGTCGAGCAAATACCGCAGCTCTTCGGGAGTGAAATCCAGCTCTTTGAGGAATGATCGGTTGTGCAGGTTGACGGTCATCGCTGTTCTCCATCCATGCGGCTATCATTATGTACGCCCTCTAATGGGAAGAAGTGATTGCGCCAAGCTAGTTCTAACCTTTGGGTGTAGAGTTGAGCCTATGACAGACCAACTGGAACTGTTTGAAAGGCCGCAAGCTGACGAAGTATATATGATCGCCGGCTGGCGACAGTGGGCCGATGCCGGCAACGTGTCGTCGGGCCTGCCGCAATATCTCATCACGAAGCTCGGCGCGCGGAAGATCGGCAGGATCAAGCCCGACGGCTTTTACCTCTTCCAGACGCCCGTATCGCAGTTCCTTTTCCGGCCGCACTTCAAGTTCGAGGAAGGCTACCGCAAGGAAGTTATCTTCCATCGCAACGAAGCCTTCTACTGGGAAAGCGGACGGCGCGGCCTGGTGGTCTTCCTGGGCGATGAGCCGCACATGAACGTTGAGCGCTACGCGGAGGCGTTCTTCGACCTGGCCAACGCATTCAACGTCCGGCGCATTGCTGCCGTCGGCGGCGTGTATGCCCTGGTGCCGTTCGACAAGCACCGCACCTTCTCCGTCACCTACGCCTTGCCGCGCATGAAAGAAGAGCTGGCCGAGTATGCCATCAGCTTCTCGAACTACGAAGGCGGCGTGAGCATCGGCTCATACTTGGAGGACCACGCGGAGCGCGTGGGTCAGGAATACTTCGCCATGTATGCCTTCGTGCCGGCCTACGACTTCTCCCAGTTCACATACCGCGAGCAGATGCCGCCGCTCACCGTTGAGAACGATTACCAAGCCTGGCACGACGCGATGATCCGGCTGAACCACATGTTCAAGCTGGGCTTGGACCTGACCGAGCTGGCGGAGAAGAGCGCGCAGGCCACCGCGCAAATGCGCGAGGCGATCGAGAAGCTGGCTCGTCAACTCCCCCACGCACCGATCAAAGAATGGCTGGCCAAGCTGGAGGCCGACTTCGTCGAGATGCCCTTCACGAAGCTAGATGATGTCTGGGAGGATGCGCTCAGCGACATCCTGAAGGATGGGGAGTGAATTCCCAGACGCGCCCGCAAAGCCGGAACTCGCTGTCGCCTGGCAGGGCCTTGCCGTTCGCTTATCATTGCACAAGCCAACATGCAAATTGAACCGCTCTTTCCGCTGCCGGAAGTCAGGGTGCTGATCGGCGACAGCCGAGAACTGCTTGCGAACTTGCCTGCCGAAAGCATCCAGTGCTGCGTGACCTCGCCGCCCTACTGGGGCCTGCGCGACTATGAACACCCTGCGCAGATCGGCGCGGAGCCGTCGCCCGAGCAGTATGTGGCGCACCTCGTTGAAGTCTTTCGCGGCGTGTGGCGCGCCCTGCGAAAGGATGGTACGCTGTGGCTCAACATTGGCGACGGTTACGCGCGCAACGGGGGCACGGGCAACCATGGCCCCAATGCCATCGTTGGCAACACTAGAAAGCTGATCCAACGCCGGAACTGCAAGGTGCCCAACTGCTGGGGACTAAAAGACAGGGATTTAATGGGCCTGCCATGGCGAGTCGCCTTCGCCCTTCAAGCCGATGGCTGGATACTGCGCTCGAAGATCACCTGGGTGAAAAAGGCTGCGATGCCTGAAAGCGTGAAGAACAGACCCACGAATGCAACAGAGGAGATTTTTCTGTTCGCAAAGTCCCCCAAGTATTACTACGATGCGAGCGCCGTGCGAGAGAGCACGGGAGCGAACTTAAGAAACTTCTGGATGCTTGGGCCTGAAGGCAGCGGCAAGGGTCATCCGGCGGCATTCCCGCGCGAACTGGCGCGCCGGTGCATTCTTCTAGGAAGCCGCGTCGGCGATACCGTGCTCGATCCATTTGCCGGCTCAGGAACAACCGGCGAAGTTGCGCAAAAATTGGGCCGACCGGCTATTCTGATTGAGTTGAATCCGCAGTATTCTCGAATTATTGAAAGGCGCGTCTCGAATGGGAAACGACCCATCGCATTCCAGCCTTCAAGCGCGGAATCTCAAAGGAAGTGCGCGCTTGGGTGCTAGAACGCAATTACCCCAGATTCGGCGCGCAACGATTGACGACCAACGCGCCGCGCTGGAGTGGCTGCTGCGCAAATTTAACCTCGAGGCGTCGCCGAAATCGGCAGGCCCGCAAGGAAGCGCTCCTCAGGAAGACTAGCGCGCTATAGACGCTGCGCTACGGCCGCGGCGCAGCCAGCGCCGCTTCGATGGCCTGTATCAGCTCCTCGGCGTCGGGGCCGGTGCGCGGCTTGAAGCGCGCCAGCACCCGGCCGTCCCGCCCCACCAGGAACTTCTCAAAGTTCCAGGAGATGTCCTCCGGCGGAATAGCCCGCGTGAGCTTCTCGTATAACGGCGCGCGATTTGGCCCGTTGACCTCGATCTTGTTGAAGACGGGGAAGCTCACGTTGTAGCGCGCGCTGCAGAAGTCCAGGATCTCTTCAATCTTCCCTGGCTCTTGGCCGCCGAACTGGTTGCATGGGAAGGCCAGCACGGTGAAGCCGCGATCGCGGTATTTCTCGTATAGCGCTTGCAGGCCGGCGTATTGGGGCGTGTAACCGCACTGGCTGGCCACGTTCACGATCAGCAACACGTCGCCGGCAAAATCGCGCAGCGGTTTGGTCGCGTTCTCCGGCGTGACGACGGTTTCATCTAGGATGTTGGCTGCTTGGGTGCTCATCAGGCGAAATTATCGCTCAATGCTGCGCATCGGGATCATCGCTCGCGCTTCATGCGTTCGATCTCCTCATGGCTGAGCGCCGGCGCCTCACGCCCTTCGACGCCCAACGCTCGGCGTTGCGCTTCGCGCCAGCGCGCCAGCCGCTCGGCGACGATGCGTTCGTAGCCCTGGTCGCTCGGCGTGTAAAACGTCAAGCCGGCGATCTCGCGCGGCAGGTAGTTCTGCGGCGTCCAGTGCCCCTCGAACTCATGCGGGTAGAGATAGCCCCGGCCATGCCCCAAACCGCGCGCGTCGCGGTTGGCATCCTTGAGGTGATCGGGCACCTCGCCGGCGCCTTCGGCCTCGATCTGCGCGCGGGCGCGGAAGTAGTGCGTGGCCGTGTTGCTCTTCGGCGCGGTGGCCAAGTACAACGTCGCCTCAACCAGCGGATACATGCCCTCCGGCATGCCCACGTAGTCCAGCGACTGCGCCGCCGCAGCCGCCACAACCAGCCCCATTGGGTCCGCCAGGCCGACGTCCTCGCTGGCCAAGATCAGCAATCGGCGCATGATGAAGCGTGGGTCTTCGCCGGCGTAGAGCATCTTGGCCAGCCAATACAGCGCGGCGTCGGGGTCGCTGCCGCGCACGCTCTTGATGAACGCACTGATGGTGTCGTAGTGCGCGTCGCCTTCCTTGTCGTAGAGCACGGCGCGCCGCTGGATGCTCTCCTGCGCCACGGGCAGGTCAATGTGAATCACGCCGTCGGCGTCGGGCGGCGTGGACTCAACGGCCAGCTCCAGCGCGTTCAGCGCATTGCGCGCGTCGCCGCCGGCTACACGGGCGAGATGGCGCAGCGCGTCCTCGTCCACTTGCACCTGCGGCCGGCCGTCCGGCGTTCGGCGGTTGCCGTAGCCGCGCTCGGGGTCGCTCAGCGCCGTTCGCAGAATGGTGACGATCTGCGCCTCGGTCAGCGGGCGAAGCATAAACAGGCGCGACCGCGAGATCAACGCGCTATTCACCTCGAAGTAGGGATTCTCGGTCGTCGCGCCGATCAGCACGATTGTGCCGTCCTCGACGTGCGGGAGCAGCGCGTCCTGCTGGCTCTTGTTGAAGCGATGGATCTCGTCCACCAGCAGGATGGTGCGCTGGCGGTGTAGCTTGCGACGTTCCTTAGCATCTTGCACCACGCGGCGGATGTCGGCCACCCCGGCCATAACCGCGTTCAATGTCTCAAAATGCGAGCGCGTGCGGTTGGCGATGATGCGCGCGAGCGTGGTCTTGCCGGTGCCGGGCGGCCCCCACAAGATGATTGAGCTGAACAAACGGTCGGCCTCGATCGCGCGACGCAGCAGCTTGCCCGGCCCGACGATGTCCTCTTGACCGATGAACTCATCGAGCGCGCGCGGCCGCATGCGCGCTGCCAGCGGCGCTTCCACCTTGTCGAACTCGGCTTGAGCGTAGTCGAAGAGGTCGGGCGTCACATTGAGCATCATAACAGCCCCGCTTGATTTTGCGCCGTCGGCCAATCGGCGCTATCTTCCCTGTATGCCAAACTTCCCAATCGTTGACACGCATGTGCATCTGTGGAACCCGCGCCGCTTTCGCATGGACTGGCTTGCGGGGATTGACCTGCTCGCCCGCACTTACGAGCTGGAGGAATACGCCGAGCACACCCAGGGCATCGCGATCGAGGCGATGGTCTACCTCGAAGTGGACGTCGCGCCGAGCTACAAACTGCTCGAAGCGCAGTGGGTGGTCGCGCTGGCCGAACGCGAGCCGCGGCTGCGCGGAATCGTGGCCAGCGCGCCGGTGGAAGACGGCGACTGCGTCCGCGGCTACCTCGACGCGCTGAAGGCGCTCGGCCCGCGCGTCAAGGGCGTGCGCCGGCTGTTGCAGGCCGAACGCGATGACGCCTTCGCGCTGCGCCCCGACTTCGTGCGCGGCGTGCAGGCGCTGGCCGATTACGGCTTCTCATTCGACATCTGCATCGTGCACCGGCAGTTGCCATCGGCCATTGAGCTGGCGCAACGTTGCCCGAACGTTAGCTTCATCCTCGACCACATCGCCAAGCCGGACATCAAGGCCGGCCTGCGCGACCCCTGGCAGGCGCATATCCGCGCGCTGGCGGCGCTGCCCAACGTGGTGTGCAAGATCAGCGGGATGGCGACCGAAGCCGACCATGCGCGCTGGACGAGCGACGACTTGCGGCCGTACTTCGAGACGGTATTCGACGCCTTTGGCGAAGACCGGGTGATGTTCGGCGGCGACTGGCCGGTGGTGTTGCTGGCGTCGAGCTATGCGCGGTGGGTGCAGACGGTGGATGAGCTGACATCCGGCCTCAGCGACGCGGCCAAACGCAAGCTGTGGGCCGAAAATGCTAAACGCATCTACCGCCTGTAAGGGCCCAGTTGGCCCCAACCAACCCCGGGCCGGCGAGGGCTTGGCCTCCCCCCGCCCGGAGGATTTCTTCACTTTACATACAGATACAGCTCGCCGGGCTGCAGGATGTGCATCTTTTGGCGCGGGGTGAACTGCCGGATGGCGTCGGGTAGTTCGCCCGGATTAATGCAATTGCGGATGAACAAGTCGTTGTGGCCGGGGATGAGCACATCCCAGCCCAGCTCACGCGCCAGCCAGGCGGCCTCCAGCGGCAGCAGGTTGCCGATGATGCCCAGCGATTCACGATAGGCGTCGCGCCCGTTGACCGGCACGATGGCCACGTCGGCGCGCGGCTGCGCCTTGAGCATCTCCACATATCCCGGATAGATCACCGTGTCGCCGCTGTGATAGAGCGTCACGCCGTTCCACTCGATCAGGAAGCCAAGCCAGCGATGCCCTTTGGCCGGGTCTTCCTGGAGCTGGTAGTGGGCGGAGGGCAGCGCGGTCACGCGCGCATCGCCGATGGAGAACGGCCGGCCGACGGCGGGCACGATGCGGCGATCGGGCGGGATGCTGGCGGCGTCGGCGATGGCTTGCGACCACCCGGTGATGACGAAGGTCGCCTGCGGAGACGCCTGAGCGATCGGGCCGATCGTGTCGGCGTCGGTGTGATCCAGGTGATCGTGCGAACACAACACGGCGCGCGCATTGGTCACTTCATGCGGCGCAACCGGCGGCGGGAACTCGCGGTAGAAGATCTCGTCAGGCGCAGCCTCCGCTTTCGACTTGCCGGCGAGGTAGGGGTCAATGTAAATCAAACCGTCGCCGCTGCCTTTGAGCGCAAAACCCATCTGGCCCAGCGCCCAGATGGCTAAAGCGCCTGGCGGCACGCGCACCGCGTCCATCTGTGTGATCAGGTCCTTTCCGTAATGCGTTGCCATGGTCGTCCTCAGTCTGTAGGTGGTGCAGGTTTCATCGAGTCGGATTCACGCATGCGAAGGCGAAGCGCTCGGCGGGCGATTCGGCGGCACCGGTTGCAGAATCTTGCGCCGCTCAGGGGTGAGCCGGTCGAGCAACGCCTGCGAATACTGATAGCCGTAGCGCGTCGCGCCCCAGCTCACGCCGTAGCGGTAGATCACCACGCGCCGCTCGCCCTCCGGATTCGTTCGGCTGCTGCCGCCGTGCATCAGCCCATCCACGAACAACAGCGCATCACCCTTCTTGAGATAGACGGGGATAGCGCCGACGAGGTCGTCCATGCGGTCGCCGCGCGCATAGTCGCCGGCCAACGGGTGCGGGAAGTTGGACTTGTGGCTGCCGGGGACGACCATCGTCGGCCCATCGCCAGGGCCGATGTCGGTGAGCGCCACGAGGATGTTGCACTGGCCACAGCGAAACACGCCGTGCTCATAGAGGTATCGCCCGCGCAACGCGCCTCGGTAGCCGCCGGAGTGCACCGGATGATGCCCGCCGCTCTTGCGTTTGGATGCGATGCACTCGTCAATGAACAAGCCCTGCACGTATGAATCTTCCTCGCCGCAATAATGGCGCATGTATTGGATCCAGCTCGGATGGTCAATCAGCCGCTCGAACGGCTCGCCGGCTTCCACGCAGTTGTGCAGCTCAAAGCCGGTGTCGTCGGTGTAGTCGCGGCGCTGGGCGTTGCCCCACCACTCGCCGCGCTTCAACGGCGGGAAGGCGTCGAAGGCTTGGTTCAGCGCATCGAGCAGCTCCGGTTCGACGGCGTTCTCCAAGACGAGATAGCCGCGCAAGTCAAATAGTCGTCAAGCGGGGTGGGCTGTCTGGGTTGCATGCTCAGGATTGTATGCTACGTCAGGGTTTGCGCACACCGTCCCCTGCATGCTCCACGGCCCGGCCCATGTGATTGTCACTTGAGCCAATTTGCCGCGCCAGTCTTGCGACGCATCCTCGAAGAACACCAGCTTGTTCTGTGGCGTGCGCCCGCGCCACTTGCCCTTGTGCTGGTCTTCCACCAGCACCTCTACTTTCTGGCCGAGGTAGCGCTGGTTGATCTCGCCGCTGATGCGCTCGTGCTGCGCTTCCAGGAAGCGGAAGCGGCGCTCCTTCTCCTCTTCCGGCACGTCATCGGCCAACTCGCGCGCGGCCAGCGTGTGCGGGCGAGGCGAGTACTTCGCCAAATGCACCACGTCGAGCCGCAGCGCTTCGAGCAATTCATAGGTGCGCATGAACTGAGCCTCGGTCTCGCCGCAAAAACCGACGATGATGTCGGTGGCGATGGCGACGTTCGGCACCTTCGCGCGGATGCGCTCGATCAGCCGACGATAGTCGTCGCCGGTATAGCCGCGCCGCATGCGCTTCAGCACGTCGTCGTCGCCTGCTTGCACCGGCACCTCGATGTGCGGCATCACCTTGGGCAATTCGCGCACGGCGTCGAGCAGCTCATCGGTCATCCAGTTCGGGTGCGAGGTCAAGAATCGCACGCGCTGCAGGCCGGCGATGTCGCTGACGGCGCGCAGCAGGTCCACCAGCGGCGTGTGCAGCGGGATGTTCTGAGAGGGGATGCCCGAGGCCGCGCCGGGGTTGTAGCGCTTGATGGCGTAATCGTCCCCCAGCAGATCGTAGCCGTAGCGGTCCACGATCTGGCCGAGCAACGTCACTTCCTTCACCCCTTGCGCGACGAGCGATTCGACCTCCCGCACGATCTCGGCGACCGGTCGGCTGCGCTCCGCGCCGCGCCGGAAGGGGATGATGCAGAAGGTGCAGGCGTGCGAGCAACCGTACACGATGGGCACGTTAGCCGTGACGCGCTTGCCGACCTCGTGGGCCGGCAGCCGCAGCGCCAGGTCGAGCTGCGCTGCCGAAAAGTCGCCGTCCTGCAGGGCGAAGCGGGCCTGGGTTTCGGCCTCGGCCAGGCGCTTGCCTTCGCGCTGTAGCAAAAAGTCCACCATCGGCCCCGGCTCGCTCGGCGCCATGAACACGTCCACCCAGGGGAAGGCCTTCTTCAGCGGCGTGTTGCCGCGCACCCCCACCAAACAGCCCATCACGCCGACCACCACATTTGGGTTGCGCTGCTTGATCGGTTTGATCATGTGCAGGTAGCTCAGCGCCTTGTCCTCTGCGCCCTGGCGCACCACGCATGTGTTCAACACCAGGACGTCCGCGGCGGAGCGGTCGTCGGTGGCGCGCAGGCCGAGCTTCTCCAACTCGGACGCCAGCCGTTGCGAGTCGGCCTCGTTCATCTGGCAGCCGAAGGTGGCGACGTGATATTTCATGGATGACGAATTGTACTCAGCGCGCCGGCGATAGTCCCCATACCGTCATGGCGTTCGTCCGCGCGTGAGTCACGACGAAGGCGCCGTCGTCGCTGATCGCGCCGGTGTAAGGCAGGTCTTGGGTCTGGATGCGCCGCAGCAGCTCGCCGGTCTGCGCGTCCCACAGGCGCAGCTCGCCCGAGGCGAAGACGCGCCGATCCAACGGCTGCTCGGCCGTCTCCGAAGTGGGGATCATCAAGGCTGTGATGACCAGTCGCGAGTCGCGCGGGAAGAGCACGGTCGCGCTGCTGCCCCGCGGCAAATCTAGCGAGATGAACTTGCCGGAGGCGACATCCAACACGTCCACATCATCCCCGAAGTTGACCGCAAACCGGTCGCCGCGCGAGCTGAACAAGCCGGCCAGCGGGTCGCGCCGCAGCCGCGTGGTCTGGAGGGTTTTCTGCGTCTGCACCTCCCAGATGTCCAGCCGCGTTGCGGAGAGCGCGGCCAGCCGGCGCCCGTCGTCGCTCAGATAGAGCGCGCCGGCATCCTCAAGGCCACTCGGGGCGTCCATCGTCGCGACGACGCGGCCCTCTAGGTCGAACACGCGGATGTCCTGCTCGCCCGCAACGGCGAAGACCCCCGCCGCGTTATCGCACCTGCTGATGAAGCGCGGCGCGAACGGCAGCTCGAAGCCACCTGCCGCGCGGTCGGCGGCGATGTCGTGCGCGACGATGCGCCGGTCATCCAGATAAATCAGGCTGCGACCATCGGGGGCAAAGCACAGCAACGCGCGCGCAGTTTCAGTAACCGGCGCGGCGACGCTCGCCCACAACCGGCCATCGCGCACGCGCCACACAGATATGCCGAGGTCGAGCGTGACCGCAGCAACGTAGGCGTTCGCCCGATC
>JBKBID010000075.1:0-11754 GCA_046299515.1 Thermoflexales bacterium | reverse complement strand
CACCTGCGTGCCGCCGATGGCGTGTCCCAGCACCTGGACGCGAATTTGAACCGCGTCGGTGATGTTCAGCTTGAAGAAGTCGTATTGATCTTCGCTGCGCGTATCCAGCAGCGTGTCGTGCTGCAGCAGCGGCGCTTCGCACGGGTTGTTGTTCGGCTCATGCGGCCCCGGCGCCGTGCTGTATCGCCAGCGGATGATGTAAGGCGGCGGGGCCGGCTGGCCGCTGCCGCTGACCACGCGGAAATACAGCCGACCCACCGGCACGTTGTACACAGTGACCACGGGATTCGGGTTGGTGCCCCAACCCATCAACGGCGTCAGCGCAGCGCAGTTGCCCTGATCGGCGAACACCTGCAGTTGGCCGATGACGGCCGTGTATTCGGTCAGCGAAACGACGATGGTGGCGCTAGGGGTGGTGTTGTGGGCGAACATCCAGCTATCGGTGGTCGGATTCAATACCTGGTAGCCCTTGTTGGGCTGCAGCGGCCCACCCTTTGACCCGTTGGCGGCGTCGCAGGCCGACGTGCCTGTGTTGCTCAACGGCTGCGGGTCAGGCGGGACGCGCGTGACGAACGGGAGATAGGCTTTGCCCTGCTTGGTCAGGAGATACGTCGGGCTGGAGGCCACCTGAGGGCCGGATGCGGCCGGAAGCTCAAAGTAGATCATCGAGCCGCTGACCACCGTGCTGGCGTTTAGCGTGGCCGTCATCATGGCGCGCTTATCGCCCAACGATAGCGCAGCGCTGACGGGCACGGCCGGCCCGTAGCCGTTGTTCGGGTCGTAGATGAAGTAGCTGCCGGCGTTGGCCAGCGCGTAGGGCGCATCCACGCGGACGACGACGTGCGGGCTTTGCAGCACGTTGAAGCTGGCCCCGGCGCCGGGCGTCCAAATCTCGCCGCCGTCCACGGCCTGGGGTTGAGCCGGGCCGTCCGGCGCTTCGTCCTGCGCCATGGCCCGCCAGGGCGTGGGCAGAGCGGTCGCCAGCGCAAGGGCTATGGCGACTGCCGTCCCCAGGCGCTGAATAGTTGCGTTTCGTATCATCACACGCCTTCCTTCATGCAGAAGGGAGCACTTGCGGCATCGCTGTTGGCGGGTGGGTTGCCCCAGCCGCCAACAGCCTTCCCGCTACGCTTTATGGCATTGGCGTCGGGCTTGGGATCGGCGTTGGACCGGGGGTGGCTGTCGGGCTGCTGCCGCCGCCGCCACCGCCGCCGCCACCGCCGCCGGATGGGCTGACATTGACGCAGAAGAATTTCTCCCCGAAGTCGGCGCGGTCGCCGGCGTTGGTGTCAATGCGCAAGGTGATCTTGTAGCAGCCGTCGGCGAATTCGTTGCTGCGGAACGAGAGCGGGCCGGTGCCGGTGGTCGGGCGCGACAGGTTGGGCTGATCCAGCGGCCCCGCCGGCCCTCGGCTGCTGTTCGGCTCGAACACTAGGTAGATCGCCCGTGCGCCGTAGACTTCCCAGGCCATGGTGTACAACTTATCGCTGCGCGGCACATAGGCAATGTTGCCCGGCGATTCGCCCACATACTCCGGGTCTTTGCGCTTGCAGAACGTCCAGTTGCTCGGGTTGCCGGGCTTGTTGGCCTGCCAGTCGGGATTGCTAGGGTTGCAGTCTGGATATCCGCTTGTGATCGGGGCGTTCTGGCCGACAACGTTAATGGTGATGCTGTCCTCGAACACCTGGTTGTTCAAGTCCACCCAGCGCAGGCGGATGGTGCGCGGGCCGATGACGGCGGGCACATCCACCTGCATGACCTGGGCCACCGGCCCGCGATAGCCCTGGCCGTCGCCGCGGTCGAATTCACCGCTCTTGAAGTTGGGGATGTTCCAGCTCGCGAAGACGGTCGCGCCCGACGGCACCGGGTTGGCGTTGACGCGCAGCACGCCCTTATCGCCCACCAACTGGCCTTGCGGCGGAGCAGTCGGTTGTGGCGGCAGGGTCACGATTGGCACCAGCACCGGCGTCGCCGGCGGCTGAACGACGACCGGCGGCGATGTAGGACGCGGCGGCGCAGCGGCCACGGGCACATTAGCGGCGGC
Organism: Thermoflexales bacterium; assembly: GCA_046299515.1. Taxonomy (GTDB): domain Bacteria; phylum Chloroflexota; class Anaerolineae; order J036; family Brachytrichaceae; genus JAAFGM01. The sequence goes on along the minus strand of JBKBID010000075.1, from coordinate 9,710 downwards.
GCTGTTGGCTTGCACGTAGTCGTTAATAACCCAGCCCACGCCGCCTGGGCCGGACGGATAGGCGATCTGCCACCAGCGGCCATCCGCGCTCTTGCCTCGCACGGGCGCCACTTCGCCCTGCTTCAGTTCGCCGATCTTGGCATAGACCACGTCCGGGCCGGTGCGCACGTTGACGAACTCGTTGGTCACCGTCAGGCTGGGCGCGCCGGCGTCGCTCGGGGCAGGCTGCTGGCCGGTCGCGGCGCCGGCATTGGGCGTCGGCTGGGGCTGGCTCGGCGCAGCCGTAGGCGGAGGCGGCGCCTGCGTCGGAATAGCCACCGGCTGAGTCGGCTCAGGCGCCGCCGGGGACTCGGCTACCGCCGCAGCCTGCGCGACCAGCACGAGCGGCTCGGACTGGGTGAGCAGCTTGTCGTCCGGCGGGCCATACGCTTTGAGTTGGATGGCGTGCTTGCCGGCCGAAAGCGGCGTCCACGGCACGTTGATCGGGAAGCTGGGCACACCTTTTGACTTATCGGGTGCGTTAAGCGTGGCGTAGGTCGTGCCGTCAATGATCACATCCACGCGCGAGATCGCATCGCCGGTCGCTGTACCGACGATCGCAATGCTCTGTCCCACGCTCAACTGCGCGTTCGGTTCGGGGGCCGTGATTTTAATCTCGGGCGTCTTGGCCGCGCCGCCCAGACAAGCCGTCAGCGTGAACAAGCCGATCGAGCCGGCGGCGACCAAACGCCGGAGAAGGCCCGGCGGGTTACCAAAGGTTCTCTTCTTCATCTTCGCTCTTGATTCTTGATTCTTGATTCTGGATTCTGAATTCTGGATTCTTTACATCAAATGCCAATCCAGAAAACGCTCAATGCGCCGCAGGGCGTCGAGCGCATTGGCCGGGTTGGCGAAACCGTGACCCTCGTCGGGATACGTTTTGTACTCGAAAGTTTTGCCCTCGCGCTTCAGCGCGGCGACGAACTGCGCAGACTCGTTCAGATGCACGCGCGCATCGCGCTCGCCGTGAATGATCAGCACAGGGGCGCGCATGTGTTTGACGTAGTTCAGCGGAGAACCGTTCTCATACTCGCGCGCGCGATCGCTCGGCAATCCCATCTGCCACTCCAAATCTTGACGCCCTGAATGATCGCCCAACGCCCAAGATGTCTTCAAATGGCTATCGCCGTATAAGCATACACCGCATTTGAAGCGATATTGCGGATCTTTCACCAACGCCAACAACGTCAAGTAGCCGCCGTAGCTCTGTCCCCAGATCGCCAGCCGTTCGGAGTCAACCCCCGGCGTGCGCATCAACACATCGGCCGCCGCCAGGCAATCCTGCAGATCGCCGACCCCCCAACTGAACAAGTTGCCTTCCTTAAAGTGTTTGCCATATCCGGTCGAGCCTCGGTAGTTCGGGCAGAGGACAACATAGCCCTTGGCGACGAAATACTGCCGCACCGGATCCCATGCCAGGTCGTACTGCGCGTTTGGGCCGCCGTGCGGATAGACGATCGCCGCCAGGCCGCGCGCGCGCTCCCGCTTCTCATCCGGCGCGCCGGGCCAGTAGAGAAACCCCGGAATCAGCCATCCATCGTGGCTGGTGAATTCGATATGCGTCGGCATAACGAACGGATAGTTCTTCAGCGCCGGCGGCGCGCTGTCGGTCAGCGCGCGATCCTCGCCTGCCCCCGGCGTTCCGGCGCACAGATACAAATCGGGCGGTCGGCTGGGGCTATCGAATCCGATGACGAACGCATCTGCGCCGGGCACCCATCGCGGCGCGCTGTGATTCCCCGCCGGACGGCTCAACCGAGTTGTTCTACGGTCATCAATATTAACAATATAGAGCGGATCGTTGCCCTGCTCGCCGCCGACGAGTACTATACGTTTGCCATCCGCTGCCCATGCAAAATCCTCAACATCCTGGCCTATGTGGGTAAGTTGGGTCAGGCGAGAGCCGTCGGCGGCCATCAGCCACACCTCGTCGTAGCCGCTGCGGTTGCATAACATGGCGATAAGCGACCCATCCGGCGAAATGCTGGGCGCCCAGTACTGCGCGCCGTCGCCCGGCGTCAGCCGAACCGGCGCGCCGCCCTGCGGCGAGACGGCATAAATATCGGTCTGCTTAACCTGATGCTGCGGCGAGGCGTGGTAGATGATGCGCGAGCCATCCGGCATCCAAGTTGGCGATCCGCACTCATCGGCGCCGTACGTCAAACCGGTCACCCATCCCCCTTCAAACGGCACGACGGCGATCTGCGATGCGCCACCTTTGTAGGTGCTGAAGGCGACCAACCGCCCATCAGGCGACACGGCCGGCTCGGACGCGTCGTAACGCAACTCGGTCAACTGGCGCGGTTGCCCGCCGTCGGCGGGCACGACGTAAAGGTTGCTCGCGTCATCATCGTATGCGCCGTAAATGATGAAGCGGCTGTCCGGCGTCCAGGCCGGCGGCTCATCCTCCCACCAGTTGACGTGGGCGCGCTCGAACGTCAGCCGGCTCGGCCAGTTGGGCGCGCCGTTTGAGTCCAGTTCAATGGTGAACAGATCGCTCTGCCCGTTGTGATCGCGGTAGAACGCGACGCGCCGGCCGTCGGGCGATACCGCGTGGTTATGAATGCGCTCGACGCCGTTAATGATCAGCTCTGGCCACAACCCCGCCGGTGTGTAGGCGTCGGGGCGCGGCAACGACGGCATTCCGTAGTGCTCTTCCATGATGCGACGCCCCAGAATTATCGCCGGCTGTGGCAGAAGCCCAGCGCGACGAGGCCCAGCGCGGTCAGCGTCAGCAACGCGGCGAGCCAGGTGAGGCGCCGATGGCTTGCATCGGCTGCGGCGCGCAGCGTAGCCTCATCGCGCCCCAACCAGTTGGGCGAGGACGCATCGTTTTGTTCGCGCGCGCCGATCACCGCTTCGGGTTCAGGCGCGGCCACCTTGCGCCAGACAACATCGTCGAACTGGGCGCTGCCGGAGACCCAAAGCCCGCTGCGGCCCGCAGCGAAGCGCGCCTGAGGATCGGCTGCCGTGAACTCATACCCGTCGTTCAGCCTGACCCGTATTTCGTTTCCCCGCATGGCCACGCTGAGCTTGAGCCAGCCCAGCGGATCGCGGCCGACGTTCGATGCGCCGGCCAGCTCGACCTCGCGCGCGCCGTTCACGACGCGATAGACGCGCGCGAGCGCGTCGCCGTCCGCGGCGCGCTCGACTTCGACCCGGTAGTGGTTATCTGCATCTTGCGCGCGAACGGCCAGGCCCCACTTGCCGGCGGGGTCTCGCAGGCGGCCGCGCGCCTCAAAGACGTAGTCGCTGCCCGGCAGCGCGGTCATCAGCAGGCCCTCGCCGCTCGCGCCGAGCGCGATGCGCGCGCCGATGCCCTCGTCTATCTCAAGCGGCGCCCACGCCCCGCCCAGCGCGGTCCACACGCCGGGATCGAGCTGACGGCGGGCGCTGCGCCCGGCGGACAGATCGGCGCTGCGATGGTTCAGCACCCAGCCGACGCCGGTGTCTTTGCAAATATAGGCGTGTAGCGTCGTCGCGAAGATGTGCTGAAACAGACAGGCCTGGTTGTCGCTGAGCTGCGGCGCGTCGGGCAACGGGGTGAACGGGCCGGCGGGCGATGGGCCGACGTAGACCTTCGTCTTCCAAGCGTTCTCGTTCACCTCGGTGGAGAGGAAGTAGGCGCCGCCGTGGAACATCATGTTAGGCGCGGCCAGCTCATACGGCACATCGAGCAAGACGCGCTCGGACGCCGGGTTGGCCAGGCCCTCCACGCTCCAAGCCCGACGCATCTTGATCTGCCAGAAGCCGGCCTCGCTGCCGCCGCGAAACCAATATAGATAGAACATGCCGGTCTGCGGGTCGCGGAACAGGGCCGGATTCTGGTTGCGTATGCCCGCCTCCTGAGGCACGACCACGCGGTACGCCGAGTCGAAGCGAACGCCGTCGGCGCTGGTGCGCATCACCAGGTGGCTCACCCCGCAGTGATCGCGGTCGTAGATCATGTACACCCGATCGCCCACTTGCTGCGCCGACGGCCAGCGCTCGCCGTCGCGATTCAAGAGCGGCTCAGGCCACTTCACCCAGTTCACCAAATCGTTGCTGCGCGCCAGCCCGATACCCCCGCAATCGGCTAGGCCGTAGTAGCCCCAGTAGCGGTAGCCATCGCGGTTCAGTTCCAACACGCTCAGGGTGTGCGGCGCCTCGGTCTCCCAGGCTTCGGTGCGCGTCATGACCGTGACCGGCGGGCCAAAGGTGTAGTAGCCCAGTCCGGGCCGGCCGAAGTCGTCAAACATCTCGAAGGTGCGCCCGCCGCCGGAGAGGTCATCCGCCGTCGCGCTGCCGTAGTAGAGGTAGATGACCCGTCGGCCCGCCGCCGAGATGTAGGGCGTTTTGACCCAGACGACCGCCTGCCGCGCGGCGGCATCGTAGCGCTCGACCCAGTGCGGCAGGTAGCGCCGGCCGTCCTCGTCGGCGAAGCGCAGGTCGCCGCCGTCGGGCCGCGCCAGGTCGAAGTCGAAGTTTTGCGCGTCGAGCGCCACCCGCGCCTGAAAATCGCGCAGGTCGGTCGGCCCGGCATTGGTGAGGGTGATCGGACGGCGGTAGCGCCATTCGGGCGGCGGCGCGGGTTGCAACGACGGCGGCGGCGCAACGGCCCACGCGAGCAAGGCGACGGCGAGCGCGATGAGTAGAGCGAAATTAGCGCGCGACATAGCTGCGAGCAAGCCGCCAATATAACAGGCAGCCGGCGCTCAGGGCGAGCGAATCGTCACGCGCTCGACGATGTGTTCGGTCGCCTCCCCGCCGTCAATCGTCAGGCGCTCGAAGGTCGGATACAGGTATAGGCCGATCACGACATCGTATTCGCCCGGCGGCGCATCGGCGGGGATCGGCACGGCGCGCGTGTCGGTGATGATCTGGCCCGGCTGCCAGCGCGAGGTCGGCGCAGCGCCGTTCACCGGCGGGCTATCGAACGCGGCGATCTGGCTGCCGTCATCGGCGCGGCGCAGATGCATGAACACGGTGTAATCGGCGCGCGGCGCCTGATCGGCCCGCCAGATGAGATCGAGCGTGACCGCCTCGCCGGGGTAATACGGCTGCGCGCGCCCGCGCGCGCCCACCAGCGTGATCTGCTCGCCGAAGCGGACGCGCTGGGGACGCACCGGCGCATCCCCGGCGGTGAAGCGCAAATCATAGAGCGCCAACGACACATCTTGAAAACCCTGGGCATAGGTGCGCGCACCGCGTCGGTTGAGCGCCTGCTCAACCACCGAGGGCGGTTGCAGCGCCATCGCCCAGCCATAGTTCACCAGCCACACGCGCGACCTACCCTCGGCGAAGCGCGATAGCTCTGCCTCGACCGAGGCCGGGTCGCGGCTGAGCGCATCGTTGCCGACGATCCACACCGGCATGTCGAGCGGCCCGTAATACGCCAGGAGCGGGAACTGGTCGCTGTTGACCAGCACCGCGCCATCATTCGGTTGCGCGCGCGCGCGAATGGCGCCGACCATCGCATCGTAGCGGCTCTTCTGCCAGCTCAGATCGAATAATTGCAAGTCGCCGACGACGGCCGGCGCGAGCGCAACGAGGATGACCGGGGCGAAGGGGAGCGCCGCACGACGCGAGACAGGCGGGCGCGCGGCGCGCCGGTGAGCGTCCTCAATCAGTATGACCCAGCCGGCAGCGGCCAGCGCCAGGGGCAACAGCGCAAAGAGGTAGTAGCGCGGGTTGAAGTCGCCCACGATGCCGGAGCGCCCTGCCGTCATGGCCACCACGCCGAGCGAGGCGACGATCCAGCTCAGGATGAGCCAGGCGTCGCCGCGTCGCCCGCGCTGCCGGTAGCCGATCACGCCGACTGCTCCCAACGCGAACAAAACGAGCGCCGCAGCCGTCAGGCTGCCGTCGGCGCGCATCCCGAACAACAGGCCGTTGATGCCTACGCCAAAGTTGCTCACGATGTCCTCGAGGGCCGGCATGATGCGCGCGCGCCCGGCGATGGCGCGCGACGCATAGCGCGATTGCAGCCCCAGGAACCACGCGCCGAAGACGAGCGCGATGAGGAGATGGGGCACCAACCAGGCCACAATGCGCCGAGCATCCCGCGAGCGCAACGCTGCCAGCCCCAGCGCCAGCGCGTTCACGAGCAGCACGCCGGCGGCGTAGTAGTGCGTGAACAGCGCGCCGAGGGAGAGCAGGACGTAGGACGAGTCGCGTCTCCAGCCTTGCGTAGCGCATCCCGCGGTCTTCGCCCGGCGCTTGAGGGATGCGACAGCCAGCAACATCGCGCCGCCGGCGAACAGCACGGCCGGCGCATACATGCGCGCTTCCTGGGCAAAGTACAGCGAGATCGGCGAGACGGCCAGCCACAGCGCCGTAAACGCCGAGGCGCTCGACCCACCGATCAGCCGACCCAGCCGCGCGCCTACGGCCACCAGCAAGACCCCGCAACACACCGACAGGTAGCGCAGCGCGAAGACCGACTCGCCCCACAGCAGGCGGCCCGCGCCGAGCAACAGGTGATACAGCGGGGGTTGCGCGTCGAGGCCGGCGATGAGCGACGCAGCCGGCTGCTGGCTGGCCCACACCGAAAACGCCTCATCGCCCCACAAGCTGCGCGCGTCCAACGTCCACGTCGCCAGCAGAAATGCCAGCGCGCAACACGCGCACGCTGCGACGCGCGCCTGCCGATGCGTCATCACGCGCGCGATGATAGCACCCGCAATGTTAGAATTCGCGCCGGCAAGCCGCTTGTGGCTTCGCCGCAACCAAACTTCGTGATCTTCGTCGTCCTTCCCGCCTACAACGAGGCCGTAGCGCTCCCTCGTTTGCTCGCCCGCATCGCGGCCGTATCCGACGCCCACTATGGCGGCGGATTGCGCGTCATCCTGGCCAACGACGGCAGCACAGACGGCACGCCGGAACTGGCCCGCGCTGCAGCAGACGCGCACCGCCTCTGCCTCGACATTCTCACCCACGAAGTCAACCGAGGCTTGGGCGAAGCGATCAAAACCGGCCTGAAAGGCGCCCTGGCGCGCGCCGCGAGCGACGACGATGTGATTATCACGATGGACTCCGACGACACGCATCTGCCCGGCCTGATCCCGCGTATGGTCATGATGATCGAAGAGGGCAACGACCTGGTGATCGCCTCGCGCTACCAGCACGGGTCGCGCATGCTCGGCATCCCGCGCTATCGCCAACTGCTGAGCACCGGCCTGAGCTGGCTGTTCCGCATCGTGTATCCGATCCCCGGCGCGCGCGACTACTCGTGCGGCTATCGCGCCTATCGCGCCGGCGCGCTGCGCAAGGCGTTCGACCGTTTCGGCGACCTGCTATTCGTCGAGCGCGGGTTCGCCTGCATGGTGGACATCCTGATCAAGATGCACCTGGCCGGCGCAACGGTGAACGAAGCGCCGATGATCCTGCGCTACGACCGCAAGCCCGGCGCAACCAAGATGCCGGTCAAGCGGACGATCGTCCAGACCTTCCGGCTGCTGGCGCGCCGACGCTTCGGCCTGTTGGACTGACCGCGCTCACGCATCGCCGGCCTGGTCGTCGCGCGGCAGCAGGGGCGTCGGCTCGGCCTTGATGCGCGCGATCATGGCCGGGTCTTGCAACTCCTCGAAATGCGCGCCGGGCGGCGGCAATGTGGGATAGACGTTCACTTGCTCGAAGCCGAGGCCGCGCGCCAGCGCAGCCACGGCCGCAGCGGCTTGTTGGCCGGCCTTCTCCAGCAGGCCCTTCTGGATGGCGGCGTTGACCAGCGCCTCCATCGCGTCGCGCCGCGCCGCGTCCATCAGCGTGATGTCGCGACCGGTGAACCAGCCGGCCTTGTGCGACACCGCGCGGGTGAGCGACTCGTCCACATAGACCATCAGCACCTTGGTAGGGGGCAGTGTGATCTCGACGGCGCCGCCGGACACGCGCACATCCTCCTCGCGCAGATGCTTGAGGTTGACGCCGGCGACCACGCGCACCCCGACGTCCATCACCAACTCCTCGCCCAGCAGCTTGTCGTGCAGCGGCTTGATGAGCGAGTCGGGCGGCGCGCGCCCGCGCTCCTTTTTGACGGTGACCGCGCCGATCTGGCTGTAGGTGACCAGCGCCGCTGCGCGCACTTCGCTCACGACGACGGAGGGGGCGAGCAGCGTGGTCGCCGCTTCGGCCTGCGGCGGCTGCGGCTCAGACCGCGCCTGCGCCGCGATGAACAAAATGACCAAGCCCACGAAGACGACGGCAGCCGCAAAGAGCGTCAACGGCCCAATGCGCGACAGGTTGGCGGCCAAGTAGAACAGCGCACCCGCGGCGACGATGAGCACGACGTACAGCCTGGCTCCGCGCAGCGCCGCTCGCACCTTAGCCATCACCCATTTGCCCACAACGCTTCCCCTTCGCTCCGGCGATCACCGCATAACGGTCGGCAAATAGCGCCGATACAGCGTGGCGCGCGGGTCAATCATGGCCTGCACGGAGTAGCCGTCGTACCATTTCTGCTCGTTGCCGGCGGCGTCCACGGCGCGCACGCGGAATTCGTAGGTGCTGCCGGGATCGCCGATGAAGATCATGGATTTCTCCTTTAGGCCGGTCGCGACCGTGACCCAGGCGCTGTCGGTGATCGGCTGGAACGCGACCAAGGGCGCGACGGTCGTCATGACGACGACCTCCGTTAACACCACCGGCGCCGTGATCTCTTCCGTGCCTGACAGGATCAGCTCGTAGGCGACGCGCGGCACGGCCACCTCTTCGGTCGTGACCGTGTAGACGATTCGCGCGCGCATGATCTCGCGGGCTTGCACGTCATAGGTCAGGCCTTCGTCCGAATCGCGCGGCATATCTTTGCCGAACCAGCGCAGATACACCGCCGGCAAGTTGCCCATCGTCATCGTCTTCGACGCGACGTCCGCCGGCCATATCGGCGGCGCGCCGGCCTCATCCGGCGCTACGCTCTCGACGATCAGATTGCCGTTCGCGTCGGTGATCAGCCGGTAGGCATCCACCGGCGCGCCGGCCGTGGCGCTGAGCATCGCGCTCAGGCTGATGGCGGTTGTCGCGTCGAGCATCTGCGCCCACGGCGGCGTGCGATCCATCAGAATCTCGCGCGGCGGCGTGGCCTCGCTGTTGGCTGTGCCATCGCTTGCCAGCACGCTCCACAGGTAACGCCCATCCGCCGGCAGCATCGCCGTCCACTGCGTCTCTGTGATCCAGCCGCTGGTCGCGCGCCAGCCATCGCCTTCGCGCCACAGCGTCACGAAGAAACGGCGCGGCTTTTCACCGGAGAGGTCGTCGGCGTCGCCGGCGTCAGACCAGCGCAAGGTCGCCGTGGGCGACGCGCTCCATCGCGCAGGTTCCTCCGGCACGATGGGCATGTTGGGGGGCAGGTTGCCCAGGCGGATCTGCGCGTTGCCGCCGCGATTGACATACTCGATATCCACGCGATGCAAGCCTGCGGTCACGCGCACCTCCTTGTCGTGGGCAACGTACACATTGGAGTCCGCATCCCAGGCGTCCATCTCCAATTTGCCGTCCACCCACAGCCGCACGCCGCCCACCGCTTCGATGCGGAAGGGATAGACGCCCTCGTTCAGCGCCAGGTAGCGCGTCCAACGCGCCGAAAAGTCGCGCGCGCCCATGTTGGCCGCCGGCGCGGCGCCGTTCCAGCGAAAGTTCAGCGTCGCATCGGCCTTGACCAGCGAGGCCGGCGGAGAGAGCAGCGTGTTGTTGAAATACTG
>JBKBID010000074.1:0-12010 GCA_046299515.1 Thermoflexales bacterium | reverse complement strand
CGCCACCCATTGGCGGATGGCGTCGCGCTGCGCCTGGGTGAAGGCGCCGGTGTCCACGTTGTCGAGGACGATGGCGTCGGCGATGGCGAGGGCCGCGACGCGATCCGGAAACTGGTCGAGGCGGAGCAGGGCAAGCGCGCTGGTGCTGCCGTTGGGCGCGCGCACGTCGCCGATGAAGTTGAACGCATCGGGCGGGTCGCTGGCGATCAGCACCAACCGGTCGTCGGGCGCCAGTTGGCGGGCGATGGGGGTGACGGATGCGATGACCTGGTCGCCTAAGAGCAGCCGCACCTCCAGTGAGTTGCTGCCGGGCGGCGCGTAGAGCGTCACCTGTCGGCGGGCGTTGCGGCCCAGCAAGACCGGCTGAGCGAATCGTTCGGTCGTGGCCAGGCTGGTGTTGGTCACCTCTAACTCGCCTTCGAGCGGGTCGCCGGAATTGACCAGCGTGATGCGCAGGGGCGTCCAAGCGTTCTCTTTGACGTAGGAATTGAACCCGGCATCCACGATCATGCTGACGCGGATGTTTGGCTGGCGCGCCGGCTCGGCGTAGGAAGGATTGCTGAGCGCGATGATGCCTGCGACGCACGCGAGCGCGAGGAGAGGAGATACGCGCGCGCTCTTTATCACTGCAGGTGGATTATAGCGGGCGCTACGCGCGTTCGCCCGCGTCTCGCCGTATTGCGCCAACATCCCGGCGGTCGCCGGCGCTCCGGTAGAATGTGCGTGTAGCCCCGAGCGTTGAATCCTAGGAGCACGTATGAACATCCTCGATAGACTGATGGCCGTTAATGTGGATGACATTCCACATGACAAGGTGAACTACGACCAGGCGCCGGTGCGCCTGTTGAAGTCCGACTTCCTGGAGCGGTTCACGCACGTCACGCCGCAGGCGGTGCTGGCGATCTGGCTGCCGGTGGTGGCTTTCTTCCTGGTGAACGGCGCGCTGAATTGGCCGGCGACGGCCTCGCCGTTGTGGTATGTGGCCGCTTTTCTGTTTGGCATGGCGCTGTTGTGGACTTTCCTGGAATATGTGGTGCATCGCTTCGTCTTCCACTTTCGCCCGCGCAGCCGGACGCAGTGGCAGTTGATCTTCCTCTTCCACGGCGTGCACCATTACCAGCCGCACATCAAGACCCGCCTGGTGATGCCGCCGGCGGTGAGCATTCCGGGCGCAATTTTCTTCTACGCCTTGTTTTACCTGGCGCTCGATGTCATCCTGGGTCTGCCGTTTCTCGTTGCGCCGATGTTTGCCGGCACCGCGCTGGGCTACGTCGGCTATGACATGATTCACTACGCCACGCACCATTTGCCGGCCAAAGGCGGCGTGATGAAGTTCCTCAAGCGGCATCACATGGAACATCACTACAAGACGCCCGACGCGCGCTTTGGCGTGAGCACCAGCCTGTGGGATCAGGTCTTTCACACCGAACCGGACGACTCGACCCAGCCCGCGCGACGGCAGGCGTGAGCGCGCGGAGGAGCCGGAGGGCGGCTCAACTTTCCTCTGAGCGTCCTATGGGCCGTTGTTGAGGCGCTGAACGGCTTGCTTCCTGGCTATAATCCATCGCGATGTCAGGCTGTCGCACCAGTGTTGGAATCTATGTGGATGTCGCGAATATCGCCATGAACGGCGGTTATGGCATGCAGTTCGACGTGTTGCGCGAATTTGCCTGCCACGACGACGCCGAAGTGGTTCGCTTGAACGCCTATGTCGCCTACGATGCGGCGCGCGCCGAAGTGGATCCAAACTATGCCGAGGGCCAGCGCAATTTTCATTCCTCGTTGCGCGACTTCGGCTATAAGGTGATCCAGAAGAACGTCAAACGCTATACCGACGCCGAAGGCACCGCGATCGCCAAAGCCAACTCCGACCTCGATATGGCGGTGGACATGTTGTTGCAGTCCGAGAAGCTCGACCGCGTGTTGATGCTGACCGGCGACGGGGATTTTGTGCAGGTGGTGCGCGCGCTGCAGAATCGCGGCTGTCGCGTCGAGTTGGTGGCGTTTGAGAACGTGTCGGCCGAACTGCGCCGCGAAGTGGACGTGTTCACGCCCGGCTGGCTCATCCCCAACTTGCTGCCGATCAGAGGCGCGCAACGCGGCGCGCCGGCTTGGGGCGAGATCGGCTCGCGCGTGCGCGGCGTGTGCTACTACCATAAGGATGTCGAAGGTTACGGCTTCATGCGCTTCCTGGATCGCGTGGATGCCGATTTGTGGATCTCGGACACGCGCCGCAAGGATTCACCCTACAAGACGGCATACTTCCACGATTCGTATTTGCTCGACCACCTGGAGCCGGGCGAGATTCCCAACCGCGACATCATCTTTGAATTTGACTTGAACAAGAGCGCGCGCAATGATGGTCTGGAGGCGCGCAACATCAAGGTCGTCGCCCGTTTGTGAGCAAAATAGCATTTAACTATCTATGCCCAAAATTCCCAACGAGTATCTCGATCTGTTCCAGAAAAGATCGTTTGCGCATCTGGCGACGGTGATGCCGGACGGCAGCCCACAGGTGACGCCGGTGTGGGTGGACTATGACGGCGATTACGTCGTCATCAACACCGCGCGCGGCCGGGTGAAAGATCGCAACATGTCGCCGGGGGCGAAGGTCGCCATCGAGATCATGGACGCCGACAACCCCTACCGCTACATCCAGGTGCGCGGACACGTCGCCGAGGTGACGGAGTCCGGCGCGCGCGAGCACATAGACCGCCTCTCGGTCAAGTACACCGGCAAGCCGTTTGGCCCGCTGCGCCCCGGCGAAGTGCGGGTGATCTACAAAATTGCGCCGGATAAGCTCGATTTGCACTGAGCAGCGGCCTGCGGATGACTATGAGTCGCTCGGCAGGCGTGCGTGAGCAGCGCAATGGCCGATTCTCGACGCCAGTTCTCTCCTGAAGCGCAGGAGAGACGTTAACGCCGATGCACACAATCACCGCCTCGGAGGCGCGCGCGCAGCCGCCGGCTTGGGCGCTCAAGCAGCGTCGCTTGTTCGACGCGATGCGCGCGGCGGCCCAGGTTTACCTCGACAAGTACACCCGCGACGACGGCGCGCTGATCTGGGCGACGACCTGGCCGGACACGCGCGATGGCGTGGACGACTTCTACGAGGCGTTTGTCAACTGGCCGCTGTTGTATCTGCTCGGCGGCGACGATTGGTTTCTCGAAACGGCGCAGCGCGAATGGGACGCCATCACCCGTCAGCTCACCGCCCTTGGGCCGGTGCTGGACGAATACGAGCGCGGCTACGACCAGTTCCACCAGAGCGAGCACTACACCTATTTCTATTTTTTGTGCCTGGCCGATCCGAGTCACACGCAGAATGTCGCGCGCGCCCGGCGCTTCGCCGAGCTATACGTGGACCCGCGCGCCGGCAACTATGACCCGATCCACAAGCTGATCCGCGCGCCGCACAACGGCAGCGGCGGGCCGCGTTGGGGTTTCTTCGACTCGCAGGAGCGTCTGTGGTCTTACAGCTCCTGGATGGAGCCCTATGGCCTGCCCTTCGACGACGTGCCCGGCGTAAGCGCCCTCGACGATCTGCGCGATCCGGTCCTGGCGCGCCGCCTGGGTGAAGTGGTTCACGCGCGCTACGGCAAGGGCGACGTCGCGGCCAATCTGGGCGTGACCAGCCTGATCGCCAACGCCTGGCTGCTGACCGGCGAGCCGCGCTATCGCGACTGGCTGGCCGAATACGTCGGCGCATGGATGGCCCGCGCGCAGGCCAACGGCGGGCTGATCCCCGACAACGTCGGCTTGTCGGGGCGGGTGGGGGAGTATCTGGACGGCAAATGGTATGGCGGACTATATGGCTGGCAATGGCCGCACGGCTTCTATAACCTGGCCATGGCGACGTTGGTCGCCGCGACGGCGGCGTTCCTGGCCACCGGTGAGGCGCGCTACTTTGATTTGCCGCGTTGGCAGTTGGACGCCATTTGGTCTAGGCGCGCCGTGTTGCCCATACGCGAAGTCAAGCGCAGCAGCCTCGGCCATCACTGAGTCGGCCAGCTCGTGGCGTCGGGCGATCCGGATGCCGTGCACTACGTCGGCCGGCTGGACATGGAGGGCCGCGCCGACGGGTCAGAAGACGCGCCGATGTGCGTCGTCCCCTATCGCTACGGCGATCGCGGCTGGTTCGACTATCAGCCGATGTCGCCCATCTACCCGGCTGCGCTCTGGAATCTGACGCGCAGCGATACCGACCGGGCGCGCTTGGCTGCCCTGCGCGAAGCCGAGCATTACGACTGGCGCAGGGTCATCTCGTTCCGTGGCAAAGAAGACGCCGGCCACGAACAACCCTGGCTGTGCTTCCTGCAAGGCGAGAATCCGGACTACCCGGAGCACATCCTGGACGTTGCGCTGGAGCAAGTCGCGCGACGTCTGCGATCCATCGAGGAAGACCGCGCCGACTTGACGACCGTGAACGTCCACCATTGGCAGGTGCGCAACCCGGTGACGACCGAGGCGCTGGTGCAGCTCACACTTGGCGCGCCGCAACCGATCTACAACGGCGGGTTGTTGATTGCGCCGCTGCGCTACTTCGATGCGCAGCGGCGGCGGCCGGGTTTGCCGCCCGATGTCGCCGCCTTGGTGGAACGTTCCGAGGCAACGCAGTTGGTCGTGCGACTCGTCAACACCAGCCCCTCGACGCAGCGCGAGGTCATTGTGCAGGCCGGCGCGTTCGGCGAGCACCGCTGGGATGCGGCCGCGTATAGCGCGCGTCCAGGCGACGCCGTTCGCGGGCCGATCGGCGCGACGCGGTTTGGCGTCGCGCTGCCGCCGTCGAGCGAAATCCGACTCGATCTGACGATGACGCGCAACGTGAATCCGCCTGCTTATCCTACCGTTTGATCCATCATGCCTGAAAAAGTTGAAATCTCACTCACCCCTCCGAAGAGCATTCGCCTGCCGATTCGCGGCCCGGCTTTTGACCGGCCCGATCCGGCGCTCGTCGCGCAGCTCTACGCGGTCAGCTCGGCTACGGCCAGCGCGATGATGCACAAGATGGGCATCCGCCAGACGTTCATCGCCGGCCCGCTGCCGCGCACGCCCGGTCGCAAGATCGTCGGCCCAGCGGTGACCTTGCAGTTCATGCCGCAGCGCGAGGACATCTACAGCGGCGTCAGCCAGGAGCAGGGCGAGCGCGCCAGCGCGTTGTGGAGCGTGTTCGACAGCGTGCAACCCGGCGATGTGCTGTGCATTCAGGCTTGGGGCGACATGTACACCGGCTGCGTGGGCGAGATGCTCTGCACCTATTTCAAGGGTCGCGGCGGGATCGGCATGGTGGTGGATGGTTGCGTGCGCGATTGGCCCAAGATTCAGCAGATCGGCGTCGCGATGTGGACGAAGGGCTTCACCCCGAACTACGCTTCGCAGGCCACGTTGATGCCCTATGCTTACGACGTGCCCATCGCGATGGATCGCGTGCTGGTGCTGCCGGGCGACATCATCATCGCCGACGATGACGGCGCGGTGTGCGTGCCGCAGCAGATGGCTCCTGCGCTCCTGGAGCACGCCCTGCATCATGAAGATTGGGAGGTGTTCAGCCGCATGAAGCTGGCCGAGGGCGGCTCGATCTGGAAGTATTACCCGCTGAGCGAGGAAGGCTGGAAGGAGTATGAGGCTTGGAAGGCCGCCGGCGGCGCGCAGCAGTAGTCGCCGCGCTTTGCACCCGCGCTATCCTTGGCCGTCTTCAAACAAGCCGTCCACGAACGCCCGCGCGTCGAACTCCTGGATGTCGTCAATCTTCTCGCCGGTGCCGATGTAGCGGATGGGGATGCCAAGTTCGCCGGCGATGGCGAACGCGACGCCGCCTTTGGGCGTGCCGTCGAGCTTGGTGAGGATGACGCCGGTGACGCCGACCGAGGCGGTGAAGCCCCTGGCCTGGTTGATCGCGTTCTGGCCGTTGGCGGCGTCAATCACCAGCAGCGTTTGGTGCGGCGCTTCGTGCACCGAGCGGCGCAGCACGTTGCGCACCTTTTCCAGCTCTTTCATCAGGTTGTGCTTGGTGTGCAGTCGGCCGGCGGTGTCCACGATCAGCAGGTCGCACTTGCGGGCGAAGGCGGCCTGAATGGCGTCGAAGGCGACCGCGCCCGGGTCGCTGTTGGGCAGGCCGGCGATCACCGGAATGCCGGCGCGCTCGCCCCAGATCTGCAACTGGTCAATTGCCGCCGCGCGGAAGGTGTCGCACGCCGCCAACAGCACCTTGCGCCCCTTGGACTGATACAGCTTGCTGAGCTTGGCGATGCTGGTGGTCTTGCCGCTGCCGTTCACGCCGACGACCAAGATCACCTCGAGCAGGCGCGTCTTGTCATAGACGTAGGGCACTGGCGCGCCGCCCGGCAGCAGCAGCTTGCGCAGCTCGTCCTTGAGCGCGTCGCGCAGCTTCTCGGCGCGGATGATGCCCTCGTTGTTGGCGCGCTGCTTGAGCGCGGCGAGCAGCTTCTCGGTGGTCGTCGCCCCTACGTCGGCTTGCAGCAGCAGCGCCTCCAGTTCGTCCCAGGTCTCGTCGGTGATGTCGGCCTGGCCTAACAGCGCTTGGACTTTGCCGAAGAGGCTGTTGCGCGTGCGGGCCAGGGCTTCTCGCAGCGATGGCATAGCGTGGGTTAGGTTACCACAGCGCCTGCGCACGGACGGTAAGTGACCGGCGTATCGCTGATGTGTGACTGTCACACAGCCACTGGGAAACCGTCCCGACCTTCTGACCTTCCGCGTTTCTTGACAAGCCTTCTCGCGTCCGCGATAATCACAAGCGCCTGGTTGCACTGTTGTAGAACATCTGTTTACTTTGGCGATACAGGAGGAATGCCTACGCAGTTAAATCTCCACGACTCAAACCGATCCCGTTGCTCCCAGCGTCCCGTCAATTCAATGTCCTGAATCTCACTAGGAGGAGACCCATACACATGCAAAACCGAAAACCCTACACCGTACTCGCTGCTGCTGCGGCGGCTGGGCTGATCCTTTCGGCCTGCGCGCCGCAGGGCGCCGCCCCGGTTGTGCAGACCGTCGAGGTCAAAGTGACCGAGGTGGTCGAAGTCGTCAAGGAAGTTCAGAAGGAAGTCGAGAAGATCGTCGAGGTGACCGCTACGCCGGTGCCGGAATGGACGCGGCCGCACCCGATCCTGAGCGATGCGCGCGTGCGCCAGGCCATCGCCCACTGCACCAACCCGATTGAGCTGATCGGCTCGGTGTATGGGTTCTTGCCGGAAGAGCAGCGCACCAAGCAGCTCATGGACACCTTCATCCCGAAGGACTCGCCATGGTATGCCAAGAACATTGACCCGAACGCGAATGTGGTCACCTATGACTTCAATCCTGAGAAGGCAGCCCAGTTGCTCGACGAAGCCGGCTGGAAGCTGCGCGAAGGCGAACTTATTCGCGCCAACGACAAGGGCGAACCGCTGGCGATTCGCTTCACCACCACGAACGCGCCGTTCCGCCAGACTTGGGGCGCGGTCTGGGTGAGCCAGTTGCAGAAGTGCGGCATCCAGCTCTTGCCGTCCTACATCCCCGGCTCGATCTGGTTCGGCGGCAACTCCGGCCTGCGCCGGCGCGACTTCGACATCGGCGCCTTCGCCTGGGTGGGCGAGGCCGAGCCGCCCGGCCCGACGCTGTATGCCTGCGATCAGATTCCTACGCCGGCCAACAACTGGAACGGCCAGAACTACATGGGCTGGTGCAACGAGCGCGCCAGCAACGCGATCAAGCGGGCCAACAACACGCTCAGCCTAGAAGAGCGCCAGAAGAACTATGTGATCGTGCAGGAAGAGTTCAGCAAGGACATGATCTCGCTGCCGCTCTTCCAGCGCCTGGAGGCCACGGCCTACAACAAAGACCTGAAGGGTCTGCGGCCTGACGCGACGGAGTACTGGTCGGCCAACGCGCAGGACTTCGAGCTGCCCGGCCGCGACACGATCGTCGCTGCGCTCGGCCAGGAGCCGGCGTCGCTCTTCCTGCTGCAGGAGAGCGCCGCAGTTGCCACGATCGTCGGCCAGATGATCTTCGGCGTGGATGTCACGCAATATAGCTACGGCTTCCAGAACGTCGGCCTGGAGGGCGAGGACTTCCCGCGCCTTGAGAACGGCGGCGCTACGCTGACCGAAGTCGAGATCAAGGATGGCGATGTGTTGGTGAACGCCAACGGCGACGTCGGCACGTTCAAGGACGGTAAGCTGACCGACGCCGATGGCAACGCGCTGGCGCTCAAGGTCAAGAACGCCGCTGGCGAGGAGGTGGATCTGGTCGCCGGCGTCAAGGTGCCGCAGTTGACCGTCACCTTCAAGTACAAGCCGCGCAAGTGGAGCGACGGCGAAGACCTGAAGAACGCCGACTTTGAGCTGGGCTACAAGGTCGCCTGCGACCGCGAGTCGGGCAACACCTCCTACTTCGTCTGCGACCGCACGGCTAAGCACGAGGTGCTGGCCGACGGCCTGGGCTACAAGGTGACCTACGTGCCCGGCTACCTGAACCCGACCTACTACTTGCCATCCTATGGCTACTATCCGTCGCACCGCGTGATTGAGACCGACGGCGAGTTCAAGGGCAAGACGCTGGCCGAGGTGCCGCCCAAGAACTTCAAGGACCTGCCGGAGCTGACCGACAAGCCGCTCGGCACCGGCCCGTTCGTGGTGGACACCTGGGAGAAAGGCTCGAAGATCGTGCTGAAGGCCAACCCGAACTTCTACCTGGGCGAGCCGAAGACCAAGGAGATCGTGATCCAGATCTTCGACTCCAATCCGGCCGGCGCGGTGGCCGCCCTGCTGCAGGGCACGGTGGACATCGTCGGCAAGGAAGTCATCGGCGCGGGCCAGGAACTGGAGACGGTGATCAAGGAAGCGCAGGCCGGCAAGATCAATGCCGAGCCGATCGCCAGCCCCACCTGGGAGCATGCCGACTTCAACCTGAACATCCGGTGAGTTTATTGGTTGAGCGCGGCGAAATCACCGGCTGGAATGAGTAGCCCCACAGCGGGGCTACTCATTTTCTATAAAATACCAACTGATTCGGTAAATCTATAAGCATCGAGCGACGCGGACGTTGCGCGCAAGCATCCGCATACTGTGCTTTACGCGGCGCGACTTCCGACGCGCAACGGACGGAGGATCGTTTGGCCACCTATCTGATTCGCAGGCTGTTCGTGATCGTGGTGATGGCATTCATCATTGCGTTCGCTTCGTTCATCCTGCTGAGCATCGCGCCCGGCGGGCCGCTGCAGGAAATCGCCGCGCGCCAAAGCACGACGCAGCGCAACGACCTGGACTTGATCGAGCGCACGATGAAGCGCTATGACCTCGACATCTTCCTAATCCCGCGCTTCCTGCGCTGGCTGACCGGACACCCGCGCGGGCCGATCGAAATCGGCGGGCAGCAATTTTTCTCCGACCTACAGGTGGGATGCCTGAAGGAAGGCCGCGCCCGCCTGGTCTATCCCGATGGGCGCGTGGTCGAGGTGAATTGCGAGAAGCCCGTCTTCTTGCGCGACCTGGAAGGCCGCCCGGTCAGCAATGGCATTTTGCGCCTCGATTTCGGCAAGTCCACGCAGATCCTGCGCGAACAGCCGGTCATGCGCTTGTTCGAGAGCCGCATCGTGAACACCCTGCTGCTGATGGGCATCTCGACCTTCCTGTCCATCATGATCGCCATCCCGCTTGGCATCATCTCGGCGGTCAAGCAGTATTCGCGCTTCGACTACACCGTCACGACGCTCGCCTTCATCGGCTCGGGCATGCCCACGCTGTTCATGGGCATCCTGGGCATCCTGATCTTTGCCGTGCTGTTCAAGGAGGCGGGGCTGCCGTATCTGCCGGCCGGCACCGCCGAATCGCCGCGCGACACGATCATCCCGATCTTCGGCACCATCAAAGCGGGGTCGTTCGTTGACCGGCTGTGGCACCTGGTGCTGCCGGTGATGGTGCTGACCATCTTCAACCTGGCGCGGTGGAGCCGTTTCATTCGCTCGTCCATGCTGGAGGTGCTGCGCCAGGACTATGTGCGCACGGCGCGCGCCAAGGGGTTGATCGAGCGCATCGTGATCCTGAAGCACGCCATGCGCAACGCGCTCATCCCATTCGTGACGCTGCTGGCCGGCGTGTTGCCCGCCCTGTTCGGCGGGGCGATCATCACCGAGAGCGTGTTCAACTATCCCGGCATGGGACGGCTGTTCGTCGCTTCACTCACCGCGGGCGATTACAACGTGGCGATCGGCTTCATCCTGATCTCCACCTTCCTGGTGTTGATCGGTTACCTGCTGTCGGATGTGCTCTACACCGTAGTGGATCCGCGCATCCGGTTGTCGTAGCAGGGCGGGGGCAAAATGGTGAAACATCTGGGGAAGCCGGTTGCGCAGGCAGAATATCTCGGAGGCTAGGATGGCAACCGCAACCGCGAGTGTCGAAGCGACTGCAACAAAACCGATTACGCTGGCCAGGCCGGAAGGCCAATGGACGATCGTCTTGCGCCGTTTTCGCAAGCATCGGCTGGCCATCGTCTCGCTCATCTTCATCGTCATCGTCTTCATCGCCTCGCTGATCACGCCGTTGATTGCGCCGTTCCAACGCGACGCGGTGAACCCGGTGATGCGCTTTTCGCCGCCGTTGACGAGGGATACAGAGGCCGGGAAGCTCCACGTGCTGGGCACCGACCACATCGGCCGCGACACGTTCACCCGCCTGCTCTACGCTGCGCGCATCACGCTGAGCGTGGCCATCATCGTGGCCACGCTCAGCACGCTCGTCGGCATGGTGGTCGGCGCGCTGGCCGGCTACTATCGCGGCGTCATTGATGGCATCCTGATGCGCATCCTGGAGTTCATGTCGGCCATCCCGACCTTCCCGATCTTGCTCATTTTGGCTTCGGTGCTGAACCAAGACCCCAAGCTGCTGCCCTTCCCCGACTTCTTGGTGAACTTAGTCAGCACGATCATGTTGATTGACCCGCAGAAGGAATCGCGCAGCGTGCTGGTGGTGATCTTCGTCATCGCGCTGTTCGGCTGGACGGGGGCGGCGCGCCTGATGCGCGGCATGGTGCTCTCGGTGCGCGAACGCGACTTCATCGAGTCGGCCCGCTCGTTGGGCGCCAACAACCTGTGGATCATCGCGCGGCACGTGGTGCCGAACGCCTTCCCGCCGCTGATCGTGGCCTACACGCTGGCGCTGGCCGACGGCCTGACGGCCGAAGTGGCGTTGAGCTTCCTCGGCCTCGGCATCACCGACCCAACGCCGACGTGGGGCAACATGCTCAACTTCTCAACGCAGTTCATGTTGACCCACCCGTGGGCGCCGCTCATCCCCGGCATCCCCGTGGTGCTGTGCTCGCTGGCGTTCAACTTCATCGGCGACGGCTTGCGCGATGCGCTGGATCCGCGGTTGAAGATGTGACGATGACGCTCGGATTCAACGACGAGACCGACATGCTCCCGGATATGCTCATCGAGGTTGTGTCACCCAAAAACAGGATGACCGACCTCCGCGACAAACGCCGCGAATACGCGCAGGCTGGCATCCCGGAATGCTGGATCGTAGGTCCGCAACCAAAAACCGTAACTGCGCTTAAATTATCCGGCGAAACCTATGCCGTCCACGGCGCGTATGGCCAAGGCGACATTGCCGAGTCGGCGCTGCTGGATGGGTTTCGGGTGGATGTAGACGACATCTGGCGCGCAGCAAGCGGCGCGTCGAGCCTATCGAACTGTTGAAACCATAACACAGGAGAGAGTGAATCGGCATGAGTGCGAACGCTGTAATCGGCGCTGCTACGGCTTCCACCGGCGCGCGCAACGGCCAGTTGAACGACCTGATGCTCGACATCCAGGGCCTGAAGACCTACTTCTACACCGAAGACGGCGTGGTCAAAGCTGTGGATGGCGTGGACCTCTACGTCAGGCGCGGCGAGACGCTCGGCATCGTCGGCGAGTCCGGCTGCGGTAAGAGCGTCACATCGCTTTCGATCATGCGCCTGATCAGTCCGCCGGGCAAGATCGTCGAGAGCAAGATCATCTTCGACGGCG
>JBKBID010000073.1:0-12040 GCA_046299515.1 Thermoflexales bacterium | reverse complement strand
AAGCGCTTGCGGGGAGGGCTGGGGAGGGGCTATCTCCCGAAGCGCACGCGGGGAGGGCCGGGGAGGGGCTATCTCCCGAAGCGCTTGCGGGGAGGGCCGGGGAGGGGCTATCTCCCATCGAGGACATTCGTCCGGGCGACTATGTGCTTGCGCACGATGGAAAGGCACACCGTGTCGCGCGCACCTTCCGGCGCGCCTATCGCGGCATGATGGTCGGATTGCGCCATGCCTGCTCCGACACAACCCTCTGGCTGACCGCCGACCACAAAGTCCTTGCCCTGCTCGCACCGCGCACGCTGGGCGGCAACGCCGACTGGTCAGGCATTCCCAAATTCCTGCGCGGACGAAGCCGCGAATTGCGACGTGAGATGACCCCGCCCGAACGAATCCTGTGGCAACGCCTGCGCCGCAACCGTCTGGGGATCGCCTTCCGCCGCCAACACCCGATCGGACGCTATATCGCCGATTTCTACGCGCGCGAAGCGCGCCTGGTAGTCGAAGTTGACGGAGAGGCAGCTCACGCAGGCGCAGACGCCCAGGCGCACGATGCCCAACGCGACGCCTACCTGCGCTCGCTCGGACTGGAAGTCGTTCGCATCCCTGCCAAACAAGTGTTAAAAGGCCTCGACAGCGTTGTTGAGCTGATTCAGCATGCGTGCGAGAAACAGTTGAGCGTGGAGCGCGCTACCTGGGTTTGTGCGGAGGACCTCAGGGCAGGCGATCTGGTCTTCTTCGGGCCGCAACTACAACCCGCGCGCCTTGTCGCCGTCGAGCGCGCCATGACCGAAGAAGAAGTGTACGACTTGGAAGTTGAAGACGCACACTCGTTCCTCACCGAGGTCTGCGCCGTGCACAACTGCGGCAGCGGCACCACGCTGGCGGTGGCCGAGAAGCTGGGCCGGCGCTGGATCGGGGTGGACCTGGGACGCTATGCCATCCACACCTCCCGCAAGCGGCTCATCCAGGTGCAGCGCGAGCTGCATGAAAAGGGCCAACCCTATCGCTCCTTCGATGTCTACAACCTCGGCCGCTACGAGCGCCAGTGGTGGCAGTTTGACCGGCTGCGGGGCGCCAACGGCGAGCACCGCCGCATCGTTCTCAAGTTCTACAAAGCGACCGAGCTGGAGAACCCGCCCCACCCGCTGCTGCACGGCAAAAAGGGATCGGCTTACGTCCACGTCAACCAAATTGACAGCATCTTCAGCTACGACCAACTGCGCGGCGTGGCCGAGGCGGTTCAACAAGTGGGCGGGCGCGAGGCGCACTGCCTGGCCTGGGAGTTCGAGATGGAACTGGGCCGCAAAAAGGCGGCGCTGGAGGCCGAGACCGGCGCGACCATCCGCCTGAAGTACATCCCGCGCGAGATCATGGAGCCGAACCGGACTGAGGTGCAGTTCTTCGAGGCCGGCGCGCTGGAGGCAAAACCCATCGTCAGGGATGGCAGGGCCGATGTAGAGCTGGCGCGCTTTACCCCCGCGCTGGCCGAAGCGCCCGAAGCGGAACTGGCCGCCCTGCGCGAGCGGGCCATCCGCTCGCCGTTCGACTTCATTGACTTCTGGGCGGTGGACTTCGACTACTCGCCCGATAAGCCCTTCGAGCACCACTGGCAGGACTTCCGCACCCGCAAAGACCGCTCGCTGAAGACCCGCACCGACCTCGGCTGGCGGTACGAAACGCCCGGCAAGCATCGGATCGCCGTCAAGGTGATCGACGTCTTCGGCGTGGACACCACGGCGGTGCTGGAGGTGGAGGTGTAGCGATGGCGTTTGAGGTCAGCGCAACGAACCTGTCCGCCCTTGAGCCGCTGTTCAAGCCGTGGGAAGAGCCGACCCGTCACCGCCAACCCAACCGGACGCCGGGCGAGCCGGCGATCATCGCGCCGGGGCGGCGTCCCAGCAAGGCGCCCCTGGTGCGCGCCATTCGCGCCGAAGTGGACGCCTGGCGTCGCAGCGGCTACGCCGGCGTCAGCGAGACCTCGCGCACACTGCTGCGGCACTGGTTTGAAAACGAGCACCTGGTCAAAAACGAGCGCGGCGACCTCGCGCCCTTCCGCTATCACTGGGCGCAGCGGGAAGCCATCGAGACCTTCATCTACCTCTACGAGATGCGCCGTGTGCGCAATGTGGCCGAACTGCTCTTCGAGTTCGGCGATAACCAACTGGCCGACCTGGCCCTGGGCATCCCGACGGAGCAAGACCGCTGGGCGCGCTACTGCGCCAAGATCGCCACCGGCGCCGGCAAGACCAAGGTCATGAGCCTCGCCATCGTTTGGAGCACCTTCCACAGCCTCTACGAGCCGAACTCCGACCTGGCGCGGCACTTCGTCATCATCGCCCCCAACCTGACCGTCTATGAGCGCCTGAAAGACGACTTCGAGAACTGCGCGATTTTCTACCAGGACCCGCTCATCCCCGAAGAGTGGCGGGGCGATTTTCAGATGCAGGTGGTGCTGCAGGATGAACCCGGCGGCGGGACGACCACCGGCGCCATCTACCTGACCAACATTCACCGGCTCTACCCAGGACGCGAGAACAACAACGAAACAGCGGAGTCAGAGGGGATGTCCATCTTCGGCCCGCCGGTCATGCGCGGCCGGGCGCTGGAGACGGGCGAAAGCCTGCGCGCCCGCATCACCGCGCACCCGCGCCTGATGGTGCTCAACGACGAAGCCCATCACCTGCACGACCCCGACCTGGCCTGGAACCGCGCCATCGAAGCCCTGCACGAGGAAAGCCTGCGACGCGGGCAGAAGGGCGTCTGCGCGCAGTTGGATTTCAGCGCCACACCCAAGCACAACGACGGCTCGCTCTTTCGCCACATCGTGGTGGACTTTCCCCTGGGCGAGGCGGTGGACGCCGGCATCGTCAAAGTGCCGGTGCTGGGCGAATCCGACGAGTTGGAGATGCGCGGCGATAAAAAGACGCCCGCCCACGAACGCTACGCCTCACACCTTCAACTGGGCTACCAGCGCTACGCGCAGACCTACGCGGAGCTTCACAAAACGCGCAAGCCCATCTTGTTTGTGATGACCGAAGACGCCGCGGCCGCCAACGAGATCGCCGACTACCTGGACAGCGACGCCTTCCCGCTGCTCAAGGGCCGCGTGCTCAACATTCACACCCGCCTCAAGGGCAAAGTCAAAGAGGTCACGCGCGGCGGCCGGACGTTCAAGGAGTTCATAGAAAACGAAACCGCCATGAAGCCGGAAGACCTGCGCGCGCTGCGCGAGATGTCGCGCGAGCTGGACAGCCCGGATAGCAAGTTCCGCTGCGTGGTCTCGGTGATGATGCTGCGCGAGGGCTGGGATGTGCGCAACGTCACCACCATCGTGCCGCTGCGCCCCTATTCGGCCAAATCGGGCATCCTGCCCGAGCAGACGCTGGGGCGCGGCCTGCGCCGCATGTTCCCGCCGGGCGACATCCCGGAAGTGGTCATCGTCATTGAACATCCCGCTTTCCGCCAACTCTACGAGGACGAGTTGGCGCAGGAAGGGCTGGACATCGCGGTTCTGCCGATGCGCGAGGCCTTCAAGCAAACGGTCACCATCTTTGTGGACCATGAGCGCAAGGACGTGGCGGCGCTCGACATCGAACTCCCGCTGGTCTCCGATGCGGTCGAGACGACGCAGGAACTGCAGGGGCTGACGTTTGAAGAAGTGCGCGACGCCTTTCTCGCCCGTTTCAAACCGCTGCCCATCGGCAGTAAACGGGAAGGCGCGATCGAGTACCGCGAACGGCATCTGTTCACCGATGAGATCGTCACGAGCATGAAACTGGATGCCGGGCTGTTGAACAACGCCTGGTCTGCGCCGTCCTATTTTGCCCAAATGTTGGGGCGCGCCTGTCGCATAAGCAACCCGCACCAGGCGCTGACGCCGCTGGTGGAGCGCTTTATCACCGAGGCGCTGTTCGAGCGCGCGGTGGACTTGTACGGCGGCGAAGTGGATCACCGCATGCGAGACCTGGATGTGATGGAACACATCCGTGCCGTCTTTACGCCGCTGATTCTGAAGAAGACGGTGCGGCAGGAAAGTCGGCGGCGCATCAGTCGCGGACAGCGGCTCTCCGCCTGGAAGCCCTATCAGGCCACCAGCCACGATAAACGCCCGGCGCTGCGAGCGCAGCGCACCTTGTTCAACCTCGTGCCCTGCGACAATAGTTTCGAGCAAGAATTCACCGACTTTCTGGAGACGGCCCGCGATGTGGCGGCATTCGCCAAAAATGCCGGGCCGCAAAAGCTGATGATAGATTACTTGCGCCCGGACGGTCAGCGCGCCTTCTACGTCCCCGACTTTTTCGTGCGCGCGCAGCAGGGCGATTGCTACCTGGTGGAACTCAAAGGCCGGCAGGACGACCTGGTGGCGCTGAAAGCCGGCGCGGCGGTGGAGTGGTGCAAAGCCGCCTCCACCGAGGAAACGCGCTGGCGCTATCTATACGTGCCCTATCATCTGTTTCAACAGGGCGCGGCTAACGAGATCGCCGAACTGGCGCGCGCCTGCGCGCCGGCGTTGCAGGGGCTGCTGGACGAGTGGAAGGCCAAACAACTGGCGTTGCCATCAGAGGAAGCAACGGCTCAATCCTATGAAGAAGCGCTCTTCAATCGGGCGCTGCAGGAAGCGGGCATCGCGCAGCCGCCGGCCGATATGGCGGCGGTGATGCGGCAGGCCGTCCTGCTGCTCGATCACGCCGTTCGCTCGCGTCATCCGGCGTTTGGTCACGCCTTCCAGCCCTTGCTGGGGCCGTTTGACGAACAGGCGCAGCGCCTTCTGGAGCAGCGCCTCAGACCCTTTATCCCGCATGACAAGCAAGCGTCCATCGCTTTCTTCAACCCCGACCTCAGCAGCCTGGCGCAGCGCGAACGGAGCCTGCTGGAAAAGCATCAACGCTACCTGCGCGACAACTTGATCTTCGGGCGCTCGATCCAGCGACTGGGAACGTTGCTCTTTTGTTTGAGCTACGCCCAGCAGGACGGAGAAGACATCCCCGGCATCTGGCAGGTCGTGCGCGCGCAATTTGGCGGGCCGGCGTTTGACGACCTCTACGCCTTATTGGAGCGCGTCAACGAATTTCGCAACACGCGCGTCGCCCATGTGGAAACGCAGCTCGCCGACGAGCGCGAGGCATGGGACGCGATGCACACCTGGCTGCGCTGCCTAAACCAGATGGCAGCGGCTTAGATTCGGTTTATCCCCAGCCTGCCGCCTTCGCCGCTTCCCGGCAAACCGCAAGAACGCCATCGCTCCCTCGACCCAGAATCAGGCCCTCGCCATTCGGCCGGAGAAAACGGTCAAGATGAAAGCGGGAGGGCAGGCGCAGCATACAGGGGTAGGCTCGGCCGATGCCTTCGCCTACCCCTGCATTACCCTCGCCGGAGCGCAACCGCACTCCGGCTTGGCTAAGCGTTAAGCGAGAAAGAGGATCAGCGCTCGCGGGGGCAGGTGCTGATGCCAAACGGCGCATAGAGCGGGCAGAAGCCGATCAGGCTGGTGAGCAGGAAGACCGCCGCCAACACGCCCAGCACAACGGCCAGCACACCGCTGACTGCGCCGGTGGCGATGAGCGCAGCAACGATGACCGCAACGACGATGCGAATACCGCGATCCAGATTGCCCATATTCTTCTTCATCTCAAGACCTCCTAAGTGTAGATATATCGTATTGGCTATAGGGTAGCGCGCCGACGGCGATTTGTCAGTGACAATGTCACACAACGCCCCCCAACACTGTAAGCGAGAACAGAGCGAGGGCGCGCCAAGTGTGCCGGTTGCATGCGCGACGCAGCTTGTGCGCCTAGCGCATTACCCGGACTCCGTTCGGCTGCGGCGCAGGAGCCCGGCGTGATCCAGCAGCGTGATCATCCCCCGGCCTGTCTCGATCAGGCGGCCGGCGCTGAAGTCCTCCAAGATGCGGCTGACGACCTCGCGCGAGGTGCCCAGCTCGGCGGCGATCTCCTGATGGGTGATGCGCAAGTTAGGAGCCGATGGGCTGAGCCGACGAGCCAGGAAGTCGGCGATGCGCGCATCCATGCGCCGGAAGGCCACCTCGTCCACGATGGCCATGACGCTGGCCAGCCGCCGCGAGAGCAGGTCGAACACGTAGTCCCGCCACGGCTGATAACGATTGACCCAGTCGCGGAAAGCCGTCGCCGGAATCACAATGGCCTCCGCGTCGCGCTCTACTTTAGCGATGGCGGGGAACTGGCGATTGCCCAGGATGCAGTTGGCGGTGAGGATGCAGCTTTCCCCCTGGTCGAAGCGGTAGAGCGTGATCTCGCGGCCGGTCTCGCCGATCTTGAACACGCGCACCACACCGCTGAGCAGGATCGCGATAGCGCTGCACTCGTCGCCTTCGACGAAGATTTGGGCGCCGGCGGGAACAGCGCGAATGCTCGCCTCGCTCAGAAAATCGCGGACGAGTTCCGCCGGCGCATGCGCCAGAAACGGCAGCGCCGTCGTCGCGCGCTTCAGGTCTTCGGGCCGTAACATCAGACGCGCAGGCGCGGTCAGCGGCGCTGCAACTGCTTAAAGCGCCGGGCGTTTTCGGTGATCGCTACCTCGGTAGGCAGGCGCTCCATGCTGCTGGCGCCGAAGAAGCCGACGACGCCCGTTGTGCGCGAGAGCACATACTGCGCGTCCTCCGGCTCGGCGATCGGCCCGCCGTGACACAACACCATCACATCGGCGCGCACGCGCTTCGCGGCGTCGTGCATGCGCTGGATGCGCTCGACGCATTCATCCAGCGTGAGGGCGGTCTTCGCGCCGATGGCGCCTTTGGTCGTCAGCCCCATGTGCGGTACCAGCACATCCGCGCCGGCTTGCGTCATCGCGACGGCCTGCTCCTCGTCGAACACGTATGGGCAGGTGAGCAAGTCCATCTCATGCGCCAGCCGGATCATGTCCACCTCCAGCCCGAAGCCCATGCCGGTCTCCTCCAGCCCTTGACGGAAGACGCCATCAATCAGGCCGACGGTGGGGAAGTTCTGCACGCCGGCAAAGCCGGCCTCCTTCACCTGCCTCAGGAAGACCGGCATCAGCCGGAAGGGGTCGGTGCCGCACACGCCGGCCAGCACCGGCGTATGCTTCACCACCGGCAACACCTCGTTGGCCATTTCCATCACGATGGCATTCGCGTCGCCGTAGGGCATCAGCCCGGCCAGCGATCCGCGCCCGGCCATGCGATAGCGTCCGCTGTTGTAAATGATGATGAGGTCCACGCCGCCTGCTTCGGCGCACTTGGCCGACAAGCCGGTGCCCGCGCCGGCGCCGATGATGACGCCGCCGGAAGCCACAGTAGCCCTCAGCTTCTCTAGCGCAGTTGCTCTGTCCATAAGCAGTCAACCTCTTCGTCGGGAGGCGGTTATGCCTCCCAGCACCTCATTTCTTCTTCCTGCCTTTTACACCGGCGATCATCCGATCCAGCTCGCGCGCCATCGCCTGCGCAAACTCAGGGTCATTGATGTCCGTGTCCATCTCCCGCACCGGAATATCGGCGCGCAGGTTGGCCTTCAGCTCGCGAATCAGCGCGGCATCCGCTTCGGGATCGTAGAACGGCTTGCCTTGCGTCGCGATCATCGAGATGCCCTTGAGCGGGATGAAGACGGTCGTCGGCCCGCCGGCCATGTTCAACTTGCGGGCGATGATGCGGCCCAACTCGGCGCACTCCGCGGCCGTGGTGCGCATGAGCGTCACGGTGGCGTTGTGCTGGTAAAGGTTGCGCCCGCGGAACTTCTCCGGCACGGTGTCCGGCGGCCCGAAGTTCACCATGTCCAGCGCGCCAAGCGAGACCACCTGGGGCACGCCCAGCTTGCCGGCCGCCTCCAGCCGCTCCGGCCCGGCGCTCAACACGCCGCCCACCAGTTCATCGGCCAGCTCAGTAGTTGTGATGTCCAGCACGCCGGCCAAAAAGCCGCCTTTCACCAGCGCCTCCATGCTTTGCCCGCCGGTACCGGTCGCATGAAAGACGAGCACCTCGTAGCCGCGCTCCTCTAGCCAGGCGCGCGCCGCATTCACGCACGGCGTGGTGACGCCGAACATCGTCGCGCCGATGAGCGGTTTAGATTTTGAGGCGCGCTTGCGTTTGGCATACGCGCCGGCCATGCCGGCGATGGCCGCCGCCGCGTTGCTTAAGATGCGCTCGCTGACGCGGTTGACGCCGGCGATGTCCACCACCGAATACATCATGGTCACGTCGTTCGCGCCGACGTATGGGCGCGTGTCGCCGCTCGCGAGCGTGCTGACGATGAGCTTGGGCACACCGACGGGCAATTCGCGCATAGCCGCCGCCGCGATGGATGAATTGCCGCTGCCGCCCATGCCCATGATGCCATCCAGCTTCTTCTCGGCGTAGAGGCGCTTGGCGATCTCCGCCGCGCCCCGCGCCATGGTCATCACCGCCGCGCCGCGGTCGCCGGATGTCGCCAAAGCGGCGATCTCCGCGCCCGCAGCGCGGGCCACTTCCTCGCGGGTGATATTGGGCTTGATCTGCGGCGCGCCCAGGACGCCCGCATCCACCACGATCACCTCTGCGCCGTGTTGCTTAATCCGTCTGCGAACGAAGTCAAATTCTGCGCCCTTTGTGTCGAGCGTGCCGATCAAAACGACGGTTGGCATAGCACACCTCGCCTGCGTTATATGCCAGCGCGTCACTCAGCGCAAACACCCTCTGGGAACCGGGATGCTGGACGACGCCGGGCGTGCTGAGCAAGCCGACGCCGCAAACACCACGGTTCGGCGATGGCAGCTTACTCGAGGCCGGCGCGATGAACGACCCAGGCGACGCGGGCGGCCTCGACTTTGGCGGCGAGTTCTTCCTCGCCGTCCCCGTAGGCGCAGGCTTCGACGCGCTCCACCTGCGCCTACGCATCTTTCCGGCCGCGGGTCGGTCGCGCGGCAGAATTGCGCAACGCCCTATAATCACCGTGTGGCCTGGCAAAATAAATTGACCAGGCACAAGGCGTCTAGCACAACCCCGGCTAACCGGGTGTAGGCGTTATCAGGCGTTATGCACACGACTACGCTCTTCGCGGCCAAGTCACGTCCCGGCTTTCTCCAGCGACATTATCAGACCCTCATCACCCTGTCGTTGCTGGCCGTGGACGCGCTCAGCATCGCGGCCAGCTTCTTCATCGCCTATCGCCTTCGATTGCTGATCCCGTTACCCGAGCCGGCGCGCAGCGTGCCCGGCTTCGCTCAGTTCCTCCCTCTGCTGGCGTTGCAGGTCGTCGCGATCATCGGCGCCTTCTTCTTTGGGAAGATGTACCACCGGCGCCGCACGCGCTATAACACCGATGACCTGGCCGCCATCTTCTCGGCGGTTTCCGTCGGCACGTTGATCAGCATCGCGCTGGTTTCGCTCACATTCAGGGGCGACTCCGCCATCGCCGACTTCCCTCGCGTCATGGTGATCTACGCCTGGTTGCTGACCATCGTCGCGGTCGTTCTGGGGCGCAACATACAGGCGCGCATCCAGCGCGCGTTGCAGGCGCGCGGCATCGGCCGAACGCGCGTGGTCGTGGTCGGCGCCGGCGAGCCGGCGGCCACCGTGCTGCAGCGCATCCAACAAAATCCGCGACTGGGCTATGACGTGGTCGGCATGGTGCCATACGACGGCCAAAAGCCTCGGCACGACGTGCGGTTGCTCGGCTCGCTGGACGACCTCTCGCGCCTGGTCGCGCGCGAGGCGGTGGACGAGGTCATCATCGCCCTGCCGGAAGCGAGCAGCGAGGACTTGCTGAACGTGATCGCCAAGTGCGACCGCAGCACGATCAGCATCAAAGTGCTGCCGGATCAGTTCCAGATCATGGCCGGTCAGCTCAGCATCGGCGAGCTGAGCGGCCTGCCGCTGTTGAACCTGCGCGACGTGGCGCTGCGCGGCTGGAAGGTCTCGCTCAAACGGGCCGTGGATTTGATCGGCAGCGCAGTCGGCCTGGTGCTGTTGTCGCCGTTCATGCTGCTGATCGCCGTCCTCATCAAGCTCGATTCGCCCGGCCCGGCGTTCTACACGCAGGAGCGGATGGGGCTGGACGGCAAGCGTTTTCATTTGATCAAGTTCCGCAGCATGCGCGTTGACGCCGAGCAGAGCGGCCCCGGCTGGACGCGCCGCGACGACCCGCGCAAGACGCGCCTGGGCGCCTTCCTGCGGCGGACAAACCTGGATGAGCTGCCGCAGCTCATCAACGTGCTGCTGGGCGATATGAGTTTGGTCGGCCCGCGGCCCGAACGGCCGATCTACGTGGAGGAATTCCGCAAGCGCATCCCGCGCTACATGGAGCGCCACCGCGAGAAGGCCGGCATGACCGGCTGGGCGCAGGTCAACGGCCTGCGCGGCGATACCTCAATCGAGGAGCGCACGAAGTACGACCTGTGGTACGTCGAGAATTGGTCGGTCTGGCTCGACATCAAGATCATCCTGATGACGATCTGGCAGACGATCACCGGCGAGCACGAGAACGCCTATTGAGCGTCAGGCGGCAGCTCGATCCGGCTGACCAGGCCCCTCGGCTCGCCGCCCAATGGTTGTCCAGGCGGCAGTTGGCTCGGCTTCCACTCGCCCTTCGCTTGGCCGGCGTCGTAGCGCAGCACGTCGTGGCTGCGCGCGCGCTCGCGCAGCGTCTCGATGCGTTGTTCGCCGAACAGCGGGTCGGCGTAGCCAAGCTGCGCCCGCGCACGCTCCGACAAGCCCGGCATGAAGGGTGCGAACAACACGGTCAGCGAGTCAATCACCCGCGCCGCGACGTAGAGCTGTGTGCCGGCGCGCGCCTTATCGGCCTTGATCGTCTTCCACGGCGCCTCGAAGTCGAGGTATTGGTTCGTCGCCGTCGCCAGGTCGAGCACCTCGTTCAGCGCGTCGCGCAGCTTGACCGCGTTCAGCTTCTCGCCCACCGAGTCGAAAGCCGCTTCGGCTTTTGCGATCAACGCCCGATCGGCCTCGGTCAATTCGCCGGGCTGCGGGATGCGCCCCTCGAAGTTACGCCAGATTTGCGAGAGCACGCGCTGGATCAGATTGCCCCACTTGGCCAGCAACTCGCTGTTGTTGCGCTGGGCGAAGTCGCCCCAGCTCCAGTCGCTGTCTTTGGTTTCGGGCATGATCGAGGCGAGGTAGAAACGCAGCGGATCGGCGCCGTACTTCTGAACAAGCTCGATTGCATCGAGCGAGACGCCCAGGCTCTTGCTGAACTTCTGCCCGCCCAGGTTGAGGTATTGGTTCGCCGGCACATCGTAGGGCAAGTTGAACTTCCGGTCGTCCGGGCGCGACGCGGGAGGGTCGCCGGAGCCGTCCCACGGCCCGCCAAGCCGCCCCATGCCGATCAAGATGGCCGGCCACAGCACGGTGTGAAACAGGATGTTGTCCTTGCCGATGAAGTTGTAGATGCGCACGTTATCCGGCCGATACCAGAACTCCTTCCACGCGTCGGGTTGGCCGGAGACTGCGGCCCACTCGACCGTGGCCGAGAGGTAGCCCAGCAGCGCCTCATACCACACGTAGATGCACTTGCCCTCCGCGCCCTCGACGGGGATGGGAATGCCCCACGTCAGGTCGCGCGTAAACGCGCGCGGCTCCATCTCTTCGGCGTAGCGCCGCGAGAACTCCAGCACCGTGGAGCGCCAGTGGCGATCCTTGTCAGAAAGGTAGGCCAAAATCGGCGCGCGCAGCGCCGGCAGGTCGAAGAAGTAGTGCTCGCTTTCGCGGATCGTCAGCTTATCGTCCGGGTGCGCGCGGCTGCGCGGGTTAATCAGTTGTGTGCCATCCAGCAGGCTGCCGCAGTTGTCGCACTGGTCGCCGCGCGCTTTGTCGTAGCCGCAGATGGGGCATGTGCCCTCCACCAGGCGGTCGGGGAGAAACTTCCCCTGCGTCTCCGAGTAGAGCTGCTTCTGCGTCGCCTTGAACAGATACCCGTTCTCCATCAGCCGACAGAACATCTGACGGCCAATCGCGTGGTGATTTTCCGTGTCGGTGTGCGTGAACAGGTCATACGAGATGCCGAGCAGCCGCTGCGTCTCCAGGAAGCGCCCGTGAAAGTACTCGAACACCTCGCGGGGCGTT
>JBKBID010000072.1:0-12393 GCA_046299515.1 Thermoflexales bacterium | reverse complement strand
CTTCGAGGTCAAAGTGCGCGCCGAACGCGCGCCAGATCACCCAAAAGTCTTTACCAACATCCTCGTCGAGTATGTCGTGCGCGGGCGGGGGGTTGCTCCGGAGGCGGTCGAGCGAGCCATCGAGCTGTCTGAGACGAAATACTGCCCGGCGCAAGGCATGTTGGGCCGAGTGGCGCCCATTCAGCATACCTATCGGATCATCGAAGAGGCAACCACGCCGGCGGCGTGATGCGGCGCGCATGCGTGGCCGCGCTGCCGGCGGCGCGGGCCGCCCTATAATCCACGGCGCGTATGGTCAATCGCGCCGTGACCGACGAAGACGACGCCGAGCGCCTCTTGCTCCAGCGCCTGCGCGCCGGCGATAAATCGGCATGCGCGCAGTGCGTGGAACGATACTCGCCGGCGCTCTATCGCCTGGCGCTTCGCCTCACCGGCGACGCCGCCGCAGCAGAAGATGTGGTGCAGGAGACCTTTCTCAATGCTTTCAAGGCGATTGACGCCTTTGAAGGCCGATCCAGCCTGAGCACGTGGCTGTATCGCATCGCGGCGAACACAGCGCTGATGCACATGCGACGCAAGCAGCCGCCGATGGTGTCCGTGGATGATGTGTCCTCCGACGAGGATAAGCTCGTGCCACAGGCGCTCTTCGATTGGTGCTGTCTACCGGAGCGGGATTTCGAGGCGTCGGAAACGCGCGCCGAGCTTGAGCGCGCCATTCACGAGTTGCCTGAGAAATTGCGCGTCGTCTTCGTCTTGCGCGAACTCGAAGGGCTTTCCACCGAGGCGACGGCTGAGGCGCTAGCCGTGTCGCCTGATGTCGTTAAGACGCGCCTGCACCGCGCGCGGCTCTGGCTGCGCGAGCGCCTTTCCCCTTACTTCACGGAGCGCGCGCTCGCCGGCGAGGAAGGGCGGATTGGACAAAGCGCAATGTGAGCGCCTGCGCCTTTACCAAGCCCTGGATCTTGAGGCATTCCTGGCGGACAAATGCCCGCCCAAGGAGTAGCCTGTCACCTTTCGCGTTGGTCTGCATCCTAAAACTTAGGAATCGTTGCGCCGACTGATGCCGTCCGCCTGGTCAACCTTGAACCGGTCGGCGGCGCTCGACGCGCGACGAGAATGCTGATCGAAGAGGTGTGATGCATGGCTTTGCTGAATTCGACGATTCAACAACAGGTGCGCGAAGCGCTGGCTGCTATGAAGCGGCCGGTGAAGCTGTTGATGTTCACCCAGGGCGCCAATGGCGTCGTTGAATGCGCATTTTGCGCCGAGACGCGCGCGTTGCTCGAGGAAGTAGCCGCGCTGTCCGATAAGCTGACGCTCGAAGTGCGCGACTTCGTCGCCGACGCAGCGCTGGCCGAAGCGTATCGGAT
Organism: Thermoflexales bacterium; assembly: GCA_046299515.1. GTDB lineage: Bacteria > Chloroflexota > Anaerolineae > J036 > Brachytrichaceae > JAAFGM01. Next base: position 11,023 of record JBKBID010000072.1, on the reverse strand, counting down.
TGACAAGATTCCGGCTGTGGCCGTGCTCGGCGACGGCGCGCAGCCCAAGGATTACGGCATCCGTCTATATGGCATTCCATCAGGTTACGAATTCGGGACGTTGATCGAAGATATCCTGATGGTCAGTCGGGGAGAAGCAGGGCTGCAACCGCAGACGATGAACGAGTTGAAGCGTTTGGACGCGCCGGTGCACATCCAGGTTTTCGTCACGCCGACCTGCCCCTATTGCCCGCGTGCGGTGCTGCTGGCCCACAAGCTGGCGCTGGCAAGCGACTGGATCACCGCCGACATGGTAGAAGCGACGGAGTTTCCTCACCTGGCGAACAAGTATGGGGTCTACGGCGTGCCGCGCACGGTGATCAACGAGACGATTCACATCGAGGGTGCAGTGCCGGAGGCGACGCTCGTCGCCCAGTTGATGGCCGCGCGCGATAAGCCCATGGCCCAACGCTGAGGCGAGCGCATGATACTACTGTCGCCTCCCTCTGCGTCGCCGAGCGCAGCCCGCTGGTTGCGCAACTCGCTTGCTGCTTGCGCTGCAACTCATTCGCCCATTCGCGCTTAACTTGACAAACTCCGCCGGCAAGTGCTAAAACGCCCTCCACAATTTCTAGACCAGGAGGTAAAAACTATGAAACGTCGTGAATTCCTGTCCGTAGCCGCCAAGGGCGCTGCCGTCGCTACAGCCTCGACGGCCTTCGCCGTTCCGACGATTGTGCGCGCTCAGACGCCGACGATACGCTGGCAGATGGCGACGAGTTGGCCGGTCTCACTAGACACGATCTACGGCGCAGCGGTGTATTTCACCGAGCGCGTCGCCGCGCTGACGGATGGCAAATTCCAGATCAATCCCAATCCCGCCGGCAAGCTCTCCAAGGGTGCAGACATCCTGGATGTGGTCTCTCAAGGCGCTGTGCCGATCGGCCACACAGCGTCATATTATTATGTTGGTAAGAGCCCATTGACGGCTTTCGGCACAGCTCTGCCGTTTGGCATGACTTTCCGCCAACAGAATGCTTGGCTTTACGAGGGTGGCGGGTTGAAGTTGTTGCAGGAAGCGTATGCCAAGAAATTTAACGTGATTCAGTGGCCGGCCGGCAACACCGGCGCGCAGATGGGCGGCTGGTTCCGCAAGGAAGTGAACAAGGTCAGCGACCTGCAGGGCTTGAAGATGCGCATCCCCGGCCTGGGCGGCGAAGTGATGAAGCGCCTGGGGGTGACCGTGCAGACGCTGCCCGGCGGCGAGATCTTCCAAGCGCTGCAGACCGGCGCTGTGGACGCGGCGGAATGGGTCGGCCCTTATGACGACGAGAAGCTCGGCTTCTTCAAGGTCGCCAAGTTCTACTATTACCCTGGCTGGTGGGAGCCCGCGCCTTCGCTTGAGATCGAAGTCAACCTGAACGAGTGGAAGAAGCTACCCAAGACTTACCAAGAAGCGATCAAGAGCGCCGCAGCGGAGGCCAACCAGAACATGATGGCGCGCTACGACGCGCGTAATGCTGCCGCGCTGGCCAAGCTGGCGAAGCAAGGCGTCCAGGTGAAGCAATACAGCAGGGAGATCCTCGATGCGGCTCAGAAGGCGGCTATGGCGCTGTATGACGAGTATGCCGCTAAGGACGCCGACTTCAAGAAGATCTATGAGAGCTGGAAGACCTTCAAGGCGGAGTCGGACAAGTGGTTTGGCCTCAACGAATACGCGATGGAAGGCTTCCTCTTCGGCAAGTCCTAGACGCCAGAGCGCATACCCCGTGAAACAGAATGGGCGGGAGCGACTCCCGCCCATTTCGTTTATTGGAACGACAACCGCACCAGCAGGTTGACCGTCTCCGGGAAGGCGATCACGATCACCAGCACGATGAGCTGGATGATCATGAAGGGGATTGCGCTGCGGTGGATCTCGACCGTGCTCACCTCTTTCGGCGCGACGCTCTGCATGTAGAACAGCGAGAAGCCGACCGGCGGCGAGATGAACGCCGTCTGCAGGTTGATCGCTACGACGATGGCGAACCACACCATGGTGTAGCCCTCATTGGCAAACGCCCCCATCTCGTTGACTGCGTTGAGCACCTTCTCGGCCGCCGGCACCAGCAGCGGCATGGCGATGTAAGTGATCTCCGTGAACTCCAGGAAGATGCCCAGCAAGAAGATCGCGATGTTGGCGACGATGACGAACGTCCAAAAGCCGCCGGGGAGGCTGGTCAACCACTCCTCGATCAACAGGTCGCCGCCCAGGCCGAACAGCACCTTGGTGAAGAGCGTGGACGCGAAGAGGATCATCAGCACCAGGCCGGTGGTCTTGGCGGTGGCCAAGGCGGCGTCGGCGATGACTTTGCGGCTCATCCGGCGGTTTGCCACGGCCAGGATGGATGCGCCGATTGCGCCGAACGCGCCGGCTTCGCTGGGGGTGGCCAGGCCGGCGAAGATCGTGCCCAGCACGGCTAGGATGAGCGCGACCGGCGGCACAAAGGCCCTGAGCGTGCGCAGCAGCAGGGTGCGACTGCTCATCGTGCGCGCCTCGGGCGGCAAGGCCGGCGCGCTGCCCGGGCGTAGATAAGCCACCAGCAGCGCATAGAGGGCGTAGGCGCCGGCTAACATCAGGCCGGGCACGATCGCACCGGCGAACAAGTCGCCGATGGATACGCCGAACTGGTCGCTGAGCAGCACGAGCACGATGCTGGGCGGGATCATCTGCGCCATGGTGCCCGAAGCGACGATGACGCCCGTCGCCAGCCCTTTGTTATAGCCATACTTCAGCATCGTCGGCAGCGAGATCAGACCCATGGCGATGATCGTCGCCGCTACCACGCCGGTGGTCGCAGCCAGCAACGTGCCGACGATGACTACGGCCAGCGCGATGCCGCCTTTGATCGGCCCCATCAACTGGCCCACTGTTTCCAGCAACTCCTCCGCCAGGCCCGACTTCTCCAGGATGGCGCCCATGAAGATGAAGAAGGGGATCGCCAGCAGCGTGCTGTCGCTCATGATGCCGAACCAACTGTTCGGCAGAGAGAGCAGCAGGTTGAAGTCGAACGCGCCCATCGCCAGGCCGATTAACCCGAAGACGATGGAGACGCCGGCGAACGAGAACGCGACCGGATAGCCCGTCAGCAACAGGAAGAAGAAGCCGACGAACATGAGGATGCCGAGCCACTGAGGGTTGAATCCTTCCATCGCTCTTCCTCCTGCGCTATCAGCGCGCCACCGCCTTGTGCTCGTGCTCCAGCTCTTCGCGCATCTCGCGCGCCAGTTCTTCGGCCATCGTCTGCTCCGTCTCAGCGACCATCACCGCCTCGTCGGCCTCGTGATAGCCGAGGAGCACGGCGGCATACTTGATCAGTTGCGCGATGGACTGCACCAGCAGGCCGAAGAAACCGACGATGATCAGCGACTTGAGCGGCGCGAGCGGCAATCCGCCGGCGTCGCTCGACACCTCCCAAGGGCCCCAGCTCCCATCCGGCAGGCGACCCCATGACGTCAGCACCGGTCCGACGCTCACGTAGATCGCCAGCAAGCAGAACGGAACGAGGAAGAGCAACGTGCCCAGGAAATCCACGAGCGCGCGCGGGCGCGCGCCCCAGCGCGAGTAGAAGAAGTCCACGCGCACGTTGACGTTGTGCTTAAGCAGGTAGGGGAATCCGATCAGAAAGAGCAGCGAGAAGAGATACCACTGCAACTGGATCAACTCGTTGGAGATCAACGTGCGTTGCAACGCTTGACCGAGGTAGCGCAACGCGGCGTTCAGGAAGCCGGCCACAACGGCCAGAACAACGATGATGCTGATCAGCCCGCTCAGACGATCGGTGATCGAGTCAATGAATGACGCGAAACGAAGCAACGCCTTCAATGTCCTTGCCCTCCTCTTGACTGTTTCGACTGCAGCCTACTCACTCACCTGCGACCGCATCGCGGCTTGCGATGCGCGCAGCGCATTGGCGCGCATCGTATCTATCGCAGCGAATTTGTCAATTCGGATGCGGCCGCTGCAGGGACTCAGGGGGCATCTACGATGAAGATGTTTTGGGCGATCCGGGCGCTGATGCAGCGAGATTGGCCGTCGGCAAGATACACGGTGAGCGAGGCGCCGTCCTTCCGGCTGCCGATGGTGATGATGGTCTGCGGCGTAAGCCCCAGGTCGGCCACTTCGCGCAGCAGCGCGGGGTCTTCATCGCGCACGCGCTCGATGCGCACCCGGCTGCCCTCCGCGACGGTGTCCAAGGTGTCTCGCGAGCTGGTCGCAATTTCGCCGTCTTTGGTCGGGATGGGGTCGCCATGCGGGTCCACGGTAGGGTGGCCGAGCAAAGTCGAGATGCGATCCTCGAACTCCTCGCTGATGGCGTGCTCCAAGCGATCCGCTTCGGCGTGCACTTGGTCCCACGAATAGCCCATTGCTTCGGTCAGATACAACTCGATCAGCCGATGGTGGCGAATCACCTCCAGCGCAATCTTCTCGCCTGCGGGCGTCAGCGTGGCTCCCTGGTATGGCTCGTAAAGCACCAGCTTCAGCTCGGCCAGCTTCTTGAGCATGCCGGTGACGGAAGCAGCCGTCACGTTCAGCCGGGCCGCAAGCGCGTTCGTCGTGGCGCGCGCGTTCTCATGGCGCAGGCTGTAAATCGCCTTCAGATAGTCCTGGACGGATTCGGAGAGCATCGCTTATTCTATTTTGGCGTGCGCCGCGCTACTTAGGCGGGCGCGTCGCATTTCGCACATCGGTGTTACCATATCATGAAATCAGGAGTTATGAGCGCATTCTGGATCAGCGCCGCATGCGGCGCGGCCGGCTACTTGATCGGCTCGATCCCGTTCGGCTGGATTATCGTCAAACTGGTCAAAGGCATAGACGTGCGCGAGTTCGGGAGCGGCCGCACCGGCGGCACGAATGTATTTCGCGCGGCGGGCGTCGTGCCGGGCTTGGCGACGGCCATCCTCGATGTGTTGAAAGGCGTGTTCGCCGTGCTCATCGTGCGCCACTTCGTCGTGGATACGGCAGGCTGGGCCGAGGCGCTGGCCGGCTTTGGTGTCGTGCTCGGGCACAACGCGTCGTGCTTCCTCAACTTTCGCGGCGGCGCAGGCGGCGCGACTGCCGTCGGCACCAGCATCGCGATCTGGCCATGGGGCGGCATCCCTGCGTTTGTGCTCGGCGCGCTCATGCTCTTCGTCGGCGGCTATGCTTCGATCGCTTCAATGCTGGCCGGGTTGACCGTCGCCGTCGCGAACACCATCGGCGCGATTCTGGGCGCGACATACTGGTCTTATGCCGCCTATGGCTGGGGAGTGCTCGGGCTGATCCTGATCGCCCTCCGCCCGAACATCGAACGCTTGCGCGCCGGCACGGAGAAGCGCGTGTCGTGGTTCAAGCGGCCTCAGCCGGCGCAGTCCGGTTCGCCCACGGCGCAGCAATGAGATCGCTTCGCCCTCACCGGATAGAAGTCCTGTGCGCAGACGATCACCTGGTCGCCGTCAACAAACCCGCCGGCGTCACCACTGCGCATGACGCCGCGCGGCCCGATGAGCCGGATTTGCGCGCACTGCTGGAAGCGCGTTTCGGCCGACTGTGGCTGGTGCATCGCCTCGACCGCGACACCAGCGGCGTTATCATCTTTGCGCGAAACGAGTCAGCCCATCGCGCGCTCAGTGAGCAGTTCGAGGGGCGCGAAGTGACGAAGCTCTATCATGCGCTCCTGGTGGGCAATCCCGCATGGACGGAGCGCACCGCTGACGCGCCGTTGCGCGTAGATGGAGACCGTCGCCATCGCACGGTCGTAGATGTCGCGCGCGGCAAGCCGTCGGTGACGCACTTTCGCGTATTGCAGCGTCTGAGGCGCTATGTGTTGGTCGAAGCGATGCCGGAGACCGGCCGCGCGCATCAGATTCGGGTGCACGCCGCGCTGCTCGGCCATCCGATTGCCGCGGACGACCTATACGGCGACGGCAAACCGATCTTCCTGTCACAGCTGAAGCCCGACTACCGCGCGAACAGCGCCGAGGAGATTCCCCTGATCGGGCGGACGGCGCTGCACGCGCGCCGGCTCAAGCTCATGCATCCGGTCACGGGCGAGGCGCTCGACTTGCTCGCGCCGTATGCCAAGGACTTCAACGCGACGGTGAGGCAGCTGGAGAAGCTGGCGTAGCGCTCGCTGCCCCCGCGTTAGCGGTTCTAAATTTGGAGCGCGCGCGGCGCGTTGGTTTATAATATGCGAAGCATGGGGGCGTAGCTCAGTTGGTTAGAGCGTTGCGTTGACATCGCAAAGGTCACAAGTTCGAGTCTTGTCGCTCCCATATTAAGCAAGCGCACATGTGCCCCGCGCCACGCGCCGGCTAGGCCGCTACACACGCAGCGTCAGCCGCGCACCAACACCTGCGTCGAACAGTGCGGGCCGCCGTATCCCCCCGTCAGAGCGTCGAAGTCAACGGCCTGCACATTTACGCCGGCTGCGCGCAGCCGCTGAAACAATGGCTCTCCGGCGCGCGCTACGCTGATCAACCGCCGAGGACCGACCAACAATCCATTTGCGGCGAAGTCCAGTTGTTCGGCCTTGCTGAATGGGATGACGCGGATGCCTTTCTCTTGCAAATAGCGGGAGAACAGCGTGGTGCGGGTGAGGACGTAGGTGTAGCTATCCGGCGCGCCCTGTGGAACATATACCTTGACCGCCGGCTCCTCATCGCCGCTGAGCCGCGACTCAACGCAAAGCGCCAGGTCGCGATCGAGCATGGCGAAGTAAGTGTCGAGGTGCATCTCATCCATGTCCATGCGCGGGTCTTCGACCACGGCCACCTCGACGTAGCCATAAACGCGATGCTCAAGGCACTGGCGCACGCCATCCTCGTTGGTCAGCAACCCTTGACCTTGCAGCACGAAGTCGCCGCAGGGGATGAAGTCGCCGCCCTCCAGCGTGCCAGGCGGCTGGATGCGGTATCGCGGCGCGATGCCCAGCGACTCAAGCACGTAGGCGGCGATGTCGTTCTCCGGCGCGCGCTGGTTGAGCTTCAGGCGCGTGATCACCACGCCCTCGCGCGTGGTGATGAGCGGGTCGCGCGTGTAGTATGGGCTGGGCGGGGCCAGTGTGAACTGCGCCTCGAATCGCGTCGTGGGGTCCAGGCCGGCGGCGCTGCGCGCGACGCGGATCGCCGGCCGGAGCAAGATCACATCCACCAGGCTGCCGGCGTCGAGCGCAGCCAGCGCGGCGTCGAGCTGGCGCGCGGCCTCATCGCGCTCCTCGCTTGCGAGCGCTGCGTCGCATTCGAGCATCACCGCCTCGCGCGCCCACTGCATCAGCCGGCTGCGCGTCGCCTGCGCCAACGCCTCGCGATAGTCAATCACGCGCGCGCCGTGGTCTTCCAACGCACGGCGGTAGGCGCGGTGTTCCTCGCGCGCCTGCGCCAGGGAGAACGGGAATAAAAAGTTGGCTGCGCCGGGCTGCAGGATCGCAAACAGCGTCTCGATGCCCGGCTCGCACATCAGCACGACCCGCGCCGGCAGCCACTCGGCGGGTTGCGTGGGAGTAAACGAGGGGAGGCCGGAGGCTGAGCGATTGGACATCGGAGATCGGTCGAGCGGCATCGGCATCATTGGCCTGCTATCGTAGGACAAGCTGTAGATTGCGCCCTTCCGTATGCCTTGACATAGAACGCATGTTCGCTTATCATCTCGACGCGAATAGAACAAAAGTTCGCGCAGCAGCCGCGAACGGGAGGAAGCAATGTCTCACTCGGCGACCGAACATCTGACCGAGCCGCAACAGCGCATCCTATCTTTCATCAGCCGATACATGGACGAGCATGACGTGCCGCCCACCATCCGCGAGATCCAAAAGGGCGCGGGCATCAGCTCCACCTCGATGGTGAGCTATCACTTAAAGGCGCTGGAGCGGGCGAATCTCCTCAACCGCTACGAGCGACGTTCGCGCGGCGTGGTGTTGACCCATGCCCATCGCGTCAGCCCGCGCGATATCGTCTCCGTGCCGATCGTCGGGCGCATCGTTGCCAGCGAGCCGGCGCCGACGCCCGATCCCGACGCCCTGGCCGACGTCGAGAACACCGTCCAGGTTGCTCGCAGCTTGGTGGGCAGCGCCGATGGCCTCTATGCGCTCGAAGTGCAGGGGGACTCCATGATTGACGCGCTGATCAACGACGGCGACATCGTGATCATGCGCCGCACCGATGAGATCAAGAATGGCGATCTGGCGGCGATCTTCCTCACCGACCGCAACGAATCTACGCTCAAGCGCGTCTACCGCGAGAAGGACGGCAAACGCCTGAAGCTGAAGCCGGAGAACCCGACCATGAAGCCGTTCTATGTAGACGCGCACCACGCCATGATCCAGGGTAAAGTCATGTGCGTGATCCGCAAGACGTGACGGGCCGGCGCGCCGCCTCAGCGTCTCGGTTTTGGTCATTGCGGTTGTTTGATGAACCGCCTGCGCGAAGTTACGGCGGCGGCGCAGGCCGCGCACGTAACCCTATCGGGTGGCTAACCTAAACTTACTGAGTCCAGGCGTCCCCCTGCATTCTCAATTCTCAATTCTCAATTCTCAATTCTCGATTCTCAATTCTCAATTCTCAATTCTCAATTTACACTTGCGCTGCTATGAGCAGCATTTCACTCCGAGATCGCATCGTCTTCATCACCGGCGCAAGCAGCGGCATCGGCGAGGCGTGCGCACGCGCCTTCGCCGCGCAAGGTGCGAAGCTGGTGTTGTGCGCGCGGCGCTACGAACGACTGCAAAAGCTGGCCGAGTCGCTTCCTGTCCCGACGCATATCTTCAAGCTCGACATGACCGACCGTTCAGCCGTCGAGGCCGCCGTGGCCGCGCTGCCGGATGGCTTCCGCGAGGTGGACATCTTGATCAACAACGCCGGCCTCAGCCGCGGCCTAAACAAGTTTCAGGAAGGCGCGATTGATGACTGGGAGGAGATGATCAACACCAACATCAAGGGCGTGCTCTACGTCACGCGCGCCATTTTGCCGGGCATGATCGAGCGACAGCGCGGCCACGTCATCAACCTGGGGTCGGTGGCCGGCCATTACGCCTACCAGAACGGCGCGGTGTATTGCCTGTCCAAGGCCGCCATCAAGTCGCTCACCGAGAGCCTGAAGCAGGACTTGCTCGGCACGCCTATCCGCGTCTCGTCCGTGGACCCCGGCCTGGTGGAGACCGAGTTCAGCATTGTGCGCTTCCACGGCGATGTGGAACGGGCCAAGAAGGTCTATGAGGGGGTGAAGCCGATGACGCCGGATGACGTCGCCGACGCGATCGTGTTCTGCGCCACGCGCCCGCCGCACGTCAACATCAATTTCATTGTGATGATGGCGGTCGGGCAGTCTACCCCTACGACGGTCTACCGCCAGCCGATCCCCGGCATCTCCTGACGCATGCCGTGATTGCCTTGAGCGAGGACCATGGCTGACGTGCAACGCGCGCTGGCGCGGGTGCGCGAGCGCATCGCCGAGGCTTGCTTGCGCGCCGGGCGTGCGCCGGATAGCGTCACCCTTGTCGCGGTGTCGAAGACCTTTCCCGCGGAAGCCATCGTCGAGGCCGCGGCCGCCGGCCAACGCGACTTCGGCGAAAACCGCGTCGAGGAGGCGCTGCCCAAGATGGAGGAAGTCAAGGCGCGCTTGGCCAACCAGGGCCTTGGCGGCGACTTGCAATGGCATTTGGTCGGCCATCTTCAATCGCGCAAGGCGCGCGATGCGGCCGGACGCTTCCATCTGATCCACTCGGTGGACTCGCTCAAGCTCGCTGTCAAGCTGAACGCGCGCTGCGCGGCGCAAGGCGTCGCCCAGCCGATATTGCTGGAGTGCAACGTGAGCGGCGAGGACACGAAGAACGGCTTCCAGCTCCATGGCTGGGAGCGCGATCGGGCGCGCCTGGACGCATTCGCAGACCAAGTTGCCCAGATTGCAACGCTGCCTAACCTGCGCGTGCATGGCCTGATGACCATGGCGCCGATCGTCGAGCGGCCGGACGAGGCGCGGCCGGTCTTCGCCAGCCTGCGCGCGCTGCGTGATGCGCTGTCGGAGCGCGTGCCCGCGCTTACGCTCGCTCACCTCTCAATGGGGATGACCGACGACTTTGAGGCTGCCATTGCAGAGGGTGCGACGATGGTGCGCATCGGCCGTGCAATATTCGGCGTGCGAGAATAGCCATGATGCATCAGCAGTCCCTCTTCCGTCTGGCGCTTGGCGAGGCGTTTGACCGGCTGGCCCCGGTGCTGCAACGCCACTACGACCTTGCTCCCGGCCAGGAAGTGATCATCCAGGGGCCGATGCGCGCGTGGAATCGCTTCGCCTGGGCGCGCGCGTTGGCGCCGTTCATGCCCATTCCGGCTGAGCAGACGCCGGTCTATGTGCGTAACCGCGGCATAGTGGATCGCGATGAGATGTGTTACGAATGGCATCGCGAATTCCGCTACCCAAGCGGCATCGTCGTCAGCTATACGCTCACCCGCCCCGCGCGTGATGGTGCGCCGGCGCGTGTGCTTGATACGTTCAACCAGCCGCCTAATATCGGGATTACGCTGGCTTTAGAGGTCAGCCCGGATGGGCGATCGCTGCGCCAAACGACCGTCGGCCCGCAGTTCGCGATCCGCAGCGGGCGCTATACGGCGCTGCCCGCCCTCTTTCACATCCGCAGCGTTGCCGTTGAACGCGCCGTTGACGAGCGCACCATCCACACCGAGGTCGTGGTCAGTCACCCGATCTTCGGGCGCATGTTTGGCTACAGCGGCACGTTGAGCGTTGGGTGAGTGTGTTCGTGTGTTCGCCGCTGCCGGCCAAATGTGATAGAATAGCAAGCGGTCGCCCGGCCGTGGACATCCTGACAGGCTATGCGCTTCAGCGCCGGCTGCCGAGTTGGGATACGAACAACTGTGACGCTAAGTAGGAGGTTGTCATTCTGAGGAGCCTGGCGACTTGGAGGTCCTTCCCCCTCCCCCCCCACCCCTCGCGGATCTCCGGTCCGAAGGGCTTCTCAGAATGACAATCTCCTCCATCTCTTCCACACTCGAGGATTGCCGGAAGTTG
>JBKBID010000071.1:0-12605 GCA_046299515.1 Thermoflexales bacterium | reverse complement strand
AATTCGACCACCGCTTGAGCGTGCTGGAGCGCGACCGGTAAGAGCGCGGCGAGGATGGGCTGGCTCACGCAGCGCCGATCGTCAGGCCAAGTTGGTTCAGCCACTTGCGATAGGCGATCGCGGTGCGGTCGCTCTTCAGATGCAGCTCGGCTTGCAGGTCCAACGGCAGCAGCTCCGGCCGCTGCGATTGCACGATCGGCGCATCCTGTCCGAAGATGCGATCTTGGAAGGCGACGAACGCCTCGACCGGCGTCTCATGCCCGTAGTTCATCGCCATCCACATCCACGCGGTGCTGTCCACCAGATCGTGCGGCGTGACCATGAGCTGAATCGCCAAGCGCTGGGCCGATTGCTTGAGCAGATAGGCCGTCAGCGGCCGCAGCGCACGATACACGTAGGTCACGTAGTCGCCGACGCCGGTGCCGTAGGGATCAGGTTGATACACGCGCACCCCGCGCGCGATCACCCCTTCGGGAGTGATTTCGGCCTCGTAGTCCATGATCTCCGGGTAGGCCGGATCGCCCAGGATGCCTTCGTGGACGAAGGGGAAGTGGCCGACGTCGAGGAAGTTCTCGATCAGGCGCGGGCCGCTGGCCTTGACGCGGTATGGCCCGCACAGCACTTTGCGGTACGACGGGTCGTCCCATTCGGCAAAAGGCGGCACGTCGTGCTGCGGCTCGCCAAGCGAGGCCCACACTAACCCGTACTTCACTTGAGCGCGGTACGTCTTGGCGCGGGCCTTTTCGGGCGGCTTCTGGTCGGGATGCGCCGGGATGTGTGTGCAACGTCCGTCCGGGCCGTAGCGCCAGCCGTGGTAGGGGCAGGCCAGCGTTGCGCCATCGGTCGCGCCGAGCGAGAGGCGCGTGCCGCGATGGATGCACAAGTCCTGCCAGACCATCACGGCGTCGCCGCAGCGCCACACGACTAAATCCTCGCCCAACAAGCGCGCGCCGAGCACCGGCTGCGCGTCGAGCTGCTGCAGCGACGCGACCGGATGCCAGTCGTTGATGAGCACGGGGTCATGAATCATGGTTAGCTCAATGATCTATCTGACTATCTACCTGACGAACGACGCCGACAGCGCGATGAACAGTTGCGCGCAGTAATAGGTGGAGAGCACCCAGATGCTGTTGCGCTCGCCTTCGCCGTCGAAGACGAACTTGTTGATGGCGAGCATGAAATCGGACATGTAGAACAGCAACGCGCCGCCCATCGCCAACGACGGCTGCGCCAGCAGGCCTCCGCCGATTTGCACGCCGGAGAAAGCCTGGTGCACCATGAGCGAGATCACCGTCATGTAAAGCAGCACCGGCTGCCGCAGGTTGCCCAGCGACGGGCGCAGGTAGAAATACAGCACCATGCCGATGAGGGCCAGCACGGCAGCGGCCAGGGCGGCGCGGTTGAAGTCGAACGGCGTGCTGCGCACGAGCTGCGCGTAGGCGAAGGCGGCGATATAGGCAATGTGCGCGAACAAAAAGGCCGCCAACCCGGAGACGAAGAGGCCGGGGCGCTCGTCCGCGTCAATCAACAGCCAGTCGCCGGCCAATGAGAGCGCCAAGCCGACGAGGATGAGCGCCGAGTACAGCGGCGCGTGCATCGGCTGAGTGAACGACAGCGCCGCGATGAGTATCACCAACGCCGTGGACAGCGGCTTCCAGAGCCTGACCTGCCGCTTGTTGCGCGGCGTCTGCGTCTCTGCGCGAAGCAACAGAAAGACGGTGACGATCGGCAAAGGGACGAGCAGCAGCGGCAGGATCATGCGCGACGAGTCTATCACGCGCCGCCTCGGCTATGTTTTCGCGCGCAGCAGCTTGCCTTCGCTCGGCGTGAAGCGCTCGGTCGTAAGGATCACCGCGCTTTGCTCGGCGCCGCCGCGCGTATCGTCTACCGCTTGCCTGTCCTTCGCTTTCGCGTCCAGCGCCTTGCGCCAAGCGCGCAGCGTCTCGGCTTCGGCGGCGCTGATCTCGTAGCGCGCGCCGTGAGCGAGGATGTGGTCCACCAGCAGCCGGAGCGCGCGCCGGCGCAACTCGAAGGCGTCGCTGAATCCTTGCCAGCGGCTGAACTTCGCCGCTTCGCGGACAAAGGCCTGGGCGGCTTGCGTCTGGAGCGCCGACGACTTGTAGAACAATGCGACGGGGTTGCCGGCGCGCCGCGCCGTCGCCCACTCCAGGCCCACCGGCGCTTGGATGTCGCTGCCGAGGATGAGCAGATGCACGTTGGCGCGCGTCACCGCGTCGAGGTCCGGTTCGCGGTCGGCGCCCGGCGTCTGGGTGATCGTCCAGCCCAGAGAGGTAGGGATCTCGGCGACCGCGCGCGCCAGCAAGTCGCGCTCGAAGCGCAACTCCGGCGCGGCGGAGATATACAACCTGAGCTTATCCACCATGTCATTTAGATTAGCACAGTTCGGGTGGATAAAGGCAATGCCTTCGTCCACCCGGCAGCACCTTCGCCCGCCCAAGATTCGATTTGCCACATCCATATAATGACTGCGATGAACGCCATCGCCACGTTATTCGTGATGCTGCCCTTCCTGCTTGCCGTCTTCCTGGCCAACGTCGCAGAGAAGGAGCGCAGCGTTCGTGCACTCCTCTATCTTTATCTGCTGTTTCTGAACGGTCTGGCTGCCGTCACCGGGTTGTTCAGCCTGGCCGGCGCCGGGCTGCTATCCGACGAAGCCTTCCTGAACGCCATACAGCAGCAATACCCGGGAGTGGAGGCGTCGCAACTGCGCGCCGCGCGGTTCGATCTCGCCGGTCTGATCCTCATCGCTGCTGCATTGCTGGCGATGGTCGTCCTGTTGTTGCCGGTGCGCCGGCTCGCGGCGCGCATCTTGCCGATGCGGGCGGACAGCGCCGTGCATGCCACGGCGCTCTCGCTGACGGCGACGGCGCTCGGCATAAACCTCTTCCAGATGATCGCGCTCGCGCCGCTGCTGTTCGCCGTAACCGCTACCGAGCAGGGCGTTCAGCAGGTGCAGCAGATGGGCGGCGTGTCTTACCTGGACGTGCTGGTGTTCCCATTGCTCACGTTCGTCGTCGCCGGGTTTCTGGGAGTCGGGCTATACACGCGGCGCAGTCAGCCCGAAGCGCTCGCGCGTCTGGGCTTGGCGCCGCTGACGCTGCAAGAGTTGGGCATCGCCGCCGGGTTCACCGTTGCATTGCTCGGCATGGCGATCCTCACCGAACGCGCCTGGCAGTCGTTGGATCCGGACAGCTTGGAGAAGGTGGGCGGGTTGTCGAAGGCGCTGATGGGCAACTTCACCGGCCTGAGCGGCGCGCTGGCCGTTGGCGTTGCAGCGGCCATCGGCGAGGAGACCTTCTTCCGCGGCGCATATCAACCGCGCATGGGCATCCCGCTCACCTCGCTGTTGTTCACGTCGTTTCACGTCCAATATGGCATCACGCCGGCTACGCTGCTGGTGCTGGCGATGAGCGTCGTCCTAGGTCTCTTGCGCCAGCGCACTTCGCTCACCGTGTGCATCTTGGTGCATTTCCTCTATAACTTCACCACGGTGCTGGTGGCGACGTAGAGCGCGTCGGCAGGGCCTATGGCAACGGCGCGCCAACCAGCTTGTACGCCGCGCCGTTGTGATCCAGCACATAGAGTTCGCCGGCCTCATCCTCGCCGAACGAGCTGATGTTGTAAGGCGTGCGGAAGAGGATGTCGTTCTGCCAGCCGCCGCTGCCGTTTGGCCGCAGCGCCCAGATCAATCCAGAGCAAAAGTCGCCGTAGAGATAAGCGCCGACCAGCGACGGCAAGGCGGAGCCGCGATAGACGTATCCGCCGGTCACCGAGCAGCCCTCGTGATGCGCGTATTGATGGATCGGATCGGTGAGCGCCAGCGTGCCTGGGTCGCCGGCGTAGGGCGCGAAGCCCTCGCGGAACTTCCATCCGTAGTTCTGGCCGCCTTGCCCGGCAGGTTGGAAGTTGATCTCCTCGAAGGCGTTCTGGCCGACGTCGGCGATGAACAGGTCGCCCGTGGCGCGGTCGAAGCTGAACCGCCAGGGGTTGCGCAGGCCGGACGCCCAAATCTCCGGGCGCGCCCCGTCGCCGAAGCTCGGGTTGTCGGCGGGCGCGCGATACGGCTGGGCCGCCGAGGATTGCGACACGTCAATCCGCAGCATCTTGCCGAGCAACGAGCGCATGTTCTGCGCGAAGTTCTGTGGGTCGCCGGCGGCGCCGCCATCCCCCATGCCGATGTAAAGCATGCCGTCTGGCCCGAATGCGATCTGGCCGCCGTTGTGGTTGGGGTAGGGCTGCTCGATGCGCATCACGACCCACTCGCTGGACGGATCGGCGGTGAGGCCGTCGGCGTTCGCGATGAAGCCGGAGATCACCGTGTCGCCGCCGTTGTCGGTGTAATTGACGAAGAGGCGGCGAGACTGCGCAAAGTCCGGGCTGAAGGCGACGCTGAGCAACCCTTGCTCGCTTCCGCGGTCGCCGACGCGATCGGTCAGGTCGAGGAAGGGCGTGGGGAGCAATTGCCCATCGCGCCACACGCGCACGCGGCCGGGCTGCTCGGTGAGGTAGAGCGTTCCGCTGCCATCGCCGGCGTGGGTCAGATAAGTTGGCTTGTCCAGCCCTGCGGCGATCATCTGCAGCGCCGGTTGGGCGTTTCGATGAGCCTCGACGCCGGCCGATGGCTCAACGGCTGTCGGCGCTGCCGACAGCAAGCCGGGCCGCGCTTCTGTTGGCGCGGGCGCAGGCGTCCCGGCCGGCGCGGTCACGACGACTGCGGTTGGCGCCGCAACCGACGCCGGGGCGTTCGCGCCTCCGCACGCCTGAAGCAGCAGTGCGATGCCGATCCCCATGCTTGTTCCGGCCAACGTCCCGATCCGGCGATTCGTTCGTTTGTTCAACCTGTTCGTTCCCATCGAATGCCCTCCCAACCGACGTGTTCTGACAACTCGTCTCATATGTTGCATGTGTCTTTTCGGATGGCTTGCCGAGCAGGATGATAGTAGGGGCGAATGAGAAGAAGCCGAGATGCAGATGTGATGCGCCGTGATATAAAAGCGCGCATGTCAACGGAGACCCGCGTCGCATATCAAGGCGAACCGGGCGCCTACAGCGAGCAGGCGATCTTCGATTTCTTCGGCGCATGCGCGCAGCCAATCCCCTGCCCATCGTTCGACGATGTTTTCGAGCAAGTGGCGCAGGCGACATGCGATTACGGCGTGCTGCCGGTGGAGAACTCGCTGGGCGGCAGCGTGCATCGCAACTACGACCTGTTTATGCGCCATGCGCTCCATCTGGTGGGCGAGGTGGTGGTGCGCATCCGATGGTATCTCTATGCGTTACCTGGTTGTCAGCTCGGCGACATCAAGCGCGTCATCTCGCACTGGCAGGCGCTGGCGCAGTGCGAACGCACGTTATCGGCGTTGCTCCCCGGCGCCGAGCGTGAGCCGGTGTATGACACCGCCGGCAGCGTGAAGATGCTGGCCGAGTCGCAGCGCCGCGATACGGCTGCGATCGCCGGCCGACGCGCGCAGGCGCTCTACGGCCTGCCGATCTTGCGCGAAGGCATCGAGGACGACCCAACCAATTACACGCGGTTCGTGGTAATTTCGCGCAGCCCCGACCTGCCGCCCGCTGCGCAAGTCGAAGCCGCCGACGAACACAAGTTCAAGACCTCCATCGTCTTCGCCATGCGCAATCAGCCCGGCGCGCTCTTCCGCGCGCTGGCTGCCTTCGCGCTGCGCGATATTGACCTGACCAAGATCGAGTCGCGCCCGCTGCAGGGGTCGCCCTGGGAATACCTGTTCTATCTCGACTTCGCCGGCCACGCCGAAGAGGCGCATTGCCGGCGCGCGCTCGAGCATCTGCGCGAACTGGCTACGGTGCTGCGCGTATTGGGCAGCTACCCACGGGCTAGAATGCCCGAATGAACAGACACAGACGGAAAGACCGGCTTTCTCGCAGGGACTTTCTGTCGGGGAGGTGATCAACAAGATGAAGATGATTCTTGCGGTGGTGCAGGCCGATGATGCGTCCAAGGTCACTCAGGCGTTGATCGAGGCCGGCCATCGCGTGACGCGCATCGCCACGCAGGGCGCGTGGCTGCGCCGGGAGAACGCCACCCTGTTGCTCGGCGTGAACGACGAGCAGGTGGACGATGTGCTGCGCATCCTGCAACAGACGGCCCGTCGTCGCACGTCCTACATCAGCGTGCCGCGCGAAGTGCCCGGCGCGTTGAACGCCCAGGTCATTGATGTGGAAGTCGGCGGCGCGACGGTCTTCGTGCTCAACGTCGAGCGATTCGAGCAAATTTGACCGCGGCTTGCCGATGACTCGCGATCGGCGTCCTGCGCTCAAACATCGCTGCCATCGTTTGCCGTTCGCTCCAGCCGGTCGTACTCTTCCCGCAGGCGCAGCGGCAAGCGATGCACGGCCGATGACGGCGCGCGCAGGTTGAAGTGAAAGATGTCGCGATTGATCGCTTCGACTTCGCGTTCAAACTTTGCGCGCGCGCGTTCCCATTCGCGCTCGATGCGGCTGCGCTCGCTTGCGTGCGTGGCCTGCGCCAGCCGACGGCGCCGCCAAGCGTAGGCGCGGTGGAGCGCGCCGCGCGCCGTGGCGAGCTTCTCGCGCAGCGCTTTGTCCTCCTCGATCCACGCCGGCAGGAGATCATTCGACTTGAGCAGATGCATCGCCAGCCGCTCGTCTTCCGGCGCGCCGTCGTCTTCGCTCAGATCGATCCGTCCCCTCCGCGGCAGGTTGTCGAACTGACCCGCCTCGCGCGCTTCCTTTAACTTCTGCTCGATCAATCGGCCGAGGTTCATGGTCGCATTGTAAACCTCGCGTCGCGCAAATCCGGCTGCGGTGATAAACTGGTTAACGCTCGGTGACGTGACTGCGCGAGCCGAGAATGCGGTTTCGGATGTGAGGATCGAGTGACAAAACGAAGTCTGGCTGCTGAAGAGTCGTCCGACCACGCCAATGGGTCGGGCCGGCGTAAGCGTCGGCGGTCCGTCCACAGCCACAAGGTTACGATCGGCGACATCGCCCGACACGCCGGCGTGTCGAAGACGGCCGTCTCATTCGCCTTCAACAAGCCCGGCCGGTTGTCGGCCGAGACCACGCGCCACATCCTCGACGTGGCCCGCGAGCTGGGATATACGCCTAATCCGGTCGCCCGCAGCCTGAACACGCGCCGCACCCACGCGCTGGGCGTGATTGTGCCGCAGGATATCCCCGCCGTGCTGAGCAACCCCTTCTTCGCCGAGCTGATGAGCGGGATCGGCGAGGTGTGCAAAGTCGAAGGGATGTCGCTGGTGATCGTGCCGCCGATGCGCGGTTCGCTGGTAGAGGCGACCTATGCGGCTTTGGTGGACGGCTGCATCGTCACCGGCCTGAGCGCTGAGGATAAGGTAGTCCGCGCGTTGCGCATGCGCCGCATCCCATTCGTCATGCTGGACGCGGATGCGCCGGATGACATCGCGTCGGTTCAGGTGGATGACTATCGCGGCGCTTATCTGGCCATGAAGCATGTGCTCGACCTGGGACACCGGCGCATCGCCATAGCCACGTTCGAGCCGTTCACCGGCCGCATTGAGGACTACACCGGCACGCTGCGGCATCGCTTCTCGGGCTATCGGGCGGCGCTGGCCGAAGTCGGCATGTCGCTGTGCTCCCCGCGCATCCACATCATCGAGTGCTCCTGCGACGTAGCAGGCGGCAAACGCGCCTTTCAACTTTTGACGAATCTGCGACCGCAGCCCACGGCCGTTGTTGCGTTGAGCGACGTGATCGCATTCGGCGTGATCGAAGCGGCGCACTGCGCCGGCGCGCGCGTGCCGGAGGATCTGTCGGTTGTGGGTTTCGACGACATCGAGGCGAGCCACCTGCTGCGGCCGGCGCTTACCACGGTGCGCCAGCCGACGCGCGAAAAGGGCCGCCAGGCTGCCGAGATGTTCGTCCAGATGCTGCGCGCCGAGGAGCCGGCCCAGCCTCGGCGCGTCATGCTGCCGGTGGAGCTGGTTGTGCGCGAGAGCAGCGCCCGCGCCACCGGGTGAGGGCCGGATGCGCTATCGCGTCGTCGCCGATCACGTCGGCTCGCGCGAAGAGCCGATTCGCTTTGAGCGGGGCGACTCCATCCTGGTTGAGCAGCCGGACGCGCGCTATCCCGGCTGGTGGTGGTGCACCGACCGGCGCGGGCGCAGCGGCCGGGTGCACGAGAGTTACTTCGAGGAAGAGGATTACCGCTTCGTGGCGCGCGAAGACTACGATGCGCGCGAGCTCACCGTGTGCGCCGGCGAAGTCGTGGAAGCGCTCGACGCGCGGGGCGGCTGGGCGCTTTGCCGCAACGACGCCGGCGAAACCGGCTGGCTGCCGCTGGCCAAGTTGGCGCCGGTCGGCGCGCCTTAGCAGCCGTCTGCCGATCTCGAACCGCCTCACGCGCACAGCGTCGCCACCAGCATGTCGAGCGCGGTCACGTCGTCCATCCGCCCGGTCTTGATAGCCAAGTCGGCTTCCAACAGCGCGGCGTGGGCTTGTTCCAGCTCGCCGAGCGAGAAGCGGCCGGCTTGTTGGGACGCCTTCTTGGCCACGAACGGATGCGCGCCGACTGCGCGCGCCAGTTGCTCTGGGCTGAGATCCGCGTTCTCCTTGGCCTGGATGAGCAGGCGCGTCTGCCGGGCGATGTGGGCGAGCACAACCAACGGCGATTCGCCGCGCGCCAGCAGGCCGCGCATGGCGCGATAGGCCGCCTCGGCGTCGCGCGCGCCCATCGCATCAACAAACTTGAAAATGTCGGCCACGTCCTCGTCTTGCACCAATAGCGCGACATCCTGGCTTTCGATGCGCCGGCCCAGGGCGTAGCTCACCAGCTTGTTCAGCTCGTTATCCAGCTTGAGCAAATACGCGCGGCTGTCGGATTCAAAATGGTCGCGGTCGTTGGCGTTGCCGCGATTGATCTTGAGCGCGAGCAACTGCGCCGCCTGGGCGGAGATGTCCCCGCCCTTCGCCTTCGCCCGCTCGATGATCCACCGCGCGGGGTCGGATGGCAGCTCATATCGTTTGACCGCGCCGCCGGCGGTTTTGTCCGCAGCCAGTTTGACGAGCGGATGCGCGTCATCCAGCGTGGCGTCTTCGGCGAACACCAGGCGCGTGGTCTCCGGCATGGCCGGCAAATAGCCCAGCAGCGCCTGAAGCGGGCCGGCGCCTTCCCCCGGCTTCGCCTTGGCCTTCGACGCGCCGAGTCCGGCAAGCCAGCCATACGCGATGACCAGGCGCTTGTCGGTGAGGAAGGGCAGCGCATCGCAGGCTGCGATCAGGTCGCGCAACGGCGCGCCGCGCTCGATCACCGTCGTGTTGAGCGACGCCATCTCCGGCTCGCCTAGCTTCGCCTTCATGCGGGCGATCTCCTCATCGCGCGCCAGGGTGTTCGGGCCGTGGAAGAGATACCACATACGATTCACGCTTTGCCGTTCGCGTTGATATACCCGTGCTTCACATACCATGCATACGTCCGCGCGATCGTCTCGGCGATGGGGCGCGTCGTGAGCCCCAGTTCGCGCCGCGCTTTGCTTGGGTCGAACCAGAATGTCTCGGCGGCGAAGCGCACCTGCTCGCCGCTGACCGGCAGCTTGCGGCCCAGTCGGCGATTCAGGAAATCAACCGGCGGGGCGGCGGCTTTGAGGACGACGGGCGGCAACACCAGGCGAGGCCGCGGGCGGCCCACCACGTCGGCCACGATGTCGAACAGTTGCCGGTAGGTGAGGTTCTCGCCGGTCAGGATGTAACGTTCGCCCGCGGCGCCGCGCTCGGCGGCGGCGATGTGCCCGGCGCACACGTCGGCGACGTCCACGACGCTCACGCCGCCGGGCGGGACGAAGGGAATGGCGCGCCGCGCCGCTTCGACGATCAGGCTGCTGCTGATCAGGTTCACGTCGCGCGGGCCGAACACCACCGCCGGGTTGACGATGACCACGTCCAACCCGCGCGCGATGAATTCGCGACACACCTGCTCGGCCAGGTGCTTGCTGTAGCCGTAGGGGAACTCATGCGGCTGCAGGTTGAACTGCGCGCGTTCGTCGAGCATGCGGCCGAACGGCGGCCGGCCGAGCGATGCGCAACTGCTGGTGAACACGACGCGCCGCACGCCGGCGTCCAGCGCCGCCTGGAGCACATTGCGCGCTCCGTCCACGTTCACCCGCATCATGCGGTCGGCGTCGCTGCGCCAGTAGTCGGCGACGGCTGCGACGTGGAAGACGACATCCACGCCGGCCATCGCCGCGCCGAGCGACGCCGGCTCGGTCACATCGCCGATGGCCGATTCATAGCGCAGGCCGGCCAGCGCTTTGAGCGAAGAGGATGGCCGGTGCAGCGCGCGCACCGTCCAGCCGCGCTCGGTCAACGCTTCGACGAGATTGGCGCCGATGAAGCCGGTCGCGCCGGTGACGAGTGCAAGCATGGCGCTGCGGAAGTTTACAGCATCGTCGGCTGCGGCTTACGCATGGCCCGTTCGCTATAAGCGGCTGACGCCCGGCGCAGGCTTGAGCGGCCGGCTCACAGATCCACCGGCGCCGTCTCGACGTCTCCGCCCAGGCCGGCCAACCAGGCCGCGACCTCATCCGCGCGATAGTGGCCGGAGGATTGCAGTTGCGCCGCCGCCAACTGCGCCAGATGGCGCGCCGTTTCGATGTCGCCGCGCTCGCGGGCCGCGCGCGCCAGCACATAGCGCAGCAGGGCGGCCAGATCGTTGTGCCCGCCCTCGCGCGCGCGGGCTAGGGCTGCGGCGCACACGTGATTTGCCTCGTCCAGTTGGCCGGTGGCCAGCAAGCACTCGCCCAGCTCGATCGAGACGTTGGACACCCACAGATGCCACTGAATGGATTGCGCCACTTGCAATGCCTCGCGCAGCATGCGCTCCGCCTGCGCCCACTGCTTCAGCCGCATGTAAAGCACGCCCTGCGCATGGCGCAGTTGCAACAGCGGCCACGGCAGACCCAGCCTGAGCGCCAACGGCTCGGCTTCGGCGAAGTATGCGGCGGCGCGCTGGCGCTGGTTGCGCTCGTTGGCGATGATGCCTAGGCCCGTTAAGGCCAGCACGGCAGGCTCGCTCGCGCTCAGGCTGCGCGCGAGGCCTAGCCCATGTGTGAACCAGGTCTCCGCCTCGTCGTAGCGCCGCTGCTGACGGCCTACGGTGCCCAGGGCGATCGCGATCATGGCCTCCTCCTCGGATGCTCGCAGGTCGCGCGCCAATTCCAGCGCCTCTTGGAATATCGTTCTAGCCTCAGCGTAGCGCCCGGAGTTGACCAGGGCCGCGCCCTCGACGCGCTTCAGCTCTAACGCCAGGCGCGGCTCGGGGATGTCGAACGTTTCGGCGCGCGCGCACGAGTCCAGGGCGCCGATGGGGTCGCCGCCGGCGCTGCGCGCCCAGGCTTGCGCCACCAGCGCATGGGGGAGCAGCGCCGGGTAGGCCTTCTCGGCCATCGCCGCAGCCTGATCGGCGCAGGCCCGCGCGTCCTGCATTCTGCCCAGACGGGTGAGGACGCGCGCGTGATAGGCCTTTAGGCGAATCGAGTCGGCGGCGCTGTTTGGGCGGGCCTGCGCCGTCGTTAGCAAGGCGTCGGCCAGTTGCAGCCAACCGCGGATGAGCAAAGAGGGCAGCAGGCGTAGGCTCAGCGCGCACGCGGCTTCGCTCAAGCCCAGTTCCACCGCCGCCTGCGCGCCGGCCAGGAGCAGAGCCTGGTCGCTCTGCGAGAGCTGGTTCAATCCGTCGCCGGTCTCGACCAGGGATTGCGCAAGTTGCGCCAATTGCACCTGGCCGGCGCGATGCTCGTTGGCCGCCGATGGATCGGCCAGGACGACATCGCGCAGCACGGGGTGAATGCTGTAGGCGCCGTTCGCGCACTGAACCATCCCTCGGTCCACCAGCGCATCCAGATGAATGACGCTGCCTTGAATCATCGCCAGCATGGTGGCCTCGTCGAAGGCGGCCGGCGCTGGGGGCAGCGCGACCAGCCGGTTCAGCGCGTGCTGTTGCTCGGGCGGGAGTTGGGCGATGGTGGCGCGGATGACCTTGCTCAGCCCGCTAAGGCCGGCCTCGGCGCGGGCGCTCAGCAACTCCAGTCGGCTGCGCGTCTCCAGCAGTTGCGCGATCGCGGCTTCGATGCGCCGGGGTTGGCCGGAACGCAGCGCGCGCCCCAAGTATTGGCCCAGCAGCTCGAGCGCGAGGGGCAGGCCGCTCGACCATGCGACGAGCTGATCGAACAAGCTGTCATGCCGCGCAATCTCCGGCGCAATGTGTTCGAGCAAAGCTCGGCTTTGTTCGGGCGTCAACGGCGGGATTTGAAAGTGATGATCGGGCGTCAGGCGCAGCGCTGCGTCGGCGAATGGCGAGCTGACCACATGGCAGCAGCGCGAGCCGCCGAGCAGCATCCGCCGGGCATCCTCCGCCGAGGAGACATCTTCGAGGACGATGAGCGCGGCGCGGTCTTGCAGCACCGAGTGGATCATGCCGGATAGCAGGGCCGCGTCGCTCGACAGCCGATCCAGGTCGGACTGGCTGATGCCCAGCGCCGCCCCCCACTGCTGCAGCGTAATGGCGGGCGGCGCGCCTGACCCGCACTGCGCCCACAGCACGCCGTCGGGGAATCGTT
>JBKBID010000070.1:0-12667 GCA_046299515.1 Thermoflexales bacterium | reverse complement strand
GAAAGGTTGGCGCAGAACCCGGCGCTAAGAGGTGAGGCGTTCAACTTCTCGAACGGGCTTCAGATTACCGTGCTCGAGCTAACGCAGCGCATCCTCAACCTGATGGGCTCGTCGGCAACGCCGGAGATCCACAACGAGGCCACTAACGAAATTCGCCATCAATATTTGAGCGCAGCAAAGGCGCGCCGGGTCCTCGGCTGGCAACCCCTGTTCAGTTTGGAGGAAGGGCTGCAACGCACGATTGAATGGTATCGGAGGTTCTTTGATGGCGAGCGACAGCATTGAGCGGCTGCGAGGAGAAATACAGCGCCTGGTGGCGGAATACCATGCTGAAGCCTTCGCTGCGCGCCCGTTTGAACCCGGCGTGTCGCCGGTGCCGGTGGCCGGTCGCGTCTTCGACGCCGATGAGCTTCAGCACCTGGTGGAGGCGAGCCTGGACTTCTGGCTGACCACGGGCCGCTTCGCGGCGCAGTTCGAGCGCGAGTTTGCGCGCTTCATGGGCGCGCGTCACGCTATTCTGGTGAACTCCGGCTCATCAGCCAATCTGTTGGCGCTGAGCTGCCTCACGTCGCCCAAGCTGGGCGAGCGCGCGCTGCGCCCCGGCGATGAGGTCATCACCGTCGCCGCCGGCTTCCCAACGACAGTCAACCCCATCCTCCAGAATCACCTCACGCCGGTGTTTGTGGACGTGACCATCCCCACGTATAACATAGACACGTCGCAGCTCGAAGCCGCGCGCTCAGAACGCACGCGCGCCGTGATGATGGCGCACACGCTGGGCAACCCTTTCGACCTTGACGCCGTCACCGACTTCGTCCGCCGCCACAACCTATGGCTGATTGAGGATTGCTGCGACGCAGTTGGGGCTACCTATCGCGGTCAGCCCGTGGGCACATTCGGCGATCTGGCATCGGTGAGCTTTTATCCGGCCCACCACATCACGATGGGGGAAGGCGGCTGCGTGCTGACCGGCGACGGCCGGCTGAAGATGCTGGTGGAATCCTTCCGCGATTGGGGGAGGGACTGTTGGTGCGAACCGGGCAAGGACAACACCTGCGGCAAGCGCTTCGATTGGCAGCTCGGCGAGCTGCCGCGCGGCTACGACCATAAATATACCTACTCGCACATTGGCTATAACCTCAAGGCTACCGACATGCAAGCGGCAGTCGGCGTTGCGCAGTTGAAGAAACTGCCAAGTTTCATCGCCGCGCGACGGCGCAACTTCGACCGGCTGCGGCAGGGCTTGAGCGACCTTCAGGAGTTCTTGATCTTGCCCCAGGCCACGCCGCAGGCTGAACCGAGCTGGTTCGGCTTCCCAATCACCGTCGCCGATGGCGCGCCGTTCACGCGCAACGCGCTGGTGCGTTTCCTGGAGCAGCGCAAGATCGGCACGCGGCTGCTGTTCGGCGGCAACCTGGCGCGCCAGCCGGCCTATCTTGGCCGGCCCTTCCGCGTCGCTGCGGATTTGACGAACACCGACCGCGTCATGAATAACACCTTCTGGATTGGCGTCTACCCTGGGCTGAGCGATGCTATGCTCGACTATGTTATCGAGTCCTTCCACGACTTCGTTGAGCAGGCGCTACAGCATCAGAGGGACTCTGCCGGAATAGAAGGCTAAGTCCAGCACAGTATGGTCACCATTGTCATCAGCGGCGCATCGGGCTTTCTCGGCAGCCACTTGACGCGACGCTTTGCCCGCGAAGGGCATCGCGTGATTGCGCTAGTGCGGGCGCGCAGCTCGCTGCGGCGGCTACGAGACGTGCTCGACCTCATCCATACGGCGCCGGCGGACGGCGACGGCTTGGGGAGCGTCCTGCGCGCCCATGCCCCTGTCGCTGCTGTGATCCACACTGCGACGCATTACGGCCGGGCGGGCAGCTCCTGGGTCGAATTAGTGGAGACCAACATGTGTTGGTCCATGCGGCTTGCTGAAGCTGCGGTTGAAGCACAAGCTGGGTGTTTCTTGAATGCGGGCAGCGCGCTGCCGCCAGAGGTCAGCCCTTATGCGCTGAGCAAATTTCAATTCTCGCAGTGGCTGGAATGGCTTGCCCAGCGAGCGCCTGTGCAGTTTGTTGATGTCAAGCTGGAAACGATGTATGGCGAGGACGACAACCCTGAGCAGTTCATCCCTTATCTCATTCTCAACTGCATGAAGCACACCGAACGCATTGCGTTGACCAGCGGCGAGCAGCGGCGCGACTTCATTTACATTCAGGACGTGGTGGCAGCATTCGCTCGACTCGTCGCATTTCATGGGCCTGAGCAGGGACGACAACCTTCGGGCACGCTTGTGACCTACGCCGTGGGCAGCGGCGTTGCAGTGCCGGTGCGCCAAGTTGCCGAGCTGATTCGCGCGCTCACCTATTCGCGCAGCGCGCTGGACTTCGGCGCAAAGCCGCAGCGCCCGCACGAGGTGATGTGGTCGCAAGCTGACCTTTCGGCGATGCGCGCGTTGAACTGGTCGCCGCAAGTTGATCTGCAAGAGGGGTTGCAGCGCACGATCGCCTGGTGGCAAAAGCATCTTGAGGAGGAAGCGCGGTGCGCTGGCTGATCACCGGCGGATGTGGCTTTCTCGGCGCGAACGTCGCCGATCAGTGCCTGGCGCGAGGGGAAGAGGTGGTCGTCCTCGACAATTTGAGCCGCACAGGCAGCCAACAGAACCTGTCCTGGCTGCGGGCGCGCCATGGTCAAGCGTGGCGCATGGTCGAAGCGGATATTCGCAACGCTGAGGCTGTCACCCGACTTGTCGCCGAGTTCAGGCCCGACGTGGTTATTCATCTGGCCGGCCAGGTGGCGATGACCACCAGCCTGGCCAATCCCCGCGCCGACTTCGAGATCAACGCCCTGGGTTCGTTAAATGTGCTCGAAGCCATCCGGCTGCACTCGCCGGAGTCGGTGGTGCTGTACTCGTCCACCAACAAAGTCTACGGCGACCTGGAATGGGTGCGCTACGAGGAGACGCCCACGCGCTACGTCGCGCCGGACTTCCCCGACGGCTTCGACGAGAGCCTGCCGCTGAGCTTTGAGTCGCCCTACGGCTGCTCCAAGGGCTGCGCCGATCAGTACATGCTGGACTATGCCCGCATGTTCGGCATCCGCGCGGTGGTGTTTCGCCATTCCTCGATGTACGGCGGGCGGCAGTTCGCCACGTATGACCAGGGCTGGGTCGGGTGGTTCTGCATGCAGGCGATTCAGACAGCCCGCCGGCCAAATGAGCACACTTTCACCGTTTCGGGGAACGGCAAACAAGTGCGCGATGTGTTACATGCCGACGACCTGGTGCGGCTGTACATGGATTGCGCTGTTCCCCGCATCAACGATGTGACGGGACAGGTGTTTAACATCGGCGGGGGCATGTCGCAGAGCCTCTCGATTTTGGAATTGCTGCGGCACTTGGAAGAGATGCTCGGCGTTGAACTGCGCCCCCAACACCTGGCGCCGCGCGCCAGCGATCAGAAAGTCTTCGTGGCTGACATTCACAAAGCCAGGCAGCTTCTGGGCTGGACGCCTCGCGTGCAAGCGCGAGAGGGCATCGCCGGAATGCTGGCGTGGCTGCAGAGCGAGAGCGCAATATGACACAACCGTTGTTGACGATTGCCATCCCCACTTATAACCGCGCGCAACAGTTGGACAGGCAACTCGAGTGGGCTGTGAACGCCATTGGCGATCGCTGGGACGATATAGAACTGATCGTCTCCGACAACGCTTCGCCCGATGAGACGCCCCGTATATGCCAAAATTGGCGGCAGCGCAGCGGCAATCGAATCGGCGTGTTCCGTCAGTCCAGCAACCTCGGCCTGGTGCGCAGTGCGCTCTTCTGCATTGAACAAGCGCACGGCGCGTATGTCTGGCTGGTCTCGGATGACGACCGCATCGCTTCCCATACCCTCAACTATGTGCTGGAGCGGCTGGCTGGCGAGCAACGGCTTTCATTCCTGCACTTGAACGGCAACAAAGCGACCCCTGATGGTTCGATCATCAGAGAGGGTGTTTATCCATTCAAGCGCGATCTCATCTCTGAGTCGGGCGTCACACTCTTCCAGCAGTGCGTTGATATCTACGAAGATTGGTTGATGCTGATTACGGCGAACATCTACGCGACGGCTGCCGCGCGATCGGCCATTCAGGCCTGGCCCGGCCTGGCAGATAACATGGCCTTTCCCCTGTACCTGGCAGGCTATGCCGCCGCGCGCGGCGCAGTGCGTGTGTGCGCGGATATATGTCTGACCTATAATTGGGCTTATCAGCGCTCAAACTGGATTCAAATCACCTTTCAGGATGTTCCAGAGGTCTACTTTCGCCTGTTGCAGGCCGGTCTCCCGCCCGGCTTTATTCGCCGGCGCATCATGATGCGCATCTCGCTGCTGGCTTTTGCGATGCGCTTCCCTCTAAACTTTCTGAAGTCGCTGCCCCTCTACATCCGTGGGGCGCGCATCCCGAAAGGCTGAGAAGTCGCAAACATCGCACCATGCCCCATCGCCCCAGACTTATCTTCACCGCTCCAAAAATCATTCAGGGCTTCATGACCACCGACATGCGCCTGCTGTCGGAATGGGCCGAGGTGATACCGCTCGACTTGTCCGAGTGCGGCGGTTTTCAGCGCCACACGTATTACACCCGGCTGCTGGATGCGCTGATCCGCCAGCGCGCCGACGGCGTGTTTGCTTACTTCGTGCTCGCTAAATACACACCCTTGCTGACGCTCATCACCAAAGCCCTGCGGCGCAAGCTGATCGTCGCCACCGGCGGCATAGACGCCACCTGGGTGCCTGACATCCGCTGGGGCGACATGGGCGACCCACTCAAGCGTCGGCTGTTTGCGCTGGTCATGCGCCTGAGCGACAGCGTGCTGCCCTTCTCTCGCACGTCGGGAGAGGAGGTGCTGCGCTACGGCCGGCCGCGCTGCATGCGCACAGCCTACCTGGGCATAGACACCGACCTGTTCCGACCTGGCGACCAGCCTCGCGCGCGGCGCGCAGTGACGGCCTGCTACGCCATCTCACGCGATGCGCTGTTGCAGAAGGGGATCGAGCCGTTCGTGCGCGCCGCCGCTTTTCTGCCCGATGTCGAATTCCTGGTCATTGGCGCGTTCGCGGACGACACGCTGACGTACCTGCGGTCGCTGAGCGGCCTCAACGTGCGCTTCACCGAGCGGCGCTATTCAGTGCCTGAGTATGTTAATGCGCTCCAAACATCGCAGGCATACGTGCAGGCCTCTGCTCATGAAGGATTTGGCGTGTCGCTGGCCGAAGGCATGGCTTGTGGTTGCGTGCCGGTGGTGGCTGACCGCTACGCTATGCCCGAAGTGATCGGCGACACCGGCTTCGTTGTCCCGTTTAACGACCCGAAGGCGCTGGCTGAAGGGATATGTGCCGCGCTCAATCACCCCGAGAAGGGCGCCCTGGCCCGGCAGCGTGTGCTCGACAACTTCACACTTGAACATCGCCGCGCCTTGCTGCGAGAAGAACTAGAGGCCGTGTTTGGCTGGACGTTGCATCCGTAAACAAGTAAACCCTATGTGCGGCATCGCGGGCATTTACCATCTCGACGGTGCGCCGGTCAACCTGAGCCAACTCCGGCGCATGGCCAACTTGCTGCGTCATCGCGGGCCAGACGATGAGGGGTATGCCTTATTCGACACGCACAGCGGGTCAGCCGTTCACCTCAAAGGGCCAGATAGCCCTCCTGAACTGGATTTGCCGGACATCCGCAGTGCGGAGGCGGTTCATGCCGATCTTGGGCTGGCGGAGCGCCGGTTGGCCATCCTCGACCTCAGCCCGGCCGGCCATACGCCGATGGTCACGCCGGACGGCGCGTTGACCGTCGTGTTCAACGGCGAAATCTACAACTACGTTGAATTGCGCGAAGTGCTGCGCGGATTAGGACACACCTTTCACAGCGCTGGCGACACCGAGGTGTTGCTCAACGCCTATCGCGAATGGGGCGAGGCGTGCGTCGAACGCTTCAACGGCATGTGGGCATTTGCCATCTGGGACGCAAACCGGCGACGGCTGTTTTGCAGCCGTGACCGCTTCGGCGTCAAGCCGTTCTACTACGTCCAGACCCCGACATTGTTCGCCTTTGCGTCCGAGCCGAAGGCGCTGTGGGCCGCCGGCCTGGCCCAGCCGCGCCCTAACGTTCCGCTGCTGGAGGATTTCCTGGCCGGCTACGAAGCCAGCCGGCTAGACGAGACGCTGTTCGCAGAAATTCAACAACTCCCTGCCGGACACGTGCTCAGCGTGGAGGCCACAGGCATCGCGCGACGGCGGTATTGGTCGCTGCCGGTCAACGCCGAGCTGGGGCCGCCCACACCAGACCCGAAGGTGGCTTCGCATGTGCTGGAGCTGCTGACCGACGCAGTGCGCTTGCGCCTGCGCAGCGATGTGCCGATTGGCACCTGTCTGTCCGGCGGCCTGGACTCATCGGCGATCGTGGCGCTGGTCAGCCGGCTGATGCAGGCCGAACACGACATCCCGCGCGCGCAGATCGGCGACCGTCAGAAAACTTTCACCGCTGCATATGCCGAGGCGGACAGCGACGAGCGGCAATTTGCGCAACTCGTGGTTGAGCAAACCGGCGCGGACTGGCATCTGACCTTCCCCACCGCCCAGGGCTTGCAAGCCGACCTGGAGCGCTTTATCTGGCAGCATGACGAGCCGCCGATCACCACGTCCATGTATGCCCAGTGGTGCGTGATGC
This sequence comes from Thermoflexales bacterium, assembly GCA_046299515.1. GTDB lineage: Bacteria > Chloroflexota > Anaerolineae > J036 > Brachytrichaceae > JAAFGM01. Next base: position 5,965 of record JBKBID010000070.1, on the reverse strand, counting down.
GCCTGGCGCGCGAGCGTGGCGTGACTGTGCTGTTGGACGGCCAGGGCGCGGATGAGCTTTGGGCCGGCTACCTGCCGTTCGATGTCTATCTTTCGCAGATGCTGCGCGCCGGACAGTGGGTGCGCCTGTTGCGTGAGCTGCTGGCAATCCGGCGCGTCGGCAGCCGCAGCAGCAAGGACGTGTTGCAACGGGCGCTGGCCTATCAACTGCCGGCGGGCGCGCAGCGCCGGCTGCAAAATGCGCGGCGCGCCCGAATGCTGGGGCTGCGCCCCGATGTCGCGCAGCGGGCTGTCCAGCGTCATCAGGATATTTTCAACGATGACGCGCGCGCCAACCTGCCGCGCCATCTGGCCCGGTTAGCAGCTTGGAACCTGCCGCGTCTGCTGCGCGCAGAAGATCGCAACTCGATGGCATTTTCCATTGAGGCGCGCACGCCGTTTCTCGACGTGCGACTGGCGGAGTACGTCAGCCGGTTGCCGGCGGTCTATCGGCTGCACGCCGGCTGGTCGAAGTACTCCCTGCGCCGCGCGCTGGAAAGTGTGCTGCCGTCGGCCATCACTTGGCGGCGTGATAAGAAGGGCTTCGTTACCCCTGAACAACAATGGGTGCAAGCCTTGCGTCCACGGGCAGTCGAACTGTTCCATGATAATCCCCGCGTAGGCTCCTGGCTCGATCTAGCTGTTGTGCGTAGGACGCTCACCGAGGAGAGTCCGTCTCCCAACAAGCTGGCTGGCGCGGCGGTGTGGCGCTGGATAGCGGCTGAAACTTGGCTACGCTCACTGGAAAGCTCGCATGCGAATCTACCTGTACTACAAAGTTGATCGCGGCTATTACGAGTCGGCGTATGCGATATGGCGCAGGCAAGGCGGCGACTTCAACGCGCACCTGCTGCGCACCCAACACACGCTCTATAATTGGAAGCGCGAGTTTGAGAAACTGGGGTGCCAGCTGGTTATGGACATGCGCAGCAGCGCGCTGCTGCCGCAGCACCTGCGCGCGCGCTTGCCGCTTCCGTTCGCGCAAGCAGTTCGCGCAGCGCTGTGGGGGACGCGCCTGGATGTTTGGCTGTTGCAGCGCAGCATCCTGCGTCGGATTGATCGGTTCAGGCCGGACGCGGTCTTTGTTCCGCTGGGCAGCGGCATCTGGGCATCTACCCTGCGCACGCTCAAGCAGCGCCACCTGCTGTTAGTGCAATGGTGCGGGTTGCCGGCAGGCACAATGTTGGCGCGCGACCGCGTCAACTTGCCGTATTTCGATTTGATATTTCAGCCGGCCAACCTAGAAGCTGGCTTACGCGCAGCCGGCGCAACTGGACGCATTGCATACGTGCCGCTCGGCATTGACCCTGAAGTGCACCGACCCGTGCCGCTCACGGAGGCCGAGCGCGCCCGTTACGGCAGCGACGTATGTTTTATCGGCGGGTTGAGCAGACGCTTCCATCAGGCCCGCAGACAGATGATCGAATATGCTGTCACGCAGGGCATCAACATCAAAGTGTGGGGCGGCTACCGCGAGCACTTTATTGGCAGCCCGATTCTAAAAGTTTGGCAGGGTCAGATTTGGGGTGAAGAGCAGGTCAAAGCGCTGTGCGCAGCTAAAATCGGGCTGAACTTTCACGTTGACCACCAGGCCGGCGAGCTGGATCGTGGCTTGAACCTGCGCGCGTTCGAGCTGGCCGCCTGCGGCGTGTTTCAATTGCTTCAACGCGTCCCCGGCGTGAACGAGTTCTTCGAGGAAGGCAAAGAGATCGTTTGCTTCGAGACTCAGGAAGAGATGCTGGATAAGATTCGCTACTACTTAAGTCATGATGACGAGCGACAACGCATTGCCAACGCAGCTCGCCGGCGTGTGCTGCGTGACCACACCTGGCGGCAGCGCGTCGCCCACATGCTGGAACTCATGCAGTCGCTGTAGTTGACCTGCTCACGCACAGCACAGTCAGCCCAACTGGGCGGGTTACGAGCTGAAAGTGGTATGAGTGCCAAATCTAATACATGTCCGGTTTGCGGCGCTGAAGACAGCGATCCCATCATCACTCTGCGGGGATATACGTATTGGCGCTGCCAGGTCTGTGAGGCCGCCTATCTGTCGCCTATGCCGGACATTGATGTGATAAAGCAGCTGTATCAGAGCGAGAGCTACTTCAGTGGTGATGGCACTGTGGGATATCATGACTATGTAACGATGCACCAAGCGTTACATCCACTATTCCGGCGCCGGTTATCCACACTGTCCAGGCTGTTTCCCAACAAAGGACGTTTGCTAGACTTCGGCTGCGCCGACGGCTACTTCCTAGAAATGGCTCGCCAGCAAGGCTGGGAGATTGCGGGTGTCGAGGTATCCGTAACGCAGGCTGCACGCGCTGCCAGTCAGTTGAGCATCCCGGTATTTAGCTCAATTGAGCACTTCCCAGAAGCATCGTTCGATGTCATCACGCTCTGGGAAGTGCTCGAGCACTTGCCGCAACCGGTTGCTGAGCTGCGCAAACTCAAGAGCCGATTGCGTCCTGGCGGAGCCATTATGCTGTCTACACCAAACGCTGGCTTCTGGAAGGCGATTCATACGCCAGGAGAGTGGTCCAACTTCTCGCCACCGGCGCACCTAATTCTTTTTACAGAACGCGCACTCGGTATCGTTCTGTCGGATGCAGAGCTAGTACCTTTGGATATCCGCCATGCCGTCCCGTTACCTCCACTGCCCCACTTTATTCAGCGCCTATGCACTCCTCTTGAACGCGCCATCTCAGAAGGCTCTGCCCCAATGTGGCCGCTGTCATTGTCACTCTGGCGCGCCATCCGTCTCTTCGGCTGGGCATGGCAAAAAGCTTCCTTCCCCGACTACAACATCTTCATGAGTCTGGAAGCCATTGCGCGCACCGCTTAAACCGCTGTGTCCAGAGCAAAATGTTAGCGATGTCTTTATTCCTGCGCCAGCAGGATAACGATCGTTGCCGAAGAGCAACATTATGCGCATTAGCGTCCTGTTGGTGATGACGGCCCGTGAAGTGGGCGGGGCGGAACTCTACGTCGAGCACCTGGCGCGCGCCCTGCAGGGCCGCGTTCAGTTCACCATCGCATTGCCCGACCACCCGAACCTGCGCGCCTTCACCGAGCGCCTGAGCGCGCTCGCCCAAACACACCCAATGCCGCTGGAGCGTCCGGCGCAGTGGGCGAGGGTGATACCGAACCTGCGCCGCATGGCGCGCGCGCACGACGTGATTCACCTGAACTCGAACCACCCCGGCAGCCGGCTGGGGATTGTGTTCGGCTTCACCCTGTCCGGCCTGCCGGCTCCGCTGGTCTGCGTGGAACAACGCGCCTCGCCGCTGAGCGACATCCGCGTGCCACGCGCGCTGACGCCCGTTTTGCCGGCGCTCTTTCGCCTGTCGCGACTCAAGGCAGCGCGCATCATCGCCGTCTCACGCGAGAACGCCGAATTGCTCACGCGGCTCTATGGTATCCCGCCTCATCGAATCGAGGTTGTCCATAACGCCGCGCAACTTCCCGAGATGCCGGCCGATTACGTGGCGCGTGAGAGGGCAGCCGTGCGAGTCGAGCTGGGATTGGCCATGGATGATCGCCTGGTGCTCACGCTTGCTCGGCTTGCGCCGAACAAGGGGCATCGTTATCTGGTGACAGCCGTGCCGAGTGTCATCGCGCGATTTCCCAGTACGCACTTTCTCTTCGCTGGCGCGCCGGACGATAGGGCCGCCATCGAGCAGCTCGCTGCTCAGCTAAACGTGCGCGACCACGTGCATCTGCTAGGTTTTCGGACGGACACAGCGCGGCTGCTTGCTGCCAGCGACCTTTTCGCGCTGCCGTCTTTAGCTGAGGGAATGCCCTTGTCCGTTATCGAGGCGCTGGCTGCCGGATTGCCCGTCGTCGCAACGCGGGTGGGCGGCATTCCGGAGATCGTGACACCTGGCGAGAACGGATTGCTCGTGGCGCCTGCCGACAGCCAAGCCCTGGCTCATGCGCTGCTTGCCATGCTGAGCATGGACCATGACACGCGCGAGCGATTTCGTTTGGCAGCCCGCCGCGCAGCAGCGCAGTTCACGCCCGAAGTCATGGCGGAGCGCACGCTCGCCGTGTACCGGCGCGTCATGCAGTTACAATCGCGCGACGATGAATAAGAGCATGTCCGCCCCTCTTCGCTTCGCCATCATCGGTTGTGGGCGCGTGTCGCCGCGCCATGCGGATTCGCTGGCGGACTTGCGTCCCGACGCTCAGCTTGTCGCTGTGGCGGATGTGATCGAATCGCGCGCGGTGCGTCTCGCGCAACAATTCGGCGCTGATGCGCTGACCGACTACCGGCGCGTCCTGGAACGCAAAGACGTTGACGTGGTGTGCATTTGCGCGCCAAGCGGCCTACACGCACAGATGGGGATTGAGGCCGCTCGGCATGGCAAACACGTGGTGGTGGAGAAGCCCATTGCGCTCTCGCTGCGCGATGCTGATGCCCTGATTGCTGCCTGCGAGCAGGCCGGCGTGACGTTGACCGTGGTGCTGCAAAACCGCTACAACCCGCCCATGCAGGACTTGAAGCGCCTGGTTGAATCGGGGCGCTTGGGCCGGCTGCTGTTGGGCAATGCCACCGTGCGGTGGTATCGCCCGCAGAGCTACTATGAGGATGGCTGGCATGGGACCACGCGCGATGGATGGCGGCGCACTGATGAACCAATCCATACATCACATTGACGCCTTACAGTGGCTCATGGGCGACGTGCAGAGCGTCTTTGCCTATGGCGCGACGCTGGCGCACCGCATGGAGTGTGAGGACGTGGGCGTGGCCGTTTGGCGCTTCGCATCTGGAGCGCTGGGCGTCGTCGAAGGCTCTACGCTCACCTGGCCGGAGAACCTGGAAGGCTCGGTCGCCATCTTTGGCGAACGCGGCTCGGTCAAAGTGGGTGGCACAGCCCTCAACCGGATTGTGATGTGGAAGGTAGATGGGATGCTCGAAGAGGAGAAGCATCTCCTCAGCGTTCAGGCCGTCGATCCGCCGTCCGTATACGGCGCGAGCCACCGCGCAGTGCTGGCCGACACAATCCGCGCCATCCGCGAAGGGCGACCGCCGCAGACCAACGGCAGCGAGGGGCGGCGCTCCTTGGCGCTGGTGCTGGCGATGTATGAGTCTATGGCGCGCTGCGCCGAGGTGTCGCTCGCCGAGATCGAGGCTGCAGCCTGTGAGCTATCCGATGACCATGAGTGAGCGCGCCTTTTTAATCTACCCGGGCGCGCGCCTGGGCAAGGACGCGCAAATTGGCCCGTTCGTAGTTATTGGCGAGCCGGCGCGCGGACGATCGCCTGGCGAGATTTCCACTTACATCGGCGACCGCGCCATCATTCGCTCGCACACGGTTATTTACGACGGCAACCACATTGGCGACGATTTTCAGACCGGTCACGGCGTGCTGATCCGCGAGGACAACCGCATCGGCCACCGCGTCAGCATCGGCAGCCACACCGTCATCGAGCATCACGTCGTTATCGAAGACGACGCGCGCATCCACTCCAACGCTTTCGTGCCGGAGTTCTCCGTGTTAGAGGCAGGATGCTGGATCGGCCCATGTGTGGTGATCACCAATGCGCGCTATCCGCAGTCGCCTCGCGCAAAGTCCAGCCTGAAAGGCGTCCACGTAGAGCGTCGCGCGCGCATTGGCGCCGGCGCGGTAGTGCTGCCGGGTGTGCGGATCGGGGCGGAGGCGCTGGTGGGAGCCGGCGCCGTCGTCACCCGCGATGTTCCGCCTAAAGCAGTCGTGGTCGGCAACCCAGCGCGCATCATCAACACGGTGGAGCGCATCCCTAATTATTTCGATGAGCAAGATTCCGCTGATTGACCTGAAAGCGCAATACTTGTCCATTCAGCCTGAGATTGACGCGGCGATCCGGCGCGTGATCGAGACAACGGCGTTTATCAACGGGCCGGATGTCGCTGCGTTTGAGCAGGAGTTTGCTCAGTTCTGCGG
>JBKBID010000069.1:0-12962 GCA_046299515.1 Thermoflexales bacterium | reverse complement strand
GGGGGTGGGCACAGGAGATGTCTTCATGCCCCCTATTTTGCCCTCGCCGCAGAAAAGGGCGCTTGCATTTCTGCGCTACGCCCCTCAGAAAAACTTCAGTTGACAACCTTAAAAAACCTATGTAGACTTACGGTTACAACTTCACGCGACGCGGGATGGAAGTGGGTCGAGAAAGCCCACTTTCTCTTTTCTAAGACGCATGAGGTGTGATGGGCCATGAAAAGCGAATTTGCACTTGCTCTTAATCAGATTGGCGCCGAGCGAAATCTGCAGCGCGAAGTCATCGCCAAGGTGATCGAAAGCGCGCTGGTGCAGTCCTATCGCAAATACGCCAACGTGATGAACAGCCAGAACGTGGCCGCCGTGGTGGATATGGACAGCGGGGATATGCGCGTCTTCGTCGAGAAGGAGGTCGTCGAGGAGGTAATGGATGACCGCACCGAAATTTCTCTGGAAGACGCCCTGAAGCAAAAGCCGGACGCCGTCCTCGGCGACTGCATTATGGTTGATGTCACGCCGAAGGACTTCGGGCGCATCGCCGCGCAGAACGCCAAACAGCTCATTGTGCAAAAGCTCCGCGAAGCCGAGCGCGACTCTCAATATAGCCATCTTATTGATCGCGAGGGCGAAATTGTCACGGGCACGGTGCAAAGCGTAAACAGCGCCGCCGTAATCGTCAACCTGGGCCGCAGCGAGGCCACACTGCCGCGCAAAGAGCAGATTCCAAATGAGAAGTTTGAGCTTCAGCAACACGTGTGCGCCTACGTCATTGAGGTCAAACGCACCAACCGCGGCCCTCAAGTGACCCTGTCGCGCGCGCATAAGAATTTCTTGCGTCGGCTGCTGGAAAGAGAAGTGCCTGAAGTGAGCAATGGCCTGGTGGAAATCAAGTCCATCGTCCGCGAGCCAGGCTCGCGCTCAAAGGTTGCCGTGGCTGCGTTGCAACCGAATATAGATCCGGTCGGCGCGTGCGTTGGCCAGCGCGGGACGCGCATCCAGAATATCATCAACGAACTGCGCGGCGAGAAAATAGACGTCATCGAATGGAGCGCTGATCCGACGGTCTATATTGCCAAGGCGCTCGGCCCGGCCAAGGTGATGGCCGTTCATCCAATTGATGACAAGAGCGCATCTGTGATCGTGCCCAATGATCAGCTCTCGCTGGCCATCGGCCGCGAGGGGCAGAACGCGCGCCTGGCCGCCCGGCTGACCGGCTGGCGGATTGACATCAAGAGCAGCAGCGAAGCGCTCGGCGAGGCGCTCAACAAAATTTCGGAAGATGCCGACCTGCGGGTTTGGGTAGGCGATGAAATCATGCAGGCGTTGCCGACGCTGCGCGAGCTGCTCGTGCGCCAACGCGCCCTGCCCACGGCGCTGACGCCGGAGGAATTCACGCTCGTCAAGCGCGTGGTGGATAGCGTTTACGCCTACGAGGTCGCGCGCCGATCGAACGCCGATAAGCTCAAGCCCGTGATCCATAAGGCGCAAGCCGAGGAGCGCCGTCAGGCGCGTCAGGCAGCCCTTGCGGCCATCCCGCAGGCAGCCTACGCCATGCCGCTGGAGGAGCTGGGACTTTCCCCTCGCGTAGCACAACACATTATCGCCGCCGGCATCGTCTCGGTAGGACAACTACTTGAACATAGCGTGCGCGGCGATGAGGGTTTTCTGGCCATCGAGGGCATTGGCCCGAAGGCGCTGAACGAGATCAAACAGGCGTTGGATAAGGCGGTTGGCCAATGGAAGGTAGCGCCGGAGTCCGCGCAGACTAACGCCGGCGACGGCGCAAATGCATCGGCAGCGCAATCGGCGATGGAAGCAGCAGCGCCTAAGGTCGAGGAGACGACAGAGGAAGCGCAGCAGTACTTCATCGAAGCCATGAGCGAAGGCGAACGAGAGGAAGAAGACGAGGGCGAAGGTGAGGCCGCCGGCGCCAAGCCGGCCAAGCCGAAGAAGAAAGACGCCAAGGGCAAGAAGCCGGGCAAAGACCGCTTGCTCGTCTACGATGAAGAGTTAGGCCGCGTCGTGACTCAGCACTTGCGCAAGCCGGGGCGCTACGGCGACCTGGACGATCTTGAAATCTGAACGTGACGCGGATGAGCAAGGCGAAGCGCGCGCATTCAGGGATCAAGCGCGTGCCCATGCGCACCTGCATCGGCACGCGCACGCAGCATCCCAAGCGCGATATGATTCGTCTAATACGCACGGAGGACGGTCACATCGTGATCGATCTGACCGGCAAGCGTTCGGGGAGTCGGGGCGCGTATCTGTCGAAGAGCCGCGCCGCCGCTGAACAAGCGATCAAACACAAGCGGCTGGAGGCCGAGTTCGGCCAACCAGTCTCGAAGGAAGATGAGGAAGCTATCTTGGCGTTCTTCAGTCAGTTCGACTAAGGTCAACGCAATGTGACCGGCGTAAGTTGAACCTGAAGCGTTCAGCAAGACTCGGAGCAACGCAGGCTTCCATAAGCCTGCGTTGTTGTTGCCGGCGTCTGGCAGTGCGCCAGTAACACCCGGGGTAGAGGCTTAAACCGATCGCTTCTACGCAGCACTGCGCAGCGCGGCGAAGAGAGGTGATGTATATGGCGGTAGAGACGAAAACTCCTGCGAAGAATTCAGCACAAGGCAACCGCAACAGCGGCCGCAGCGGCGAGCCGCGCCGTGACGCGCCGCGGTCGAGCGGCCCATCGCAACCCAGGCCGCCCCGGCCGGCTGAGTCAAAGCCGGCTAAGCCGGCTGAGCCCAAGGTGATTGAGCTGCCGGAGTCCATTTCGCTGCGCGATTTGGCGACCAAGATCAACGTCAGCCCGATTAACGTCATCCGCGAGCTGATGCAAAACGGCGTGATGGCGACCATCAACCAGCAGCTCGACTTCGACACGGCCGCCATCGTCGCGAGCGCGTTTGGCTGGGAGGCGCGACCGATCCCGGTCGTGGTCGAATCGCAGGTTCCGGAAGAAGTCGCGGTGACGCCTGACGGCAAGCCTGCGCCGGCCGGCAAGGTCATGACGCTCAAGCAGCGCTTGCTGGCTAAGGAGCAGGCCGAAAACGAAAGCGCGCTCAAGCCGCGCCCGCCTATCGTGACGGTGATGGGACACGTGGATCATGGCAAGACGTCGCTGCTGGACGCCATCCGCAAGACGGACGTAGCCAGCGCGGAGGCCGGTGGGATCACCCAGCATATCGGCGCCTACATGGTGGAACATCAGGGCAAGAAGGTCACCTTTATTGACACACCGGGCCACGAAGCCTTCACCGCCATGCGCGCGCGCGGCGCGCAAGTGACCGACATCGCGGTGCTGGTGGTCGCAGCCGATGACGGCGTGATGCCGCAAACGCGCGAGGCGATCGCCCACGCTCGCGCGGCGCAAGTGCCGATCATCGTCGCCATCAACAAGATTGACAAACCGAACGCCAACCCGGAGTTGGTGAAGAAAGAATTGAGCGAGCTGGGCCTGGTGCCTGACGAATGGGGCGGCAATACGCTGTTCATCCCGGTCTCGGCCAAGCAGCGCAAAGGCATCGAGGACCTGATCGAAGGCATCCTGCTGGTGGCGGAATCGCTCGACACGATCAAAGCGAACCCCAACCGCAGGGCGGTCGGCACGATCATCGAAAGCCACCTGAGCAAGTCGAAGGGCGCGATGGCGACGGTGCTGGTGCAGAACGGCACGCTCAACGTCGGTGATTCGTTCGTGGCCGGCGGCGTGTATGGCCGCGTGCGCGCCATGTTCGACTTTCGCGGCCAAAGTGTGAAGAAGGCCGGGCCTTCCGTGCCGGTCAGCATCACCGGCATGTCGGAAGTGCCGATCGCCGGCGACATCTTCGAGGTCGTCGAGGACGAACGCGCGGCGCGCGCGCTTGCGGCGCAGCATCAGGCCAAGCGTGAGCGCGAGGGCAGCGTCCAGCGCGCGACCAGCCTTGAGCAATACTTCGCCATGGCCAAGGCCAGCAAGGCCAAGAAGATGTTCTTCATCGTCAAGGCCGACAACCAGGGGTCGCTCCAGCCGGTCGTTGAGCAGTTGCAAAAGCTCAACAGCACCCTCAGCGGTGAGCAGGGCGAAGAGATACGGCTCGAAGTCATCCATCAAGGCACCGGCGACGTGACCGAAAGCGACGTTAACCTGGCGATCGCATCCGGCGCCGTGATCCTCGGATACGAAGTGCAGGTGGACACAGCCGCGCGACGCAAGGCCGAGAGCAACCATGTGGACATCCGCCTGTATAACGTGATCTACAACCTGCTCGAAGACGTGGAGCTGGCCATGAAAGGCATGCTTGCGCCGAAGGTCATCGAGAAGGTGGTCGGCGCAGCCGAAGTCAGGCAAACCTTCAAGATCCCCAAGGTGGGCATCATCGCCGGCGTGCGCGTGACGAACGGCGTGGCCATGCGCAATGCCAAGGTGCGCATACTGCGCGGCGATCAGGTGTTGCACACCGGGGCAGTGGCCTCGCTTAAGCGGTTGACGGAGGATGTGAAGGAAGTGCGCCAGGGCTTCGAGTGCGGCATCGGCATCGAGGGCTTTGAAGGATTCAAGCCGGGCGACATCATCGAATTTATCGTGCAAGAAGAGCAGACCGAGCCGGCATAGACCGAAGCAACCACGACGCCATGCCTTCCACCGCCTGATCCCTGTGTGCCTAGCCCTATGTCAGACTATGAGTAAGAAGTATGCCAAGCGCGTCAACGAATTGATTCGTATGCACTTGACCGACCTGTTGGAGCGCGAGTTGAACGATCCGCGCGTGAACAGCGCCCAGGTGACGATTAGCGACGTGGAAATCACGCCCGACGTGCGACATGCGCGGGTGTTCTACAGCATCATCGGCGATGACGCGCAGAAGGCCGAGGTCGCGCGCGGTTTAGAGAGCGCCGCCGGCTGGCTCAGCCGCGAGCTAGGCAAGCGCCTGCGCACGCGCCACACCCCCCAGTTGACGTTCGAGTTTGACGAATCGTTTGAACGCGGCGACCGTCTGTCGCGGCTGCTGGACGAGCTGAAGGGCGGCGAGGAGTTAACGGCATCTTGATAGTGACCGACCCTCGCGCTTGGGCGGACGCCGAAGGCTACCTGCGCCGGGCGCAGTCTATCCTGGCCATCACCCATGTTTCGCCGGACGGCGACGCCGTCGGCAGTTTGCTGGGGTTCACGCATGCGATGCGCAGCCTGGGCAAGCTGGTCACGCCGGCTTGTCAGGACCAGCCGCATCCGCGCTTCGATTACCTCAAGGGCGTGCGCGACATTCGCCAATCGGGCGAGGGCGAGTTCGACTTGATCGTTGCGCTCGACTCGAGCGATCTGGCCCGCCTGGGATCGGTCTTCATCCCGGCGCAGCACGGCCGCCTGCCGGTTGTGGTGTTCGACCACCACATCACCAATCTGAACTTCGGCCTGGTCAACGTGGTCGAGCCGGGCGCGTCTTCGACATCTGAGATCATCTACGCGCTGCTCCAACGGATGGGCGTGACGATCACCTCCGACATCGCCAATGCGCTGCTGACCGGCGTGATCACCGACACGTTGGCCTTCCGCACGTCGAACACGACGCCCGATACGCTGGCGGCGGCGATGGCGCTCATGCGCAGCGGGGGCAACCTGCAGGAGGTCACGCGCCAGGCGCTGATCATGCGCTCGTTCGACTCGCTGCGCTTGTTGGGCGCCGGCCTGATGAACGCCAAGCTGGAAGGTCGCTTGGCTTACGCGACGATCCCGCGCAAGCTCCGCAAGGAGTTGGAGGTGAAGGAGGAACGCGGCGACGCCGGCCTGGTGGGCACCTTGATCACCGCCTATGAGGCGGACGTGGCTGCGGTGTTCGTGGAACTGCAAAACGGCGACATCGAGATCGGCCTTCGCGCGCAGCCGGGCTTCGATGTGTCTCAGGTGGCGCTTGAGTTAGGCGGGGGCGGGCACCCGGCCGCCGCCGGATGCACGCTGCCCGGCCCGATGCGCGATGCCGTCAATCGGGTATTGCCGCGGCTCAAACAGGTCATCCGCGAAGCGTAGCCGAATCGGTCGGCGCAACGCGAGCAGGCAATGGATGGTTTGCTGATCGTGGACAAGCCGCGCGGCATGTCGTCGCACGACGTGGTGGCGCGCGCGCGCCGGCTACTGCGCGAGAAGCGCATCGGCCATGCCGGCACGCTCGATCCGTTGGCGACCGGCGTGCTGGTGTTATGCGTCGGCCAGGCTACCCGCCTGAGCGAGTACCTGCTCGGCGAAGACAAGGCCTACGAAGGCGTAATCCGGCTGGGTGAACGCACGACGACCGATGACGCCGAAGGCCAGGTCGTCGAGGCGCGCCCGGTGCCGCCGATAACCCCGGAGAGGCTGAGGCAGCTCGAAGCGCAATTCACCGGCGCAATCGCGCAGGTCCCGCCTCAGTTCTCCGCCATTCAAAAGGGCGGCCAACGCGCTTACGCCCTGGCCCGGCAGGGCCGCCAGGTCGAGCTTGAGCCGCGGCGAGTCATGGTGTATGAGCTGCAGCTCATGCCGAGCGATGGAGAGGAAGCGGCGGAAGTCGGCCACCTGCGCATCGTCGTTCGCTGTTCCGCCGGCGCCTACATCCGCGCCCTGGCGCGCGACATCGGCGAGGCGCTCGGGTGCGGAGGCCATCTTGTCGCGCTGCGCCGCACACAGGCCGGCCGCTTCACACTGGCCGATGCCATCACGCTCGAGCGCATCGAAGCGGCAGCCGGCGAAGGCTCAGCCGCAGCGCTGCTGCTGCCGATGGATCGCGCGGTGGCCGATTGGCCCGCAGCGCATCTGAGCGACGATGACGCCCGGCGCTTGCGGATGGGACAAGCGATTGCACTGCCATCGGCGGCGATGCCGCGCGCGGCTCACGCGCCCGGGGTGCGCGTGTATGATTCCCGCTGCGCGTTCATTGCCATCGCGCACTGGGATGGAATGAAACTCAAACCGGCGAAGGTCTTCGATGCGGCTCCTCCACTCGTTTGATGAAATCTCCACCTCTGTTCCATCCACCTGCACAATTGGCGCATTCGACGGCGTACACCTGGGCCACCAGCAGTTGATCCGCGCCATGGTGAACGACGCACGCAAGCGAGGCGCGCAGTCGGCCGTGGTCACGTTCTTCCCTCATCCGCGCGTGGTGCTGGGCAGGGCGCCGAATCGCTATCTCACCTTGCCGGATGACAAGGCCGAACAAATCGGCGCGCTCGGCGTGGACATGCTGGTAGTCCTAGAGTTCACGCTGCAAATGGCCCAACTTACGGCGCATGAGTTCATCGCGCGCATGGTCGCCGCGCTCGCGCCAGTCAGCCTGTGGATCGGCCCAGATTTCGCGCTAGGGCGCGGGCGACAAGGGAACGCGGCCCACTTGGCCGAACTCGGCAGCCGATTCGGATTCACGGTCAACGTGCTGCCGGAGCTGAACATGGGCGCCGGAGTCATCTCCAGCACGCGCATTCGCGATTCGCTGGCCCGTGGCGACGTGAGCGACGCCAACCTGTGCTTGGGGCGTCCGTTCCGGGTGACCGGAAGCTACGACGGCGGCCGCGCGCTCTGTGTGGACGAGCGACAATGGCTGCCCGCGCCGGGCGTCTATCCGGTGTTGATCGAGGAGCGCATCAACCAGGCGATCTTGACGAGCGACCGGCCCAGCAGCATTGCCATTGAGCACCCGCTTAGGGACGGCCGGCGACGGGTGAAGGTGGAATTCGTGTAAATGCGCGTGCGTCACCTTTCGCTCACCAACTTTCGGCTGTATGCGCGGCTGGAACTTGACTTGCCGCGTGGGCTGGTGATCGTGCAAGGCGATAACGCCCAGGGCAAGACGTCGCTGCTCGAAGCGATCTACTTTCTGGCTACGGCCCACTCCCCTCACACACGCGCCGACCGACAGGTGATCCGCTGGGGAGCAGAGGAAGAAAGCCCATATCCCTACGCCGTGCTGAGAGCCAGCATCGAGCGCAACGATGGCTTGCGCCTGATCGAGATCGCGCTCCAACAAGGCGAGTCAGGCCGGTTGCGCAAAGAAATCCGCATTGATCGCGTCGAGCGACGCGGGATAGACCTGGTCGGCCAACTTAACGTGGTGCTCTTTTTGCCTGGTGATGTCGAGCTGGTGAGCGGTGCGCCGGCGCTGCGCCGCGATTTCCTCGATGCGGCGCTGTCGCAGGTGGACGCGGACTACGTGCGCGCGCTCGACCACTACATGCGCGCGCTCGCCCAGCGCAACGCGCTGCTCAAGCAAGCCCAGGAGCGCAGGCTCGATCCCGACGAACTGGCGATCTGGGACGATCAACTTGTGCCGGCAGGCGTGGAGATCGCCGTGCGGCGGCGCCGGGCAGTCGCCGATTTGACCCGTCTGGCTATGCCGATCCACCGCGAGCTGTCCAACGGCTCAGAGTATCTGCAGATCACCTACCAGCCGAACTTTGACCCAGCCCGGCCCGGCACGCTCGACGCGCCGTATCAGGTGGGCATAGACGACTCGCAACCGCCGCCCGGCATAGATCGGCGCGACTTGCAAACAGCCTTTCGCCGAGCGTTGGACGAACGTCGGCGGGAAGAGATCGCCCGCGGCATGACGCTGGTCGGCCCACACCGCGACGAGGTGCGCTTCATCGCCAATGGCATGGACCTGGGTGATTTCGGCTCGCGGGGTCAGCAGCGCACGGCCGTGCTGGCGCTTAAGCTGGCGCAAGTCGCGTGGATGCGCGAGCGCACCCGTGAGGAACCGGTGTTGCTGCTGGACGAAGTGCTGGCCGAGCTTGATCCGCACCGGCGCCGCTGCCTGTTGCAACGGATCGGCAGCGCGCATCAGACGATCGTCACCACAACTGACATCCAGCGCTTCGATCGCGACTTTGTGCGCCATGCCGCGACGCTGCAGGTCTGCGCCGGCGTGGTATTCCCTCATGGCCTAACCGGCGCGTGACACGATACGCCCACCCGCTTTGTGCAAGCATCGTAACCCTTGTTGACAAACGTTGGGCGCAGGACTACATTAAGAATGCGTTTGATGTTCGCACAATACAGTGACGAGCCTGTCTACAACGTCAAAGCCGTTTCGCACCAGACCGGCGTTGCTGCTGCGACGCTGCGCGCCTGGGAACGGCGCTACGGCGTTCCCTCGCCTCCGCGCACCGATAGCGGCTACCGGCTGTACTCCGCCCGCGATGTAGCCATTATTCGCTGGCTGAAGTCGCAGATTGAAAACGGCATGAGCATCAGCCACGCCGTGCATCTGCTGCGTTCGCTCGAGGCGCAGTCTGCCGATGGGCACGCCGGCGAACCGACGACCGAGCTCCCCGTGCCGGGCGCGCCGGCCTCGTACCAGCGCTTGCATGATGAAATCATCGCTGGCGCCGCTGAATTCGACGAAGCGCGCATCGAGTATGTGCTGGCAGAGGCATTCTCACTTTTCCCGGTGGAGGAAGTGTGCCTACACCTGATCCAGCCAACGCTGGTGACTTTGGGTGAGCAGTGGCATCTGGGTGAAATTAACATCAGCGTCGAGCATTTCGTGACCAACATCATGCGCCGCAAGTTGTCGGCGCTGATGTCCGCATCGCCGCCGATCAGCCGCGAGGGGCGCATCGTGAGTGGATGCGCGCCGGGGGAGTATCACGAGTTGGGCATCTTGATGATTTCGCTCTTCTTGCGCCGTCGCGGTTACGAGGTCATCTACTTAGGGCAGAACATCGCCGCGGCGCGCTTTCGGGAGATGCTGATGAAAACGCAGCCCGACCTGTTGATGCTCTCGGCCAGCGGTCTAATCGCGGCAGCCAACCTGCTGGATGTAGTCGAGGAGTTGCGCCACCACTCCGCTCAACTCGGCGCAGCGATTGCGTTCGGCGGGCGGCTGTTCAATCAGGCGCCTGAGTTGCGGCGGCGCGTGCCCGGCATATATGTCGGCGAAGACGCCCAGACGGCCACGCGCCGGACTGTCGAATTGATCGCCGATAAAGCCGCTGCGATGGCGCTGCAGATGAACTACGCGCCGGTAGACGCCGAAACGCTGGAGGCTTTGGCCGTTTTGCGCCGCCATCGCCCGGAAATCATCGCCGTCGCGACTCGCTTGATTCAGAACTACGTGGAGCAGGAGTCAGAACAACTTATAGCTGCCAACGAAACCCTGCTGCAGATCGTGGAGTCGGCGTTGCGCTTCGGCGAACCGGCCATCTTGAGCGAACGGGCAAACTGGTTGTGGGATGCGCTGCCTCCCGACGGAATCCCAGGCGCGCAATTGCAGCGCGCCGCGCAGGCCTTGGCCGAAGGAGCCGAAACGGTCTTGCCCCCTCCGTCACTGGATCGGCTTCAGCCTTACTTCCAAGCATTGCAAGGGGCTTTCGACCAGCATACATCGGCTGAATAGCCTGTTTGGCCGCTCGATTTGACCGCTGCGCTCCTGCCTAGATCGCCTGCCCCTTTGCGGCCGGCGCAAATTTTGCGCAACTTATCAAGCGCAGTTAACTGGAGTCTAAGCATATCCGGTAGATTTACGTTTCTGGACTTGAGACCGCGGCGCGCAGCGTCTCACACGTGGATGCATAACATGGGAGCCGATTGACATGATTCTGGTCACTGGTGCAAACGGTTACGTCGCCGGGCATACGCTTCGGCAATTGCAAGCGCTCGCTCAGCAGGATGCGGGGGCAAGTCTTCACGTGCGCGGCCTGGTGCGCAATCCCGCGCGCGCCGATAAGGTGCGCGCGCTCGGCGCAGAACCGGTCATCGGAGATGTCACCGACCCAGCTTCGCTCACTCAGGCTATGGCCGGCGTGGAGAAGGTGATCCACCTAGCCGCCGTCAACCGCGATCGAGGCGAAGTCACTATGGAGCGCGTGAACGCGCAAGGCACGATCAACGTGGTTGAGGCAGCGAAGCAAGCCGGCGTGAAACACATCATTAACCTGGTTGGTTTGGGCGCGGATCCAAAGCGGCCTTACCCCTTGGCCTACACGCAGGGCCGCGGCGTGGAAGCGATCATCTCTAGCGGCATTCCGTACACTATTCTGGAGGCCTCGGTGATCTTCGGCCCGGGCGACGAATTTCTCAACACGCTGGCCGGCCTGGCGCGCCTTCCGCCGTTCATGATAGTGCCGGGCGATGGCCAAACCAAGTTCCAACCGATCGCCGTGCAGGATGTGGCGGCCTGCCTGGTGCAGTCGTTGTCCAGGCCGGAAGTGATGAATCGCCGCTTGCAGATTTGCGGCAGCGAGGTGATCACGCTCGAAGGCATCATAGATGCGATCCTGGCTGAGATGAGTGTGAAGCGCATGAAGCTACACATGCCGGTCTTCCTATTGAAGCCGGCCGTCGCCATCATGGATGCGCTTCTGCCCAAGCCGCCGGTGACGCCTAGCCTGCTCGCGCAACTGGGTGTGGACAACGTAGCCACGGACAACGCCACGACCAAAGTCTTTGGCATCGAACCGATCAAGCTGCGCGAGGGCATCGGCTTCGTGCGCGAGATGTCCTTCGGCAAGTTGCTGGCGCGCACTTTCGGCCGGGCCGAATATCGCTAGACACAGGGGCGAGACAGAATACACCCATGCGCCGCTTCGAGTATGCCTTTGTCGTGAACGCCCCGCTGGACACGGTGTGGGCCTTTCACGACGACCCGATGGCGTTGCCGAAGGTGATGACCGGCGCAGTGAAGATGCACGTGCATCATGTAGATCGCCCGCTGCAGCCGGGCAGCCGCATTTTGATGACGATGCAGATTGGGCCGATTCGTCGCCGCTGGAACGTCCGGCTGCGCGCAAGAGAAGCGCCGCATTTCTTCACCGACGAACAGATCGAAGGCGAAGGCCCCTTTCGCGCGTGGCGTCACACGCACGCATTCGAGGCGATAGACGCCCAACGCACCCGCGTGATTGACCGCTTGGAGTACGAGCCGCCGCTCGGCTGGCTGGGCAAGATCGGCGATGCGCTGCTCGGCGGCATCATCATGCGCGGCATGTTCGCCTCACGCGCCAAGGCGACCCGCCGGTGGCTGGAGTCGCAAGCCTCGCAGGTCGCATCGCCGGCCGGCGCAGAGCAGTCGGCGCAGTGAGTTTACGGCGGCGTGTTGAGATGGATTGGTGTAACACGATGGACGCAGTCATGAAGGACAAAGTGATAGTCATTACCGGGGCCAGCAGCGGCATTGGCCGCGCGGCTGCGCTGATGTTGGCGAAAGCCGGCGCTCAGTTGGGATTGGCCGCGCGCAACTACCACGCGCTGATGGAAGTTGCCGACAACGCCCGTCAGCTCGGCGCGCAGGCGATCGCCATCCCCGCCGATGTGACGCAGAAAGACCAGGTGGCCGACATGGTGAGCGAAGTGCTGGCCACCTTCGGCCGTATTGATGGGCTGGTGAACTGCGCCGGCGTGGGCGTCATCCGGCCGATTGAACAATTGACCGAAGAGGACATTGACCGCACCTATGCGGTGAACACCAAAGGGGTGATCCTGGTCTCGCAGGCGGTCGGGGCGGCGATGCTCAAGACCGGCGGCGGTCGGATCGTCACGCCGGTTGGCACGATGGGGCGCTACGTGATGCGCGGCAGCGCCGCGTATAGCGCCAGCAAATGGGGCGCAGTGGGCGCGCTCAAAGCGATGGCGACAGAGTGGCAGCGCAGCGGCATCGGCGTCACACTGCTTTACCTCGGCGGCGTGAACTCGCCGTTCTGGGACAACATTGACATGAAGGTGCAGCGCGACAAGATGCTGAGCGTGGACGACGCCGCGCAGGCGATCCTTTACGCGCTACAAGCGCCATCCAATGGCGTGTTGAACGAAATCGTGCTGCAACCGGAGAGCCACCAGTTCATCTAACGGGCCAGACCGCTCCGAACGGTCTGGCCTGTCAAGCCCTGGTCATAAACCGCCGGCCAACAAGACGCCGACGCTGCCGCCCAAGATCGTTGAAATCACAAAGAGGATGACGTTGACGATGATAGCCGTTAGGACGGCTTTCTGGGTCTCTAGCCCGGCGGCCTCGCGGATGGCCAGC
>JBKBID010000068.1:0-13255 GCA_046299515.1 Thermoflexales bacterium | reverse complement strand
GGCGCACGATCGCGATGTGCAAATCAAGATGGTGGACGTCTACATCTCTTACCTGCGGCGCAAGCTGCAAACCCAGCCGACGAGTCGCGACCTCATCGAAACCGTGCGCGGCTTTGGCTATCGGCTCAAGCCATGACCACCGAACAGCGTCTGTTGCAACGCCTGCGCTTGCAACTCACCCTCACCTACGCCGCGGCAGCGTTGGCTTTCATCGCCCTGCTCGGCGGCCTGTCCTATGGCCTGCTTAACTTCTACTTCCAAACCATCACCGATCTTGCGCTGCGCAGCCGCATGGCGATGGAGTTCATCCAGCTCGGCCAACCGCTGCCGGAAGAGCTGCAACGCGCCAACCTAGAGTGGCTGCGCCTGAGCCAGTTGACGCAGTTTGACATTGAGGAACTCTTCGAGGACGAGGACGACGACAAGCACAAAGGCCGCTTGAAGGACTCTGGCGTGCAGGGCAACTCGCTGGAGGCGCTGAGCAACACCTTCTTGCTCTGGCTGGACGAGGGGGGACGCTACCGCGTGTTGCCGGTGTTCACTCCGCCCGGCTTCATCCCCAGCGTGGAGGCCATCCGCGCCGTGCAGCGCGGCGCCCCATACGACCTGCGGACTGTGTATACCACCAGGGGCGAGCCGGTGCGCCTGCTGACCTACCCTTCGCGCAGCGAGGGGCTGACGCTGTACTTCCAGGCCGGCCGCCCGCTTATCGAGCAGGCGCTGATCTTGCGCCGATGGCTGATCGGCCTGCTGATTGTGGGCAGCGGCATGGTCGCTCTGGCCGCATGGGTGAGCTGGGTCATCGCCGGCCGGGCAATTCGGCCGGTGCAGGC
Organism: Thermoflexales bacterium; assembly: GCA_046299515.1. GTDB lineage: Bacteria > Chloroflexota > Anaerolineae > J036 > Brachytrichaceae > JAAFGM01. The sequence continues at coordinate 12,422 of JBKBID010000068.1, read as the reverse complement.
GACCTGGGCGCGGCAGCGCGAGTTCATCGCCAACGCCAGCCACGAGCTGCGCGCGCCGCTGACGCTGATCCAGCTTAGCGCAGAGGTGGCGCTGCGCCAGGACACGCCCGAGGATGAGCGCCGCGAACTGCTCGCCGGCGTCACGCAGGAGACGCGCCACATGAACGCGCTCATCAGCGACCTGCTGCTGCTCTCGCGCGCCGACGCCGGCCGGCTGCCGCTGGAGATCAAACCGTTGGCGCTCGGCGCGCTGTTCGACGACTTGCGCGAGGCCTGGGCGCGGGCGTGCGCCGAGCGTGGGATCACCCTACACATCGAGCCGACCACAGCGGTTGCGCGCGCCGACGCCACGCACTTGCGCCAGGCGCTGATCGCGCTGCTGGACAACGCCGTCCGCCACACGGCGGCCGGCGGGCACATCACGCTGCGCGCCGCCGCCAGCGGCCGCCGCGTGACGCTCAGCGTGAGCGACACCGGCGAGGGCATCGCGGCGGAACACCTGCCGCATGTGTTCGAGCGCTTCTACCAGGCCGACGCCGCCCACTCGCGCAAGGGCAGCAGCGGGTTAGGGCTTTCCATCGTCAAGGCGTTGGTGGAGGCGATGCAGGGCGAGGTGCAGATCGCCAGCCAGGTGGGCGTCGGCACAACCGTGACGCTCACGCTCCCCGCCGCGTAGACAGGGGGATGAGCGGACGCAATCACCCCATGGGCCAAAGTCAGGCCCAACACCTAACCGCCGCCGGCCGAATTGCCGTGGAGCATGTCGAGGCTGCTAAAGACCGGCTCGCTGAAGGCGATGAGCGCAAGCAGCCTGTCGCGCATCACCGGCGCGTCGCCACGAACTTCAACGTCAGCGTCACCGCCTCCGACACGTTCGCCACAATCGGCACGGAAGGGATGGTGAGACCAAAGTCGCGATGAGCGACGACCGTCTGCGCCTCGCCGCTGAGCTGCGTCTCATCGCCGGTCACTGAAGCATCAAAGGTCACCGGCTTCGTGACATCGCGGATCGTCAAGTTGCCCACCACTTTGAAATTCAGCGTGTCGCCGGGCTTCGCCGACGCCGGCAGCCCCTCGATGGCCGTCGGCTCGAACGCGATCTTGGGATATTGGCCGGTCTGCAGAATGAAGCGGTGGATGGCGCCGTTGCGGCGCTCGTTATCCGTCTTGAAGTCCGTCGCGTCTATCTCCAGCTTGCCGATCTTGGAGTTGGACGGGTTGGCCCAGTCCACGGTGATCGAGCCGGCGACCTTAGGCGTCACGCCGACGACGACCGTGGGCACGCCCATCAGTTCTTCGTTGAGCGCGAAGCTGGCTTCCGATCCGCTCTCGCTGATCTGATATTCCACGATCTGCGCGGCGGGAGCCTCTGCCGTCGGCGCCTCGGTGGGCGCGGGCGTCTCAGCAGCCGGCGCAGGCGCCTCCGCTGGAGCAGGCGCTTGAGTCGGAGCCGGCGCTTCGGTGGGCGCAGCAGTCGGAGCCGGCGCAACCGGCGCGGCGCTGCATGCGGCAACCAGGAGCGCCAGGGTAGTAAACAGCGCAGGGATAGTCGGTGATCTCATAGATTTGTCCTCCTAACAGTCTCCCGACTAACTTAACGCCCCAGGTGAAATCCCGCCTAAATGCACCTGAGAAGCGGCTTAAAGCGATGCCCTCTCGATCGCCTCCTCAACGACGTCCAGTCCCTCATGCAACTGCGCTTCGCTGATCACGAGCGGAAAGAGGAAGCGCAGGCCGTTCGAGTACAGCCCGCAGCGGATGGCGAGCACGCCGTTGCGCGCCAAGTCGCGGACGATGGCGACGGTCTTCTCCGGCGAGAGCGGCCGCCGGGACGCGCGATCCTCGACGAACTCGATGGCCAGCATCGCCCCCAGGCCGCGCACGTCGCCGATCAGCGCGAACCGCTCCTGCATGCGCTTTAATCGTTCGCAGGCGATGCCGCCCAAATAGGCCGCGCGCGCGCACAAGTCATCGCGTTCGATGAGCGCGATGGCCTGCAGCGCCGCAGCGCAGGCGACCGGGTTGCCGCTGTATGTGCCGCCCAAACCGCCCAGGTGAACCTTGTCCATCACCTCGGCGCGGCCCACCGTCGCGGCGATCGGCATACCGGCGCCCATGCTCTTCGCCATAACGACGATGTCCGGCTCAACCTCATAATGCTGGATGGCGAACAGCTTGCCGGTGCGGGCAAAGCCACACTGCACCTCGTCGGCGACGAGCAAGATGCCATAGCGCGCGCATACCTCGCGCAGCCGGCGCATGAACTCGCGCGGCGCAGGGATGAACCCGCCCTCGCCCTGCACCGGCTCGATGATCACGGCCGCCACGTGCTCCGGCATCACATGCGCCACCAAGAAGCGCTCGAACGCCTCCCAGACCAGCTCGACCTTCTGCGCCTCGCTCAGATCGGCGCCGATGGCGGTGCGATAGAGATAGGGGAATGGGGCGCGATAGACCTCCGGCGCGAATGGCCCGAAGCCCTTTTTGAACAGCGCGTATTTGCTGGTCAGCGTCTGGGTGAGCAGCGTGCGGCCATGATACGCGCCCTCGAAGGCAATGATGGCCTGCCGGCCGGTCGCCGCGCGCGCGATTTGGATGGCCTGCTCCACGGCTTCGGCGCCGGTGTTGGTAATCATGGCCTTCTTGGCCCCGCTGATCGGCGCGATGGCGTTCAGCTTTTCGGCCAATTGCACATGCGGCTCGGTGGTGGCGACCAGGCCGCAGACGTGGATCATCGCCTCGGCCTGCGCTTGAATCGCTGCGACGACTTCCGGTGGGGTGTGGCCGACGTTGAGCACGCCGATGCCGCCGGCGAAGTCAATCAGCACGTTGCCGTCCACGTCCTCCACCAACGCGCCATGCGCGCGCCGCACGGCGATGTCGGTGGCTTTGCCATAGCCCGCCGGCATGGCGGCTTCGCGGCGCGCGATCAGCGCGCGGCTGTTCGGGCCGGGCAACTCAGTCTTGAGCTGGATGAATTGGCGTGTGCGCGTCATGGGGCATAGCTTACTCGAACAACAGAGAGGCGGATAGAGGCCGGGGAACGGCTCAGCTCACCACTTGCTCAGCGAACGCTTGCGCAACACTCCACAAGCGCGCCTTCGGCCTAAGCCCTGTCTCAGTTTCATGTAGACAATGCGTGCGCCATGCGGCGTAGGCCGCCCGCGCAACTGAGTTGCTCCAATTGGGGAAGGCGCAGAGCGCATATCTGACTTGAGGTGAAGGAATCGTGAAATATCCAAGCATAACCGTCATTGGGTTGATCACAGCGCCATGCGAGGTGCTGTTTGAAATTGTGAGCGATCCAACCCGTCATCCCCAGATGGCCGGCAGCGGCGAGGTGATGGAAGTGGAGTGGATCACGCCGCCGCCGGTGGGCGTGGGATCGGGCTTCCGGTCGCGCCAATGCATCGGCTGGTATCAATACCCGACGCGCTCCTACGTGCAGGTCTACGATCCGCCGCATCGCTTTATCTGGCTCTCCGGCCCGGGCTTCAAAAAGCCGCCCTTTGGCCAACTGTGGGGCTTCGACCTGCAACCGCTGGATGCGCGCGCGACGCTAGTGTCGCACCTGATGCGCTGGCCGTTGATGCCGGTGCCGGAGATCCCGCCTTTCTCGTGGCTCATGGAGCGCGGGTTGAAACATGAGTTGAACAATATGAAGCCGACGCTCTACAAGCTGGCCAAGCTCGCCAACGCAGAGGTCATCGGCGACCTGCAGGTGGAATTCGACTGGTGCGAACGCACATCGCCGTGCGGCCAACGCCGCCGCGCGCTCGTCCAAGCGTAAGTGCATCCTCTATAATCCCGCCCGCTATGAACGTCTTTCTCAGCATCGCACAAATCCTGCTCGGCGCCGCGCTCATCGCCGGCGTGCTGTTGCAGTCGAAGGGAGAGGAGCTTGGCGGCGTGTTCGGCGGCGCGCAAGGCGTATACCAGACGCGTCGCGGCATTGATCGCGTGCTCTTCACCATCACGATCTTCATCGCCATCGCATTCTTCGCGCTCGCGCTGATCAACGTCATCTTCTTCTCGGCAAACCAGTAGGTCCGGCGTCCGCCGCCCGAATCTCCAACACTTCGGCGCTTCTTCAGCTCTTTTGACCGGGCTTCCGAGATGCGCACGCTCCGGCTTTCCCTCATCTTTATCATGCTTGGGCTCGCGGGCGTCGCCTTCTTGGTCTACCAATTCGTCGCCTCGCGCGACACCGTCCTCGTCCCGGCCGAAGGCGGCACCTACGTCGAAGGGGTGGTCGGCGCGCCGAAACACATCAACCCGCTGCTGTGCCCGTTGAACGAGGCCGACCGCGACCTGTGCAGCCTGGTGTTCAGCGGGCTGACCCGACTGAACGAGTTTGGAGAGGTCGCGCCGGACTTGGCCGAGACTTGGTCTATCGCCGACAACGGCCTTACCTATGCCTTCAAGCTGCGACAGAACGCGCGCTGGGAAGACGGCGCGCCGGTGACGGCCGACGATGTCCTCTTCACAATCAGCCTGATCAAGCAATCCGACTTCCCCGGCCGCAGGGACATCGGCGAAATATGGCGACGGGTGGAGGTGACCAAGCTGGACGACTACACTGTTCAGTTTCGACTCAATCAGCCCTATGCGCCGTTCATGGACTACACGACCATCGGCCTGTTGCCGAAGCACATTCTGGAAGGGACATCGGCGGCCAACTTGGACAAGCTCTCGTTCAATCAGCAGCCCAAAGGCAACGGGCCGTGGCGCGTGGCCGAGCTGAACACCGCCGGTGGGCGGATCTCATCCATTACGCTGGAACCATCCTCGACCTACTTCGGCCCTCGGCCTAAGCTTGGCCGGTTCGTGCTGCGCTACTACCCCAACACGCAGGGCCTGCTCGAGGCGTTCAGAAACGGCGATGTGGACGGCATGGCCGACTTCAGCTCGACCGCCGAGGCAGCCGAGGCGTCAGGGCTGCCGAATGCGACGACCTATAGCATGCCGAGCGCTCGTTTCGTCGCGCTGATGCTCAACCTGCGCAAAGACAGCGGCGCGCCGGCGCTCACCGAGCTGCCGGTGCGCCGGGCGTTGATGCTGGCGCTCGACCGGGAAGCGATTATCCGCGACGTGCTCAAAGGCCGGGGCGTCCTCGCCAACACGCCATTCATCCCCGGCACGTGGGCGCACGACGCCGGCGTCAAGTCCTACAGCCGCGACCTGGAACAGGCCAAGCAACTACTGCGCGACGCCGGCTACGAAGTCGCTGTGGTTGCGCCGTCCAACGTCGAAGTCTGGCAAAAAGGCGGCGAGCCGATCGCCTTCACCTTGCTCACGCCGGAAGGCGGCGTCTACCCGCAAGTTGCCGAAGCCGTCGCCAGGCAGTGGCGCGAACTGGGCGTGCAAGTGACGGTGATTCCGGTGCGGAACATCGTGCGCAACTTCCTCGCCACGCATCAGTTCCAGGTCGCCCTCGCCGAAACGTTGCTCGACGGCGACCCCGATCCTTTCCCGCTTTGGCATCAGAGCCAGGCGAACGTCGGCCAGAACTTCACCGGCTGGGAAAACGCCGAGGCCAGCCAATGGCTGGAGCAGGCGCGCGCAACCACCGACCGCGCGCAGCGCCTCGAGCTGTATCGGCGCTTCCAGGAGAAGTTCGTCGAGGAACTGCCGGCCATCATGCTCTACCATCCGGCCTTCGACTACATCATCGCCTCGCGCGTGCGCAACGTGCAGGTCGCGCCGATCGTCTATCCGAGCGACCGCTTCCGCAGCCTGAGCGAGTGGATGATCAACACGCGGCGCGTGCTGGCCAGCGAAGCGACCCCTCAACCGTGAAGCTAGGCGGCGCAGGTTGCGCCGGGCTGCCCGATCCGGCCGCGCAGAACGCGCGTGCTATATTAGTCCGATTCGATTCGACGCAGCTTCACATTTGAAAGGGCGTGTAAGGGTTGGGTGAAAGGATATGGCGCAGGACAAGATCGTGGTGCGCGGCGCGCGCGTGCACAACCTCAAGAACATCAACGTTGAGATCCCGCGCGACAAACTGGTTGTGATCACCGGCCTCAGCGGCAGCGGCAAGTCGTCGCTGGCGTTCGACACTATCTTCGCCGAAGGCCAGCGCCGCTATGTCGAGAGCCTATCGGCCTACGCCCGGCAATTCCTCGGCCAGATGGAGAAGCCGGACGTGGATCAGATCGAAGGACTCTCGCCGGCCGTCTCGATTGACCAAAAGGGCAGCAGCCACAACCCGCGCTCGACCGTCGGCACCGTCACCGAGATCTATGACTATCTGCGCCTGATGTTCGCGCGCATCGGCGTGCAGTATTCGCCGGTCACCGGCCTGCCGCTGGTGTCACAGACGCCGCAGCAGATCGTGGATCAGATCGCCGCGCTGCCGCCCGGCACGCGCGTGCAAATCCTCGCCCCGCTCATCAAGGACAAAAAAGGTCATCACCAGCAGGTATTCGAGGACGTGCGCAAGCAGGGCTTCGCGCGCGTGCGCGTGGACGGCGAGATTCGCAGCGTGGATGAGGACATCGAACTCGACCGCTACAAGCTACACAACATCGAAGCCGTGGTGGATCGCCTGGTTGTGCCGGGCCGCAACCCAGGCGCACAGCCCGAAAGTCAATCCGCAAGCGTCGAGCGCGAGGACGAGGACGAAGCGCGTCGGCAGTTCTTGACGCGGCTGAACGACTCGGTGGAGACCGCGCTCAAGCTGGGCGACGGCTTCATGATCGCCATGGTATCGGACGACGGTCAGGCGTTGGCCTGGCGCGACATCTTCTTCAGCGAGAAGAAGGTGGATCCGGCCACCGGCAAAAGCTACCCGGACTTGGAGCCAAAGCTGTTCTCGTTCAACGCGCCGCAAGGCGCCTGCCCGGAATGCCAGGGGCTGGGCAGCAAGCGCGAAATTGACCCGGCGCTCATCGTGCCAAACCCCGACCTGTCGCTAGAGGAAGGTGCCATCAACGCCAGCGGTTGGAACAGCGACGATGACGAAAGCTGGGGCCGGCAGATGCTGCGCGCCGTGTGCAAGGCATACGACATCCCCATGCATAAACCCTGGCGGCAACTCAGCCCGGCGCAGCGCGACCTCATCCTCTACGGCGCCGGCGGCGAGCGCGTGCGGGTGAACTACGTCAATCGCCTCGGCGAACGCCGACAATACGACGTCAGCTTTGAAGGCGTGATCCCCAACTTGATGCGGCGCTATCGGGAGAGCACCAGCGATTACATCAAGCAAAGCATCGAGGAAGTGATGACCTTCCGCACCTGCGAGGCCTGCGGCGGCAAACGCCTGAAGGAGGACGTGCTGTGCGTCAAAGTGGCCGGCAAGAACATCGCCGAAGTGACCGACATGAGCATCCGCGAGGCGCTGGCCTGGGTGGATTCGCTGGGGATTGACGAGGCGGAAGCCGAAGGCCGGAAGCCGGAAGCGCAGCGGAACGGGAAGGCCCTATTGCCCACGCCTCACGCGCCGGTGCTGAGCGACCGCGACAAGCAAATCGCCCGTCAGATCGTCAAAGAGATCCGCGCGCGGCTGCAGTTCCTGGTGGACGTCGGGCTGGACTACCTCACGCTCAGCCGCAGCGCTAACACGCTGAGCGGCGGCGAGGCCCAGCGCATCCGGCTGGCCACGCAGGTCGGCTCACAGTTGATGGGCGTGTTGTACGTGCTGGACGAGCCGAGCATCGGCCTCCATCAGCGCGACCAGCAGCGCTTGATCAACACCCTGACGCGCATGCGCGACCTGGGCAACACCGTGCTGGTCGTCGAGCACGACGACGACACCATGCGCGCGGCGGACTGGATCATTGACATGGGGCCGGGCGCCGGGGAACACGGCGGCCAGGTCATCGCCACCGGCACGCCGGAGCAGATCATGAAAAGCAAGGCCTCGCTCACCGGCGCCTACTTGAGCGGCCGCAAGCGCATCCCCGTGCCCCCTCAGCGGCGGGCCGGCAACGGCAAACAGTTGATCATTAAGGGCGCGCGCGAGAACAACCTGAAGAACATTGATGTCGCGATTCCGCTGGGCAAGTTCGTCGTCGTCACCGGCGTGAGCGGCAGCGGCAAATCCTCGCTCATCGTCGAGTGCCTCTACAAGGCGCTGGCCAACCGACTCAACGGCGCGCTCGAACATCCCGGCGAGCTAGACGACATCCTCGGGCTGGAGCACCTGGACAAAGTCATCAACATTGACCAGCAGCCCATCGGCCGCACGCCGCGCAGCAACCCGGCCACCTATACCGGCCTGTGGACGCCGCTGCGCGAGCTGTTCGCCGAGCTGCCCGAAAGCAAAATCCGCGGCTACAAGAGCGGGCGCTTCTCGTTCAACGTCAAGGGCGGTCGCTGCGAGGCGTGCGAGGGTCAGGGCGTGCTGCAAATTCAGATGCAGTTCATGCCCGACATCTACGTCACGTGCGACGTGTGCCACGGCACACGCTTCAACCGCGAGACGCTGCAGGTGCGCTACAAGGGCAAGAACATCGCCGAGGTGCTGGACATGACGGTGACCGAGGCCATGGACTTCTTCAAGGACATTCCGCCCATCGCGCGCAAGCTGCAAACGCTCGAAGAGGTCGGCCTGGGCTACATCCGGCTGGGCCAGCCGGCCACCACCCTCAGCGGCGGCGAGGCGCAGCGGGTGAAGCTCAGCCGCGAGCTGAGCAAGCGCCCCACCGGACGCACCATCTACGTGCTTGATGAGCCGTCGGTCGGCTTGCATCACGCCGACGTGCACAAGCTGATTCATGTGCTCGACAAGCTGGTGGATGACGGCAACACCGTCGTCGTGATCGAGCACCACCTCGACATCATCAAAGTCGCCGACTGGGTGATTGACCTCGGGCCGGAGGGGGGCGAAGGGGGCGGACGCATTGTCGCCCAGGGCACGCCGGAGCAGGTGGCCCAAGTCGCCGAGAGTTACACCGGTCGCTTCCTTGCGCGCGCGCTCGAACAAGCTGCGTCGTGGGAGGCGAAGGAACGCGCGCTGGCCAAAGCAGTGAAGCCGAAGAAGCGCAAATAGCGCCCGAAGCGCTGCGCCGAGGCCGCGCGCTTCACGTCACACGCCCGCGCCGATGGAACTCCGGTCGGTCCCAGGCGCGCGATTCGAGCACCTCGGCCAGGACATGCGCAGCATCCCACACGTCAACATAGCGCAGATAGAGCGGCGCAAAACCAAAGCGCAGGATGTCCGGCGCGCGAAAGTCGCCGATCACCCCGCGCGCAATCAGCGCCTGCATGATAGGGAAGGCGTCCGGATGCGCAAAGCAGGCCTGGCTGCCCCGGCGGTCGTGCTCGCGCGGCGTGACCAGCCGCAAGCCATGCGCGGCGCATCGCTGCTCGACCAGCGCGATGAACAGGTCGGTCAACGCCAGCGACTTCGCCCGAACCATCGCCATCGGCGCCTCCAGCGCTATATCCACGCCGCACTCCAGCGCCGCCAGGCTGAGGATAGGCGGCGTGCCGCACAACGCGCGGGCAATGCCCGACGCCGGCCGATAGTCCGGCTCGAAGGCGAACGGATGCGCATGTCCCATCCAGCCGGCCAACGGCTGACGAAAGTCCGCATGGTGGCGCTGCGCAACGAAGATAAACGCCGGCGCGCCTGGGCCGCCGTTCAAGTACTTGTAGCCGCAGCCAACCGCGAAATCGGCCCGGGCGGCGTTCAAATCCACCGGCACGGCGCCCGCCGAGTGCGCCAAATCCCAGATCGTCAACGCGCCACAGGCATGGGCGCGCTGCGTGATCTCAGCCATGTCGTGCATCCGACCCGTGCGGTAGTTGACGTGGGTGAGCATCACGACCGCCGTATCTGCGCCGATCGCGTCGGCGATCTCATCGGCCGCCGCCAGACGCAGGGTATAACCGCCGCCCAGCAACTCGATCAGCCCCTGCGCCATGTAAAGGTCGGTAGGAAAGTTGTCGCGCTCGGACACAATGCAGCGCCGATCCGGCCGCAGCGCCAGCGCGGCAGCCAGGACCTTGAACAGGTTGATCGAGGTCGAATCGCCCGCGACCACCTCGCCGGGTTGCGCGCCGAGCAGTCGGGCCAGCTTGTCGCCGATGCGCTGCGGCAGCGCGATCCAGCCGGCGGCGTTCCAGCTTCGGATCAGCCCCTCGCCCCACTCAGCCGCGATCACCCCCGCCAGACGCTGCCGCGTCTCATGCGGCAACGGGCCGAGCGAGTTGCCGTCGAGGTAGATCACGCCCTCCGGCAAGTAGAAGCGAGCGCGGAAGGCAGCCAGCCGGTCATGCGCGTCCAGCGCGGCAGCCGCCGCGCGCGAGTCCGGCAAATCGGATTGCGTCATATCTGCGCTAATCTAGCAGAAATCGAGAGCCGGGCGAGCGCTGCTGGGAGCACTTCTCGCAGAGGGCAGGCGCAGGTAAGCCTGCGCCTGCCCTGCTTGCCCCATAGAGCAACGCACTTGCACCGCTGTAAGCAACTCGGTCTGCATGGTATATTCGCGCTGCATTCAACACTCAAGCCAAAGTGGAGCTAAATCAACATGTTGGGTCAACAACAAGTAGAACGCACCGGCGAACTGACGCTTAAGGGTCAGCCGCTGACCGTGGTCGGGCCGAAGTTGAAGCCCGGCGACAAATTTCCGGCCGTCACCTTGACGGCGACCGACTGGAGCGCCGTGGACCTGGGGACGATGCGCGGCGCCGTTCGGCTGATCAGCGTGGTGCCATCGCTGGACACGGGCATCTGCGACGCGCAGACCAAGCGCTTCAACGAAGAAGCGGAGCAGTTCGGCGACAAGGTGAAAGTCATCACTGTCAGCGCCGACCTTCCCTGGGCGCAGCGGCGCTGGATGAACGACGCCGAGGTGAAGAACATCACCGTGCTATCCGATCACAAGGACATGGCATTTGGCAACGCGGTCGGCACGCACGTCAAGGAGATGCGCATCGAGCAGCGCGCCATCTTCGTCGTGGATAAGGACGACACGGTGACCTACGCCGAGTACGTGCCGGAGATCGCCCAGCACCCCGACTACGACGCCGCCATCGAGGCAGTTAAGAAACTCATCTAGAGGATGCAGGCCGTCCGCGACCTGGCCGCGAGGCTGGTAGATAACGTCGAGCGCGTCATCTTCGGCAAGCGCGACGTGATCGAGCTGACGGCGATCTGTTTGCTCTGCCAGGGCCACCTGCTTATCGAGGACGTGCCGGGCGTTGGCAAGACGATGCTGGCCAAAGCCCTGGCACGTTCGATCGGCGGCACATTCAAACGCATCCAGTTCACCCCCGACATGCTGCCGTCGGACGTGACCGGCGTCTCGATCTACAACCAGAAGACCGGCGAGTTCGAGTTCCGCCCCGGGCCGATCATGGCGCAGATCGTGCTGGCCGACGAGATCAACCGCGCCACGCCCAAGACGCAGGCGGCGCTGCTGGAGGCCATGGAAGAGCGGCAGGTAACGGTGGACGGCGTCACGCGCGAGTTGCGCCCGCCCTTCCTGGTGCTGGCCACGCAGAACCCGATCGAATACGAAGGCACCTTCCCGCTCCCTGAGGCCCAACTCGACCGATTCCTGATGCGCGTCTCGCTCGGCTATCCTACGCCAGAGCAGCAGATGGCGATCCTCGACGCGCAGCAGTACGCTCACCCGATTGAAGACCTAGACCAGGTCACGGATGCGACCGAGCTGGTGCAGACGCAGGAACTCTTGAAATCGGTCTATTGCGATCGGTTGGTTAAGCAGTACATCGTGCAACTGGTGGACGCCACGCGCACCCATCCCGACGTGTATCTAGGCGCCAGCCCGCGCGGCGCATGGACGCTGTTTCGCACCGCGCAGGCGCGCGCAGCCGCACATGGCCGGGATTACGTGATCCCAGATGACGTGAAAGCGCTGGCTGCAGCCACGCTCGGCCACCGCATCATCATCAGCCCGGCTGCCCGCATCAAAGGCGTCACTTCAGCCGATATCCTGGACGAGTTGCTGCGCGTCACGCCGGTGCCAGGCGCTCGCGTGAAATGACCCGCTATCGCGTCGTCTGGGGTCTCTTCCTCATCGCGCTCACCGGCGCGCTGAGCACCGGACGCAGCCTGTGGTGGACGTTCGTCGGCGCGCTTTTTACGCTGATCGTCATTCCAGTCGCCTGGGCCTGGCTGGGCGTGAATTGGCTGCGCGTCGCGCGCCGCACGTTTACGCGCGTGGCGCAGGTCGGCGAGACCCTAGAGGAAGAGTTCAGACTAACCAACCTCAGCCGCATCCCCAAGTTGTGGGTCGAGTTGCGCGACCAGTCCACCCTGCCGGGGCATTACGCCAGCCGCGTCGTCAGTCTGATCGGCGGCCGGCAGTGGCGCGGCTGGCGCGTGAAGACGCGCTGCGCACAGCGCGGACGCTACACGCTCGGCCCGCTGACCGTGTGCAGCGGCGACCCGCTGGGCATCTATCAGATGCAACGCCGGCTCGACGTCGCGCATACGATCCTCGTCT
>JBKBID010000067.1:0-13294 GCA_046299515.1 Thermoflexales bacterium | reverse complement strand
AGCCCCACCGCGTCGCCGGCTGACGTGACTAAGTAGGGGAAGGGAGCCGGGGGAGAGGGGAGCGGCGGCGGGCGCGGGCGCGCGCGGGCGGGCGGACGCGCAGGGGCGGGAGCGGCTCGGCATCCCCCCTACCCCACCCAGGGGCCAAAAACAAACCCGTAGACGCGACGGAATTAGCGCCCTCGGCGCGCAAAAATGCGCCTTACCACCCTGCTCCGATGCGCTTCAGGCTAATACGCCCTCATCGCGCTCATGCGACCGATGTCCGCCGCGCTTGGGCGCGTCGCAACGCCGCGCCGCACGGCTTCAGACGCCGCATCGGTTGTGGCGCAAACCGCGATGTAACCGACGGTGAACGTGTGCCGACGACCGTCCAGGATGTGCACGCCGCCCACCACAGGGACAACAAGCAGGTCATCAGGCACAGTAAAGCATGAGCGCTTGCCGCTGCATCCGCAGCCGTAGCACCATTGGCGCGCAGCGGCGTTGTAGGTCATGGGCTGGGCAATCGGTATCTCGTTCATGCGTCCGATTGTACTTTCTCGCCTCGCTGCACCGCAAACACGTGCTTGTGCTCCTTGATGAACTCGCACGTCATGCGCCTGAGCTTGTATTCGCGCGCACGCGACAGGCGCAGCGAGCGGCTGGATTGATATATGGAAGTGATCGGCAGGTGAAAGTGGTTGGGCAAGGTCTGTATGGATAGCAACTGCACGAAGTCGAGCGCAGGCGTCAGGATGGTCAAGAACTCTTGGGTCGCGTGTTTGTCCTCGTCGTCTTCGTGCAGCTCGACGAACTTCATGACCAGCTCGAACGTGTACCAGCGCGGCTCGGCCACGTAGGGCGATTCGCCGACCTCGTTCAGATACAGCGAGTAAGCCACGTCCTGCTTTCGCCCGCGCGTCGCCCAGGCGTAGACGAGAACGGGCCATAGCTGCGGGCTGAGCGGGTCGTCGCCGATCATCAGCGCGGCAGGATAGCGCGACAACAGGTGCTTGAGCGAGTAGCGCCTGCCGACGAGGAGCACCGGCGCGCGCGTGACCGCCTCGATGCGCAGGCGGTCGGGATTGGGCAGCATCGGCAGCGTGGCCGAAAAGCCCGTCGTGCGCATCATCGCGTAGCCCCAAGCCGCTTTTGACACGATCAGGTGAAAGGGCGCGATGAACGTGGCGTAGAGCTCCCCGCCGCACGTCTGCGCGATCTGCCTCATGCGCAACGAGGGCGACAGGCGCGCGTCTCTCCCGACCACCGGTCAAGCCTCCTCGTCGTCGGGCGGATCCGGAAAGTGCGGATGCCCGCTCATGCCGCCGACCAGCATCGTCGCGCCTGGGACGGCCAGCGCCAGGGCCAACGCAGGCGCGACGTAGGTCAGGGCGTAGCTCAGCAGCCCGACGCTCAGCGCCGCGCACGTCGGGCATAGCAGATGGCGCGCCAACAGCGACGGCAACCGCGCGCGCATCCACGCGCGCAGCCGCGCAAAGCAGCCCAGCGGCCCTTCTTTGCGCTGTAGGACGAACGTCCAGTAGTGCGCCGTCAGCGCGGCAACGAAAAGGCGGATGAGATCGTCGGCTTCCATGCCCCCTCCTCTACTCGATACACGTTCCGCGCCAAGCGCGAGGGCGAGCCGCTCAGCGCCACCGAGGACGCGCGCATCGCCAGCGACGCCGTCGCGCTCGGCGAGTAGCTCGACGCGAGCTGATACGCCAGCGCGCGCGCCATCACCGTGTCGTCGTGGATGCTCCGGTCTCGCGACCCGAAGCGCGGCTTGCCGGTCTGCGTGCGCTGCATCCCATACGCCGCCAGCTCCGCCATGCCGACCTCGTCGTTGGTCAACTGCAATTGCTGCGCCTCCATCGCATGGCGCAACGACTGGATTGCGTCGCCCTTCGTTGCATTGTTGGTGTAAAACTCTTTGACGCTGACGTTGTGCGCGGCGAGGCGATACCTCAGCTCCTCGTAGAAATACCGCCCCAATGCGTTCGACTCGATGAGCATCGCCGCGGGCTTCCATTCCTTGACCATCTCCAGCAAGCGCCCCTCGGTGATGCGAATCTGCGGGGTGCGCCAGCGGGACAGATGCAGCTCGCGGATGGGCGACGTGCGCACGCTCATCACGCTCACGGCCGTGTAGTCCTCGACGCCGCCGACGTCCACGCCGAACACGCACGCGCCGGAGATGCCCAAAGGCTTGCGCGGCTCCAACACGCACACCTTGTCCAACCCGCTGAACAGGTAGCCCTCGGCCTGGATGAAGCGGGCGTATATCTCTTGTTCAATCGCCAGCTTGCTCAGGTGCTCCTGCTCGATCATCGCCTCGATCTCTTTGGGGTCGAGGTGGGGGTTGTCGTAGGTCGAGTAGTTCCATGAGCGCCAGCCAAGCGCGCCCTCTACGCCGCGTTGGTAGAGCGTGTAGAAGTCGGTGATGCCGCGCGGCGTGCCGCAAATCAGCGCGCGGCCTTTGCGGTCGAGCAGCGCCGCGCGCACCGTCTCCTCCCACACTTTGCCCAGCCGCAACATCAGGCTGAGTTCGCCCGCCTCGTTGAGCACGGCCCAGTCGAGCGGCGAGCCGCGAATCGAGCCGTGGTTCTTGGCGGTGTAGTAGCGTATCTCGCCCTCGCCGTATTTGAACGCGATGGTGCGCGAGTCGTAGCGCACTATCCGATCCATGAGCAGCTCGGCCATCGTGAGCTTGGCGCGCTCGATCATCTTGTCGCGGTCGGGGTCGCGCGGCGTGAGCACCGCGACCTTCTGCTCGCGCAACAGCGCGGGCAGGATGATCATGTCTATCAGCGTGTCCTTGCCCCAGCGCCTGCCGCAGGCGAGCACGTTAAACCTGTCCATCTGCTCCAGCACCGCGCGTTGGCACGGGTGCGGCGTGGGCAGCTCGACGGTCGTCATGCCCTAATTATCCATCTAGCCTATTGCGTCGCACACGATGTGCAGCAGGTCGGCGACGCACAGGCCGACGAAGGCCATCAGCGCCAGGCGCAGGTCGAGCGAGCCGCCCAGCAGGGCGAACGCGCAGGCCGGCGGGCCGAAGAACCAGAGGAAGCGCGTCAGCGTGCCGATGAACGGCCAGTGCGACACGCCCCGATGCGCGAAGGCTTTGGCGTAGGCTTGCGCGAGCAGATACGCCGGCGGGAAGCGACGCAACAACGACTGGCCGCGCGAGCGCGCCAGGTCAAGGTCGGGCGTCAGCGCAGCCCCGACGCCGTAGCCGCACCACATAGCCAGCGCGTCAACGACGGGGAGCATCCCCTGCGCCGCGACAAACGACAGCGACGCGGTCAGCGACAACCAGCCCAACCGGTGCACCCTGTCATGCTGCGCGCCGTTCATCGCCGCAATTCTATCGCCTCGCGCAAACGGCGTCGGCGCGCAATAAACGGACGCTGCATAAACGATGACTAAGTACCGGTGTACAGGTTGGTTTCTATGAGCCTTAGTCTAGATTCGTGAGCGTAAGCCTGCGCGCCTGTGTATGGCGCGCTTATATATATCTATACCTTTATTTTGTGGGACTTCGTGTCCTAAGATAACACTTAGAAGCGGCCAAAATGTCCTAAGATAAGCCTTACATAATGCCAGCAGTATTAGCTCATCTTCGTCGCACCGGCGTTCGGATTCCGAACTTCAACGCGCCTTGAATGTCATGATTTTGTCAGCCAGGCCGTTGACAAGCGCGAGGATTAGGGTATAATGGGCGGCATGAACGAGAACCAAAACACCCAACCAATTGAACTGCCTGACGTTTATTTCCAGCATGAGCAAATCGAACTCTATGTAACCACTTTCGCATTCCACCATCCCAACGTGGAGCACGTGAAACTTCCCATTGCCGGCGGGGGCTACTCTTCGCCGGTGTTTAAGGACGGCTTTACGTGGGGCGCTATTGCAGAGATGTCGTTCTCATCTGGCAACAAGGAGATGCGCCAGATGGGGACGGAGTTGGACATTCACCTGCTGTTCATCGCCAATCCGTTCTCTATCATCGAGAACGACGTAGGCGAGCGGCGCTACATGCGCCAGCAGGTGTACATCTCATCCTCGAAAGTGCCTGAGGGTTGGCGCGTGCGCTCGGCGCGCTCTATCGTCTTCGCGCTAGCCGACGACCCGCAGATGCGCCTTTGCGCCATCACCTTCAAGAGTTTCAACTCGGAAAAGATCGGGCGGATCGTCGCCGAGTATCAGCGCGATGCCGCGTCCGTCACCAAGCGCATCTTCGGTCGGCCAGTGCACTCCGCCTTCGTGCGCGCGCGCTTGGGCGTGGCCGGCACGGAGAAGGTCGCGCCGAAGGACGGCGCGCAGCGCTCAAGCGCTGCGGTCATTGCCATCCCGTCCTTGACCCTGGTCAAGGACGAGAGCGGCAAGCCTCTCCTGGCTAATCAGGAGCGGGCGCAGAAGATCGCCGAGTACTTGCAGCTTGACCAGCTCAAGTATTATCCCTTCGGCCTCGCCGAGACCACGGCGCGCGAGGCGCTTGAGCTGCCCTGGGCCGAGTCAAGCGCAGCGCCCGCCGCGCTTCCGCCGGCGAGGGTGCTGACTGCGGACGAGCTGTAAGCCGCCGCGCCGACAATCTCACAAATCACAATCCCGACCGCATCCAATCGCGGTCGGGATTTTTTTGTCCGTCAAAACTTTGATCACGCCTCCGAGCCGATGCGACGCGGAACATAGAATGATGACGTGCCGTATCGCATCGTTAAGAGCGAGAACAAGTACTGCGTCGTCAACGACCGCGACGAGGTCAAGCAGTGCTATCGCACGCGCAAGGAAGCGCTGCGTTTGATGCGCGCGCTGTATGCCAACGTGCCCGACGCGCGCGCCAAGCGCGAGGATGACGGCGAGAAAGACGAGATATATCGCCGCTATCATGCGCTCGTCAACATGAGCGCGTCGGAGCTGGAGCGCTGGGCCGAAAGCCCATGCAGCAAGCTAGCGTCGCTCACCCGCGCCCCGATCAAGCGCAACCTGCACCTCCTCAAGACCCCCAAGAGCGAGTGGGGCACAAAGGAGATGCGTTGGGCGAAGCGCACGATCAGCTTCATCTCGCGGATGCGCGGTATGCCGCGCGGCGAGCCGGTGCGCGAAGGATGCCCCAGCGCGCGCGACATCTCGCTGATGAACTGGGCCTATCGCCCGACCGCCTCGCGCGGCGACGTGCGCGCTTTTGAGCCGCCGGCCGAGCAGCGCGTCGCATGTCGGCGCGTGTCGCTTGAGGACGTGCCCGACCCGCGCACGTTCTGGGTGCTCGCCGCGCCGTTCAACGTAGTTGACGCATACAACAGCTTCTTCAGCGCGCGCACCGATTGGCGTCCCGACCTCGCGCCTGAGCGCGCGCCGGTCTTCGACTACCACGGCTTGCGCGGGCGTCCCGAAGACGCTCAGCCCATCGGCAGGGTGCTCGAATGGCGCGTGGACGACGCCGGTCGTTGGGCGCTGGTGCAGCTTGACGAATCAGACCCGCGCGCGGAGGCGTTCATGCGCGCGGCGGCTTCGTGCGAGCTGCAGGCCAGCGTCGGCATGCTGCGCGCCGGCATGCACCCTCAGCCGCCCGCCAGCGGCGTGTATGACGCCCCGACTGAGCTGCTGCAAGCGCCGGTCGTCGAGCTGTCCCTGATCATCCCGTCTGAATCCGAACGCGCGGCTAACCCTGCCGCCGTCGGCGGTTATTCTTTTGCAGAAAGGAGCGCAAATATGGAGCAAACCCAATCCCCGCCATGCGCGCAGGACGTGGAGTCGCTGCGCGCGCAGATCGAGGCCCTGCGCGCCGAGATGAACAAGCTCACCGAGGAGAAGCGCAAGGCCGAGGAGATGGCCATGCAGGAGCGCCAGATGCGGCGGCGCGACCAGATGGCCCAACGCATGATGCAGATGCAAGTGCCGCAAAGCGTGATCAATGAGCTGCTCGACGTGTTCGGCGACGTGCCGGAGGGCGCGCAGGACAAGCTGATCGACGTCGTCGGACGCCTGGTGGACACCGTCCGCGCCGCGCAAGCGCCGCAGCGTCGCACCGAAGGCGACATGCGCGCCGTCTTGGTCGGGCAGTTCCTCACGGCAGAGCAGCAACAGAAACAAGACGCCGATGAGCGTCTGCTGCAACAAGACCGCGAGTGGCTGGCGCGCCGCTTCGCGCAGCGCGCCTAGAGGAGGGAAACAATGAGCTGCGTGAATTGTCAATGCGAGCAGAACTTTTGCTACCGCTACTGCGACTATCGTCGCCTGCCGAGCTTGTGCGGCGCGTGCGAGGTGCAGGTGGTGGTGCTGCCGAACTCTGACTTGAAGATGGGCACGCCGCTGGCGCGGCTGCCGACCGGCGAATACACTGCCTTCAACCCGTCCGCGACGCCGCCGCAGCAGTTCGCCGGCCTGCTGGCGATTGACTGGGAGACCGACTCGGACGGCTACGGCTACGTCAACACGCCGTGGCATCCGTACGCCGGATGGCGCGAAGCGCCGATGTACGTCGGCGGCACGTTCAGAATCGCCGACCTCGACATCACCACCGCCCAGCTCAACGCGATCATCGCACAGGGGCGCGGCGCGGTGATCGGAGACCCGAACACGCTGAGCGGCACGCTGCACTTGTTCTGAAGGAGGTAAGAGATGCCGCAAGTAGTAGAAAACTGCTTCATGCGCACGAGCTACGAGTTCGTGCAACTCGTGCGCGAAGTGCTTCAGACCGTCCCCCAGGACATGGAAGGGCTGAAGCTGATGCCGGACGACAATCGCTCCACCAACCAGTTCGCGCTGCTGAAGCCGAGGCCGTTCAAAGGCATCGTCACGTGGCGCGGTCTGGACGGCAACGCCAAACCGAGCCGAGCGCCGTTCTCGTATGAGAACAACGTGTGCTTCATCCGGCCTGGCTATTGGGCCGAGTTTCAGGAGATTGACGAGCGCATGCTGCGCATGGTGGCCCAGCCTGGCACACACAGCGCGCCGTTCGACCTGATCGACTACGAGCGCCAGTTGATGTTTGATGTCTCGATGAAGCTGCACCAGCTCAAAGAGACGCTCATCTGGCAGGCGTTGGTGAACGGCTACGTCGAGGAGCGCAACGACGACGGTTTGATCGTGTGGAGCCAGCGATACAAGATCACGCGCGCGGCTTTCACCACGTCGGCGTGCGACCGCGCTAACAGCACGCCGTTGGCCGACCTCGCCTGCATCGCGCAGAGCGTGATCGGCACGACGAACGCGATGTTCGACTCAAGCGCGGTGATGTACGCCAACTCGCGCACGTGGGAGTGCCTGTTGCGCAACACCAACCCGCTTGACATCGGGCGCATGAGCCTGAGCGCGTGTTGCGACGCCATCGGCATGGCGCGCTTGGCGCAGTTCTTCGCCGCGCGCAACTTGCCTGAGCCGCGCGTGTACAACGGCTTCTACCTGGACAACCAGGGACGCCCCAACTTCTACATCCCGACCGGCAAGATCGTGATGATCGGGCGTCGCAGCGACGGCCAGCGCTTGGGCGCGTTCTATCAGCCGCCCACGCTCGTGCAGGCCGGCAACGTCACGCAAGGCGCGCACGGCACGTTCGTCGTGCGCCAGGACAACGCCGCGCCGGATTCGCGCATGGAATGGCGCGGCAAGCGCATCATCCGCTGGACGTATGGCTTGGAGGGCATTCCGGTCATCGAATATCCGACCAGCGTGATCGTGGTTGACACCGGCTGCGGCGAGTGCGAATGCACGCCGTTGGCGCAGTCGTGCCCGCAATAGGTCTGACATGGCTAAGCGAAGGACAGACCCGATGAAGGCGCTGCTCGACGCGAAGTATCAGCTCGACGGCGTCATCGTGATCGACGGGCTAAACGGCAAGTTTCAGCTCGGCGCGGAGGAGTATCCGAACGTGCGCACCGGTCGCGAGCTCGTCGCGCTGGGCATATCCGAGAGTGCGCTGGTCAAGCTCATCGAGAACGACTACCTGATCCCGATGACCAACCAGCCGTTGGTGGAGAGCGCGCTCGTCATGCTTTCGGCGGCGCGGCAAAACTAGGCGATGCTCGGACTGCTCGGCTTCCTGACGCGGCGGCTGACCGAGTCGCTGCGCCTTGCGGCGCAGCGCCAGGCCAGGGCGCGCGAATCGCTGCGCGCGATCCTGACCCGCGAGCTGTTGGGCAAGGCGCGCGCGCGTGCGCCGCGCACGGACGACGAGCGCATTGAGGCGATGCAGCGCGAGGCTCAGCGCAGGCTGAAGGCGGCCGTCGTCAGGGCTATCGTCAAGCCGTTCGTCATGGCTGCGCTGCGCCAGGAATACATCGCCATACCGGAGCTGAGCAGAGCCGTGTCGGAGTATGTCTCTGCGCGGCTCGACGCGCGCGAGATCCGCGCTCGCCAGCCCATCAATCGCCTGCGCGTCGCCTTCTTCGTCGCCTTTGCGCTGAACACGCTAGAGACCGTCGCCTACGCCGCTGCGAGGCGACAGGCCGCGACGTTCAACTCGCTGCGCGACAACATGGCGATCATGACGCGGCGCGGCGACCTGGCGGAGATGCGCGCGTTCGGCTACAAGAACCGCGCGCAACTGCGCGAGGCGCGGCGCAAGGCGTTGCTTGAGACGTCGTTTGCTCACGAGTTCTTCAAGGCGGCTGCCTACGCCACCGTCAACGCGGTCATCCTGGCCGCGATGCGCCAGAACGCCCTGACGCTGAACGAATATCGTCGCGTGCGCGAGCGCGCGCATGCGGTGATGCACGTCGCGCGGCATCAGCCGCCCGAAGGCGCGGCGATGCGCGCGTTGCGCGCGGCGCAGGGCGCGCAGGTCGTCTCCGCCGCTGCGACGGCGTTTGTCGAGCCGGTCGTCGCGGCGGCTTTCCGCAAGCAGCGCATCGTGCTGCCGCGCTTCATCAACCAGCTCAGCCGCGCGTGCGCGTCGGGCGAGGACGGCGCGCGCAGCATGGCCGCCAAAATGTACGAGGAGATGGGCGTTGGACGCGGTCGGATGTGAGGTCATCGGCGCGCCGTGCGGCGTCTTGCCGCGCGTGGATTGGCGCGAATATCTGCTCGCCCAGTTCGGCGCGCTGCATCAATGCGCGCGCGAGGACGCGGAGGAGCAGATAGACTTCGCGTTCTGCCTCTACGCGCCTTTGGCCTGCGGCGACGAGTTTCTTCAGATGCTCTATGCGCGCCTGCATCTGATCTCGTATCTCGTCGCCAAGTACGCCAGCAAGGTTGACTTCTACCAATCGCGCACGACGGACATCGGGCACTACCGGCGCGACGCCAAGAGCCAGGCAACAGACCAGACGCGCAGCGTGTCGCAGTCGTCGCGGCGCTCCGATTCGCTGGCGCGGTCGCAAGAGGACTCGACGGCGCGACATGAGACCGAGACGCGCAGCGCGGACTACGCGCTCAGCCGCTCGCGTTCGCAACAGGAGACCGAGAGCGACGACGTAGGGCGCGGCGAGACGCGCAGCGATTCGCGCGGCTCATCGCGCGAGGAGTCCAGCGCCCGCGAGGACGGCACGAGCTTCAGCATCTCGAACACGTCCTACGGCGACTGGAACGTGGACTGCTCCATATCGCAGAGCTACGACTCGTCGCGCAGCAATGCGTTCCTGTTCTATGCGACGACGCACTCGCTGAGCGGCGCGAGCGAGTATCTGCGCAACCAGGCTTCGCGATTCCGTCGCGAGTCGGAGAACTCGCGCAGCCGGAGCGACTACAGTGCGTTGGCTACCGGATCGAGCGAAGACGCCAGCACCAGCCTGAGCTGGTTCAACGCGCAGGCCGATGCGCGGTCGTACACGGCGTCGTCGAGCGTCAACGAGGCGCGCGGCGAGACCGACGTGACCATGACCCAGCGCGACCAGGGGCGCGGCTGGGGCATCTCGGAATCGCGCGCGCGCGCGCAGGGCAGCGGCCAAATGACCGCCCGCTCGCGCAGCGACGCCGAGTCGGACTCCGAGGGCCGTTCGTCCTCGCAGCACATCGTCACCGCGCAGGACTTGAGCGACATCGCCAAGCACCTGCTGATGATGCACGAGCACGCCGAGCGTGCGCTGAATGAGTACGTCAAATCGCGCAACCAGATGCTGTTCGCGCAGGATTACATCCGGCGCTACGTCGAACCGATGGGCTGCGTGATATGGCGGCCGTACACGGTGCGCGAGGACAACCTGTTGTTTGACGGAGGTGGAGGGTGGATAGGCGAAAGCGTCTATCGCAGCTCGCAGCCGCTCTACTTGCATCGCTGAGCCTCGGCGCGGCGACGTACTTGAGCCGCAGCCTGAACATCGAGTGCGGTTGCGAGTACGGCAACTGCGGCTGTCGTCCCATCGGCGAGCCGCACATCACGCCGCAGCAGGTGACGCCGCTTGGCCCGACGCTGCAGCCCTACACGCCATATCCCATTGTGACGCCGGCGTTGCCGCAGCCTGCGACGCCTGCGTTACCTGCGCTGCCGACGTTCGACCCGCCCAGGCCGCCGGCGAACCCAACTCCGCCGTTCCCGACGCCGTTCCCGCAGCCGCCGACGGCTACGCCGTTCGGTGCGCCGTCTGCGCCCAGCTTGCCGCCCATCGGCGGAGGTTGCCCGTTCCTGGTGCAGCGGCTGTATCCCGACGCGACGACGGAGCTGTATCGCGTCTTCTTCCCGACGAACAGCTTCCCGATACTCATCGCCATCACGCCGCCGAGCTTCGTCTACGGCGTGAGCTACATCGTCGGCGCGGGATGGGAGTTCTACGTCCAGGTGACCGCCCCATACCCGCCCGAATACATGACCATCACGATCACGCAGGGGTTGGACACGTACACCTGCGTGTTCAGGAGGGTGTATTGATGCTGACCGTAGCGATGAGGCAAGCCGGCGTCGTGCAGATGGTGGGCGCGGTTTCGCCGGAGGTGCGCGAGCTGATTCAGCGCAACATCCAGGCGATCTGGGTCGCGGCCTGCCGCTATTCGTGCCAAGAGCCGCTGACGACGCTGTACGCACAGCGCGAGGCGCTGGACTTGGCGCTGGCGTATCTCGCGCCGCTGGTGAACGACAAGCGCGGCGTCGGGTCGTCCGAGCGCGTGTCGCTCGGACGTTCGCGGGCCGAGCGCGAGGGCCGCGCGGACGGCAGCTCGCAGAACTGGAGCTGCGATTGGTCGAACACCGGCAGCTACGCCGTGCATCAGACCAACGGCGACGGCTACACCCGCGCGCGTTCGGCGACCGACGGCGAGACGTTCGCCTACTTTCGCACGCAATCGTGGGATCGCGGGCGCACGCAACAGGCGAGCAACAGCCGCAGCGACGCCAGCAAGCGCGCGACGACTACGCGGGCCAACGAGCAGCGCAGCGCTGGCGACGGCCAGATGGACGGCTACAGCACCGAAGGGCACGGCCAGTATCGCTATTCGCCCGTGCCATCGCCGAGCATCCAGCACGACTACAGCATCAATCTTTTGCCCGACGAGATCACGCTGCCAGGCGGGATCACGATTGGGCTGACGCCGATCAACGTGTCGTTGAGCGGCCCGTTACCGCAGCCAGGCGACCTGCCCAGCGGCATCCACTGCGACGGGCCGTACGACTTCACCGGATGCTTGCGGCGCGTTGAGCCTATTGAGGATCTTGACCTCACGCCGATATGCCCACGTGTGCTAACGGAGTTAGAGGTGCTCAGGAGACGCATCAATGCGTTGCCGGTGATAGGCGTATTTCCTAACTTTGCCGCTTCTGCCGAGTTTAACATTCAACTGTCCATCCCGATTCCAGGCGCAGGCTCTTTCAATCTTTCTTATGTGTTCCAGTCTGGCGCGGAGCAGCGGCCGCGCTGGGCGACGGGGCGCAACGTCGGCGAGGCGACCAGCACGTCGCAGGGTCTGACGTTCCTGCGCTCGTTCAGCAGCGCGGGCAGCCAGAGCGTCGCGGAGACGCGCGGCTTTCGCGAGAACGACGCGCACATGCGCGGGCGCGGCGACAGTTCGGCGCGCAACGACTCGCGCAGCGCGAGCCTGGGGCGGCAACTGACCGTCAGCGAGGTGCACACCGGCTCGAACACCGACGCGCACGGGCAGGCGCAGGCTTCGAGCGTGTCGGAGAGCGAGAGCAAGGCCAACAGCCTGGCCTGGCAGCGCACCGTGAGCGAACGGATGCATCGCTTCGACATCCAGAAGTATTCCGACGCCTTCGACGCGCTGAGCAAGCTGCGCGCGCGCGTAGAGGCGCAGATCGAGCGCATCAAGGGCATCTTCAAGAAAGGGCAGTTTGCGGCGACGCGCATCCAGCGCATGCGCGACCCTGCGCCCTATCATCCCGCGCTCCACGTGCGCGGCTACGCCGGCACAATCTGCGCGCCGAAAGGAGGGATTTATGCTGTGCGAGCATCTTGGCATTGACGAGCATCACTGCTTACACCGCAGCCGTTTTCACTGCCTGCCCACCGCTTCGCGCATTGCGCCGCAGAGCGTGGTGATAGCGGCGTGGGGCAATTACACGCCAGACGACTTCGCGCGGCCGTTCGGCGACCTGTGCACGCAGACGGCGCAGAGCGCGCACTACTACGTGCGCGCCAACGGGGGCATCGAGGAGCTGATCCCGCCGGAGAACTGCTACCCGCGCTTTTTGTGCGGCGACCCTGACCCGCACCCGCAGCACATCGTCATCGCGCTAGCCGGAGAGCCGCCGTTCAACCGCGAGCAGTTGCGCCGCGCCGCGCGCCTGACCTGTTGCTTGGTGCGCGAGTACAACCTGTTTGATGCGTCGAACACGCCGTTGGTGCAGGCCATCGGCCAGCTCGACGCCACCAAGCGGCCCGATTCGCTCTCCTCGACGTTCTGGGCGTATCTCAGCGCATGCTTGAACGGCGAGGACGTGGAGGAGACGCCGAGCGCGCAGCCGTCATGCTGCGACGACCTGCGCCGGTTGATCGGCGCTTTGGGCGACCGCGTGGATGCGCTGACTTCGCGCATCGCCGCGCTCGAATCCAGGCCCGATCCTGCGCCGCTGATAGACGCGCTGAGAACGCGGGTGGACGGGCTGGAGGCGCGGCTGATAGCGTTGGAGACAGAGCTGAGCACATTGCAGAACGCTCTGGCCAACCTCAACGCGCGCTTTGCGCGCATCGAGCAGTGCTTCAACAAGCTGCCGCAGTGCGCCGATGTCGCGCCGTATTGCGAGATTCACTACGTCATCGCCGCGCCGCAGCGCTTTGTGCCAAACGTGCAGCACGTGGTCAACTTCGATCTGCGCGTGAGCGACGACCCGATTTCGCCGCGCGTGCTGGCCGGCCCGCTGTGGCAGGCCGCGCTGTCGTACACCGGCGAGCCGGCGCAGACCTGGCGCGTGACCGGAGAGATA